>NZ_JACJSI010000122.1 GCF_014698065.1 Nostoc flagelliforme FACHB-838
TAATGCTTGATAATCTCCAGTGCTGGCTTTTCGTTGCAGCCATAGGTTGATTGTGTTTCGACTGATTTGAAAAACTTGCGCTGCTTCCGTTTTGTTCATCCCGTCTAACTCTATTGCCTGAATTACCTTCTGGCGTAAGTCGTAACTGTAAGGTTTTGGCATGAGCTTTCCTTGAGCTGAACGCTTCATCTGTATCTAGTTTTACTTTACTCACTAATTATACTGTTTGTCCTAACCGCCTTGGCGCTTGCTATAATAGAGCGACTAATAGAGCGACAAAACTGACTGGAATCATACTTTGATTAGCGATCGCGTACCGCCTCCTGTTTTTAGGAGGCGGTTGTTTTTTAAATAAAAATGGGCTTTTTTAAGCATCACCCCTATACCATGAGGCAGATGGGTTAGGACTGGGATAATTTTATGATGGGCAATTAGACACACAGGCGATCGCTTGATTTGCCAATCAATAGAAGTGGAATTAAATAATCCTGCACTTTCACCTGCCCATCTATGTGATGAGGGGAATGAAAGTCATTTGCGCTTAAAGAATAATAGTAGTCTTTGCTCATCACCAATTATATGCTGAGAGGATAGTCAATAGTTAACTCTCAAATTGCTCATCTCCACTTTATGCTAGGCTTCAAATTCATTAATTTGGATAAAACTTCTACATAAACACACACTGATGCAGTTTGATTTGCTTGAATAGCTATATTGATAGGACATTGATACGACGGCAATTCACAATCCTGATTATGGCAAGTAAATTCATTGATGTTAGGGAATATACTGTCAGGGCGCACAAAAGACAGATTCATACTCGTGTTTTTCAGTTTGTCTGTAAAGAGTGTAACGATCTGACAAAACGTGAGACTTTCGGCCCTCGACCTTTATATTGTGAGAGATGTCGCCCTCCCCAACCGCCTAAAAAATCTCAGTCAACATCTCAAAAAGCAAAACCCAGAGCAATGTCTTATAAAAGTGACATCGATTTAAATTGATTAAAGCCTTATGACTCAAAATGGACAATTAGAACCACCTCCAGGCACCTTTATCTCACCACTGTTGGAATTACGAGACTATTATGCTCGCCTCACAGAAGAGTATGAACGCCTCTTTGTGCAGGCGCGATCGCAACTCGATCATGTAGAAGCGTTGTTGTCTAACTGGTCTTTTGCTGATTCCAATAAGCAGATATCAAGACTAACGGCGGCTGATCAAACCTCGAATCTTTCCCCAGAAGGCTCGGTGCGGTTTTTATCATCACCTCTTGATGACATCAACGAAATTAACTTGGTGGAATCAGACGGATCAGTACGAAAAGACTCAGATAAAGTTGAGATAGATAATTCTTTTTCTGCCACTGTTGATACACAAGAGAGCCAATCTCCAACGACATCGGCAGATCCAAAGATACCTACAGAGAACAACGATAGTTTGATGAAGGTGGGGGAAATTCCCCTGTTACCCCAGTATCAGCATACTCTCTCACGAATGGAAGCCATAAAACAGCTATTGCAAGAGCAGATAGGCACTGTTTGTCATATTGATTTTATAGTGCGAGCGCTTTATGGAGAGCTAGATTCCAACCTATTCAAAGTAGTTAAAGGTAGGGTTCAATCTTCCCTCACTCAAGGCAGAGAAAGGAATTACTGGGTAACTATTCCCGATGAGCCAGGTTGTTATACTCTGGATTTAAATTTGGTAGCCCCAAATAATGGCAGTGGTGTTTCTAAAAGCATCAAAAACAAAAAGAAGAAACCTTTCGTACCCCCGACAAAAACAGTACCAATGCTCAAAGCCTTTGAGGGTCAATTCTTAA
Source organism: Nostoc flagelliforme FACHB-838 (assembly GCF_014698065.1). GTDB lineage: Bacteria > Cyanobacteriota > Cyanobacteriia > Cyanobacteriales > Nostocaceae > Nostoc > Nostoc flagelliforme_B. The sequence goes on from NZ_JACJSI010000122.1 coordinate 1,823, forward strand.
TTGATGCCCTTACCTCTCTCTTTGAACAAAATCCAGGTAAAGTTTTCAGCGTCGCTGAAGTCATCGCCGGAATTTATGGAGAAATAGATTCTCAGCAACTTAGAGAGATCAAAAATAAGATACTGAATGAATTATCGAGAGGCTATCGGACAGGCAGATTCTCTAGGGTTCCTAACCAAATTGGCTTCTATACTTGGGACTCTAATCTGATATTGGAGGGGAGTTCTCGTTAAATTGGGCATTGGCAAGAGGCTGAGGGGCAGGGAGCAGGGGGAAAAGGGGAAACTTTCTCCCCTGTCCAAATTGTTCTTTTCCATCCCCTTGCCTCCTGCTCTCCTGCTTCTTCCCCACTCCCCTATCCCAAAAACAGCTTATATGCTGGATTTTTATTCTCATCCCAATAGCGATAGCCCAGGTTATCGAGAAAAGCTTGCCACTCTTCCATCTCGTGGGGGGGAACCTGGATACCAACAACGATTCGTCCATAGTCTGCGCCATTATTGCGGTAGTGAAAAAGACTAATATTCCAGTCGGGACTCATGGAAGTAACAAACTTCATCAATGCGCCGGGGCGTTCGGGAAACTCAAAACGGTAGAGTAATTCATTGTCAGCCAAGGGAGAATGCCCACCTACCATGTGCCGCAGATGTAATTTAGTTAGTTCGTCGTCTGTTAAATCAAGAGTTTCAAATCCTTGAGCTTCAAAGGTTTCTACCATCTTTGCAGCATCGGCACGATTTTGAATTTGCACACCTACAAAAATATGGGCTGTTTGTTCATCGGCGATGCGATAATTAAACTCGGTAAGATTACGCTGGCCAATACATTCACAAAACTGGCGAATACTTCCCCGCTCCTCTGGAATTGTGACTGCAAAGATTGCTTCGCGGCGTTCGCCTAACTGTGCCCGTTCTGCCACAAAGCGGAGGCGATCAAAATTCATGTTTGCGCCGCAGGCGACAGCAATTAAGGTTTGTCCTTCGATTTGTTCTCGCTCTGCGTAGGCTTTGGCTGCTGCGATCGCTAATGCACCGGCTGGTTCTAAAATGGATCGCGTATCCTCAAACACGTCTTTAATCGCAGCACAAGTATCGTCTGTATCCACCAAAATAATTTCATCTACATATTGTTGACATAAACGGAAGGTTTCTTCACCTACTTCCCGCACTGCCACACCATCAGCAAATAAACCCACTTGGGATAAGCGCACCCGATGCCCAGCTTTGAGCGATTGAGACATCGCATCAGCATCTATTGGTTCAACGCCAATAATCTTGATTTCGGGACGCAACCGTTTTACATAAGCCCCAATCCCAGAAATTAATCCGCCTCCTCCAATTGCAACAAAAATCGCATGGATGGGTTGCTGATATTGCCGTAAAATTTCCATCCCGATTGTTCCCTGTCCAGCTATTACATGAGGATCATCAAAGGGATGAATAAAGGTTAATCCTTTTTCTACTTCTAATTCACGGGCATAACTATAAGCATCATCATAAGTGTTTCCATGTAACACAACTGCTCCGCCCCTCATTCTAACTGCGTCCACCTTGACTTGGGGTGTAGTTATTGGCATAACGATAATCGCTTTGGTTCCTAAACGATTGGCTGCAAGGGCGACACCCTGAGCATGGTTCCCCGCAGACGCTGCGATTACACCCTGCGCCAATATATCTGGTGGCAGTTGCACCATTTTGTTATAAGCACCCCGCAGTTTAAAGGAAAATACTGACTGCATATCCTCACGTTTTAGCAGGAGTTGATTATTCAGCCGCGCAGACAAATTTGGGGCAAACTCCAGTGGTGTTTCCTGGGCAACATCGTACACACGGGCAGTCAGGATTTGGATGAGGTAGTCGCAAAACATGGGCGTCAAGGTGTTAGCAAATGCTGGATGGAGATTAATTTTACGTCAGAAGCGATCGCACTGGTTTTATTTAATTGCATTCTCTGGAAATTTGCAGTGAATAAAATTTCAAAATTACTAATACTATTTGAAGAGAAATAAGTTCAGTCATTAAAACTTTTTGGTGAGTTCAAATTTAATGCGATCGCTGGTAGGTTTGTTTTAAGCTAGTTCTGCTAACTGTCAGAGTATTTTAGATCAACAGATTAAGTAAGTATAATGTTACTGATGAACAGAACTTTTCAATTTATGTTAAAATTATGCATGGAAGATCAAATTCGGTTATGTAGTTTGTTTTTATATATACTTGTATTACAGACCTCTCCGGATCTAAATCTCTACACCCTCTGATTCTGGAGACATTCTATGTCAATTTATGTTGGTAATCTAGCTTATGAGGTTAAAGAAGATGACCTCCGCCAAGTCTTTGCAGAATACGGAACTGTGAAAAATGTTCAATTACCTATTGACCGCGAAACAGGTCGGATGAGAGGTTTTGGTTTTGTAGAGATGGAATCAGATGCACAAGAACAAGCGGCAATTGATGCCCTTGATAACGCCGAATGGATGGGTCGGAGCTTAAAAGTTAATAAAGCCAAGCCCAAGACAGACGGAGGTTCTTCTGGTGGTAGACGAGGTGGTGATGGAGGAGGATACTCTCGCCGTTACTAAAGTTTAAAATCAAGAATTTAACTCTAAGGTCTTGAGGGCAGACAAGGGGTCTGCCTTTTTTCGTGCTTTGGTTGACCGCATACTTCGCGGCGTGAAACCATACGTTAGCGGAGCTGATTGTAAGTATCGTTTTTGTAACAGGTGTAGCAATCATGAACCCAGAAGCTAAACATATTGTTAGCGAACTAAGGCGTGAGTTCTATTCTAACTTTGTTGCTGCTATGAATATGCCGGTGAACATAACTGGTACATCTTATAGTAATAATTCACCGATCGCATCTTGGATTGATCATAGGCAGAGACTAAACTATATAAATGTATACGCTTATACAGCACCCGATGAATTTGTCCCATTGTGCCCATTCATTCTTCGACTGGGTATTAACAAAAGTGCTGGTAGAGTAATGGTGTTAAGAAAAGGACAAGTATGCCGAGGTCTTAATTTGGTGTGGGATTTTGAGTTAACTGTACTACCAAAAGAAATCTTAGACTTTCTTCCCTGGATAGTTAAGTTAGTTGAGTCTCATGACAAAGGTTCACCCTTGTTGATAGAATCACCACCCCATTCCTTTGAATTAAAAGTGTCAGAGGTCGAGTTATTTAATAATGCATGGACTCAGCAAGCTTGGCTCCTGGCAAATTCATAATTCGTAATTAAGAAACACATTTTATATGAAAAGCTACGACTGGATTGTGGTTGGCGGTGGAATTACGGGTGCTGCACTGGCATACGAATTAGTAAAAACTGGCTTTTCTGTTCTTTTGTTAGAGCAATATGAAACACCACAGAGTGCAACTCGTTATAGTTATGGTGGGCTTGCCTATTGGTCAGGTACTACAACATTAACTCGTCTATTGTGCGAGGAAGCAATCGCGCGTTACGATATCCTATCTCAAGAGTTAGACGCTGATATCCAGTTTCGGGAATTAGATTTATTACTTACTATTTCTGCCCATAGCGAACCAGAAGCAACGGCTGAATCATATAATCATTTTGCCATTCCACCCCGTTTATTAAGTGTACAAGAAGCTTGTGAGTTGGAACCGCAGCTAAATCGAGAGGCAATATCTGGTGCTTTAACTGTTAAACATGGTCATATTCACCCAGAAAAAACAGCACAAGCTTACATCCAAGCCTTCGTCCGTGCTGGGGGTGAAATGCAGATTACTCAAGTATTGCAAGTATTGCAAGATGGTGTAAAAACGGCTACTGCAACTTACCACAGTGCGAACGTTGCTATTTGTGCGGGTGGACTCAGCCGCCAACTACTAAAATCTGCTGGTATTCCTATCAAGCTGTATTTTACCCACGCAGAAATCATTGAAACGCCACCTGTAGATGTGCAGTTACGCACTTTAGTTATGCCAGCTAATCTGCAACGATTTCAACTAGAAGCTGAATCTACTCAAGTTGATGAATTGTGGAATCAACCAGGTAATGAGCCAGTACCGCCAATTTTAGATGCAGGTGCGATTCAGTTTCAAGATGGTAGCCTTCGCATCGGTCAAATTAGCCGCGTTCTCACAGATCCTTATGCCAAGGTAAACTCAGAGGCGAGTGAAAAATGGTTGCGAAAAAGTGTCGGTGAGGTTTTACCAGCTTTGGAGAATTTACCAGGAACTTGGCATCATTGCTTGGTGGCATTTAGTAGCGATCGCCTACCTTTAATTGGTACTATCCCAAAATTTGAGAGCGTTCATCTATTCTCTGGTTTTAGCAATCCTTTGGTGATTATACCACCTTTGGCAAAGCGCTTTGCTAATTTTGCATCTGGCAAGAAAGATGAGATTATTATCCAGCTATCTCTTCATCGCTGACAATAATTTCACAATACTAGGCTTAACAAAGATTAATAATATAAAGTTATTTTTTTATTACAAAAATCAGACATTTTGTATAAGAAGTAACTTTTTCCTAGTAAAGTATCGCACTATCATCACACTTTAAAGTTTAATATTGTCAGCTTTCTATTAAGTTGATTGATTGATCAAGAGGAAAATTCATAAAAAGATGAGAAGACAATTTAACAGACGCAAGTTTTTAATCTACGGTTCTTTAACTTTTGGAAGCAGCTTTTTTCTGAAAGCTTGCGCGAATAATTCCCCAACTGCTACAGAGAGTCCAGCCGCGCCTCCTGCTGCTTCTCCTGCTGCGGCTACTGCTGGTGACACCATCAAAGTAGGAATTTTGCACTCTTTGAGTGGTACGATGTCTATTAGTGAAAAAAGCGTTGTTGATGCTGAAAAATTAGCAATTAAAGAAATTAACGCTGCGGGTGGTGTCTTAGGTAAACAAATTCAAGCAATTACCGAAGATGGTGCTTCTAATTGGGATACTTTTAGAGAAAAAGCAACCAAGCTAATTGATCAAGATAAAGTTAGTGTAGTTTTTGGTTGTTGGACTTCTGCTAGCCGTAAGAATGTTAAGCCAGTATTCGAGAGCAAAAATCACATGCTCTGGTACCCTGTGCAATATGAAGGTCAAGAATGTTCTAAAAATATTTTCTACACTGGCGCTGCGCCAAATCAGCAAATCGAACCATCTGTTGATTGGCTGTTAAAAAATAAGGGCAAAGAATTCTTCTTAGTTGGCTCTGACTATGTTTTTCCCCGGACTGCTAACACAATTATTAAAGCTCAATTAGAAGCTTTAGGCGGTAAAACAGTTGGTGAAGATTATTTACCTCTTGGGAATACAGAAGTTACACCAATTATCACTAAAATTAAGCAAAATTTGCCAAATGGTGGCGTGATTTATAACACCCTAAATGGTGATAGCAATGTTGCTTTCTTCAAACAATTGAAAGGGGCTGGATTAACACCAGAAAAATATCCCTCCATGTCTGTCAGTATCGCTGAAGAAGAAGTCAAAGCAATTGGTGTAGAGTATCTTCAAGGTCACTATGCAGCTTGGAACTATTTTCAAACAGTAGACACACCTGCTAACAAAAAGTTTGTTGCAGCTTTTAAGAAAGAGTACGGTGAAAATCGGGTGACTAATGACCCAATGGAAGCAGCATACATCGCCGTTTATCTGTGGAAGCAAGCAGTAGAAAAAGCTGGTACTACTGATTTAGAAAAAGTGCGGGCTGCGGCTTATGGTCAAACTATAGATGCACCTGAAGGTAAAGTGACAATGGATGCAAATCATCACATATCTAAAATTGTGCGGATTGGTCAAGTTAGACAAGACGGATTGTTTGATATTGTCTATGCTACTCCGACAGCCGTTGAGCCAGTTCCTTGGAATCAATTTGTAAAAGAGACTAAAGGATTTGCTTGTGATTGGAATGACCCGGCTAAGGGTGGTAAATACAAGAAAGCGTAAATAATTCGTAATGGGCTACGCCCCGCTACGCTAACGTAATTCGTAATTAATTACAAATTACGAATTAGTCAATTTTAACTTTGTAGGGTGCGTTATAGCGAAGCGCAACGCACCATTTATCTTAGTGGGTTACGGTAAAAATATTTATTGCCACTATGTTTATTCACTGGTGTCGTAACACACTTTACAGGTAATTACGAATAAGTAGTGAGGAAAAAAGTGTTAGCAGGATTTTTAGAAGCTGTATTTAATGGTATTAGTATTGGCGCTGTATTATTAATTGCCGCGTTAGGACTAGCTATTATATTTGGATTGATGGGTGTCATCAATATGGCGCATGGTGAATTGATGATGTTTGGTGCTTATACCACATTTGTTGTGCAAAATGCCTGTAAGCAATTGGGTGGAGTGTGGTTTGAAGTCTATATATTTTTGGCTTTGATTATCGCTTTTATTTTCACTGCTGCTGTAGGATTAATCCTAGAGAAAGGCGTGATTCGTTATCTTTATGGACGACCTCTAGAAACTTTATTAGCAACTTGGGGAGTAAGTCTAATTTTTCAACAGTTTGTTCGCAGCGTCAATTGGGTATTGATAATTGGCATAGGGTTATTTTCTCTGTTGTTTTTTGGAGGTTTATGGATTTTAAATTCTCGCACTGATTTAGGAAGAGTTCGTAACTGGATTGTGGCGGTGATATTTTTATTATCGCTGGGGGTGACAATCACAACGGGCAATTTATTAAGTCAAACTTATCAGCTAGCAGTAACTCAACCTTGGTTTGGCGCTCAAAATGTGGATGTAACAGCACCGACTTGGTTACAAGCAGGTATGTCTTTGGGTGGTGTGCAATTGCCCTTTGCTAGATTATTTATCATTGCTTTAACAATCATCTGTGTGGCGGGAATTTATCTATTCTTACAACGTTCTAGCTGGGGTTTAAGAATTCGGGCTGTGACGCAAAACCGGAGTATGAGTGCTTGTTTGGGAATTCCAACTGAAAAAGTTGATGCGATTACTTTTGCACTGGGTTCTGGTTTAGCTGGTGTGGCTGGATGTGCGATTAGTTTACTGGGTTCTGTAGGGCCAAATACGGGACAAAACTATATTATTGATACTTTTATGGTGGTTGTGGTTGGGGGTGTGGGTAATTTAGCCGGGACGATTGTGGCGGCGTTGGGTATTGGTACGGCTAATTTTTTAATTGGTTCTGGGACTTTGGCTTTGCTGTTAAGTCCTGTTAAGCCTTTGGCTGATTTGTTTACTTTTTTTGCGACGACAAGTATGGCCAAGGTGATGGTGTTTGCGCTGATTATTGTGTTTTTACAGTGGAAGCCTGGGGGGATTTTTCCGCAAAAGGGACGTACTGTTGATGTTTAAACCGCAGAGACGCAGAGGACGCAGAGAATGAGGAAGAGGGGAGGAGGGTTATTGATTGAGGTGGGGGTGGTGGTTGCGATCGCACTTTTCCTCATTATTATTATGCCACTGTTGTTGTCGGAGTTTCGTCTAAATTTGTTGGGACGATTTTTGTCGCTGGCGATTGTGGCTTTGGGTATTGATTTGATTTGGGGGTATACTGGTTTACTAAGTTTGGGACATGGTATTTTCTTTGGTTTGGGTGGATATGTGATCGCAATGTACCTGAAACTCCAAGTCCCTAGTGGTGAGTTACCTGATTTCATGGGGCTTTATGGGGTTACGGAACTTCCCGCCTTTTGGCAACCTTTTTATTCTTTTCCTTTGACAATAGCTTTTGTAGTACTAATTCCAGGGTTGTTGGCGGGATTATTGGGATATTTAGTATTTAGGAATCGCCTCAAGGGAGTTTATTTTTCTATCTTGACTCAAGCCGGAACTATTGTATTTTTCAATTTCTTTAACGGTCAACAACAATTTTTCAACGGTACAAATGGACTGATAGATTTTACAACTTTGTTTGGGGCAACGGTCAGTGATGCGAAAACACAATTTGTTTTCTACACGCTGACAGTAGTGTTTCTCGCAGCCACCTACGGCATTTGTCGCTGGTTGACAACTGGACGCTTTGGCAGATTGTTGATAGCTATTCGTGATGATGAAAGTAGGGTAAGATTTTCTGGCTATGATCCTACAGATTTTAAGGTGCTAGTGTTTGCAGTTTCAGGTGCGATCGCAGGCATCGCAGGAGCATTTTACACCATTCAGAGTGGTTCTGTATCACCCAGAGCAATGGATATTGCTTTTTCGATTGAAATGGTGATTTGGGTAGCTGTAGGCGGACGCGCTACTTTAATTGGCGCAATTGTCGGAACTTTGTTAGTAAATTATGCCCGCACTTTTTTAAGTGAACAATTTGCCGAAATCTGGCTCTTTTTTCAAGGCGCACTATTTTTGATAGTCGTCACAGTGCTTCCTGACGGCATAGTGGGATGGTTGCGTAGCCAGAATATATCTCTTTTCACCCGCCGTCAACAAATTGCTACATATCCCACCTTGGAAGAAGACCCAGAAGTGCAACATGAACGCGAAAATATTGGAAACTGAAAACATAACTGTTAGTTTTGACGGTTTTAAGGCGCTAAATCAGCTTAACTTTAGTATGGATATGGGCGAATTACGAGTAGTAATTGGCCCCAACGGCGCTGGAAAGACAACGTTTCTAGATGTGATTACGGGGAAAGTTCAGCCAACCGTTGGGCGAGTTATGTTTAAAGGAAGAAACCTGCGTTCTTTACCTGAATATAAAATTGCCCGATTAGGAATTGGGCGGAAGTTTCAAACACCCCGAATTTACTTAAATTTAACGCCCCGTGAAAATATAGAAATTACTAGCAACCGCAATAAAAATGTCTTTTCTACTTTGTTTAGCCGTTCTCATTCTGCGGAAAAGAATAATATTAAAGGATTATTAGAAACTATCGGTTTAACTGCTAAAGCTGACATCAAAGCAGGTTTACTTTCCCACGGTGAAAAGCAGCGTTTAGAAATTGGAATGTTAGTAGCACAGTCACCAGACTTATTACTCGTTGATGAACCCGTTGCTGGTTTAACAGATGAAGAAACATACAACATTGGTGAATTACTTTTAGCACTAGCACAAAGTCATTCAATTTTAGTGATTGAACACGATATGGAATTTGTGCGTCAAATTGCCCGAAAAGTAACAGTGTTACATGAAGGTTCGGTGCTGTGCGAAGGTAATTTTGAGGAAGTCCAAAATGATTCTCGTGTTATTGAAGTATATTTAGGAAAACAGGAAGGCTAAAATTTAGCTCTACAAGGCTTGGATATACTATAGTTACAAGCTTAGTGGATAAGGAAATATGAGGTTTAATGTAACGGTTGATCGTGATGAAGATGGTGCATGGATAGTAGAATGCCCCAGCATTCCGGGTTGTGTCAGTCAAGGTCAGACTAAGGAAGAAGCACTAGAGAATATCAAAGATGCGATAGCTGCCTGCCTACAAGTTCGTGCCGAGCGCGGGTTGCCACTTACCATAGAGACTCACCAAGTAGAGGTTGTGGCTTAGTTATGGCATCTACTCTTCCTGTTCTTAGCGGACGTGAAGTCGTTCGTGTGTTTGAGTCATTTGGTTGGGAAGTTGCACGTCAAAGTGGAAGCCATATCATCCTGGTTAAGGAAGGAGAGTTAGCCACACTGTCTGTTCCTGAGCATCGTGAAGTAGCAAAAGGAACGCTGCGAAGTTTGATTCGCACTGCGGGGCTTACAGTCAATGAGTTTGTTTCTGCAATTTGATGTGTGGATTTCAATCTTACAGTATCAAGGTTATTAGACAAAAGCATAAAAACTCAATCTTCCTCTTTGCGTCTCTGTGCCTCTGCGTAAAATTTTAATATATAAGTAATTTATAATGCTAAAAATTTCTAACCTAAACGTTTACTACGGCGAAAGCCACATTCTTCGCAATGTAGATTTAACCGTACCATCTGGGCAAATGGTTTGCTTAATTGGACGCAATGGTGTAGGTAAATCTACATTACTTAAAACAATTATGGGTTTACTCAAACCCCGTAGCGGTACTATTAACTTAGGTGGAGAATTAATCAACTCGAAATCTCCAGACCAAAGGGCAAAGTTAGGAATTGGTTATGTTCCCCAAGGACGAGAAATTATTCCCCGTTTGACAGTCAAAGAAAATCTGCTGTTGGGATTAGAAGCTAGACGGAAACCAGTAAAAAAAGCAGAAATTCCAGAGGAAGTTTTTAGCCTATTCCCGGTATTAAAAACCATGCTTTCGCGGATGGGTGGTGATTTGAGTGGTGGACAGCAGCAACAATTAGCGATCGCTCGTGCTTTAATGGGAGAACCTCAATTACTCGTCTTAGATGAACCCACCGAAGGGATTCAACCCTCCATCATCCTAGAAATTGAAGCCGCAGTCCGTCGCATCGTCGAAACCACAGGCATTTCTGTTTTATTGGTAGAGCAACATTTGCACTTTGTTCGTCAGGCTGATTATTATTACGCTATGCAAAAAGGTGGTATTGTCGCCTCCGGTTCCACAGCCGAACTCAGCCAAGATGTGATTCAACGCTTTCTAGCTGTTTAATTTTTGATATTTCTATATCAACAGTGTCGGAAGCAATTAAGTCTGCTGCTTCTTGTAAAAGCTCATGTTGTTCCTTTTGAATTGCTTCTAAACGACTAGAAATTTCTGCTAATCTTTGTTGTTTATTTGGTTGAAAATTTTCAGGTAACAAAGCTGGCAGGTTATCAGTTGTTTTAATATCTGTAATTTGTTGAACAGCAAAACTGCCAACTTTAGTTAAGGATAGAAAGCTAACTTTAAATAAAACCTGGAGCAATTTTAAGGGAACTTGGAGTATTGACCAACTAGCTGTTTCAATCAAGCGGATGATTGCTTTGATGATGCTCCAAATAAGAGCGATCGCAAACAGCAAAATCACTATACTAATAATTGGGTGATTAGTCACCCAACCTAATATTTGAACTAACTTAAAAAATATTGGATGTTGTGTCAGCCAATCACTTGCAGAAGATGCGATCGCATCTTTAACTGCACCCGATGTTGTACTCTTAAATTTATCAGCAGTTTGCCAACTTTGTTCTAAGCTTGTCGTAACTGTATCAATTGCTTTATCAGTCGTTGTAGTTGCTGTTGCCTTCAAAGACTCGCCAACTTGTTGTGCTGAGTTACTTAGAGAGTTAACATTCTCACCCACAAAATCTTTTACATTTTGTAAGCGTTGCAAAACTCCGTTAGGCAAGTTTATGTCTATTTGGGATGCCATAAAACATTTCACCGAGGTTGAAATCTAACCCGCAACCCATCTTTAGGGCGATTAGTGGGAACCCTAACCATCTCTAAACTTTGATTGGGTAATATCTCCCAATGATAACTACGTAGAAGATGAGCAGCAATAATCTTCATTTCCATTTTGGCAAAGGCTATACCAATACAGATGCGTGGCCCACCGCCAAAACCAACTAAACTAAAAGGATATTTTTTGTGTTCTTGGCGCTGGGGACTGAAACGTTCTGGATCAAAACGCTCTGGTTCAAGGTAGATTTCCTTTAGGCTATGAGTTATCAGAATTGAATAAAGCAACCGCCAACCAGCAGGAACGTGATAACCTTTAAACTCAAAGTCTTTAATCACACCACGAAAACCACTTCCGACAGGTTGGTGCAATCTTTCAACTTCCCACAAAACCTGCTCTAAATAGGGCATTTTCCCCAATTGTTCTAAATCCAAATCACCTTTACTTGCAAGTTGTAATTGTTCATCTCTTGCTTTTTCGAGTACTTCTGGATGACGGGCTAACTCTGTACACAACCAAGTCAGCATCGAAGTAGTCGTTTCATGTCCAGCGAAGAGTAACAGCATTGCTTGGGCAATGATTTCTTTTTCACTTAAACTATTACCATCTTCATCTTTAGCTTGGATTAACAAGCTGATGGTATCTTTAGTTGGGTTTTGCTGACGTTCTCTAACAACTTGAGTTAGATGCTCTAAAATCTGATTACGCGCAGCTATAGCTTTACCAAATGTAGTAAATGGTAATGGCAACGGATTAATAGCAAACAGCCCATTACTCAAGGTTTTAAACAACTGGCTGAGGCGCACACATTCAGACCCAGGACTCGTACCTAACAACAATTGACTGGCAATATCAAATGTCAGCTGTTTAAACTCTTGGAACCAAGTAAACTCTTGTTTTTTCTCCCACTTTTGGAGATAGCCGCGCGTAATATCTTCCATTGTGGAGACATAATTTGCCAATGCTGGCCCATGCAATGCCGGCATCATCAAGCGGCGGTTTCTGCGATGTTCCTCTCCATCTTGCAGAAAAAGCGATTCACCCAATAATGTCTTAAAATTATCAGGCCATCCCTCGCGCCAAGAAAAATTCTCGATATGGCTTGACAAAACGAACTCCAATGCCTCTGGCCCTGCCATTACCACAGTCGGTCTGCCAAGAAGATGGGTTTTGAAGATAGGCCCATACTGGTGATAGCGCTTTTTGGCAAAATCGCGGTCGAAAACAAAGGAGAGTGTTTCACCTAATACAGGCAAACCAAAGCTTCCAGGAGGAATTTGATTAGTTTTCATATCTCTCTAACTCGATGCACTAGTATAAAACCGCAACGCAAACCGCCAAAACCAAGTAGAAACAAAAAATAGCAGTACTGCTAATATTGCCGCACCTATCAACCAACTAATTTCACTCCGACCCAACAGCGCTTGGGCTGGTACAGTAGTTAAAAAAGCTACTGGCATCACAAAGGTAAAGAAAAAACGGTAAGCAGTGGGATATGCGGCGATAGGATATCGTCCAGCTTCCAATAAACCACGCAAGACTTCGGTAACGTTGTATATTTTGACGAACCAAATACTCGTCGCTCCCAGCATAAACCACAGGCTGTACAAAATTACTAAGCTGAACAATAACGGCAACACACCAAGTAGATAGCCGTTTACCTCTACACCGAGGCGTTTACCTGCGTAGCCAATGATAATACTACCAAAAACTAGATCCGGCAGTCCCCAAGGTGAAAGAGTATGGGTGGAAAGCCAAAACTGACTACGGATAGGTTTTAATAATATAAAGTCTAAAGTGCCTTCCTGAACATGGCGGACAATGCGATTCAAATTTGATGCCAGAAAAGTAGCAGAAAATCCTTGAAGTAAGGTAAAAATTCCTAAAACTACTAAAGCTGCTTCCCATGACCAGCCACTAAAACTGTAGCCAGTGCGGTAAAACAAGAATAGTCCAAAGAGGCTGCCGACAAGATTTCCTAAGCTGCTGAGGGTAGCTATAAAAAAGTTAATCCGATATTCCAACTCTGCTGCGATCGCAGCACTCCAAAATAATCTTAGTACTTTCAAATACCTTTGCATCTTGCACCTCTAAACTAAAACCTGCCATCTGTCATGACATTTCCCAAGATTACACAATAACTTTATGTAAATTTAATATTACTTTTTATTCAATAAAATTGCTAAACGTTAAGATGTTGTGGAACTATTGTTCAAAGGCAAGAAATTCTATGCATCTGGATTTACCAGAACTGATTAAATGACTCGGCTATTTTAGAGTATGGGCGATTATCTTTGCTGAATCTGGCTTATTAATTGGTTTTTTTCTGCCTGGAGATAGTTTATTGTTTACTGCTGGATTTGTCGCATCTCAGAATTTACTGAACATTTGGGTTCTGATTTTTGGTGGTTTTGTTTGTGCAGTCTTAGGTGACAATGTTGGCTATTTTACTGGGCATAAATTTGGCAGAAGACTATTGCAGAAGGAAGATTCATGGTTGTTTCATAAAAAACATCTTGTTAAAACCCAAAGTTTTTATCAGCAGCACGGTAAAAACACGGTTGTTTTAGCACGTTTTTTACCCCTTGTACGGTCTTTTGTACCAATTGTGGCTGGGATTGTGTGATGCATTAGCGAACATTTATGTCTTACAACTTAATCGGTAGTTTTCTTTAGACATTTGGCATCACCATTTTAGGGTTTTTCTTAGGAAAGTCTTTGCCACCTGAACAGGTAGACAAGTATTTGTTACCAATTATTGGATTAATTATAGTTGTTTCTTTAGGGCCATCGATTATTTATCTAATACAAGAAAATCGAGCCAAGAGAAGTTGAAATATTTTTTGTCTTTTGTATAAGTATTAGGTATATTTATTTACTAAATCTTGCTAAATCTCGGAAATATATGGCTAGACTATCTAACGAATTAGAACGATATTTTTTTGAAGAAGAACGACCATCAAAAGTAACTTTGGCAGATATTCTACTGTTAGCAAAAGAAAGAGTTTTCGGATTTTTGCTGGTTATCTTGTCTCTACCTTCCGCTTTGCCAGTCCCAGCACCAGGATATTCAACTCCTTTCGGCATTCTGATTTTTTTGTTAGCAATACAGCTAATTGTCGGTGCTAAAACCTTGTGGCTACCTAAGCGGATGATGAACCATCCTATTCAACTCACGACAGTTCAAGGGTTTTTGAAACCAGGGATTCCTTGGTTGAAAAGAATTGAAGCGATCGCTCGTCCTCGTCTCAGCTATATCTGTACTACTTTACCAGGTAGAGTGACCATTGGTATAGCGATCGCCTTGATGGCAATTTCCATGATGATTCCGATTCCAGGAACAAATACCTTACCAGCAATGGGAATTTTCGTAACTGGTTTTGGCTTATTGGAAGATGATGGTGCAATTAGCCTTGGTGGTTTAGTCATGTGTGTGCTGGGAGGAGTTTTGACTATTTCTATACTGTTCGCACTGATTTGGGGTGGTTCCAGTCTTCTTGACGTCATCAAGACTTGGTTAGGTCGTTAAAATAGCAAAAATACTGCTTGAGGAGAATGATACACAAACATCAGAGCTTGATAATACCCTCATGACTTCCTTAAACATCAACCTCTATCTGCTTCTAGAAAATCTCCTCTTTTTTGTAATTGCCACACTTTTTATTGTGGTTGTCAACTGGCGGTGGAAAGATACAAAACCCTATACGCTACCTTTACCATTACCCTCTTGGTATAAAATCTGGTTTATATCAGTGCAACTGCTAGGAGTATTGCTGCCATTAGTGGCCATGCTATTGTGGGGTGTATGGTGGGGCGATCGCAGTGTGTTAACTGTGCTTGGTTGGTATTTTATCGTATTAGGGTTGCAAATCATCTCTGAGAGAGTGACGCTTAGGCAGTGGCAAAATGTAGTATGGGTGATCGTACCTTATATATACGTGCCTTACCGCTTCTGGCAATTGTATGAGGGTTTGACACTTTTAAGTTCTAAAAGCGAGTTGCAGTGGGTACGATATTTATTAGTTTTTGAATTGGTGCTGTGGATTGTTAGCTACGCCATCAATGTATCTCAATTGCCACGGCTTTTTAGCTGGGAAGTAAAATCAAACTTTGATGCCTAGCTAGGGATTAATCGCAGAATTAGCCATTTTTACTAAAGAAGTGCGTTCGCCAGCTTTCAACCCAAAAACATATTGCACACCCTGTTGTCTCCAAGTCAAGGTAGCATCTGAGCAACCAGCACCACAAGTAAAATCTACAAAATAGCCAGTAATTCCCTTAGCTAGGTATACAGGTTTACCAGTTAGGCGGGGTGTTTTGCGGGTTACGGCTTCAGCCGTAACAACGCCCAAACGATATGCAGAAGCACCATTACAGTCAGGGCTGAAACCCAGTAAAATCTCGTACTTCTTTTGCGTGGCAGCTTCTATAGTTGCGTAAATTGGATTTTCCCCATCCGATTCAGGAATAAACTTCGGTAAAAGAATCCGAATTTGAGTCTTTTGCTTTAATTTAGGCAAAATAGATTTAAAAACTAGGTGCGGCTGAGTTTTACTCTGTTGTGCTATCAATTGGGATTGGTTGTTTATAGTAGCTATGGCTGACTTGTGAAAGCTACTAACGCTGACTAATAAAAATATGGCGCACACAGCACTAGTATTTCTGAAGCTTAAAATCATCTGTAAAAACCTATTTCATCTAAAGTACTTATTTGTAATACCCAAAATGGGTATCAAATTATGTATTTTATAGATGAAGCGATCGCAGGGAATACAAAATTAATTAGCTAACTGACCGATGACTCAAAATCACAATATACAATTTAACCACTCTTATCCGCCCTTTTAGCTTAGGGCTAATTTATTCCCTAAAGGGTAATGCTTTACGAGCCTCTAAGCCCAAAAAATCAGGTGACTAAAAAATTTTACTAGATAATTATTATTATTGCCATGCCTTCTCTGCGAGACGCTAGGCAAACGGCAAGGGCGAACGCACTTAAATTGACTCGTTGATTTCGTAACTTTTCGATAAAAAGGGGGACTTTGAGAGATTTTTGCTCCCCAATTCCCAGATAAATTGGGGAGCAAAAGCTTGTGGACTAACTCTAGAAGATTTGTCTGTACATTGCAGGCAAGCGGGGAGAGGAAATAAAGCCTAGCTTTAGCGAAGTGGGGTTCTTAGAGTTTAACTGAAACCTAATCTAATTCCCGGCGTCCTTCCAACGCCCTCGCCAAAGTCACTTCATCTGCGTACTCCAAATCGCCACCCACAGGTAAACCAAAAGCAATCCGCGTCACCTTAGTAAATGGTTTCAATAGCTGACCGATATACAGTGTTGTTGTCTCACCTTCTATACTCGGACTAATTGCGAGAATTACTTCTTGAGGTTTTTGCTGACCAACTCGGCGCTGCAAAGCCAGTATAGTCAACTGTTCTGGCCCAATTCCATCAATTGGCGAAATCACCCCACCTAAAACGTGATATTTGCCTTTGTATTCGCGGGTTTTTTCCAGCGCAATCACATCGCGAGGATCTGCTACAACACAAATAGTATTATTGTCACGGTTGGCATTGCGGCAGATTTCACAAACAGGTTCAGCAGATAAGTGAAAGCAAACAGAACACAAGCCTATCTGTTTTTTTGCCTCAATTAAAGCTTGTGCCAAAGCTTCTACTTCTGCTTCTGGTCGCTTCAAAATATGCAAAGCCAGTCGTTGGGCACTTTTGGGGCCAACTCCCGGCAGGCGTTGCAATTGCTCAATTAACCGTGCTAAAGGGCGTGCGTAAACCGTTGTCTTATCTCCAGAATGTTTTTACTTTTACTATGATGACATTTTTCGGGTAGTTCCATCTCTCTGGTAAGCTACGCGCATCTAATAAACAAAAAGCGCCCTCCTGTTCAGGAGAGCGCTTTTTGATTTAGCTAAGACTTGAGAATTAACCGTTGATAGCAGGAGCGTTTAGAGCTACAGGAGCAAAGTCACCAGCAGCCAAATCTAGAGGGAAGTTGTGAGCGTTGCGCTCGTGCATTACTTCCATACCCAGGTTAGCGCGGTTGATTACATCTGCCCAAGTTGCAATCACACGACCTTCAGAGTCAATGATTGATTGGTTGAAGTTGAAACCGTTCAAGTTGAACGCCATTGTGCTTACACCCAAGGCGGTGAACCAGATGCC
>NZ_JACJSI010000123.1 GCF_014698065.1 Nostoc flagelliforme FACHB-838
GTCAGTATTTTGTATCTCAGGAGACACCAATGAAAAATCCCTCAGATGCACGACACTTAATTTCCATTCTTCGGAACAATGCCTAATTTACATGACTTTGAGCCTTAACTGAACCGTATTGCGCCAAGGTGAGGTACAGATAATCGTAGGGGCACAATATGTTGTACCCCTACCTGTATACTTCATTTACTGTATATAGCAATTTCTTGACTTGCGATCGCTCTACATTTTTTCCCAGTGGAATTATACTTAGTACTCAGGGGAGGGGCACTACTGAGGTTTGCGACATGATCGCCCTATCCTAGTATTGGGTAGCGCGGGATTTGGTAAAACTTATTTACCTTGGGATATGGCTCAAAAGCTCAAATTTTGTATAGTACAAATGTATGATTTGTTAGCCTTATCTTAGATATTTTATAATTCTATGACACAGATTAAGCCGGAAGTAAAGCGCACAGAAGAATTGCGCCAATTATTGCAACAAGCCAGCTATGCTTATTACGTCCTAGATACTCCAATTATGGAGGATGCAGTCTATGACCAGCTATATCGAGAACTGCAACAACTGGAAATTCAATATCCAGAGTTAACAGCACCTGATAGTCCGACTCAGCGCGTGGGTGAGAAACCGGCAACGCAGTTTACCTCGGTGCGGCACAATATCCCGTTGTACAGTCTGGAGAATGCATTCAATATTGATGAGTTGCAAGCATGGGATCAGCGTTGGCGGCGACAAGTACCGAAAATAGATTCAGTGGAATATGTCACTGAACTGAAAATTGATGGTTCTGCTTTGGCTCTTACTTACCAAAATGGCATTCTAGTTAGAGGCACAACTAGGGGTGATGGGGTAACGGGTGAAGATATTACCCAAAATGTACGGACAATTCGCTCAATTCCCTTACGTTTAAATTTTGAAGGGTTAGAAATTTTAGAAAGGGTGGAAGTCAGAGGCGAAGCGTTTTTACCTTTGGAAGTGTTTAAACAAATTAACGAGGAAAGGCAAAAAGCAAGTGAGCAATTATTTGCTAATCCCCGCAATGCCGCAGCTGGTACACTCAGACAATTAGACTCCCGCATTGTCGCTAAGAGGCGGTTAGATTTCTTTGGCTACACCTTGCACATTCCTGGTAGAGATGACACCAGTATTGCCAATACCCAATGGGAAGCGTTGGAGTTGTTGGAAAAGATGGGTTTTCGAGTCAACCCTAAGCACAAACTCTGTGCTTCGATCGCAGAAGTGGCAAAATATTATGAATATTGGGACACAGAACGGCTGAATTTACCCTACATGACTGATGGGGTAGTAGTGAAGCTGAATTCTTTTAAACTTCAGGAACAGCTAGGGTTTACGCAGAAATTCCCCCGTTGGGCGATCGCGTTGAAGTACCCAGCCGAAGAAGCGCCTACCCGTGTGGAAAATATTGCTGTGAATGTTGGGAGAACAGGGGCGTTAACACCTTTAGCAGAGATGCGCCCGGTGCAACTGGCAGGGACAACAGTTTCTCGTGCAACTTTACATAATAGCGATCGCATTGCTCAATTAGATATCCGCATTGGTGATACTGTCATCGTCCGCAAAGCTGGGGAAATCATTCCAGAAGTGCTGAGGGTAATCAAAGAACTCCGTCCTGCTGATACCGAACCTTTTGTTATGCCCACCCATTGCCCAGTCTGCGGCCAATTGGTGGTGCGAGAATCAGGTGAGGCGGTGACTCGGTGCGTCAATGCTTCCTGTGCGGCGATTCTTAAAGGTTCTATAGAACATTGGGTAAGTCGTGATGCCTTGGATATCAAAGGCATGGGCGAAAAACTGGTATATCAACTCGTTGATAAAGGTTTAGTGCATTCCGTTGCCGATTTATATGAGTTGACAGCAGAGAAATTATCTGCATTAGAAAGGATGGGGAAAAAGTCGGCAGAGAAATTAGTGGATGCGATCGCTCAATCAAAAAATCAACCTTGGTCAAGGGTATTGTATGGTTTAGGCATCCGTCACGTTGGCAGTGTAAATGCTCAATTGTTGACTCAGAAATATTTCAATGTAGACCAGTTAGCGGCAGCAAAGCAATCAGATATTGAAGGCATTTATGGTATTGGTGCTGAAATTGCCCAATCAGTGTACCAGTGGTTTCGGATTGATGCTAACCAAAGGTTGATAGAACGCTTACAAGCAGAAGGATTGCAATTAACTGCCACAGAAGAAACAAAAATAGTTGGTGATGGTAATCAAAAGTTTGCAGGTAAAACTTTTGTAATCACGGGAACATTGCCAACTTTAAAACGGGATGAAGCGAAGGCTTTGATTCAAAAAGCTGGTGGGAAAGTGACTGATTCGGTGAGTAAAAAAACCGATTATTTACTGCTAGGAGAAGATGCCGGCTCTAAGTTAGAAAAAGCAGTTTCATTAGGAATTACGCAGTTAAGCGAGGCGCAATTCTTGGAGATGACTGAAGATTGAAATCGTGTCAAATTAAGCCTGGGCGAATGGAATTCGCCCAGGCTTAATTTGATACCAATGATTCTTGACACTCTCCGCCATACATAAACGGGGATTCTTGAATCTTTTTTGAGTACTTTAGCTGATTGACAAAAGATGCTTTCTTTTAAACGGTCACGGGTGAATCGAGAGTAATTGCTGTTGGATAATAAAGAATATCTAGAGAAACACTAGCTTCTACCGACTGAAGACCACCAATTATAGGAGTTGAAGCACCTGCTGCAAAAGCTCTATCTGCATTAAACACCAAAGGAGATGGGCTGAAATTGTCAGATGAGTTAATGTCAATGTCAATAATCTCTCCAGGGGTTAACTTCAAGGTACTAAAAACAGCCTGAGCTTGGGCTTGGGCATCTTTAACAGCTTCGCTAAGAACTTGCAGACGTGCCTGCTGCAATGCTTCGTCTGAAGCAGTGAAGCTTATATTTTGTATTACATTTGCGCCTGCTTGGATAGCTGTGTCAATTGCTGCTCCAGATTGATCAGTTGGTAACTCAAACTGAAGTGTGTTCAACCCTTCAAAGCCAGTTAGGGTTTGAGTCCCATCTGCAAAGCTAAAGACGGGATTTAGTTGAATAGATGTAGTTTGAAGTTCTTGCGCCCCAAGGTTTTGCAGCACATCAACTACTGCTGTTGAACGTCGAGCAACTTCTTCTTGAACTTCGGTTGCGGTTTTTCCCTGTACTTGAATCCCCAATTGCACCTCAGTTAAAGTCGTGGGAACAGTGACCTCTCCTCGACCAGTAACTTCCAATATCTGAGAAGGGTTTGGATTAGTGCCACCAGTCAGGGAATTGATAATCACAAGAGCCTGCTGACTCCCACCTGTGAGATTATCTGTAGCCGAAGGGAGAGTGACTGCTGAATTTGGAGAATAACCGATATTTAGAGAAACACTAGCTTCTACCGACTGAAGACCACCAATTATAGGAGTTGTAGCACCTGCTGCAAAAGCTCTATCTGCTTCTACATTAAACACTAAAGGAGATGGGCTAGGATTGTCAGCTGAGTTAATATCAATGTCAATAATCTCTCCGGGGGTTAACTGCAAGGTACTGAAAACAGCCTGAGCTTGCCCTTGGGCATCTTCAACAGCTTCGCTAAGAACTTGCAGGCGTGCCTGCTGCAATGCTTCGTCTGAAGCAGTGAATCTTATATTCTGTATTAAATTTGCGCCTGCTTGGATAGCTGTGTCAATTGCTGCTCCAGCCCGCTCAGTTGGTAACTCAAACTGAAGTGTGTTGCTCCCTCTAAAGCCAGTTAGGGTTTGAGTCCCATCTGCAAAGCTAAAGACGGGATTTAATTGAATAGATATAGTTTGAAGTTCTTGCGCTCCAAGGTTTTGCAGCACATTAACTACTGCTGTTGAACGTCGAGCAACTTCTTCTTGAACTTCGGTTGCGGTTTTTCCCTCTACTTGAATCCCCAATTGCACCTGAGTCAAAGTAGTGGCAACAGTAACCTCTCCTCGACCAGTAACTTCCAATATCTGAGAAGGGTTTGCATTAGTGCCACCAGTCAGAGGATCGATGATCACAAGAGCCTGCTGGCTCACGCCTGTGAGCTCATCTGTGTTAGCCATCTTAAATTCTCCTTGCTTAGATGATGTTTAAAACCTGTTGTTTTAATCTTAGAAGATGTCTAAAAAGTGAGAAAGGGCACTTAACAGTATCAGAACTTACACGTAAACACGATTTATATTACCGCGTATAGCTGTTTAAAAGTAAATTTGTATAAATCTAAGGCTTCTTCAGCATATATATTTGTAGCAATTCTTTACTATTCGTAATTAAACTCTCAAGTTAAATCACATATTCAACGATGAGGTGCTCAACCTCAGATATAAGAAGATTAAGAAAATCTAGATAAAAATTTTGTTTTATTAAACAAAAACAATGCAGTTGAATCAAAGTAATTTCCTGAGATTTCTGATCCAGTCAGAGCCAGGAAAACCGGCAATATCCAACGGCTTACGAGCGGCATTAGCATTGGGGGTTCCCATGCTAATTGGGCAATTTATCAACCAAAGGGAAAGCGGATTATTTGTCGGTTTAATGGCTTACTTTGTCAACTTAGCCAATATTGGTGGCCCTTACCAGATAAAAGCTAAGGCGATGACGGGGGCTACTTTAGGAATCGCTGTTTCAGTATTTGTGGCTACTCTAGTTGCTAAAATTCCAGCGCTAACTGTGGTGCTGGCCTTTTTCTGGGGACTTGCTTCAGGTTTTGCATCGCTGTACGGTAATGCTGGAGCAAATGTTGGTCTGGTGGTAAGGATATCATTTATTTCCACGATCGCACAGCCAGGAAACTTAGAAGTTGCAGTAATGCGATCGCTGCTATGTCTAATTGCAGGTGGATGGGCAATGCTACTTTCCTTGGTAATGTGGCCTTTTAGACCTTATGATCCAGTACGGATAGCTTTGGCTGACTGCTTAAAGGCGATTGCCAACTACATTCAAAAATTCGCCGGTAAAGTCGCAACACCTGAAAATATTCTCGAAATTAGAAAGGCATTAGAGACAGCACGCACTACTTTAGGTACTACACGGATTGGACAGGCGGCTAGGAGTTGGATGGATGAACAGTTATTGGTGCTAATTCAGGATGGCGATCGCTTGCTTGGCTCAGTTATTGCCTTAATAGAATTACTAGAAACTCACTTTCAGCACCAGCAATATTACGCAGTCCAGCAATTAGTAGACGATGCACTTGTGGAAATATCAATTATTCTTCAAGCCATAGCGAAAGTCATATCTCGCAAGCCTGCTAGTATCGATCTTGGAAATCTCAACCGCATCTATGAGGCACTGAAAGAACAAGAAAGTCTGCAAAGAAAAGCAATTACCGGGAGTGAGGCAGACTACACAACTCTTGTGGCTTTCACTAACTTGGTGCTGATGATCGAAAAGCTGATCAAGCAACTGGAATACACGGCTCAGACAGCTAAATCGCTAGCAGATCGCAGCAAAATGAGTCGCCGAGATGTAGATACACTACTTTTAGTTGCAGGCGAACAGCGATCGCTTTTAAGTTTACTCAAAGAAAATCTCACCTTAGACTCAGCAATCTTTCGCCATGCTCTCCGCATTGGTGTGAGTTTAACTGTAGGCGTAATATTATACAGCGTTACCAATTTACCAATGGGGTATTGGGTAACACTAACAATCATGCTAGTCCTCAAACCGAACTTGGGTGCAACTTTTCAGCGGTTTTTCCAGCGTGTTGGCGGGACTATTTTGGGAGCTGTGTTAGCAGCTGTCATCGTTGCAAATATCACAAACAAGGCTGTATTAGACATAATCATTTTACTGACAGTCTTTTTTGGCATTTCCCTGATCGGTTTCAACTATGGGTATTCGGTGGTTTTCTTGTCAATATTTGTCTTACTAATTATTGATGTTGGTAATCCCATTGGTTGGCAGTTTGCTGCCTTTCGGGTGTTGAATACATTAATTGGAGCGGGACTAGCTTTTGCAAGTCATTACTTTATATGGCCAAACTGGGAACGCGATCGCTTACCCAGTCAACTCGCCACTGCCTTGCGAGAATGTCACAAATACTTTAGCGATGTGATGGCTGTTTACCAGGGGACAAAAGAGCGTGACTCTAGCATTATTAGTCAACGGCGACAAACTGGACTGGCAATTGGCAATGCCCAAGCCTCCTTCCAAGGATTGCTACGTGAACCCCAAATGCACAAAGAGTTAGTAGAACCAGTGATGACGCTGCTAGTGTACATGGGACGTTTTACTAACGCCGTGACAGTTTTGGCAGTGCATCTCGAACATTTTCGAGCAACTGTGCCACTCCCAGAATTAGAAACCTTTGTCCGCCAAGTTTTGCTACTGTTAGAGCAGTTAGCTGATTCAATACAGCAGGAAATTACCCCTTTGCCCTTACCTGACTTGGAAGAAACTCTGCACAAAATCCAGCCGCATCTGCAAGCACTGCGTACAGCCCGGATACAAGAATTAGATGTCAATCAAGGACATACACCTATTCGTCAGGCAGTCATTGATTACAGCATATTAGATTTGGAGATTGAGCAGATTGTCCGGCGGTTGACTGCTATGCACTCAGCAATGGTACGGCTAAATATCAAGTAAATGAAGCATATCTTTTTTTATCTTATGTAAAAGTGCAAAACCATAAACCCTGATATTTTAAAAGTGGATTAATGGCAAAAATTTCATAATATTTGTGACAGTTTTTAAAGTTTTTAATTCTGGTATATCTGGTTTTAATTGTTCTGCGATCGCTAATTTTTCTTCAGCTTGTGCAGGTTGAAAATTATATAAATAAACAACAGCTAAATAAAGCCATGTGTAAGGGTTTTGAGCATCATATTTAGTTAATTCTATTAAGTTTTGGATTAATTTTGAGGCTTGGCGCTGTAAAAGTTGTGATAAAACTAGAGTGTAACGCAAATTTAAGTTATTTGGCTCTTTTTGTAAATGATAATTAGCTGCAAAATCAATCTGCTTTAAATAATCTTGAGTAGGATCGTATTGATTGAAATTATCTATCTGCCCAAATATATTATTTAACTTACCTTGTTGTAACTCTTGCGCTAGTTGTGACGTTCGGGTAACTAAATCTAAAGCTGGCGATTTTTCTACTGTTCCTACATCTGTCACATTTACAATAGTATCGGGAATATTTAAAGGTGTGACTTTATTGTTTCTTGTATCTAGATATAGTGCTGAGAGTTGATATTTTCCTACTGGTATTTTGGGAATAAATGTGGCTAAAGCCTCTTTCACCTGGAAAGTTCCTTCAGGATGGCATTTGATACCACAGTATAAATTACCCAAGCCAATAGCATGATCGTGATACCAAGATGATTGGTTATTTTGCCATTTTAATAGTAATATACTATTTTGCAAATCATCCCACGAACCTGTTATTTGATATGTGACAGGATTATTTTTATCTAAAATTAATTGCTGAGGAATTGTCACCTTTTCTAAACTAATTACAGAATTACTATTATTTAATTTTTCTACAACTACTTGAGGATTTTTGCGGTGATATAATCGAATTTTATCTCCACCAGGTAATATCCAATCACCCTGTAATTTCAAATCACTAGAAGATTCGACTAAAGATTTTAATTTGCGTTTAGCCTCTCCCCTTTCTCCTGGTTCCTCTGGTTCATTATCTCTGGTAACATACCAAGATAAATATTGTAAATCTTGCTCTACCTCAGATAACTTTGTTGTTAATTTTCTGCCATATACCCGAAAATCTGCTAATGTCCCAAAATAATCTAAAGTAAACTGATTTACTTGAGGTGTAGAAACAGGAATTACCCCTAAAGTTGACCTTAAATATAAATTTGTTTCGGTAATTTTATTTATCAGTTTATCCAGAGGATATTTACTAACATCATTATTAGGTAAATGTTTCCCACCCCATGCTTGAATTAAAGGTAAGGGAAACAAATTGTTGAGTAGAATTATGAG
Organism: Nostoc flagelliforme FACHB-838; assembly: GCF_014698065.1. GTDB lineage: Bacteria > Cyanobacteriota > Cyanobacteriia > Cyanobacteriales > Nostocaceae > Nostoc > Nostoc flagelliforme_B. The sequence continues at coordinate 7,969 of NZ_JACJSI010000123.1, forward strand.
GGTTAATCCCAGAGCGGCTAATCTCAGTCTATCAAAATATATATTTTCAATTAAGTTGAATAAATCTGCCAATATTAAACTAATTATAGGAAAGCATGGGAGAATAAATCTGATATCTTTATTTGTACCCAAAGAACAAATTATATAGCTACTTACTAAGGTAACTAACAACCAAATCCGAGCCGATTTCTGGAAATTTACTGAAATTAAATTAGTAGAAAATTTATATTTAATTAGATAGACTAATAAAATGCCAATACTTACACATAATATTGGTAAACCGACGCTTTCTGGGATCATCTGTGGATAGTATAACCATCCAGCAATAGTTGTGAAAGAAGGATCGCCCTCCCTTCTTCCGACTTGGTTAGCATTTAATGCTGATGTAATAATTGTTAACCAATTTAAGCTATACCAAAAACCACAAATAAACCAAGCTATCATTAAAGATAAGCAAGTTTGAATTAGCTTAATTAATTTACGTTTTCTAATAAAGCTAATTAATGTCCAAATACTAGGAACTAAAATAAAAATAAATCCTGTAGGTTTAGCCAACAATATTAAACCTATGCCTATGCCCAATATAATAGTTAATCCCCATGAGAAAAAGTTAGTATAACTATCCTTCCAAATCGTCAAAACTGTGAAAGTTGCTATAACAATTGCTGTCAAACCATAATCTAATAAATAATCTGTCCGCATAATCCCCAAAACAGGAAATAACAGACAAAATATGCTGGCAGTTATGCTAGTTTTTCGATTTTTAAATAAATAATTACCTAAATGATATACTGAAAGTATAATTATCGCAGTGTACAATAAATTGACCAAACTTGCTTGGTCAAATCCACGTCCAAACAACATCAAAAATGGAACGGTGCAAATATATACAAAAGGGGCGCGATAACTTGGAGTTAATTGCCACAAAGATAACCACCAATTTCCTGAAAAGATATTGAAGTCTTGAAAAATTCTATAATGATGTAATGCTGTGGTTAAATGTGCGCTTTGATCGTAGAATGGAATCGATTCATCTAGAAAAAACCAAGCTCTATCGATAGCCAATGCGATCAGCCAAATTATTAAGAGGATGATATAATCTTTTCGACGCTGAGAATGGTCAAAATAACTCATATTTACTTGCTCAAAAAGAAAGTTTAACCAATTATATATCTGTCATGTATCGTTGTTTCACTAGCGATCGCTAGTGCCAGAGAAAACAGAAATGATTCTAGCACTGGGCATTGGTAAAGGCGATTGATCGCATTGACTCACTGCCGTGTGGCAGTTTGTAAAATACTTATTTTTTTAGAATTGTACACCCTTGTTGAAAAATCAAAATAGAAACGTGGGGTTTAAATAGATGAAAACTGCTGTCATTAATAAAGCGAGCGCATGGTGACGGATATGATCTTCAATAAAACTGGCGATGAAATAATAACTGTGGTCATAGCCTTCTTGGTAACGCAGCTTTAGCGGCTGATTAACATCTGCACAAGCTTGCTCAAACACTTCAGGCATTAATTGTTGTTCAGCTAAAAATTTATCAGCAGTTCCTTGATCAATGAGGATCGAACTGTGATATCCTACTTTTTTGACTAATTCACTAGCATCATAATCACGCCAACTTTCTTGATTTTTGCCAAGATAACCACTAAAAGCCTTTTGACCCCAAGGACAACGCATAGGTGTAGTAATAGGTGCAAAAGCTGATACTGATTTGTAGAGTTCAGGGTTTCTCAACGCACAGACAAGCGCCCCATGTCCCCCCATAGAATGACCGAAAATACCTTGTTTTTCCGGTTGGGTGGGGAAGTTTGCAGTAATTAAAGCAGGTAATTCCTGAACGACATAACTATACATTTGGTAGTTTTTACACCACGGTTCCTCTGTAGCGTCAACATAAAAGCCCGCACCGATGCCAAAGTCCCAGTTATCATCCTCACCTGCAATGCCAGTATTACGCGGACTCGTATCTGGTGCAACCAATATCAAACCGTACTCAGCCGCCAATCGCTGTACCCCTCCCGCTTTTGCCATAAAATTTTCTTCCGTGCAAGTTAACCCAGAGAGGAAATAGAGAATTGGTACAGGTTTTTGAGTTGCTTGCGGTGGTTGATAGACAGCAAAGCGCATTTCAGCGTTACAGGTGGAAGAGTGATGACTGTAAAAACCGAGTTTGCCACCAAAGCTTTTATATTCGGAAATGAGATTGAGGTTAGACATTGGTTATATTTTCTTTCCTAAACGACTGCGGAGAATGATGTAGCAAGTCAAATCTCCCTACTGGCTGCATTTTGTATTTTGACTTATGAATTATCTTTTAACAATAGAAACAGAATTTATAGATTTTACTTTAGAGGCAAATAAATTTGTAAAGTTGTACCTTCCTTGAATACACTCTTAATAGTAATTTTACCACCATGAGATTGAACTATTTGTTGGGCAATAGCTAACCCCAAACCAAATCCTCCTGTTTGACGAGAGCGCTTTTTATCCACTCGATAAAATCGTTCAAAAATATATGGCAAATCAGCTTCAGGAATACCAATACCATTGTCTATAATTTGAATTACAGCCCCATGTGATTGGGTAAATAATTGTAATTCAACTTGGCCACCAGTAGGAGTATATTTACAAGCATTATTAAGTAAATTTATAATTATTTGACGAAGCAAATTAGCATCGCCAAGCACAGTTATACTATTATTTGATAGTTTGGAAACCAAACTAAGATGTTGTGCATCTGCTTGGGTGGCATAATCATCTGTTATCTGCACAAGCAAATTATTTAAGTCAATTACTTGTAATGATTCAGTCGGTAATTGACCTTGAGAACGTGCCAGAAACAGCAGATTATTTACCAAAGTACTCATTGACTTAGCGATCTCAAAAATCTTTTGGAAGCGCTGACGTTGCATCTCCAGATCAGTAGATTTAGATAAAAAGCCATACTGAGCATTACTAATAATTGCTGCCAGAGGCGATCGCAATTCGTGGGAAGCATCAGCTGTAAACCTTTGCAGATGATCGTAACTGTGGCGAATTGGTTGCATTGCTAGTCCTCCCAGCCACCAACCGGTGAGGGCAACTACACCTAAAGTAATAGGTGCCGAGATCGCCAAAACCATACGGAATTCAGCTAAAGCGCTTTCAGTAGCTGTCATCGGCATGGCTGCCTGCAAATAACCAATCAATAAACCATTTTGGTAAACAGGCAATGTTACCTGACGTAGCCAGACTTTGCTATCAGCCTTGATAGTATCAAATCCACCTGACACTAAAAGGCGATCGCTGGGAATCGTACCAAAAAATTGTACCAGTTGCTTTTGATCATCGTACCAGCTTGCATACACTAGTTGACTATCCGGCAATGGTTGTACCATACTTCCCAAAAATGGTATGTGTTCCAAGTCTACCTGTCGCTGACCATTATGCAGCTCCGACTTGACATTAGCCGCCATCACATTCGTTTTTTTATAAAGTAATCGATCTAGTTCCTCTAACTTATCTATGACTTCCCAGTAGTACACTACCGCCGCAAACACAATTAAAATACTGCCCATTGTTAGTGTGAACCAACTTGCAAGATTGCGACGGCTGCGATTAAACATAAGTAATTGTTAGTAATGTTATTATTCTCACTCTCCCAGTTTTTATTCTTGAGGATTTAAGCGATAACCCATACCATAAACTGTTCTAATCCAGTCTTCTGCACCCAATACTTGCAAGCGCTGCCGCAACTTGCGTATAAACACAGTTAAGGCATTGCTTTCTGGTTCCATACCGTACTCCCACAAAGCGTCTTCAATCTGGGTGCGAGTTAAAACCTGATTGGGATGACGCATCAGGTATTCTAGTAATTGTCCTTCACGGGGAGATAATTCTACTTTTACCTGATGCCGTTCTACACTTAATTCAGCTAAATGAAATTGTAAATCTGCTATACGTAAACTATACCCCTGCCAATTAGGAACTCGTCGCCCCAAAGCACGTACTCGTGCTAAGAGTTCCACCAAGTCAGCAGGTTTAACTAAATAATCATCGGCTCCTGCATCTAAACCCATAACTTTGTCGGGTGTGGTGTCTTTAGCAGTTAACATCAATACTGGAGCATTTTTACCAGAGAGACGATACTGGCGACACAGATCCAATCCACTAATTGTTGGTAACATCCAGTCCACAATTAACAGATCGTAATCTTTTTGCGAAATTAGCCATTGGGCAATTTCTCCATCTTCGGCAGCATCTACAATATATCCTGCTTCTGACAGAATACCTTGTAATGGTTCTAATTGTTCCAAATCGTCTTCTACGAGTAAAATCCGCATAAAATTTTTTGGCGTAAAGCCTTGCAATAAAGTCATCAACTCTCTTTTAAAATTAGAGAAGGTAACTACCTCTATGTCTTCTATCTAATTTTAGATTTTAACTTTTAAATTATTCTCCATAATGAATAAGTTATATCTGCCAATAGATAGTTACAAATGCTCCTATAAATTCACGTATAAACCTTATAAATTAAAAGCTATGCCTGATTTACGTCCACAAGTTTTCCTATTTTTTTTACCTCTATTATTAGTAGGGATTGCTTTTTGGGCTGGTGGTGATTTCCTCACAAAGCAATTATTAAGTCTTTCCTACAGAACTTTAGATAAACTGCAAGCTAATATATTACCACAGGTTTCTTTAGGGTTAAATTTTACACTAATTGATCTGAAGATAGAGCCAGAAGAGAATTTGACTCAAGTTCAAATTCAAACAGCCAACTCCATGCTTAAAAGATTAGAGCTAGAAATTCCCAACTCCAAATTTACAGAAATAGCGATCGCCCAAAAATTAGGATTGTATCCTCAAATCAAAAAACTAGAACGTAATCAACAAATACAAATAAAAATTCCACTAAGTTTGATAGCAATCAAAGCTAAAATTGAAAAAAAGCAAGGATTTAGCTTGGTTGAGGTGAGAACTGCCAATAATGCTCTAAAAAAGTTAAATTTTATGCTACCAGTCACTGAAGTTAATATGTTAGAAGTGATGACTGCTCAGTTATTTAATTTATCTCTTGAAGATGTCAGAAAACTTATAATTTATCAAGTTAGTTGAAAATCAATCGCGGTTATAACCACAACCCAAACAACGCATACAAACAGAAAAAGCTGCTAAAACTGATACAATTTCAATTAGCAATTGAAATGCCAAGGGAGCTAGAGCCAAGCCCCAAATCAAAAGAATTGTCCCGCTTATCATCGCAGTAATGCGATTAATTTCGTTTTTAGTATTGAAAGCCAAGAAAAAAGTTCCAAAACCCATTAATAATAAGACTAAGCTACTCATAAATATATTCATGACTTACACTGTTTTTTGTGAACCCTACATTTACACCAAAATTCAGTTGCGGAGCCGGAGACGATCTTAATACAGAATTGATGTTAGTAGTCAAAAATGAATTAACACAAATCTACCATATCATATATGCCAATTTTAGAGGTTGTTTGAAAAGTATTTTACTGTAACTTTAGACACTTTCAGATCCCCCCTAACCCCCCTTTTTTAAGAGGGGAACCGGAATTAAAGCCCTTCTTTTAAGGGGGTTGGGGGATCAACAAAGTTTTGCTACTGACAAAATGACTGTCTTACTGTCACTTTTTGATCACATTCTTGTTGTAAATTTAATTATCACTAAATTTATCATAAATAATTTAAAAAGTTTAAATACTAAATAATTTGCGCTTATAGCCAATTTTATTTAAAAAGCTAACAAAACATGAACAAGTGAATTTTATAAAAGGTAAATGACATGAAAGCAAATGAAATTTTAGGACAAGATATACCAGAACACTTAAGCCTTGAGCCGTTAAATCTGACTCAAACAAACCTATCTAGAATAAGTTTGACTACAGAAAAGCGTGAGGGCGAAAAGCTGGTTGGAGAGAATACAAATACTGTAGCAACTTCAAATCTATCTTTTATTTTGGCTCCTTTTATATTGTTAATAATGGGCGGGATAGTTATTTTTCATAAGCTCAAACTGTCTCATCAACCTGAAAATATAAATAATTTAGATGATTTCCCCTGTACAAATTGTCATTTTTTTTCAAAAAACAGCTATCTCAAGTGTGCGGTAAATCCTTCTATTTTTTTCACAAAAGCAGCAATTAGTTGTTGTGATTATCAGCCGTTACAAAACATAACAAAAATTAAGTCTTCTAAGATTTCACAACGAAAGTAAAGTTAATTAAAAATAGAGAGTTGATTATGATTGTTGACAAACATCAAAATCATGATTGCTAAACAACATCTACTGTTATTTGTTACTGGGGTTAGTGCTATATTTAGCGTTTCTAGTTGTACCTTAGAACGCAATTTTGAGGCAGAGCAACAGCAGCCTGGTTCAATAATTAAATCTCAAGTAAGCCGAGCAGATGTACCTTATGTCCCAACACCACAAAAAGTAGTAGACGCTATGCTGAAGCTAGCAAAAGTTAACAGCAAGGATATAGTCTATGACTTAGGTAGCGGTGATGGGCGAATTCCTATTACTGCTGTGCATAAATATAATGCTCATCGTGCTGTTGGTGTAGAAATTAATCCACATTTTGTCCAAAAAAGCCGTACTAATGCTCAAAAAGCCGGAGTAAGCGATCGCGTAGATTTTCACGAACAAAACCTGTTTCAAACTGACTTAAAACAGGCAACAGTAGTAACGCTTTACTTGCTACCCGATCTGAACGTAAAACTACGACCCAAATTATTAAAAGAATTGAAACCAGGCACTCGCATTGTTTCCCACAGCTTTGATATGGGTGAGTGGAAACCAAAACGAGTGATCCGAGTAAACGGCGCAACCCTTTACTTATGGGTAGTGCCTGAGAATGTGCCAGCAAATTTGGGATTAGGGATTGGGTTAGGAGAGTAAATCAGTTGAGAGGGTCGAAACGATTTACTATAATTGATACTCCAATCATTGGCAATCCTATAAGGAAGCAAATCAACCATTGATTTAAATTCAGTGGGGCAGTAGAAAATAAGTTATTCATTAAGTTCCACTGACTAAAAATAATCTGCAAAATTATCGTAGTAGCGATACCAATCCCAATTGCTGAGGCATCGCTAAATGTCTGTCTGACTCCCCGAATCGTATTAACTAGAGCCATTCCTAATTGACTAATACTTAAAAGATAAAAAATTCTCCCAGCTACCAAAGCCTGAATTGCCATTGTTCGGGCTAAATCGATATTTCCTGTAGTTTGTCGTATCCATTCAAATACACCAAAAATCAAAATCCAGTTAAAGAGAGAAACTATCAGAATCCGCTTGACTAAACTTTTAGAAAGTAATGGTTCGCGGGGGCTGCGTGGTGATTGTTGCATTACCCGTTCAGACTTTGGCTCAAAGGCTAAAGGTACAGTCATGGCAATGGAATTTACCATATTCAGCCACAAAACTTGTAAAGATAAAATGGGCAATTCTCTGGCAAATAATACACTAATCAAAATCGTCATCGATTCGCCACCATTAACGGGTAGGATGAAGGCGATCGCTTTGAGCAAATTTCGATAAACAGTCCGCCCTTCCTCGACGGCGGCTTCTATTGAAGCGAAGTTATCATCAGTCAAAATCATATCTGAGGCTTCTTTGGCTACTTCTGTACCAGCACCTCCCATTGCAATACCAATATCTGCTTGTTTCAAGGCTGGTGCATCATTGACACCATCCCCAGTCATGGCAACAACCTCTCCTTTTGATTGCAGGGCTTCAACGATGCGAAGTTTCTGTTCTGGTGCAACACGGGCAAAGACTGCCCCATCTTCTATCGCTGTAGCCAGTTCTGATTTATCCATTTGAGCAAGTTCACTGCCTGTAAAAGCGAGAACTTCGCCATTTTTATTGAAGCCCATACTTTGAGCGATCGCTCTTGCAGTCACAGCATGATCGCCTGTAATCATTTTGACTTGAATACCAGCATTTTGACAGGCTTCTACTGCCTTGATAGCCTCGGTTCTAGGCGGATCGATCATCCCTTGCAATCCTAAGAAAACCAAATCCTTTTCGATATCTGCATGATCGAGTGAATCTTGAGCATGGGATACAGATTTATTCGCAAAAGCTAGTACCCGTAAACCAAGATTTGCCATCACATCCACTTCTTGATGTATGGTTTCTGTATCTACAGGGGTAAGGTTTCCCTCAGTATTTAACATCTGCTGACAACGTTTAAGAATTGCCTCTACCGAACCTTTAACGTAAATAGTTCTAGCTCGTGAAGAATTTTCTCTACTCGCATTTTCATGCAAAGTTGCCATATATTGAAACTCAGACTCAAATGGGATGACATCTAGTCTGGGCATTTGGGCTTCTAAGTTACTGCGATGCAGTCCAACTTTATCAGCAACAGCTATCAATGCTCCCTCTGTCGGATCGCCAAAAACCTGCCATTGTCCTTCCTTTTGTTCTAGATACGAGTCATTACATAACAAGCCTGCTTTGAGACATTCTACTAAAGCCGGGAGATTCTGCCAATCTATTGGCTGTTCATCTAATAAAATTTCTCCTTCTGGTGCATATCCTGTGCCAGTGGCTGTATATTGTTCACCACCTGCATAAATTGCTTGCACAGTCATCTGGTTTTCGGTTAGCGTTCCAGTTTTATCAGAGCAGATAACTGTAGCACCGCCAAGAGTTTCCACTGCTGGTAATTTGCGAACGATCGCATGTCGTCGCGCCATCCGCGAAACCCCGATTGCTAGTGTCACTGTTACTACAGCAGGCAATCCTTCAGGAATCGCACTCACAGCAAAGGCAACAGCCGCTTCAAACATTTCTGCCCAGGTATTGCCGTATCCCAGCCCGACTGCAAATGTCAACGCCGCGATGCCGAGAATGATGTATAACAAGGTGCGGCTAAATTTATCAAATTTTCGAGTTAAGGGAGTTTTCAGGCTCGTTCCTTGCTCAATAAGTTGGGAGATGCGCCCGGTTTCTGTGGCTTCTCCGATCGCCACCACAATCCCACTACCAGTACCAAAGGTAACAAAGCTACCAGCATAAGCCATGTTGAGGCGTTCAGCTAAGGCTGTATCTGTATTCAATGGCTGTGTATTTTTTTCGGTAGCGACTGACTCACCCGTGAGTGCTGATTCATTAACTTGCAGATTTCGGGATTTTATCAAACGTAAATCGGCTGGTACTTTATCGCCAGAAGTAAGTAGTACTAAATCCCCCGGTACTAACTCCGTTGAGGGAACTTGTACCTTTTGACCGTTGCGAAGGATAGTTGCATTGGTTTGTACTGAAGAAGCTAAGGCTGCGATCGCACTTTCGGCTTTCGATTCTTGAATAAAACCGATAATTGCATTAATTAAGGTTACGCCCCAAATTACCCAAGCATTTACCCATTGTCCGATTAAGGCTTTGATTGCACCCGCAATCAGCAAAATGTACAATAACGGTTGGTTAAATTGCAACAAAAATCTTAATACTGGGCTGGTTCCACGTTTTCCCTTAAGTTCATTGGCACCAAAACGTTCTTGCCGTTTCACCACCTCATCTGAAGTTAAACCTGTTTCTAGATTTGCGTCTAAATGTTGAGCTACCTTAGATGCAGGTAAATTGTGCCATTCATGTGGCTGGATGATGTTTTCAGATGTTGCTGTCATTTTGTTTACACCAAGATTGATTATTAGCTATTTGGTGATTAGCTGATCAGCAAAATTATGAACAATAAATGTGATGGAAATATGAGCAAAATGCGGCGTTGTATTATTTGCAGTAATTTGGAGCAGATGTAGGAGGATCTCAACGTGGATGCGATCGCATTTCAATCAACCCTGCGACTAGGTAACTTAGTCCCGCACCTTTTACAAAACCCAGCATCTACATCATGGAAAGTCAAACCACAACCTGAACAAACTGTTTCTACCTGATTAGCAGTTTTCACCACACGCTTAATTAAATCCCCTACTTGCCAAGGAATCAGTGCAATTCCGGTGAAAATCATCAATACTGTTAGCAAACGCCCTAATTCCGAAATTGGAACAACATCACCAAATCCCACAGTTGTCATTGTGACAACAGAGAAATAAAAGGCATCCAAAAATGTGCCGTAATTTTCAGGATTAACCTGATGCTCGACTTGATAAATTAAACCAGAGTAAATAAAAACAATTGCAAATAATGTAAATAATATTCGCGCAAAAATCATGCCATCTTCGGTGCTGATACTGGCGAATAAAAACTTTCTATCAATAAATCTAATTAATCGTAAAATCCGAAACCATCTTAGTAGGCGGATAAAGCTAATATCCACCATTCCGATAAAAAATGGCAAAATCGCCATTAAGTCAATAATTGAATAAAAGCTAAAAATATACTTAATTTTGTTTTCTGCACTCCACAGACGGAGTGAATATTCCACGGCGAAGATAATGACAATCGCAGTATCAGCCAGATTCAACTTAAACCGCATAGAATCAGGAATATTATATGTTTCCGCCACAAAAATTCCTGATGATATTAGCACCAAAGAGGCAAGTGTTAAATTAATCGCTTTACCGATTGGTGTTTCTAAGTCTTTTAAGTAGAATTCTGTTTCTTGTCTGCTCAATAACATATTCGACCATTAATACATCTTAATTCCCAGTTATAGCATTAGAAATACGATATTATTAACCATTATCCTTACGTTAACCTCAGCTTATATAGGAATCCTATTTGATTTTTGAAAAAGATTAAGAGAAAATACGTGCGAGGATGTAAGTGTAAAAGTAGACAATGATAAACCAGCATCTATCAAATGCATCATACCCGCCA
>NZ_JACJSI010000124.1 GCF_014698065.1 Nostoc flagelliforme FACHB-838
TGATTCGACTACAGGTGAGATCAGTGAGAATTCTTTGAGTTGCATTCAACATCAGTGCATTCAGGGAATAACCCTCACCTTACCTGATTTTGGGCTTAACCGAACCGTATTGACTATACTCTGTGGGACAATAGTTGGGCAATTTGCTGATTGATAATTGCAACATCAAAACGCTCACTAGCAGTAGTCCGGGCATTATTGGCTATAGTTGCAGTTATTTCTGTCTCCTGAAGACAGGTGATAATTACTTGTGCAAGTTCCTGGGGTTTTCCTGGTGTTACTAAAAAACCATTATGTCCATGTTCTACTAATTCCATTACACCCCCAGCTTTGGCTGCAACCACAGGTTTTCCACATAGCATTGCCTCAACAATCACTCTACCAAAGGGTTCTGGAGAAGTAGAGGTATGTGCCACTAAATCACAAGCTGCCATTAACTGAGGAATATCAGAACGAAATCCTAAAAATTTGACGCGGTTTTCTAGCCCCAGTTGAGCAACTTGCTGGTGCAACTTTTGGACGTAATCTTGTTCGCCAAACAGTGCATCACCCACTAAAATTGCTGTAACCTCTGGCGGACATTTGGCAAGGGCATCAATTAAAATATGCTGCCCTTTCCAAGGTGCAAGACGGCTAAAGTGTCCGACTACAAATTTTCCTTCTACTCCTAAGTTTTGCTGTAATTTATGAATCTCAGATTCATCAGTTTGATAAGTTTTTGGATCAAAGCCGTTATAAACAACTTCGACGATGTTTGGTCGTCCTCCTGCTTGCACAAAGGCTGTTTTACTAGCTTGAGAATTAGCAATTACTAATGATGAAAAACGATTAGCTAAGTTAACAGCGATGCGAAGATTAGTTTGGCTAAAATGTTCTTGAGAAAGAATATCATGTAAATGATAAACTAGAGGACGACGACTGAAAAGACTTGCTAATGCTCCTACAACTAATGCTTTTTGGGTGTTAGCGTAGATTAAATCGTATTCACGCGATATTTTAACTACTTTAGTAATCAAAGGTGCAAGTTGTCCGAGACTCTTTAATCCTTGTAGCAAACTGCTTTCTTTGCGAACTTGGATTGCTTGAGTTGCAAGAACCTCTACCGGAATATTATTTTGCTGTAGTAAATCTTTAAATGATCCATCTGCAAATAAACCTACTAAAGCGCGATGCCTACGGCCGGCAAAGCCAACGCCATACGGTTTAGCAATATCTATTAAACATAATTCGGCACCGCCTGGTTTACCACTTTGGTCTAAAAAAAGAATTCTCATTAAACCTCTATTTTATCTAATTTTGCCTACGTAGCACCCCTAACCATCTACTACAATCACTTGTTTAAGCTAATAAAATATTTCGTACTTGTTGCGCAATTTGATTCCAATCGTAGTGTGTAGTTGCGTATTGGCGACAGTCTTGTCGTGAAGGTATGGGGATATTTCCTAAAAGCACCTGCTCTAATTTTTCAGCAATAGCTGAGGCTTCTATTGAAGTAGTAATTAAATCAGGTGAAAATTCTGATAAAATTTCTGGCATTCCCCCAACTGGAGTACATAAAACAGGAGTTCCACAGGCTAGAGATTCAACTATTGCTAATCCAAATCCTTCAAAAGATTGACTAGGCATGACAGTCAATTCAGCAGCTTGGTAAGCTATAGGTAATTGTTCATCAGGTAGAAAACCTAAAAATTTAACATTGTCCTCTAAACCTAATTCTTTAGCTTGTTGTTGTAGTGCAGCTTGGATGTGACCACGACCTGCGATCGCTAGCCAAACATCTGGTATTCTGGGCTTAATTATAGCTAGAGCTTGCAATAATTTGCCAACCCCTGTTCGATGTACTAAGCGGCGTGATGTAAATATAATCCGGCGGTTATTAGGCCAACCTAGCTTTGCACAAGCCTCTTGGGGTGATAAATTTGGTTGAAACCAGTTAATATCAACTCCGCCAGGGATAATATTAATTTTGCTCCACGGTACTTGATATTTATCATATAGAATATTACCAAAAGCTTTGCTCAAAACAATGAAGCGATCGCAGCAATTATAAGTATTTTTTTCTATTAACCAGTGTTTGATTAAAAGACTAAAGTTTTTATTAACTACCTCTTGCTGACTCTCAGAAGCCCAAGGGCCATGAAAGTTAAAAGTAACTGGTACGCCCTTCGGTAAAATATCTAAAATCGGAAAGCTATATAATGCAAAGTGCAAATTGATAGCATCTGGTTTGCTTGTTCTTGTTTTCTGAAAATTAGTGCGAATCGACCATAACCTTTGCCAAATAGCGCTATCAGGAGAAGCCAAGTTAGTTAGCTTTATCGGTGAATTTAGTTCAGCCTCTGGTAAACCAACTCCGCATAATTCAATTTGGTCTTTATTTGCTGCTAATTTATGAGTTAGCTCATAAATATACCTTTCTAATCCTCCAGGGCTTTTGGGAAACCAGCCTAATCCCAAAGTGAGAATAGATGCAGATGCAAAACTTTTTTCTTTATTATTTTTCATCGATATGTTTCCTATAAATCCAATTCGTAATTCGCAATCGGTTACGCCCCGCTACGCTAACGCAATTAAACTCAGCCACCCGCAAGGAGTGGGGTTTTTTACCTTGAGATACAAGGATTTTTCTCTACGAGACGCTACCGCGAACGCGCCACTTGCGGACGAGGTTTTGAACCTTTACTTTTTTGATCAAAGTCCCCCTTTTTAAGGGGAATTTAGGGGGATCTAAAACTTCTGATACCGACAAGAGGATTTTTCAACATCCTCTAAAGGCAATTTATAAATTGATACTACAGCATTATATATCCCATTAATTACTATAATTTTCAAATAAACATTACTAATAATAATTTTGATGGGACACTAATTTATAAACTATTTATATGCCAACGTCAATAATGAATTTAAACTTGTATTTTTCTTAACTAAATAACATAAGTAAAAATATATAAGTAGAACATCTGGAAAAAAACAAACTATGTTAATAAAGGTTAAGTGAACTAAAACCTTCTTCCCTCCCGCCTTATGCCGGAACCTGATGATAAATATTCACACCGACCTACCTACTTATGATACCTGCAATTCAACAAGCTCAACAGTAGGTAGGGAAAGGAAAAAATTACTGATAAACAATCAAAACTGTATTAATATTTACAATATATATCTAAATTTAAGTAAATATTAATACAGTTAAAAATGTTATTTTATATATTGACTAAAACAAATAAATAATTATGTGGCTTTTATAAAGTTTATGTAAATAGTAAGTTTTTCATCCCGATGATTTTTCTTGGTATCTCATTAGATAACCTGTTTATAGATTACTTTGAAAATAGTTATATTTTGTGCTGATTTCATAAATTTTAATTGTATATAAATAATTAAAAGCTGAAAAAATATATGATAAATAGATTACTGACGCAGTTAGAAGAACTCCGTCAAAAGCTCAATCAGCACATCAAAAAGCTATCTAAATCTAGATATTTACAAAAAAGTAAAACTTTTAACTTTTTACTTAGTCTGACTGTTGCAGTTATTGTTACTGCTTTTGGAATTACAACAGACTGGGCGACAACAGAAGCACCCACACTTACAGACAAAGTATTGTGGACAGGTAATAGGATTGACAGTGGAAATCTGCTGGTACAAAACAATGCTGAAACACCCACGCTTACAGACAAAGGATTGTGGACAAGTAATAGGATTGACAGTGGAAATTTGCTGGTACAAAAAAGTACTGAAATAGCCGCACTTACTTACAAAACATCATGGATAGGTAATACTGTTGGCAGTGGAAATCTGCGAGTACAAAACAATATTGAGGCAATGTATGTTGCACCTGATGGCACAGTTTATACCAACAGCTATTGGGATGAGGCGGGAAAAGAGGCAGGAATATATAAAGATGGTAAGGTTATTGGTTCCCTTGAGGATACTCACGGCTGGAGTCGTGGTGGTGGCAAAGCTGTAACAGCCAATAGTAAATATGCTTATATTGCCATGACTCAGGGAGCGGGCGGTAATAAAAAAGAAGATTACCCACCAGAAGGAACAACTTGGTATTGCGTTAGACGCTATGACTTGTTAGGGAAACCTGCGCCATTTCCAAATGGGCGTGGCAGGGATAAAAGTATGTTGATTACCAGTACTAAAAGTGAAGTCACTGGATTAGCAACTGTAGAAAATGAGTTGTATGTGAGTGATTTTGCTGCTAACCGCATTCGTGTCTATGATACTGATACGATGAAAGAACTCCGCAGCTTTACCGTTCCTAATCCGGGAACAATAACTATTGATCCACAAAAAACTCTGTGGATTATTCAAAGCAAAAATGGTGGTAAGCCTGCGAAAATTTTACATTATTCCCAAAATGGCAAGCAATTGCCCCAACAGATTGCAGATGTTGTTGAACCAACTGCGATCGCTATTAATCATCAAGGTAAGCTGTTAGTGGCAGAAAATGGCCCACGTCAGCAAATGTTGATTTACGATATTAAAAGCCAGCCAGTACAGGTGGGGAGTTTTGGCTCTAAAGGTGGAATCTATGCAGGAGTTCCTGGTGAAGTTCGAGATTTGAAACTTTATGGACTTACCGGAGTCGGTACAGATGCTTCAGGCAATATCTATATAAATAGTAATGGTTTCAACAAATCAGGAACAGATTTGCGGAAATTTTCGCCATCGGGAAAACTAATATGGCGATCGCTGGGATTGATATTCGTCGATAATGCAGATGCAGATCCTAAAACTGATGGTGTAGATTTATTCACCAAACAAGAACATTATTTGATGGACTACAGTAAGCCTGCTGGTAAGCAATGGACTTACAAAGCTTACACCTTAAATGCTTTCAAATATCCTCAAGATCCACGTCTGCATACATCACCAGATGGAACCTTTTTTCGCCGCATCCAAGGGAAACCGTTTTTATTCCTCACAGATATGTATAGCAGCTTTCTGCAAATATATCGTTTTAATCCAGCTACAGATGGTAAAATTGCCATCCCAGCCGGAATGTTTGTTGGTACTAATGGCGATAAAAAATCAATAACCGGAACTTGGCCACCGCATCAACCAAAACAAGGGGAATGGATTTGGCGCGACGGTAACGGTAACGGTACTTTTGAAAAGAACGAATATGATATCAGCAAAGATTATCCTTATATTGGCGGTTGGTGGGTAGACAGCAAAGGAGATGTTTGGAAAGCTTTGCGAACACAAGATGGCACTGGTATCCGGCACTATCCTTTACAGGGAATAGATTCTAAAGGCAACCCCATCTACAGCTATAGTTCGATGGAAAAGCAAACTACTCCCAGCATATTTAACGACTTACGGCGGCTCGAATATTTCCCCCAAACAGATACTATGTATTTGTCAGGCTTCACAGTAGATCACCCCGCCTTCGGCGACGATACAAAAGTTGCTGGATCTGAGATTGCTCGTTTTGACAATTGGAGTCAAGGAAATCGTACTCCTCGCTGGCGGATTGTAATTCCTTACGACACCACTGGCAAACGCGAAGTAGCTACGGCTGCAATAAGTGTGGCGGGAGACAATGTATTTGCCGTGACATTTAAAACCGCAGAGGTATATGTCTACAATGCCGCGACAGGAGCGCAAGTACACAAGTTAAAACCAGGCCCAGAAGTTGGAGGCGAAAGTGGCTGGATTGATATACCTTATGGTATCCGCGCTTTTCGGCGTTCAAATGGTGAGTACTTGGTATTTGTGGAAGAAAATTGGAAAGGAAAGGTGATTATGTATCGGCTGGCGGGGTGAGTGACAATACTTCTCGCTTTGTGCATTTTTAACTCGGAATCGGGTTTGGGGTAAAGGGTAAAGGTTTTTTCTTTCCCCTTTCTCCATTTCGATGCGATCGCCATTCAGAAGGCGGAAGGGAACCCACGTTCAAAAATACACAATTTTTTGCTTCGTATGCAAAACTCATTAAAATTTCTCCGGTACAAACATTACAAAAAATAAATAGATAGAAAGCCCTAGTGTCACCAGTCCTAACAGCCCCAATCCCCAAGATTGACTGCGGGAAAGTTGTTCACCAGTAGCTGCATAGACCATAGGTGCAACCACTAGGTTGAAACACATCGCCAAGAACAAATACAGTGGCAGCTTTTGTCTACGCCATTGACAGCAGATTTCAGTTATTTCTTTTAATACTTGGAATATAGCGATGCCTGCGGCGAGCTTCTCTACGAGACGCTCCGCGAACGCTAACGCGCGTCGGATATGAACTAGTTTCATAGAAAATTAAGACAAAGGTAGGATATACAGTAATTACTACTCAAATTTTTAGTGCTTACATAACCGTCAAATATATTGTGTTTGATGATTTATTTTCATGCTGTACTAGAGTTTAGTCTAAACTCTAGTACAGCATGATATTGTCATAAATTATGGGTTGAACTGGGGACTGGGACAATTTTGATGGGGATTAAAACCCCAAACAAATTGGAAAAAAGACTCTTTCCCAGTCCCGGAAACCCCTTAGAATTTGCTTAAGATACGCCATCTGCGTAGGCGTAGCCCGTTTTAGACATCCCACCCAATGCCCTATGACCAAATACTTTCGCTCCAATGTTGATGCAATGGCTAGCTATGTTCCCGGTGAACAGCCCCAACGCGGTACACAGATAATTAAACTTAACAGCAATGAAAACCCCTATCCTCCTTCCCCTAAAGCATTAGCTGTGCTGCGAAATATCGATGGTGAGTGGTTGCGGCGGTATCCAGAACCTTTCGGTGGGGAGTTCCGGCAAGCTGCAAGTAAAGTTTTAAGAGTTCCTAGTGATTGGATAATTGTGGGAAATGGTAGTGACGAATTGTTGAGCGTGATCATTCGAGCCTGTGTAGAACCTGGGAAAAAAGTAGTTTACCCGATTCCAACTTACGTGCTGTATCGCACGTTGACAGAAATGCAAGCTGCGAAGATTACTGAGATAGCCTACAATCAGGACTACAGCTTACCCTTGGAAGAACTAGTTATTGCTAATGGGGCGGTGACATTCATTGCGTCGCCCAATAGTCCATCAGGGCACGTAGTGACAACAGATGACTTGCGAAAATTAGCTAGCCAGTTATCTGGAGTATTGGTGATTGATGAAGCATATATAGATTTTACCGAAGAAAATGCATTGGCTTTGGTAAAAGAATACGAAAATGTGATCGTTATTCGGACACTTTCTAAGGGGTATTCGTTGGCAGGATTACGATTGGGCTTTGGTGTGGCGAATCCCAAACTTTTGCAGGGATTGTTTAAGGTTAAAGATAGCTATAACATTGATGCGATCGCTTGTGCAATTGGCACAGCTGCCATCACCGACCAAGCTTATAAAAATGCTTGTGTAGCAAAGATTAAGGCATCACGGGCTAAGTTAGCAACAGAATTAAAACAATTAGGTTTTCATATTTGGAATTCTCAAACTAACTTTTTGCTGGCACGGCCAAAAGAAGGAAATGCAGAATATCTCTATCAAAAATTGAAGGAACGGGGAATTTTAATCCGTTACTTTAAGCAGCCTGGACTAGATGACAAATTAAGAATTACCATTGGCACTGATGAACAGAATCAGACTTTAGTAGAGGCATTAATTTATTTGTTAGAGACTCAACAGTAGCGCGTCGAGGTCAAAAAGCGTCATTTACCGCAGGTGTATAGTGACTAATTAAATAGGCAAATGGTAAGGATAATTCGTCTGCAACAGCATCTTCCAAATCAACTAAAACAGCAAAAAATTGATGAAAGATGCCTAATGTAAAGAATAGTTACTATATAATTTTACTATCTACTCGATAGTGTAAATTCCTGAGTTTGACAGATTTGATTTTTGAAAAAATGACCTACTCTTAAAGCTTATGTATAAAAAAATTGCTATTCCGATTTTAAGCCTCATGTTTGCAACACTCATACCTAATATGGTATCTGCTGAAACTGTAATGAAAAAAGTAGCTAGAACAGGGGTATTAACAGCCGGGACTAGTAGAGATGCGCTACCTTTTGCCTATGTGGATAGTCAAGGAAAGTTAAATGGCTATTCTGTAGATATGCTGACTCTGATTAAAAAGCAGTTAGAAAAAGACCTAGGAAAAAAAATTAAACTACAATTAGTTGGCCTTAGCCCCTCTGAGCGGATTAATAAAATAGTTAATCAACAAGTTGATATTGTATGTGATGCTAGTAGTTTTACATGGAAGCGAGATAAAAAAGTAGATTTCTCTGTAAGTTATGGTGTGACTGGAACCCAATTATTAGTTAAGAAAGGAAGTAATTTAGGTTCTCCTGAATCCCTTATTGGTAAGGAAATTGGTGTGCTGGCGGGAACCACAAATGAGCAGGCGATCGCTCATGTACAACCGCAAGCTAAACTGGTGTATTTTAAGACTAGGGCAGAGGGATACACAGCTTTGCAACAAGGTACTATTGATGCTTTCTCATCCGATAGCATTCTTTTAGAAGGATGGTTGCAACAGCAAAAAAATCCAGATGATTTTGCGATCGTACCCGATCGCCCCTATTCACGAGAAGGTATCGCTTGCATGGTGCCAGAAAATAACTCGAAATTCTTGGATACAGTCAACTATTCTCTGGTCAAGTTCATGCAAGGATTCGTCAATGGGAATCCGCGATATGTCACTATTTTTGACCGCTGGTTTGGCCCTCAAAGCACTGTAGTGCTCAATCGGGATTTACGTGATTTGGTAGTGGAAACTATGCAATTGCTCATAGAATTTCGTGAGGAAGTTCCTAAAAATGACCTGTGAAATAATCGGTTTTCCTCACAAAACTATTTAGCTAACTTGTACATTCGCAAACAGTAGCTGGACTGAATCCCCGACTGATTGATTCTGACTAAAATGGCACTGAGAAAAGCCGAAAGGCTTGTGTTGCCTCGTTCCCAGTCTAAAGACTGGGAATGTATTCTAAATAGGCTGCTGCCTCTTGTCAAGAAAGAGGTGAGGAGTTAAAAGCTTTGAGTAAGCTAATTGGTGCGCAGATCGAATGTTGATGCTGTCATGCTTCTAAAATGTAGCATTTAGGCCAATTTTCAAAAATCCAGCATTTGCGATGCCTGCGGTGGGCTACGCTACGCACCTGCGAAATCTGGATTTAAAAAAATAATTTATAAACCCTAGGACGGAGAGAGAAAAGAAGATATTTTATAAGTCACCCCTTCAGGCGCTAATCTCAAGTAACTACGCCATTTGCCGAGCCATTAACTGGGCAAATAGCCCATCAACAGCAGTTAGTTCTTGAAAATTTCCCTGTTGTACAACCCGGCCTGCTTGCAGTACATAAATACGGTGAGCGTTGCGGATGGTGCTAAGTCGGTGAGCAATAACTATCCTAGTAACTTGTAACTTATCCAAGCTTTCACTGACAATCGCCTGGGTTTTGTTATCAAGCGCACTGGTAGCTTCATCGAATAATAAAATGCGGGGTTTTAATGCTAGAGCGCGAGCAATCAATAACCGTTGTCGTTGTCCTCCAGAGAGATTGCCACCTCCTTCACTAATTACGGTGTGCATTTGCATTGGCATGGCTGCAACATCGTCAGCAAACCCAGACATCCGCGCTGCCTCCCAAGCTTCATCGAGTGTAATCTGAGCGCCGCTAGCAATATTATCGAAAATAGAAGCTGACATAATCCGGCCATTTTGCAGAACGACACCTAACTGTCGGCGCACTGCCTCAACATCCAACCCAGATAAATCTTGACCATCATAATAGACAGTGCCATCTTCAGGAGTCTCAAACCCCAATAGCAATCTAAATATAGTAGATTTACCGCTCCCAGAAGCGCCTACAAGTGCAATAAACTCTCCAGGCTCGGCATACAGACTGACATCATCTAAGATCAGAGGGCCATCTTGTCGGTAGCGGAATGTGACATGATCTACAGCGATTTTGCCCATGAGCTTACCAGGATCGGCTTTATTAAGATCAACTTCTGGTATAGTTTCTAAAATTGGTTGAGCGCGTTTCCACTGAGGGACAACTTGCAAAGCGCCAGTAACTGTATTGCTTACGTCTGTAGCACCTTTAATAAAAGTACCAAACGCACTGTTAAAAGCTAAGAAAGTCCCAATTGTTAGCCCGATCGCACCTGTCGTCTGAGCCTCCTGAAGCTGTTGGATGGTAAACCAGAACAGGATGCCAGAAGTTACCGTAGGCATGACTGTATTGAAAAGTGCCACACCGTCTTCAACGTTCTGGGTGCTGAGTTCCAGTTTTATTTGTCGGCTATAGTTTTTACTCCAAGAAGCGAAACCGCGTTCCTGGGCCCCAGCCACACGCAGTTTGGAAATGCCGTTGATTAGTTGTACTGTCTGCCCAAAGATATTTCCCTTGATTTCTAGCAGTGGGCGAACTTTGCGGACGAGGAGCATACCAGAGAGAGTCGTCACAGCTACAACAACTACTGCTACAGCTACAGCGACTAAAGCTAATTTCCAGCTGTAGTAAAACAAGAGCAACAAGTTTAATAATGAGAACAGACCGGTGATTAGAGTAATCAGGGTTGTGCCACTTAGTAGGCGACGGATTGTACTAATTGATGTTACACGGGACTGAAGATCCCCTGTGCTGTACTGGCGAAAAAACGATACTGGCAAGTTTAGCAGCCGATCCCACACAGCAGCTTGGGTGGAGGCATCGGAAATTGTTTCCACGCGCAAGAGGGCAAATCCTTGAGACAGGCGAAATACTGCCGTCCCAAAAGCTGCAACCAGCAACCCCAAACCAACTTGTAGTAATAATCCGCGATCGCTATCTGGAATGGCGTTGTCAATTAAAATGGCTGTGGCGTGCGGTGTGAGCATACCCAGCAGTGTCGCGGCAATACCAGTTAAAAAAACGATTAGTATATCTCTGCCACGATTCTTAAGCGCGAACCGAAATAAATCGCTAGCGTTGAGAACTTTATCGGGCAAAGACCGATAAAACATATAAGCAACGGGTGCTAGTGTAGAAGCAATTTCAGCATCTACGGGAAGACGAGTACCATCGCTTGGATCAAAGATTTCGTAGCGAGTGACAGAAACGGGCAGAAGTGCCACTGGTCGGTTATCCTCTTGGGTGTAGGCAACCAAAGGGCCACAGTCCTTTTGCCACCAGTTATCCCGCAACAAAATCTGTCGCATCCTTAACCGCGAAGCTCTAACAATTGCTTCCAATGGCTCCTTCACCCGCTTGAGGTTCTCTGACTTAGCTGGGGGGCGAATTTTCACACCTAAACACCTACCCACAGCACCAGCAACAACTAACAATGGCGCACCTTCCAGGAAAAAGGTTGCTTCTTGAGTTCCTAAAGAAGATGCTAGTTCGCCTAGAGCTTCTGCTGTCACCTGGCGATTGAGACGTTCCCGATCAGTAAGCCGTTGTAGTTCTTCTTGGGTTTCCTGCTGTTCTAGGAAGTTGATATATTCCAGCAGTTGAGTATGAAACTGGGAAAGTCCCTCAAGCAAGATATCTGCGTTGCGGATGGTGCTTGTGGTTTGAGTGGCAAGCTGAACCTCCCCGTAAGCTTGTAACCATATACCATCGCTGAGGGGGAAAATTCCCGATGTCGGATCTAGAGTTAGTTCCTCAAGCCCCATCCATCGGACATTTCCTTGCTGAATTTGTACCCAGGCGATCGCATCTGGTTCCGGCTGGAGAGTTTGACCATCAATTAGAGAAAATCGCGCTTCTCCCACTGCCCGGACTTGAATTGCTGGGGTAGCGATATGGGAAAGTGTAGTGTTGATTTGCTCGACCCAACCCTCCACCAAAGAAACTATTCTGGTATCCCCATCAGCAACTAATTCCTCAAAGTATTCTCGATCTACCTTCAGCAATTCTGTTTCTCCCATCGGCACTACTAAAAGTTGATGATGCTGATGAATACAGTCAAAAGCAGTTCCGAAAAGAGCCTCTTCGGGATTGCTAGTGAACAAATAACGGCGAGTTCCTTCCGTGATGCCATTTTTAATTGTGACAGCAAACAACGCTACAGAGCCGGACTGCACAACCCAAATTGTCTGCGGGTCGTCTAGCAGTATTGGTTCATTTCCTTTAAGGCTGTACAGTTGCCCCTGCAAATCTTTGATCCTAACTTGGTTAATGACCATAATTAAGCTCCTTCTTCACTGCTGATTAACCGTGAGTACACCCCCTCTACTTGCCACAATTCCTCGTGAGTACCTCGTTGTACCACCTTTCCCCGTTCAAGGACGATGATTTCATCACAATCGCGGATCGTGCTTAATCGGTGTGCAACAATTAGGCAGGTACATCCACGTCGCCGCAGATTCTGGTCAATAATTTTTTCCGTCTCGGAATCTAAGGCGCTAGTAGCTTCATCCATAATCAGGATTGAAGGATTGTTAACTAAAGCGCGGGCTATTTCTAATCGCTGTCGTTGACCTCCACTTAAATTAGCCGCTCCTTCAATTAGCTCTGCATCAAATCCGCCAGACATGGAGAAAATCACATCATCAATAGCAGCATCCTTACTAGCCCGCACTAGATTTTTATCTGGTACTGTAGTATCCCATAAAGTCAAATTTTCCCTGACAGTTCCGCCAAACATTAAAATATCCTGCTCCACCAAAGCGACAGAGTTAGTTAATATCGATTGGGGAATCTGCTTTCTAAGTTGACCATCAAAGCAAATTTCTCCCTCCCAAGGTTCGTAGAGTCCGCTTACTAGTTTGGCAATAGTAGACTTGCCAGACCCGCTCCCGCCTACAAGAGCTACCCTTTGTCCAGGCTTAACCGAAAGGCTAAAGTTTTCAATCAAAGGCGGATCTAAACGGCTATAGCCAAATGTGACATTCTCTAGTTCGACGTACCCCTGTAATCTAGGCAGAGGAGATGAGGAAGATAAAGAGATTTTTTCTTCCCCTGCTTCCCCTGCCTCCCCTGCCTCCCCTGCCTCCCCTGCTCCCCTACTCCCCTGCTCCCCTGCTCCATCAATCGGGTTATCCAACACATCATCTAGGCGAATCAAATTGCCCTCCATTTCCTGGAGAGTACTACCGAAGTTCACAAGATTATTAACAGGTAGCAAAAAGCTCTGCATCAGTCCTTGAAATGCTATAAGCATTCCGATGCTGAGGTGTCCATCCATCACTCGTAAACCACCTACAACTAATAAAGCCATTGATGAGAGCGAAGACAAAAGTGTAGGTAATATTGAGAAAGTTTGGTTTGTCACCCCTAGTTCTTGCTGAGAATTGATCGCCTTGGTGTAGTATCCTGACCACCGCGAAAAGAAATCTGATTCTAACCCTGATGCTTTGAGAGTTTCTATACTTTGGAGAGCCGCTATGGATGCGCCAGCCGCTTTACCATACTCTTGGATTAATCGCTGATTAGCATCGACGCGCTGACGGGAGATCCATTGCAAGGTTAAGACATTCACAGTAGCAAAACTAGCTACGACCAAAGTCAGTACCCAGTCATACTGGAGCATGACTAAAGCGTAAAAAATTACCATCACCGCATCAATGACTGTGGTCGCCAATCGCCCCGAAAGCACATCAGCAACTTGGTCGTTAAGACTGGTACGGTTACTAATTTCACCTGCAAACCGTTGGGCGTAGAAGCTAACAGGTAAGCGCAGGATGTGCCACAGAAAACGGCTGGACATTCCCACAGACAGCTTGACTTTCAAGCGACGTAGATAACGTAACCGCAGTAGTGTTAATATTCCCTGGAGGACTGCTGCGATCGCCATCGCCAATAACAACGGACGCAACCAGTGCTGCCGCCCTTGCACCAGGATTTCATCTACAAACACTTGACTAAATACTGGTACTGCCAGCCCGACGAGTGTTAACAAAAATCCTGTCAGCAGACAGTAAATTAAGACACCAGTAGCACCCTTTAGCCGTGACCATAGCGATAAAATCAGGCTAGGTTTACGACCCCCTTTTTCAAACTCCGCCCCTGGTTCCATAACCAGCACGACTCCGGTATACCCCTCGTCAAATTCCTGTCGGGACACCTTTCGCGGCCCAGTGCCTGGGTCATTAAGATAAACGCAACTAGAACTAAATCCCTCTACTACTAAGAAGTGGTTGAAGTTCCAAAACACAATATAGGGAGGGCTAAGGTCTGGAAGTTGATCCAGTTCCTTCTTAAAGCCTTTTGCAAGGAGTCCATAGTTTCTGGCAGCTTTGAGGACGTTAGAAGCTTTGCTGCCATCGCGGGATACTCCACACTCTCCACGGAGTTCTGATAAAGGTACAATCCGACCATAGTAACCCAAAATAATTCCCAAAGCTGCGGCACCACATTCCACTGCCTCCATTTGCAAAAGCGTGGGTGTCTTTACCCGCTTACCTGGATTTTTCAGCAGGTTTTGCAGGTACTGCAAAGGATTAATCGGTGCCACTAATGATGGATTAGTAGATACCACTGACAGACCTCAGAATAGGTAAAACAAACGTAATCGGCGATCGCTCTTCCACTTTGACTCGCACAGATGTAGTCGTTCCGGAAGAGATTTTCAGCTGCGGCCCATCAGAAGAAGACCACTTGTAGCCGCTAAAGGTAGTAGAATCTGGCTGCAAGTCAGCAAATACTTGAATAAGTGCCTCTTGCTTTTCCCCCACCAAACCTGCAACCACTTCAGGATTACCCACTACACTAGCGGCTGCTTCTCTGGTAATGGGAAATGGTGAGACAGTGGTAATCTTACCGACAATACCGCCAAAGCGTTCCCGCTTCACGGTTTGGGGTGTAATTTGTAACGTCATACCTGGTTGAATTTTTTTTCCTTCTCCAACCGGAAAATAGGTGATGCCAACCATTTTGCTAGATGGATTTTCTGCATCTATGCTCCCTAAACGGGTTCCGGCATCAACCACCTGCCCTGTTGTCACAGTGATTTCAATAATACGCCCTGAGTGTTGAGAGATAATCTGGCTGTTATTGCCTAATTGCTGTTCTAGTTTGGCAATCTCTCGCTTTACTTCTTGAATCTCATTTTTGCGGGTAGTTACAGTTTGCAGGTCTTCTTGAGCTAAAGTCGCTACTTTACTGTTCTGTTCTTGCAACTGAGCTTGGATGTTTTTGATTTCGTTCAGATTTGAGAGATATTGCTGTTGTGCATCTGCTTCCTTAAGGTCTAGTTGCTTCAACTGAGATTGTGCTTCATCGATGCTTGCACGCGCATTGTCGTATTGTTGCCGCGCTTCCAAGACTACATCATCAGGAATTGCGCCTTCTTTTAAAAGCTTCTGGCGATTTTCTAATCTCTTTTTATGAGTAGGAAGCAGCCCTTGGAGTGTTTGTAAGCGTCGTTGTAGATTTAGGCGATCGCGCCCGATTGACACTAGCCCTTTCTCCCTCAACACGGGTGTCAAATCCTGCACAATCTTGAGTCTTTGCTCAAGAGTTAAGCGTTGCTCTTGGATTGCTTTTGCATCAAGCTGCTGACGCTGCCCTTGTAACAAACTAGCGTTGCGATCCTGATCCTCCAGTTGGACTAGTTTAGTTCGCGCTAGTTGTAATTGCTTACGCAGGTCAACTTGGTCAACTGTTGCTAGTACATCTCCCTTCTTGACCACATCTCCAACATTGACATTTAGAGCAAGTAACTGCCCTGCACCTTTGGATTGCAACGGCAAAACGTTGCGTGGATAAATTAGTACCCCTTGACCTTCTACAGTGATGGGAATCCGTCCATAGATACTCCAGACCACGGCGATCGCTACCAAGGAACCCAAAGCTGTTAAAGGCAGCCAGCTTTTAGGACTGACCACCTGCATTAATTGGTCTAGTCTTTCAGGTGAAGATAAACGCTCTAATGACTCTTTTCGGAATAAATTTTGCTTTTGTTCGACCATTTAGGATTCCTCGACAATCACTTCTGCTTGAACTGGAGATTGAAAAAATTTGGTGGAGGATTTAGACCTGCCACCAAATGCTATGGTTAGTGTTGAAGTGAAATGGCTTGCATTAAAAAACTGACGGCAACAAGAGGGTTGTTTATCAAGTGCCGCCAGGGCAAGTGAAGCCCACGACTTTTGTCAGTCAAGAGGTAGACCTTTTAAGCAGCGCTATCACTTATCACTTACCCTTTTTTAAACATATCGGTCGAATGGCACTAAGACAAGATAAACCTAGTCAAGGCAGGGTGTTGTGGGTAGGGTTGCAGCTTCGTGTGTTTAAGAAAATTGAATTTTAGTGCATCAAATAGAACAACATCTTCTTCCTTCCCTACACCCCACACCCTATACCCAAAAGCCAGTAATATCAGGGGTTTACGCTTATCTTAGTGCTATCCCATATCGGTCACAATGTCTACGTCATAATGTCTACGGTTTTTCCGATAACATTACCGGCACGGTAGCTCAAGTTTGACTCCCCACTATTTGTGTCAGTAAGCGCGTCTGAAAATCCTTGCCCGAAATCCTCAATGACTTCTCCAACAGGATTTCCTCCTCCGGCAACTGCTTCTAGTTCTTCAGCACTTAACTCATCTGAAGCTTGAGCTTCAGCTTGCTGCTCGGAAAGTGGTAAGTTCTTTTCTTCAATATTTTCCATTTTTATTTCTCCTTGTGTTCAACAAATTCCAGGTTTAATGAGTTTTTTAGGAGAGTTATTTTCTGTTTATCATTAGTACCTGTTCTATTTAAAAGTGTAAGTAGTAAAATCTCTGAAAACAATCTACTTTTTTTTGAAAAAACTAGCATTTTTTTAGATGTGTTTTTTAAAAATAGTGGATATAATTTTAGATATTCTTGTAGAAAATTTTGTTTAAAATAAAACCTATTTAAAAGCACGTTTAGCAAATTAATTCGTAGCAGACCGAATCACTGGTCTAAAATTAGGTGCTAATGACTATATGGCGAGACCTTTCTCATCCAAAGAACTAAACCTTGTTCATTTTGAAACCTGGAGTTTTGAAGGAGAGTGTATTATTCGGTTGTGGCTTGAGTTCTGAGCTTTACTCTAATTCTAAAAAACTATGGTTTTCAAGGTAGACGCGGTTTAGATACAAACTGGCGTTGATTACTAGGTGATGTCCATAACGTGCAGAACCCGGATGAGGCTTTTCTGCTACTTGCTCCAATTTTCAGTATTACCCCCAAACGCTTGACATCCTTAGCACAAGTAAGTTGACCGTTTTGGTCACGACTCAGCAAATCTTGGTTCCATTGCATTAGGTTGTGAGCAAACTTACCTTCATTACTGGTTGCCCATTGCCCATTCCAAAGCATTGGCTTGGGCTTGTGTGAGTTGGCGTGGCTAAATCGGATTCGCATCCAGCGATCGATCGCTCGTATTGTTCTCAAGCATACTCGTCAAGGAGCGGCGGCTGTGGTAAAACCGAATGCTACTCAAACGGTGACGATCTCTACAATTGATCCAGAGCAAGCATTCTGCAAGCAGATCCATTGACAAATAGAGAACTGCAAGTCTTGGAGTTAATTGTTCAAGGCTATAGCAATAACGAGATTGCCCAGAAACTCTATCGGGAGTATGTCAGCTTTGTTAGAACGAAGGAACTAAACAGGCTCTAAAGCTGGGCGTTAAGATAAGCACAGCGATGCTTGAGGACTTGAGAGACATTCAATTCATACCATTGTGCGCCAGAGATTTTTAATCGCCGATCTATCTGTTTGATAGTAGACTCGACGGCACCAGAACCAATAGAACAAATACCTTCGGTTTGATAATAATCATAATTGACAATTCGATGCCGATGAGTTTCCAAATACTGGCAATGCGACAGATGTTCATATCCAGAGCATTACTTGAATCGCAGAAGGTCGAAATTAATCTGACAACACCTGTTCTGCACACTGCTGGATTAATTTGGCGATTAAACCCGTCCAACCAGTTTGATGGCTAGCACCAATACCAGCGCCATTATCTCCATGAAAGTATTCATTGAACAGAATCAGGTCGCGCCAATTTGCGTCAGTTTGGAATTTATCTGTTCCACCATAAAAAGGTCGTTTACCAGAAGCATCTGCAAGAAAAATTTGGATCAGCCTTTGAGCTAATTCAATTGATACTTCCTTGAGCGTCATCATTTGGCCTGAACCGGTGGGACACTCAACTTTGAAATCGTCGCCGAAGTAGCGATAGAATTTTTGTAGTGATTCTAGCAGTAGATAATTAATCGGAAACCAAATTGGCCCGCGCCAGTTGGAGTTACCGCCAAACATTCCTGTGCTAGACTCAGCAGGTTCGTAATCTACCCGATACTCCCGACCATCTACGGTCAAAGCATAAGGATGAGACGCATGAACTTTAGAAACAGAGCGAATACCATAAGGGCTGAAAAATTCTGTTGCATCTAACATTTTTTCTAAGATGCGACGGAGTTTATCTGGATAAGCGATCGCTAGCAGTCGGCGCTCACCAATTCCTTGTTTCTGCATACAAGCAATATTTTGGGTCAGGTCAGGGCGATTTTTCAGAAACCATTGGGTCCGCTCTCTAAAACCTGGCAACTGTTCTAAGGTCTCTGGTTCCAAAATGCTCACGGCACATAATGGAATTAGCCCCACCAGCGATCGCACTTTCATTGGGAATTGATGACTATCAGGTAAATGTAGAGCATCGTAGTAAAAACCATCAGTTTCATCCCATAGCGCGATTTCAGCTTCACCAACGCCGTTCATGGCATCAGCAATGTATAAAAAATGCTCAAAAAACTTGCTGGCAATGTCTTCGTAGGTAGAATT
>NZ_JACJSI010000125.1 GCF_014698065.1 Nostoc flagelliforme FACHB-838
TGAGGAGTCCAATTAAAATGGGCAGCTATTTTTTCCACGTACCAGCCATGTGCATTTAGCCTAACCACCTCTGCTCGGTCTTTAACTTTCTGTGGTACATCCACAGTTCTTAGGTTTAACAGGGTTTTGTCATCTTCACGAGTTAAGAATACCCTTATACGAGCACCCATATCTTGCTTACCTCAGTAGATACATTCTCTGTATTTATTTATCTTTACATAGTTTGGTTTTTCCACGCCGTTCTACTTACCTGACAATAGGGATAAAATTCAAATAGAACTGACTGAACTTTCTAAAGCTTTAATTTTTGCCATAGAAGCTCTACGTGAATCATCATCGAATATCAATATTGCTCAAGCTATTAGATTTGACGTTGAACAAATTGTTTGTAAATATGAACATCCTGTAACCGGATTTATCATCAACCCATTTCTATCAGTCCACCGTTCACCATCAACGACGACTAAAGTAATTTTTGGGCTAATAAGCGCCGTTTTTATATATGGAGGAATTACTTCTTCTTCTATCGCCGGGCTTTGGATTTTCTCGGAAGCTGTTAATTTTTACAATAACAATAATTATAATATCAATAAAAAGGCATTACAAAATGAAATCAAAGATATACAAAGATATACAGATAAGCGGGTAGAGCAAATTCAAAACAACGCTGAAGAAGAAAATAAATCAGAAAACAAAAATTCTATTTCTGAAAATGATGTTAATAAATTGAAACAAAGTAAAGAAGAAATTAAAGAACTAGGTATAATATCACAAAAAAATGCAGAGTTTAAGAGTACAGAGCTAACAAGTCTAAATAGTAATCTTGCTGAATTAAATGCACAATATAGCAAAAGGCAATCTGTAAATGCGAAGTATAATGAATTTCTTCTCCAGTTAAGTTTAGCTATTTCGGCAGGAACATTAGGTAGTATTATCAGTATTTTAATCAGAATTGAAGAATTCCAAAAGAAGAAATATTCTGATCCCCTAACTCCATTTCTTGTTGGTGCTTTTAAACCAATGATTGGAGGAGCATTTGCTGTTCTATTTTTAGCTTTAATTAACTCTGGAATAGTATTAATGTTTATTAATCCAAGTGTATTGAAGTTAAATCCAACTACCAATCAAGAATCATCTCAAGACCAACAAAGGTCTTTGATTTTTGTCATAGCATTCGTTGTTGGTTTTAGTGAAAGGCTTGCAAAGGATTTTATCGGCAAAGCAGAAGAAATAGCAGGTGCTAACCGAGATAACTCTGAATATAAACCAGTTAATAATGAATTATCAACTGATGTAGATAGTTTAAATATGTTGCAAAAACAAGTAGCTCATAATATAGTCGCTTCAAATATAATGCCAAATAAACTAGATAGTAGTGATTCGCTAAATGGTGCAGATGATTTAAACTCTGGCAGTAGCGATCGCTAATATGTAGTAATTCTATTTGATTTATAAATACTGCAAAGCTCAAGTCTCCGACTTCTTTAATAAGTTGGGGATCTTTTTGTTCGTAGATTCTGCCCGTGTAGAAAAGAAATAGTAATATGTTTTGTATGAAAAATGTAGCATACATAAACAGGCTGATAATATAGAAAAACAGTTGGTGTTTACCATAGGTAACGTTTAAAATAGGTATTCAAGTGGAGGAAATGAAAGCTTGAAACTGATATTGGTAGCTCCTAACTCTTTGTTGTGTGCAGCCTTTCAACAGCATTTTAATTACTTACCCAATGTAGAAATAGTGAATAACTATTTCGAGTGGTTGCCAGATTTTGATTGTATGGTCAGCCCTGCTAACTCTTTCGGAATGATGGATGGTGGCATAGATGCGGCAATTATCCGTTTTTTCGGTCATTCCTTAGTGGCAAGAGTCCAGCAGCGCATTCTTGAAGATTATTTGGGTGAACAGCCTGTGGGAACATCAATGATTGTGGAAACAGGCCATTACAAGCATCCTTTTTTGGCTCATACACCCACTATGCGAGTTCCGATGATTATTGCTGGGACAGATATTCCTTATATTGCGATGTGGGTAATGCTGCTGGCAGTTCGCCAGCATAATCAACACGCTAGGCAAAAAATTAACACCATTGCCTGTCCTGGATTGGGTACGGGAATAGGACGAGTGCCATATACTGAAGCTGCTAGACAGATGGCATTAGCCTACGATCATTTTCTCTATCCACCCAAGTATCTCAATTGCATAGTTGCAGCGGAAAGACAACTTCAGATATGGGAAGGAGGATTTAGGTAAAGTTTAAAAAATGCCCTAGCATATTATATTGCTGGGGCGATCGCTAATCTCAACTATATGGCAGATAAACGCTTTTATCACATTGGCTTTGGGCAAAATGATTTGGGTTCATCGCCTCCCACTATTGCCCTATTATCGGGCGATCCAGAGCGATCGCATCTAATCGCCCAAACTTATTTACAAGATGTACGCGTGTTGTCGGAGAATCGCGGACTCAATAGCTATGTAGGATACTTACCTAATGGTCGCAGTATCTTATCAGCTACAAGTGGTATGGGTGCGCCTTCATTAAGTATTGTTGTCAATGAGTTGGTACAAGTCGGAATCCGGCAAATTATTCGCATTGGAACTTGTGGTTCCATTCAACCTTATATACAAGTCGGTAGTGTTGTTATTAGCAGTGCAGCATTGTGTCGCCAAGGTGCAGCTTATGACATTGCACCTGTGGAGTATCCGGCCGCAGCCGATCCGTTTCTCACAGTTGCTTTAGTTAAAGCAGCACGAGAATTAAAGATCGAACACTATATAGGAATTACGGCATCAGTTGATACTTTTTACGAAGGACAAGAACGCACTGATTCAGCGAATCCAAATTTAATGCGATCGCTGCATGGCATTACAGAAGAATATCGGCGTTTGAATATCTTGAATTACGAGATGGAATGCGGCACACTATTCAAAATGGCAGGAGTATATAAATTTGCAGCCGCAGCTATTTGCGGTGTAGTTGCTGGGCGTACTATTGGTGAAAATATCATTTTAGAACAAAGAAATATTGCTGTAAAAAATGCGATCGCAACTGCTGTAAATGCAGTAGCAGAAATTGAGTAAGCTAACAAATTTATCCTATTTAAGTTCTTAGCATAGAATATTTAATCTGCTCTAAGTACTTTTATCATGTCTTTATCTAATCTTTAATTTATCACTCAGTAATTCTAGGTAAGATGTATTGAGTAAGATGCAGTTTCAACTTCAGGAGACATATAAATAAAAACCTTTACTAACTAAATTCAAAGTACAACATTTGTGTCATGGACTAGTAATGTACTAGGTTTAAAATTATTGTAAGTAAAATCGTGTTAAAGATTGCATTACTTGTTTTATTAAGCACTGAAATTCTGATTAAAAAATTAAAAGCTAACTTAATAGAGGACTAAAAGTAAAATAACGAATCTGAAATATTTACTGGAAATACTTTTTGGTTGAATTATTTTTATCTTGGAAGTTGTTTGAAAAATAGTTATTTGTGATTTTAGGTACTTGTTGATCCCCCCTAACCCACGCCAGTCGCTCCACTTGGGGAGACCCCAAGACCGCGCTGGCTCCCCTTAAAAAGGGGGTAACTAGAATTAAAGTCCCTCTTTTTAAGGGGGATTTAGGGGGATATAAAACATTTTACTACCAATAATAGTAGTTTTAAAAATCTGGATTTGACACTTTATTATGAATAATTTAGTTATTAAAAAACGTTAATAAAATTGGAGAAAAATATAATATGAAGAATGCTTGGAAGCGTTGGATTACGACCGTTAACCTAGCTGCAATCGCACTCATGCCGACGCTGATATTTTTAGCATTCTCTCATCGGGCAACAGCTGACGATCCAGGAGCATGTTACATGATAACTTCCTCTGGCAAAACCGTTGGGTTGGAAAGGCTTTGTGGAAATGTAATAGCCGAACCTTCAGACAAGAAAGTTTTTCGAGTCCCAATCAAACGCCGCCTTGGTGGAACTCCTGTAATTGATGTCACCTTCAACGACAAAAAAACCTTTGAAATGATTGTAGATACAGGTGCCAGTGAAACCATTGTTACTCTCAATATGGCGAATACACTTCAACTCCAGGCTACAGGTACAATGCAAGCTCAAATTGCCGATGGTAGTCAAGTAGAATTCCCAACCAGTAAGGTAAAATATATTGCAGTAGGTGGAATTACAGCCAATAATCTTCAGGTAGCGATCGCACCAAAAGCAAACATCGGTTTACTGGGACACGATTTTTTTGGCAGCTATGATATTAAGATTCTGGAGAAAGCGATCGAATTTCATCACCGCTAATTCTTAAGAGCTACTCAGCACTGAACACCCCTGATGCAGGTTAACAGCGTTATAGAATAGAAGTAAACCTTACATACATTACGCTGATTCAGCAGAATTGCCCATGACCACTTCTAAACGCCAATACCACATTACTACTTTCGGTTGTCAGATGAATAAAGCTGACTCAGAGCGCATGGCTGGCGTCTTGGAAGACATGGGCTTTGAGTGGTGTGAAGATCCGAATAATGCAGATGTGATTCTCTACAATACCTGTACAATTCGGGATAATGCTGAACAAAAAGTATATTCCTACCTCGGCAGACAAGCGAAGCGCAAACATGAGCAGCCTGATTTAACCCTCATCGTTGCTGGTTGTGTTGCCCAGCAAGAAGGCGAAGCGCTGTTGCGGCGAGTGCCAGAATTAGACTTGGTAATGGGGCCACAACACGCCAACCGTCTGAAAGATTTGTTGGAGTCGGTGTTTGAGGGCAACCAAGTTGTAGCAACCGAGGCAGTTCACATTATTGAAGATATCACCCAGCCGCGACGGGATAGTACAGTAACAGCTTGGGTAAATGTAATTTATGGCTGTAACGAACGCTGTACCTATTGTGTGGTTCCGAATGTGCGAGGTGTTGAACAATCTCGCACGCCGTCAGCTATCCGAGCTGAAATGGAAGAATTAGGACGGCAAGGTTACAAAGAAATTACTCTACTCGGTCAAAATATTGATGCTTACGGCAGAGATTTACCGGGTGTTACCCCAGAAGGTCGGCATCTACACAACTTTACAGATTTGCTTTATTACGTCCATGATGTTCCGGGGATTGAAAGGCTAAGATTTGCTACTAGCCACCCCCGTTATTTTACTGAAAGACTAATTCAGGCTTGTGCTGAGTTGCCCAAAGTGTGCGAACACTTCCACATTCCCTTTCAATCTGGAGATAATGACCTTTTAAAGGCAATGTCGCGGGGTTATACCCATGAGAAATATCGCCGGATTATCGATACCATTCGGCGGTATATGCCAGATGCCTCCATTAGTGCCGATGTAATTGTTGGTTTTCCTGGGGAGACAGAAGCACAGTTTGAAAATACTCTGAAACTGGTGGAAGATATTGGCTTTGATATGTTGAATACAGCAGCATATTCGCCGCGTCCAGGGACACCCGCAGCTTTGTGGGACAATCAACTGAGTGAAGAAGTTAAAAGCGATCGCTTGCAACGGCTCAATCATTTAGGAAACTCGAAAGTAGCAGAGCGATCGCAACGTTACTTTGGGCGCATTGAAGAAGTTTTAGTAGAAGACCAAAATCCTAAAGATCAAACCCAAGTGATGGGACGCACTGGCGGTAATCGTTTGACCTTTTTTAGCGGCAACATCCAAGAACTCAAAGGGCAGCTGGTGAAGGTAAAAATTACCGAAGTTCGCCCTTTTAGCTTGACGGGTGAACCAATTGAAGTGAGGCAAACCGTTTTGCACTAAGAACTAGTTGAAGATTATACCCCTGAATTATTTATGATCAAGTTACCGCAGACGATTCCAGTTCTTCTTTTTGGGGCTAGTTTGGCTATACTTTCCCCTCAACTTTGTGCTGCTTTCACTGTTCAAGAGGTAGCTAGTCTTGCCCAAGCATCAAGCGATTTGCCAGTGGTCAAATCAGCAGGACTGTCCCCCGATATGGATGTGCCTTGGTCGAAACCCGTGAGAATCGTTGACCCTTTTGAAGGAGAGTTTCTTGGGGTTTTTGACCGTAACTCCTTAAGTGGCAATTTGTACCGTGAGGGTTCAAAGCAAGTTATTAGTTTGTGGACTCCTTTGAGTATTCGAGTACTGGTAACACTAAATTCGAGTCAAGCAAGGTCTTCTTTTTACACCGCAGGTAATGTATATTTCAGACCTGACTTTCTTAGGTTTGTCACTACCAAAAAAGTCGATAAACTTTTGCTTAAAGTCAGAGAAAAAGTTTTTCAATTAGATGGGTCAACTGGCACGTTTGCTGTCAGTCAAGAATTAGCAACTGCTTTGAAAAATGCTCCAGATCAGAACTTAACCATCAGACTAGTCTTGGAAGGAGGACAAAGTGTTGATAGCGAAATTGGCAAAGGCACAGTCAAAGCTTGGCGAAACATTTATTAAGCGATCGCATTGTTCAGCCAAATATTATCTTTTATTAACAAAGGACTTGCAAAAAATAAATTATCCCAAATTATTTTTAGATTTGTAGGGGTGCAAGTCCTTGTGTATTGGTGTCAACTTAAGGTAAAACTCCTTTCAAATCTCGTTTCCAGCTAGAGGCTGGAAATGCTCATTATAGCGGCTCTGCCGCAAGTCAGAGAGGCGGCAGCCCCTAAGATGGCATTCCCAGTCTGAGACTGGGAACGAGGAAAACGAGGAAAGTCTTATCAAGCAAGGTTTTTAGAACTTGTGTGTACACCGTAGCCTTAAAAAGGGGGTCACCGCAGGCGGGGGGAGCTTAATTCGCACCTATTGTGCCTATGCGGACTTTGTTTGTTTGTATATAGCGGTTCTCGTTTACGTGAGGTACACCCGTAAGGGCACGGCACTGCCGTGCCCCTACACCTTGCAATATAATCTTGTACCGCATCTGAATGGGAACCGCTATAGCTACGAATGATATTAGTTTGGATATGAAATCATTCAAATACTACTGTTCTATTTCCATATACCAATACACGATTTTGTAAGTGCGATCGCACCGCTCTTGCTAATACAACTCTCTCCAAATCTTTGCCTTTTCTCACCAAATCATCAACTTCATCACGGTGACTAACTCGCACCACATCCTGTTCAATAATTGGGCCTGCATCTAAATCAGCAGTGGCGTAGTGAGCCGTTGCACCAATAATTTTCACACCACGTTCAAAAGCTCGGTGATAAGGGTTTGCTCCGATAAAAGCTGGTAAAAATGAATGATGTATATTAATAATTTGCGGAAATTGACTAATAAAATCTGCACTAACAATCTGCATATATTTAGCCAATACAACTAAATCTATTTTGTACTGGCGTAATAATTCTAATTGTTGTATTTCTTGCTCTGTTTTATTATCTTTAGTAATAGAAATGTGCTGGAAATTGATATTAAATTGCTCTGCTACTACCTTTAAATTAGAATGGTTGCTAATAATTAAAGGAATTTCAGCAATAAATTCTTTAGCGCGTTGTCGCCAAATTAAATCAAATAGACAATGGTCTTGTCGACTTACCCAAATAGCAATGCGTGGTACTGTATCAGAAAAACGTATTTCCCACTTAGCGCCTAAAGGTTGAGCGATGGCATTAAATGCAGGTGCAATAAACTCTCGCGGCAAATTGAATCCCTCTAACTGCCACTCAATGCGGGTAAGGAATAACCCAGCAGCAAAATCTGTATGCTGATCTGCATGGATAATATTACCACCATTAGAATAGATGAAATTGGCAAATTTCGCTACCAGTCCCCGTTGATCGGGGCAGGAAATCAGCAATGTTGCTGTCGGATTTATCATAGTAACTTAGAAAAACTAGCGATATTTGAAGTAGGTTAGCACAGATGCGCTAACCTACTGTGCGTTGTCGAAACATACCACAAAAACCGTAATTTCTTATTTACTATTTGTCGGAGTTGGTAAAGGGGTGCTGAGCCCAGGTAGTTTTTGACTATTATCTACAGGTTGTTTCCACTCTGATAATTCCCGATTCACGGCATTGGCAAAATCTGTAGATACCAATAGCACATTTATATTTCCATCGGGTTTGGTAGCCTGGTCAACTTGAGCATACAAGAAACGACCGTTAAAGTTAGATTTACCCAAAAGCAACTGATGGCTTTGTCGGTTTTTTAGGATGATATTAATAGTTGCTTGGGGTTGATCTAAGGCAAATTCTCCAAGCTCTTTTGCTGGAGTTGATAAAGTGCGCTCGCTATTACTCTTAACTAACAAATCCATCAAATAAGAAACAATGGCATCATTTGCTGGGCCAGATATTGGAGATTTGATTAACCACTTGGGGTTCCTTTCAGAGTTACGTTCCAGATTCAGGGTGAGCTTTTTTGTCTTGACTGTTAAAGACTGCACATCATCTTCTGTAAAAGAGAAAATTTTTTGCTTTTGCTCCTTGATTTCTTCTCGCTGAGTTGCACTTCGAATTTCATAGAAGTAAACAAAACCGCCTAAACCCAGCGCTAGCAGTATCAGAATTAAAGTCGTTCTCGGCAATTTCATTTTTTAGTCATTTGTCATTTGTCATTGAGACTGAGGGAGATTTTACCTTCGTTTCCACCAAATGATAACTGCGATCGCAAACCCAATTAAAGGTAAAACTAACAAAGACGACAATATCAAAAGATTACTTTGGATAGTTGTCAGGGTTAT
The DNA here is from genome assembly GCF_014698065.1 of Nostoc flagelliforme FACHB-838. GTDB lineage: Bacteria > Cyanobacteriota > Cyanobacteriia > Cyanobacteriales > Nostocaceae > Nostoc > Nostoc flagelliforme_B. The sequence goes on from NZ_JACJSI010000125.1 coordinate 8,676, forward strand.
TCTACGGTTTTTCGGTTCTTTGGGGCGAATAGAAAGGGGTTGTTGATCCTGTTGACTCAGCCAAGTAACTGAGTTGAGGAATACATCTCCATTCAATTGCTGTTGAAATAAGCCATCGGTGGCGAAATCGGAGTTTCCTAAAACCACTAAGCGGGATTCGATGGCTGTTTGAGATGAGGGAGTTGGGGAGGCAGAGGGAGCAGAGGGAGCAGGGGAGGCAGGGGGAGTTGGGGAAGTTTTACTTTGAGTGGTTGGTGATGGTAGGGGTGAAGGTGTAGGTGCAGGTTGGGGAGTGGAAGCAGATTTGGGTGTTTGTTTTCTGCTTAAGGCAACGCCCAAGGTTAGAGGCCCTTTCAGGTCTTTATCTGCATCAAACTCCAATTTTTCGCTTTGGAGGTCGCTTTCTGCCCAACTGCTGGGATAGGGTTTGGTTTGTAGCAGTGGAGTAGCCTGAACACCAGGCACAGAGGTAATTTCCAGTGGACGGGCAATCGGATAAAAAGAATTACCGTTATCGAAATCTTTGGTAATCGGATGTTGTCCGTATTCTGTGACTAAGGGCGTAGCAGGGCCAAGTCCCACGCTTCCGCCAGAGACATCGACTGCTAAACGATTATCCAGACGAACACCCCACTCTTGCAGCAAGCTGTTAAGTTTAGGATCGGTATTGGGATCAATCATCAGCAGTAAGTTACCACCGCGATTAAGATATTCTTGTAAAGCTTTGACTTCACCCTCAAACAGCCCTCGCTTGGGGCCAGCTACTATCACTACAGCCGCATCTTCAGGAACTTTGGAAGTTTCTGCTAAATTCAAGGGTGATGTTGTAAAGTTTTTATCGCCTAATTCCTGAACTGCTTGTGATATTGCACCTTTACCAGCCGAAAGCTGGCGTTCGCCATGACCTTGGAGTAAGTAAACTTTGGCTGTGGTTGAATTTGTTAATTGTTGCAGTCGACTAGTTAATCTGATTTCTGACAAGCGCTCATTTTGATTTACCGTCTGCACTAATTGCCGTTTATCGCCAGATTCTAAGTAAACTTCCCCGTAATCTTTGACGCCAAACTTTTCAGCCAATCCTGGCCTAGTTTGGGGGTCGATGTACTCATATTTAAATTTTGAGCTTTGCCGCTGATAATTTTCTAGCAATTCCCGATCTAAGGGATTTTGGCTAATATCAAACACCCACACTTTAACTGGCTGTGGTAGAACCCTCACCAGTTCCCGCGACTGGGGTGCAAGGGTAAACAATTGAGCCTCTGTTAAGTCTGCCCGCAAGTAGTAGCGAGTTCCCAAAAAGTTAATCAATCCCAAAATTGCCAACACTGCCAGAGTTGCCACTAAGGCATTAGTGCCAGCTTGGGTAGAACGGCGCTTCCACCAGTTAGTTTGGTAGCTTTGCCATGTTATCCCCAACCCACTAATGACAATTCCAGCAATCATAAATACTAATGGAATTAATCCCCACTGTTCGGAGACTAACCCAACTGTTAAGCCGACAGCAATTAGGAAAGGGCCCAACCAAAACAGATATTTCCACAGTTTCTTTTTTGCAACTATCTTCATATTATTTGTCATTTATCATTGGTCATTTGTCTACAAATAGTGACAATTTAAAAGATATGGACGAAAATTGAGTTACTAAAAATAAGTAGATAACTGAATAAATGGCAACAAAGCGTTTCCAAGAATTACAGGTTTATCAATTATCAGAACAGTTGGTAGATGACATTTGGAAAATTGTTGAGGGATGGAATTTTTTTGCAAAAGATACTATTGGTAAACAGATTATACGTTCGGCAGATAGTATTGGTGCCAATGTAGGAAGAGGTAGTTTTCAAGATAATAGACGTTTTATCAAAATAGCGAGAGGCTCTTTGAATGAAACTCAACATTGGTTAAGACGGGCTTATACTCGTAACCTTTTAACTACCGAACAGATAAATGCAATCAAAACAATCATTAACGAACTAGCATCTAAATTAAACTCCTATCTAAACTCAATTGGCAATATCCCAGATAAAAAATGACTAAGGACAAGGGACAAATGACAAATGACTATTGCCTTTGAAAGCGCAGTGCATCAATTGATTGATCTGTGAGAAAGATGCCTAAAAAAATGTAACTGGCGAATAAAATTAACCCGCTAGTATCAAAAATACCTTGAATAAAAATGTTGTAATGTTTCAGCAACGACAGATAACCTAAGGCTTCGCCCACGGGGCCAGGAATAATTTTGGCGATTAAATCAATGAATAACAACAATAAAATTACTGCAAAGGTAAGAACAGCAGACAAAATTGTGCTGTCTGTTAATGAGGAAATAAACATTCCTAAAGATAAAATTGCCCCTGCTAGCAAGATTAATCCAAAATGACCCAGCAAGGGAATTGAGAACGCCATTGGTGGATTTGATCCACTAATAGCGATCGCTTCAAACACTAGCATGGGTAAAACCATCGTGGTAAAAAATGTTAGCACGCCTAATAATTTACCTACAGCTACCGCCCAATTGGTGATTGGTGAGGTGGCTAACAGTTCTAAAGTGCCGCGCTTACGTTCTTCGGCATAGAGTCCCATTGAGAGAATTGGCAGGGTAAACAACAATAGCCACCCCATACTATCCAAAAATCCCCGGATAAATTCATAGGGAACATCTATTGGCGGTACTGGCACTCCTAGTTGTTGCCCTTGTGCATCTATTGCCGCAACTGTTACCAAAATGCCATTTGGCCCTAGCAAAATCATCACGAGGAATAACCCCGCCATGAACCAAAATATACCTGCGATCGCGTAAGCCAAAGGTGATACAAAATAACTCTGTAACTCTCGGCGATAAATGGCAATAATATTACTCAGCACTACACCCATTTACGCTGTCTCTCCTTCGTTGTCTGCTGCTAAGTCTACCTCAGGATCGAAATTTTTCTCTTCTGTGGTTAGTTGCAAGAACACGTCTTCTAAGGTGGCGTTAACTCGCTTTAGTTCATGTAAACCGAATCCTGCACGCACTAATGTTGTGGCAATATCCTTTCCTGGTTCTTTTCCCGCTTGTGATATTACCCGCAGGTAAGCGCGATTTTCCTGGGATTGATGGCCTTTGGTTGTCGGAATTGATTCTATCAAACTCACACCCGCGACTTTTTGCAATACCTGTTTCGCTAAAGCAACTTCTCCTTCTATTTCCAACTCATACCCTGAGCCACCTGTCAACTGAGTCATTAGGTTTTCTGGTGTATTCGTTGCCACAACTTTACCACGATTAATAATGGCGACGCGGCTACAAGTCATGCTTACTTCTGGCAGAATGTGCGTGGAAAGAATAATTGTGTGAGTACCAGCGAGACTCTTAATTAAATTCCGCACCTCAATTATTTGTCGAGGATCGAGTCCAACGGTGGGTTCATCCAAAATGATCGCCGGCGGATCGTGGACGATCGCTTGAGCAATTCCTACCCTTTGGCGGTATCCTTTAGAGAGTTTGCGAATAATCACCCGCCGTTTATCTTCTAAATTACAGCGTTCGATAGCGGCCGTTACCTTGTTGGGGCGATCGCCTGCTGATACTCCCTTAATTTGGGCGACAAAATGCAAAAATCCCTCGACCGTCATGTCTGGATATAACGGCGGTGTTTCCGGTAAATAACCAATTCGTTGGCGTACAGCCAAAGAATTTTCATGGACATCATAACCAGCAATCCGGGCATTTCCATTGGTTGCGGGTAAATAACCAGCCAGAATCCGCATGGTTGTGGTTTTACCAGCGCCATTGGGGCCCAACAAACCTAAAATTTCCCCAGGTTCGACGCTAAAAGTGACATCGGTAATTGCTGGGGTGGAGCCGTATATTTTACTTAGATGTTCAACTTCGATCATCGGTATAGTGGCGATCGCAATTTATGAGAATACCCAATAATCTTAGATCACGATATTGGGTATGGGGGATTGGCACTAAGATTAGCCGACGACGAGTAAAGTTCCTAAACGATTACTGAAGTACAGTAAATTAGCAATATATTAAAATCATTTCATCGGCATTGGATAACACGCTGAAAAATGCAAGGCTAAACATACGTTCCCATAGACCGTTTTAATTTTGTCCCAATAATTGATTCCTCTTGATCCTGGATAATAAATTTAGAATCATTAATTTTAATAACTTCATAATTTTCTGGCATAAATATAGAATTTAAAGTAGCTACTATATCTGCAAGAGAATGTCACGGAGAGTCCAATTGAAAAACCTCATATTGGGCAAAAAAGATTTTTTAGCGGGAAACAAGGAGAACATACTTTAAAAACCCAGGTAATTATCCACCAAAAAGTAGTCAAATCATTTGTTTAGGGCATGGTCAGGGAAGAATTCATGATTTTAAGCTATTTAAAAGCAGTGGGATAAAATTTGGAGAATTATTAAAACTAATAGCGGATAAAGGCTATCAAGGAATTGCTAAAATTATCAATTAAGTGAAACACCAATTAAGAAACCAAAAGGAAAAAGGTTGACGAAATAACAGAAAAAATACAATCGGGAACTCAATCGATTAAGAATTGTTGTTGAGCACGTAAATCGTCGTCTAAAGATATTTAAAATTTTGTTTGATAGATATCGGAATCGTCATCGATGTTTTGGGTTAAGGTCGAATTTAATTGCGGGAATTTATAATCACGAATTAGCCATATAAATCGGATAAAAAATCGAATTAATCCCATAATTTCAGTATTAATCAATAACTGAAATGATGCTTGCTGCCATCTTCTTAATTAGCGTAGGCGCAGCCCGCCGTAGGCATCGCCAGATAATAATAAAATGATAACCTCTTACTATTTTAATGTCCCAAAATTGAAAATAAAATAACTCTCGATTATACCACAAAATATTTATGCAAGAGTTCTATACACTTTTACCCCGGTTGAATCCACCACGACATGAACCGCTTTGTCTTTCGGCACTACGGGCAGTTCTACTGATAACTTGCTCAAGCGACGGGATAGAGTGGAGTGATCCGGCACTTTTAACGAATTCGCGTAATTCCCCTTCCTCAGCGTTAGCAGGGAGGGCATGTAAGCGAGTCAAAAGAGATGGTTATTGGTAAAGTAGAAGAAGGACATAAATCAATACAAGGCATTATGCCAAAATTTTCCTCTAAAGGTAGTCATGGTTGTTTAACTTATTAAGGATTAAAGCTTATCACGCCTTTTATTGGAAGAATTAGGCTGGGCAAAGACTTTATTCAAGAACTATATGTTCATATGGGTTATCAAAAAGCTACTGCTTACGAAACACTTTTAGAATTTACTTTTGAGGTAGGTAAGCTAGTCACCATGCAAGATATTTCAAGCGAAAACGCTAAAAAGCGAGGTGCTTTTAAGGAAAGATTTGAAACAGGTAACTCTGTACGAAGTATTGAAGAGTCTTTTTCTTTAAAAATTGACATCGAATGATCGAGTTTTATTTAAGAACATTGGCAGTAAGCGCAAGCTAGCCGTTAGCCCTGTTCTTCTTGGAACAATCAAGCGATCGCCCATTCATTCTACCCAATTTTTAAAGTACATCTACCAAACAATAGACCTCTTGCAAAAGTGCTTTTTGCAAGAGGGGGAAAAAGGGTAAAGGTTAAAGGGGAAGGGGACAATACAGAATTTTCCCCCTTCCCCCTTCCCCTTTTCCCGATTTATGCAAGAAGTCTAATGACCTACTGGCTATTTCAAGGCAACCCTAAGTATTACCGCATCATAGACGGCATACGCGATTTTGAGCAGATGCCAAGGCTTACGACGCGCTATGCTAAAGACATAGCTCCTGGCGACGGAGTGCTGAGAAAGAAAATTTGGGGAGCAATCTAGGATATATGTGAGTCTCCCTTTGGGAGGAGCTTCGCTAACGCAGAGATCATTGAATCACCCAAGATTATCGCTAGTCCGCCTGACATTGGCTATTGGATAGATGTTAGCCGTATTGGTGTTAAAGCTTGTGCCGAGATTCGATTTACTAGCAAGCTGTTAGAAAAGGCTCTGTAAAATGTTATTAACATTTTTGATTGCGATAATTTGATTATGCCTTGGTATACAGAACCCGTCAGAGCAGGTAAGCCTATCTGGTCACAGATTTATACTTGGAATTACCCGGATAATCCATACATCGTTGCTTCCGCAGGTCGGCCTATATACGACAAGTCGCAACTATGATTTAAGTGACCTAAATATACAAAATAAGAAGTGAAGAAAGCTATAACGTTTAGCTAGTATAGCTATTTTTATATTTTCAAATAAATGTAAGAATACTAATTTTCCGTATAACTACTGAACCAATTTTTAGAGACTGACTTTGGTGTAAGCTTTGAAATAAAAAGTAATGCTTGAGGAGCAGGGCAGTCGCATCATGTCAATAAGTAAAATCTATTGAAAATATAGTTAAAGTTAATGTCATTAGCTTTTGCGTATTGCGAAACTTTTAGGCGTTGGCGTAGCCCGCAGCAGGCATCGCTTTGGAGCTTAAAAAATAATCAAGCGCGAAAGGAAAGATTTTTTCGTTGGTTCTTCACCTTCGTTGTGATCAAGAGTAATTTAGATGCGTTTGCCCTGCTCAAGTACCTTGTTCCTTGCCATACCCTTCAATTTCAATTATTAGAGACGATATGGGAATTCCCATATCGTTCCCAAGTGCTTGTAAATAGTCCTTTGTAGACTTCAGTCTTATGTAGTCTGACAAAAGTTTACGGTTAGCTTTAGCCATCTGGGTGCTGGGTGGCATTAACGTAGCCCTTGGGTATTGTGTATTTGGCTACCTGCCCAGACTGGGGCATTGGGTTAATTTCTGAATCACGCCAAAACTGTGTCAGCATTATAATTAGCTCACTTTGTAGTCAACGATTTGAGCAGGCGATCGCGTGCTTCCCGGCTGGCGATCGTTTTTGCTTGCGCCTAACTAAGTCAGTAGAAGGTGTTTATTATTTATACAAACCAGGTTATTGTAACATGGAAGACAAGTTAAGTAATGATGTTGGTAAAGAGAAGAACCAAGGAGAGAAGCTATTAATAATGTCAACAACAGTTATTGCCAGCATCTGGTGGACAAAAGAGATGGGGCAACGGTTGAAGAAACTTAGAGGAGGTGAGCCGATGACTTCCTTGGCTGAACGTGCTGGATGTACTTATCAATTAATACAACATTTGGAGCGTGGTGAGTACAAGATGGAAAAGCGTAAAACAGTTAAACCTAGTGTTTCTTGGGAAAAGCTTGAGTCAATATGTAAAGCTGTTAACACATCAGTTGAAGATTTTTTACAGGTTGAGTTGGTGAAAAAGCCTGAAAAAATCTCAGATGATGATTGATCGAACAAACTGACCAATAAAAATAGGACGATCGCTGGCCTGGAAAACTCGCGATCGCCCCTATGCCCCCAACCTTTTAAAGAAGAGGCAATTTATAATCATGACACAAATTTCAGCCCCTGCGCCAACAAAAGATCCGCTAACCACACAGGATCGCCAAATCATTGCAACCATCGTCAATCAGTCGGACTACTCCAAAAACTGCAAGCCCGAAGATGTAGTGACTATCTGGATAAACTCTGATGATATCCGGTAACTAGTGAAGTGCCACAGGTTAGTTTAGAGTTGGCAGTAGCGTAAAATTAAAGAAATCTAAACAGTGGACAGGAAAAATTAGAAAAACTGTCCACTTACCAATTTGAAAACGAGATCCTTTATTTAAATGTAAAGATAGAAGCAAATCTAAAATTTTTGCGCGATCAAACATTCTGTTGGCATCAGTTCAAACTTGAAGAGATAATACGATGTTTCAAGCTTTACCAGAACCAGTTACTTTTGAAGAATTTCTAGAATGGAAACCAGAAAATGGCAGATATGAGTTATATAAAGGAGCAATAGTAGAAATGCAACCAACAGGAGAACATGAGCTAGTTAGAGCATTTTTGATTAGAGAACTCAATTTTGAGATTCGCAGGTTTAATCTAGCGTATACTATTCCTGGTCAAGTATTAATTAAATCAGTTGATAAGAAATCTGGTTATATTCCAGATGTATTAGTATTGAATCTTCCTAACTTGGCCAATGAACCACTCTGGAAAAAAGCATCAACAGTTACTCAAGCCGAATCAATTCCATTAGCCGTGGAAGTTGTAAGTACAAATTGGCGTGATGATTATTTCCTGAAATTTGGTGAGTACGAGGAAATTGGGATTCCAGAATACTGGATTGTTGACTATGCTGCTCTTGGTGGAAAGCGGTTTATTGGGAATCTTAAACAACCGACAATATCAGTTTATGCTTTAATCGAAGGTGAATATCAAGTTACTCAATTTCGAGGAAATGACCGGATTGAATCACCTACTTTAAAAGAGCTAAATTTCACTGCTGAACAAGTTTTCCAAGCTGCTTTAGGAGAGTATTGATTAAAACTAATACTTTCAAAGTCAACGAAAGCGATTTTTGTATTGGTATAACGTATTCTTAGCAATTTGTCCTTTGAATGACGACCCAAAAATTTTATAGTCTGTTTGTTCAGCATTATCTCGAAGGCTTGCTTGTGTAGAAATTAGCGGCGTAATAACCGATTCAGAAAGGCGGGGAATTGTTCTGTTTTTTCCAAAAGGGACAATTCAAACCGAAAGATACTCACTTGGATTACTTGCTAAAGTTGCTCAAAGTGATTGTTCAATAGAAGTCTATTGTGAGCAAATTAGTGAAATAGAAGTCCGAAGTTGGTTTGCGAGGTATCAGAACAATTCGCAATTCACAGTTCGCAATTCGCAATTATGGAAGTAATTAATAATTGATTCATTTAGGTGCAGAACAATTAATTTCAATTATGAAAAAACAAGTAGTATCAATATTCAGAGCAAGCGCATTCATGCTTAGGGTATTAATTGCGAATTGCGAATTGGAAATTTTAACCACTCATACTTGGTGCAACCATAAGTTTCTATTGCCACCCAGCCATCAGCTCCACAAATTACGGCACATACAGCAATGGTCATGATATCGATTAAGTTATGCCGCTTTGCGCGATCTATTCGTGGGTCTTCTATTCCCAAAAAATGGTCAGCAATTGTGATTTTTGGCAAGATCGCTTCATCTTAGAAGCTGGGAGAATGTAATTCTTCTTTCTGATAAATGTGAGAATACCACGTTCAATGAAGGCCAGCCGTCCTGACTTTTCACGCCATCTGTAAAAGTCACTTTGATCAGTTAGCGATGGCGTAACCACCCCTTCCGGGTGGCGATCGCATAAATTGAGTTTTTCTTGTGCTGATCTTCTCGTGATTCCTAGTCATTAATCTAAAACTATTGAGAATCAGACTGTGAGAAAACCTACGCTATTAAGTGGAGAACTGACCGTGAAAATTCAGGTAGCCGTCAGCTGCCTCTAACTCCCCCCTCTTAATGATTATCATTTTCATAGTCAGTGAGATTTAATTTCCTCAAAGCTTTATGTAGTTTGAGTCTTGGTGTATTTCATCCTGATTCAGGTTCGTCAATAGACCTCTTGCAAAAGTGGCTCAGGCAAATTTGGATTGTGGGAGATGAAGCTCGTAATTGTAAAGAGCAGTAATCAGATTAAACCTCAAACCAAATCTTTTTCGGCGATTTCTATAAGTAAGGGATAAAATTTTGAATACTTTCAGCTTCCGATGTACATGCTCACCTAAAACCCTGATTTTAG
>NZ_JACJSI010000126.1 GCF_014698065.1 Nostoc flagelliforme FACHB-838
GCTTCCAATACACCAGCTTTTATTACAAATACAAGGCATTCGGAATCAGATTCAAATAATACTTATGTACTAGTAATTGGCGCTCGCATTGTGCCAGTTGCGTAAGTCCTGTATAAACACTCTTTTCTTTCTGATAACCGTAGTTGTAATTCACCAATTTTTCTATACATATTTTCTTAAATCTTATTTATACAAACATATAACAGTCCTATTTGATTCATGAAATTACTCTTAGAGGTAGGCAATAGAGCAGACAAGTAGAAGTGTACTGAATTTTTTCAAAAATCAAACCGGATTACTGTATTATAAACAAAGGTAAAAATATCGTAATATATTATACCTTGACAAAAGAAAACACCAAAGGCAAGCTAGCAACACGATCAATTCCTGTGATTGAAGACCTGCAACAGATACTAAACAAGTAACTTTGTGGCTCTGCAAAAGTTTGCATTTTCACGTTTACTAACTAAAAAGTGTCAAATAGACTTTTATCTGAATGGCACGAAGAAAAGGTGAAACTTCGCCAGGGCAGGGTGTTGGGGGTAGGGTGTGGGGTGTAGTGTTAAGAGACATTCAACGGACGAGTGTGAAACAGAGCTTACTCTTCTTAATTCCCTACACCCCACACCCAAAAACCAGTAATATCAAGGGTTAGCGCTTTTCTTCGTGCCATTCGACTTTTATCTATCTTTTTTATCGAAAATTGCCCAAATTATCTATGTAAGCCTCGACCTTGCAAGAAAGGTTAACAACACTGGCTCTCAAATCTCTTGCTGTCGCTGGGCTGTGGCTGCCATTGGTAAGAAATTCCGTGCTTAAGTTACCATCTGCTGCATCTGGCCCTAATACTAGCTTTAGCTAAAAAGCTAAATTTGCAATAAGCTAATTTTGTCAAATTAGCTTTAGCTAAAAAGCTAAATTAAGTAATTGACAAAATAATTAATTGACAAAATAATTAAATGAGCTTAAGTTAATTGGCTAATTTAATAAATTAATCAAAATAGAGATGCTGACAATTACCGTAAGCTCGTTGAGTGGCGGTCAGGGCAAGACGACAACTGCTCTGTTCCTTGGTCGGCTGCTATCACGCCAGGGGTTCACGACCTTAATGCTCGACTCCGACCCCCAACATAATCTGACTACCTATCTGGGGTTCGAGTTGTCACCCAACCAACCAACCCTATTAGAGTTTCTGAAAAAAACAGTCGCACCAGAAGACTGCATCTACCCGACTCAAGACAACGACAATTTATTTCTTATCCCCGCCGATGACCAACTCGATACCGTACAAGATTATTTATCTAACAGTGGAGTAGGTGCAACCTTACTCAAGCGACGATTGTCAGCCATCAGCCAAATTTTCCAAGTTTGCATTATCGATGCCCCACCCCAGCGATCGCAAATTTGTTTAACAGTGATTGGCGCAGCAGATTTTTTAATCATCCCCGCAGAAGCATCGGTCAAAGGTTACGGTTCGCTCGTGCGGACGCTCGACTTACTAAGCGGCTTGCGAGATGTCGGAGCGACGAATGCCTCAATCTTAGGTGTACTACCCTTCCGCGATCGCTGGTTTGGTAACACCCAAGCGCAAGAAAGTCGGGCTGCTGTAGATGGAATGCGTGACGAAGTTGGCGAAAAGTTAGTTCTACCTTCAATCCGCGAGTCAGAACGTTACAAGCAGGCCATCAACAAACGTACAACCCTCTCGCAGTTGGGATACACCGACCTGGAATATCCATTTGAAATCTTAATCGATAAAATCCGCACGGATATTGGGAGCAAATAAAAATGTCAGATAACGTACTCAACCAACTACGCAACAAACGCAATCGCCCAACAGTTACACCACGTCAGGATGCACTTCTGACTCAAGAACAGCCCCAAGCTCAAGCACAGGAGCAAAACTCATTGCCACAACCCACCCCAGTTACAGAACTTGCCAACTCAACTGCTGCTACAGCTGACACTATAGCTGAACTCAAAGCCGAACTCGAAAAATACCCCCAAACTCGGCGACATTCGGCAATCGTTCTAGAAAAAGACCTCGACCAAGAATTGACACGGTTTTGTAAAGAATTAGGCATCACAGTTGAGGTCTTTTTAGAAGCTGCCTGGACTGTTGCTAGTACTGACAATGCGCTTACAGAAAAAATTACCACGGAAGCCAAGCGCCGCTATGACCAACGTAAGCGGGTTGGGCAAATTAAACGGTTAATCACAATGTTGAGCAACCCTTCAAAGTAAATAATGAGCCTCAATACCCAAAAAGAAGATTTCAGTTACGCTTATGTGTATGCCGTCACTGCAACTGCTGGCTACTCCTTGCAAGCAGCCACACGTAGGTTAGATGATAGCGGCATCGACGCTACAATTACCGTACCAGGAAAACTTAACTCCAAGCGTCTGCCGAGATTTGACGTACAAATTAAATCTACATCCCAAGATGTTAAGAGAGAAACATCCATCAAATACCGACTCAGCGTCAAAAACTATGATGAACTCCGGGAAGATGACCCCTTCGTGCCACAACTATTAATAGTTGTTTTAGTGCCAGAAGAAGTTAGTGACTGGTTATCCCAAACCGAAGAATCCATATCCCTCAAACGCTGCGGATACTGGCTATCGTTGCGCGGACAACCACCTGTTGATAACAAGACGAACATCACTGTGGAAATTAAGCGTCAAAATATATTTAGCCCCGACGCACTCAAAACCATAATGTCACGCATCGCCGTTGGAGAAACCTTATGACAGCTATCTTCCCGGATGTGGATAAATTTAAATATATCGACCCGCTACAAGTAGAAGCTTACTTAGTTGGGCATGGTTGGCAGCAACAGCAACGTCATGGTGATAAAGCTTCCATTTGGACTCTAGACGGTTTTGAAATTCTACTTCCCCTCAAAGGAGAAATTATCGACTTCTCTCGTCGCATGGCGGAAGTCGTCGAAACTCTGGCGTTGGCAGAAACCAGAGATCAACAGTCAATTTTGGGTGACTTAATTACAAATGCACCTAATACCACCATTCAAGCAGTCGTCACGCACATTGCCACACCCAACGCAGATCACCTGAGTGGAGAAATTACCTTCCTGGGCGTTGTTGTTGATAAACTGCGTCCCATCCACACTGAATTAGCTGATCGTGACTACATCCTGGCACTGAAGGCTTACCAAGAACGCCTACCCGTTTATTGCACGGGTGACTTAATCAAGTCTAACGGTATATTCATTCTGAAAAATCCCCATAAATTTCGCCTGGATGACACTGAATAATATCCATAGGCAGTTGAAATTTTGGCTGTTTGCCGATACGAACGTCAAATAATATAAATGATTGCGACAGAGGCAGAGAGCGCCTTCTGGCGAAAATAGGTGAAGAGAAATGTCGTTCTCGCACCAATTAAGGGCTGGGAGGTATACAGGAAGCTCTTTTTGAGGGAGGATTTATTCACTAGCACCTACCAGATAAGCCGTGAACACCCGCGCGATCGCTGACAATTTTAGCCCTGAATCTCTCGCACTGACAGAGCCTCTGCCCATTACCATGCACCCAGCAGAGGTGTATCTAAACAGTTTAGGTGAAGGTTCGCGGCGCACAATGCGCGAGGCGTTAAATGCGATCGCTCAACTACTAACTAGTGGTACTTGTGATGCAAGCACCTTGGATTGGTCAAAGTTGCGTTACCAGCACACAGCCGCAGTTAGGTCAGTGCTGATGGAAAAATACAGTCCGGCGATGGCAAACAAAATGCTATGTGCATTACGGCGGACGCTTAAGGAAGCATGGCGGTTGGGGTTAATGTCCACAGATGAGTATGGAAGAGCAGCTGATATTGAGTCCGTGCGGGGCCAAAGTTTATTGAAGGGGCGCGAACTTGATGTCGAAGAAATCTCTGCGTTGTGGTCTGATTGTATTCAAGATGACTCAACATTGGGTCGAAGGGATGCGGCACTACTGGCAGTTTTGACCGTAGGATTGCGTCGCAGTGAGGTAACTTACCTTGATTTGAGTGATTTTAAACCGCGCACTCGGTCATTAACAATACGGGAAGCTAAGGGACGGAAGGAAAGAATTGTCTACCTACCTGAAGCTGGTGTGCAAGCAGTCCTTGATTGGTTGCTGATTCGGGGTAAAGCACCAGGGGCGCTTTTTTATCCTTTAAATAAGGCAAATAAAATCATACCAAGACGGATGAGTGAGCAGGGTGTGTTACGGGCATTGCAACGACGCGGGGAAAAAGCTGATGTGGATGCGTTTACACCTCATGATTTTAGAAGAACTTTTATCGGTAATCTATTGGATGCTGGTGCAGATATTGTCACGGTAGCGAAACTTGCAGGTCATGCGTCGCCAAATACTACAAGTAAATACGATAGGCGTGGGGAGGCAGCAAAAAAACGAGCGATTGATTTGCTGAATGTGCCTTATAGCAGGCGCGATAAGTGAAGTTTTCAGTTGAGTCGAGCAGGAGTAAGGTATCAGAATGCTGTTATGCTTTGAATCATAATTTGAAGCTGGTATATTTTCTCATTTGAATGCAGCTTGTTTTAATATTTTTTTAGAAAAATTTTCTGCCACTTATGCCCAAGATATACATATTATTCAGCTAAATAATGGAGCTTTTCATTTTAGTCAACATCTTCAGATACCAGAGAACATAATTTCAGTAGACCGAAAACTTTTGAAATTTGACGAATCTCGGCTCAATGCCAATAGTAGTGCTGCTTTGCAACAACGCAAGGCATACTATTAGCTTATACCAATTCACGAAAAATTTGATGCAAATAAAGCTTCAAGAATAAAATACCAACCAGTAATAGAAGTAACGATTGATGTGTTTAATTTCTCCAAACGCTTCCAGATAAATTGTCTTAATTCATCTAACGTTCCAAAGCTTTCCCACGCAAAATGTCTTTTAACTTCGTCCCATAATCTCTCAATTAGGATTAACTTGCGGAGTATGTGGGGGTTGGAACAATAAAATTAGGAAGGGACTGCAAGCCTCTTAATCATGATCTGTTATTACCTGTCGTTTCTTTCCGATTCGCCTTCAATGATTTTTCTTCCTTCATATGAATTAATGTAGTCTAAAAATTTTTTAACAGATGAATTTTGAGGGTTTTTATAAACATAATACAATTGCCTTTTAATAGGATAATTTAATTCAGATGGTGCTATGCCATCAATTTTTAACAGTTTTACCTTATCTTTGCTTTGATTTAGATGGGTATAAGTGCCGTAGCCTATACCTTGACGACCAATCATAGGAATAATGACGGTTGTTTTATCTTGCAATAAGGTTATGACTTTATCTGTATCATCACAAAACTCTTCTTTATTCAGAATAAATTCTTGAAATAATTTGCGAGTCCCGCTATTTTTTGCCCTATTTATTACTTTTATCGGCTTATGGTTTCCGCCAACTTCTGACCAATCGGTTATTTTACATTGGAAGATTTTTTTGGCTTGCTCCTGACTCAAATTATCGATAGGGTTATCTTTGCTAACTACAAAAACTATTTTGTCAACCGCTATGGGATTTTGTACTAATTCGTCCTTTTCTTTGGTTGTCAATGGACGAGAAGACGCTGCAACATCAAGTTTGTCACTTAACACTTTTTTAATACCATCATCCGAGCCATCATGGTTGTTTTTCCAATCTATTTCTATGTCTTTATTAGTATTATGAGCTTGAAGTCCTAAATGCTCACTATATCTCACCATGCTTGTAGATCCACCTAACCGAATCGTCGTTTTTAACGTTTCTTTTGGTTGAGACGGTAATTTAATTGTTGGCAGATTGCTGTGTTTTGGATATTCTTGAGTTGGTAAACTGAGCAAATAATTCCTAATTTCTGGTATCGTTGCAGGAATAATTACTGCAAGTAAAAATGTAACAAATATTCCTTTATGACGCGTAATCCATTGAAATACTACTCCAACAGTTCGATTTTGCAGGCTCATAAGTAGAATGTTAAAATTGTAAAATTCCGTAAATTTTTCTTCTTAATATTAAATTTATACAATCCCTGTAGCCACCCTAAATAGCTCAATTTTTAACAGCACCCATACAGTTTTGTAAATTTGTATAACACCGTGTTACAGTGTTATAGTAAGAACTCTAACACAACTTCACAAGGGTGCGTGTGAGGCGTAAAAAAATATTCCTGAAGATAGGTAATAAATATCTGATGATAGAAGTGTAGAGAAAAAGTGTCGGAATTATTAAAGGTATTTATTATGACTAGTGATAACTTTATCTCAGCTAGAATTTCTGCCAATTTATTAAAAAGGGTTCAAGAGTACACCCAAGTTACGGGAGAAACTAAAACTGATATTTTAATTAAGGCATTAACCGCTTACCTAGACTCGTATAAGGCAATTAAAGATAATAGTAATAGTTTAGAAAAAAAAGTTGACGAGTTGGAGAAAACTTGTAAGGCTCTGTCAAATCATAAAAATGATTCAATGCGCGAGCGCCACCATAAAAATGATTTGGCGTGTGCTAAAGCCTTGAAAGAATTAGCAAGCTACTTAACACCTGCACTATTGCCTGAAGCTTTAGAAACGGCCTGCGCGATTGAAGATGAGTTAGCCCGCGCCAAGGCAGTAAAGGCACTAGTTAATCATTTGCCACAAGAACTGTTGCCATCAGCTCTAGAAACTACTCGTGATATTGAAGATGATTTTGCGCGAGCGAAAGCTATGATGGCTCTAGCTTCTAAATTTCCAAAACTGCTGCCCGAAGCTCTGCAAATTGCTCGCAATATTAAAGATGGTTCCAATCGTGCGATCATCCTCAGCGAATTAACAGCCCATCTGCCTGAAGTTCTTGACGAGGCTCTCGAAGCTGTTCGGAATATAAACAAGGCTAAATATGGCGTGATAACACAATAATTAATTTAAACTACCCCAATTCTCCATCACCTACCCCTAGTACCAATAGCTGATAAATTACTGCTTACCATCGCTGAGGCACAGGCTTTAACTGGGTTATCTAGAGAATTCTTACGGGATGCAATTACATCAGGTGACTTGAAAGCCAAGCTCATTGGTAAAGGCTGGCGAGTTAAGCGGAAAGACCTGGAAGAGTATGTTGATAAGCTGTTTTGAATTCCGCCAAACTACGACAGAGTAAAACTCGCCACGCAAATATTGACAGGTGGAGACTGGGGAAAGGGAAAGGGGAAAGGGTTTAAAACCTTTACCCTTTTTCCGCCTGTCAAAATCTTTTTGACAGGCTACTAGAATCCAGGGACGATCCGAGCAAGTTTGACGCTCGCTTAAAGAGGGATTCAGCATTAATATCAGATTCTCGTAAATAGTCTAATTCGTCATATATCTTTTGAATCAAACGTTTCCAATCTTTAGATTTCTCTATTGATTCCATTAAGTCCAATGCTTGACGAAACCAATCCTTAGCATACTCATAACTATACTCATAGTTTTCTTTATAAAGATAGCAATCAGCCAAGTTTTTCATATTCTCTGCGACATCTAAGTGCTTATCCCAGATTGTTTTTCTAATATCTAAAGCCTCTTTATACTTCTCTATAGCTTTATCATCTTCACATAGTCCTTCATAAGTTTTAGCCAACTGATCTAAAGTTTTAGCTACTTTGATATTCTTTTTTCCATAAAACTTTTTTTTAATCTCTAGAGCCTTAAGGTATAGTTCCTCGGCTTTTTTGTAGTTTTGTTTTGCTTTTTCATTGTCTTCGTTTTCCTTCGTTGAACTGTAAAAAATCGCCCAGTCAAAGTAGTTTGTGGCTGAGTTGTGATAGCTTTCAGCTAAAATCGGATGTTCTTTTTGCTGTCCTTCGCGGATTTCTAGTGCTTTTTTATAAAATTCTTCTGCTTTATTCCATTGTTTTTGTAAACGGTGGAACATTGCTAGGTGATCTAAGTTGCGTGGTATATCATCTTGATATTCTGCATTAGGCTTCTCTTCAGCAAACAGTTTTTCAGCTTCCTTAAGGAGAAGTTCAGCTTTGTTAAGGAAAAGTTTGGCTTCGTTTTCGTTACAGAATTTGTGCCGGAGATAGAGGCAGAGATAGAGATAACCCAAATAATCTTTACTTATTGCAAAATTAAGCTCGGTTTCTCTATACTGCGAACTATCAGGATTTTCCTCAAGCCATCGTTTACCCCCTTCTAATGCTTCTGTATAAGGTGATTCAGCCTTTTCATACTCCTCAGACAATAAATATATATATGCTAGAGCATTCTGAATTTTGAAAATATAGGGGTGTTGCTCACCTAGCCTCTCTTTAATAATTTTAAGACACTCTTTATACTGGTTTATTGCTTCTGTATAGTGTCCATTATCTTGATAATGTCTGCCTAGACAAGTAAACAAATCAACCAAATCTTCATCTTCCAAATTTGGTTCCATATCCGTTACAACTCTTATGATATGAGGAATGAAATATTTAAATTCTTCTAGATCATTTTGTGTTGGATTAGGCAATATTTTACTTTTTCTAGCTTCTTCCGCTATCACTTGGCAAAATAATTGCTCCATTTTTTTTATTAATACGTTTACATCTTGACTTAACTCTGGGAATTCACGCTGAATCAAATCTAAAATATCCCGATCTTTATTCAACTCTACCAGCTTGTATCGAAGAAAATATTGCACAATTGGGTGAAATTGATGGGTATTGCCTGGAATCTTTTTAATCATATATCTCTTGACTAGAATAGGCAGCACTTTTCTCATTTCTTTTGAACTGAGGGTTCCCCACTCAGTGACATCGAATTTCTCTGCTAGAGCTTCTCCTAAAGCGACAGGAATCGGAGTAAAACTAGCCAAGCTTAATAAGCATGAAAAAATTTTTGTTTCGGTATTTAAATGCTGCCAATCCAATTCAAAAATAGAATTTATCTTTTCATCATTAGAGAATATTATATTTATGTTTTTTATTTGTTCGCAAATTTTTTTAATATCATAAGTCGGCATTAAGCTATTTGCCACGTATTCCAGTACTAATGGCAAATTTTCTAAGTGGTTACAAATCTGCTCGGCTATTTGCCCATTGTTCTTCACCTCATCTTCTTGATAGAGACTTAGGAACTTGATAGATGCTGTTTGTTCTAAGACATTTAAGGTTTTGCTTTTAATACCTGTCCAATCACCATCTAAAGTTATCACCAAAACCTTAAATAATTTTTCGTTGTTAGATAGATAAGGTTTTAAGTAATTGTAATCTTTCTCTGTAAAATGATCCAGTATAATAAGAACGCGCTCTTCAGATGATTGATTATTCCAACGGTCGCAGTAAAAATTAAGCTTTTTATCTATTTCATCATCTGGTGCAGATATATCTTCTTTTAATATCTTTCGATAGCCTTGCTCTAAATCCCTGAAAATATCTTTCTTCAGTGCATCTATGTACCAAATTCCTCCTGGGTAAAGAGCGCGATGTTTTTGAGCATATTGACGTGCTAATTCTGATTTGCCAACTCCGCTTCTACCAGTAATGAAAACGTTGTTTTTATTTTCTAAAGCTTGTTTTAGCTCTTCGAGTATTGCCTCCCGTCCAACAAAGTAATCTTCATCAAGGTTGCTTGGATGTGTATTCAAATTGTTGGGGGGAATTGTTTTTTTTGTAGAAGAGCTAGTTACTTGATAATTTTGCTGGTCTTTCTGGGCAAACGATTGTTCTGTTTCATTGTCTTGCTGCGGCGAAAGTGAAGATGTTGTAATAGTAATAGTAATATTATTAGTATTATTATTATTAGTAGTATTACTTTCTTGAGTTATATCGCCGCCTACGGAGATATCACGCGCGTTAACATTATCAAACGCTCCCTGCTCATTTGTTATAGGGTGTGGGTTTTCTTCTGACGACTTATTTGTCATATTCAATACTTTGCTGTTGGATATCCCCAATGCTTAAATTGCATCTGGCGAGCATATTTTTTCATTGCAAGCCAAACGGAGTGGAGTGATCGCTGAAAGCGTTCTCGAAGAGTAGCAATCTTAGCCCTTGCGATCGCTCTACTTGGCGTTGCTCCATACCCTAGCCTGCGGCATAGCTACGTGTAACGCCTACCCCTCTTATGTCACTTGTGGAAAAAAATAATCGGAGCGAAACTCTGAAACTTTGATTTAATAAAGTCTTGAGCTTTTATTTTCTAACAGAAACTAAAATTTATAGCAAAAAGCTGAAAAGCAAATCTCTCAAAAGCTTTCAGACATTGACTTGCCCCAAAGTGACAGAACAGGGCTACACAATGACAACTAATGTGTTGGTGCATACTTCTCTATTTTTATTTTACGCTTTTACGCTTTTTGGCTCAAATTACCCAAACTGATATCTCCTTCCAACTCTACATCTTTCAACATCTGCTGATTAACATTGGTACTACCTGATGCTGCTTCCTGAATCAAATCTTGAGCCGTTAAGCTTTTACCCTTAATCCCCACCATCATTACTTGCACTACTTTTTGGGGTATCCGTGGTAAAACTTCTGCTGCTAGTGCATTGACAACTTCGGCTACCTCTGCGTCTTGTTTGGTTACTAACTCCATTTTTGCCGTCAGCACTTGGATACCATATTCCTCTGGTTGCTGTTCCACTAATTCCGGTTGGTAGGTGACTCGCTCAATAGCGCTAGCTGTTTCTGGTGCTTTTCGCCATAGCGCTTGCTTGAGTTTTCCTATCTGTTCGAGAGCCTTACTTCCTAGTTCTGGCAACTTCTCGCCCATTTTTTCCCCGACTTTTTCAATCATCTTGGTGAGGAGGAGGGTGGCTACTGCGGCGGCTGTTAGTGTTTCCATGATTATCAGTGTGTGAAGTTTAGAATAGACGAATTATCGGTTTTCTATTTGTTTGCAATTAGGGCGACTTCCTAGAGGTCGTCCTAATTGCCGATTTAATCAGCACTCATGGTCCCGCGTTGTACCAGTAATACCCCCTATAGTTTTTCCTTACCCTCCAATTACACGCACGATTACTGATACCGTAAGATTCTACGTAATTTACGTAATCACTATCTGAATACGCTTGGCATTCTACCGTATCATCGACAGGTTGATATTGTTTGTTTGCACCAGCGAAAGTAGAACCAACACCAATTGCAGTCATCCCCAAAACTGAAATCAGAGCAACTGCAATTTTTACAACCGTTTTTTTTGTTTATCCTTCATGTTTTTTTGACTCTTTAATCAAAAGGACAAAAACCTAATTTCCTCTGAAGAGATGGAAAATGACTGACTCTGCGAGGATAATTCGCTTTAAATTGTCACATAACTTCCCTGGTTTGGACAAGGCAACTTAGAGTATGTTTGGAAAGTATAATCTTTTAGACTTATCAAAAATGCGAAATAGTTGCTATACAAAAGTTTCAGCTATTGTAACAAAGTGTGATCGCCAGTGCTTAGTAGACGCAACAATAAGATTTTGAGGGAATGACTCGATCTAAATTATTAGTTAGCAAGGGAAAGATAGAAAGAATAAAAATTTATTTTTTTTCAGGGAAACTCAAGTCTTAACAGAGAAAAACCATGAGCAATTAAGTCGCAATCTGACAAGTCCACATACTGCCATTATTACCTGATTAAAGCTATGACGATTCTAATGATAATCAAATAGAGGGAGGAGGCAAGCGACGCTTGCCTCCTCCCCCCTCCCCACACACGATTATCATTCTTACTAAGACTATTTTGAGTATTTTAGCTGATTGACAAAAGGCGTTTTCTTCTAACGTCTCACAGATGGCAGACACTGCCTATTTGAGCGAAGTGGTTAAGAGTTGCGCCATGACCTAGAGAGACATCCCTTTAGTCTGTTTTCTTTCTTGTCGCTCTGACTCTTCTATTAATTGTTGCAATACGCGGTCTGCCTCTTGCCAAAGCATTAGGTCTTCTCTTTCTATTTCCCCCACATTAATTGGTGAATATTCAAGCTCACCTGACTGTTTTCTGTTGACGGATACTCGAAAAATTTCACCTCGCTCATCGTGGGTAAACACCAATTCTCTATCTTGTTTATCTAAAGTTGCACGTTTAAATCTAAGACTATTCTCACCACTTTCTCTTAATTGCCAGTTGATTAATTCAACAGCAATAGGTACAGCTATAGCTAATAATTCTGATTCTTGACGCTGCTTTTGGTCAAGTAACTGTTCTGCTTCTGACTTTTGAGTTGCCAGTTGATTGCTAGCGATTAGTACCAATTCTCTGGCTTCATCTTGTGTCCATCCGGCTGGACTGGCTTGGAGAATTTCTTCAACCTCCAGGGCTGATTTCTCATCTATAAGCGCTCTCTTGGCGATTTCTTTATCTCGGTCAGTCACTAATAAGTTTTGCAAGTCGGCACTGTAATACTGATATAACTCGGCTGTTTGATTCGGGGTTAGTTTTCGTTTATCTGTGGCTAGAGTTTGAGCTTTATTAAGAGCAACTGCATCCACTGGTTTTTGTGATCTATGAAGTTGCTCCAAATAAACAATCGCTGCTTCCAGGTCGTCGAATATGGTTCTTCCGGCTGATAGCTGCTGATATTGAGAAAGTTGTTGTGTTAATTCTAATACTGTTTGGGTTAATGCTGAAGAGACAGTCGATTGTTCAACATAATCAGAAATTGATGAAATAGCTCTTTTCTCTAGATATGATTGTAACTCAGTCGCAAGCACTGCATTCAGGTCATTGAATGTAGTTTTAGCTATAACAAGTTGCTCTTTATATTGAGAAAGTTGTTGAGTTAATTCTAATACTGTTTCAGTTAATGCTGATTCAACTACTGACTTTTCAATATTTTCAGCGATTGCATCCACTGCTCTTTGTGATAAAAGTTGTTGTTCCTTATCAGCAATCGCAGATCCAAAGTCATCTAATGTGGTTTTATTATTAGCTAGCTGCTGGTTATATTGAGACAGTTGTTCTGCTAATTGTGGTAACGTTTCACTTAAGGTATCATCAACTGCTGACTGTTCAATAAAGTCAGAAATTGTATTGATGAGTTCTGAATTTGCTCGTTGTTCCGCATCTAATTTAGCTGGGTTTATCTGGTGTTTAGTTTCGGCTAAATGTTGAGCTTTTTTAGGTGATATGATTGATATTAGCTGTTGATGAACTTGGTTATTATCTACAGATTCTAAGGAACTATTTAAACGTTTAATTTCGCTATCGTCCCTTTTTGGGTCGTAGTTTATCCCCAATTCTGTCTGAAGCTTGCCGAAAGAACACTTATATTTATTGAGATTACCTCCCTGTTTCCAGAGCAAGCGGGGGCTACCATCTTCATTAACTGAGCCAATATCAATACCAAACTTGATACCCCTTACCCCACCGTGACCGTAATAACTGACGATGGCTTTGACTTGATGCTCTCTCCATAACTGCTCAATTAGCTGGGGCATTGTAGGTTTATCTACTGCCACTTGCTCAATTGCTCGGCGCATTATTTCTTCGCCTGGAAGTCCATCGCGCTCGACTCGTTCAAGTTGATTACGAGTCATAGCCTTTTGCTTGCTCTCCCAACTACTTTGGACTGGGGTAAGCTGAAATTCTCGCTCTAGTAGTCGGGCAGAGTGTTCGGAATGGGCGTAATTGTTCCAGGTGCGAATGGATTTACCATCTAGGTTATTGACTCTAGATGCAACGATATGGGTGTGGTCGTGTTCTTTGTCTGAGTGTCGCGCTATAAAGAAGTCATAAGCTGGTAGTTCAGTTTCTATAAAGTCATCAATTAGCTGTCTTAGTTTGGTATCTGATATTCTTTTTTCTGGCTGTTTAACTTGGGATTCATCACCTTGAAGCCGCGATAGTACAATGACGGATGCTAAGTGACGTTGGGACAGATTAGCTAATTCGTCATCCTTTAGCGTTCTATCATTTTTCGGTACACTAAGCATTAGGTGATAGCATGGGTCTTTTAGCTGCGAGTTAAGATGGGCTGATAAGGTAAACTGTTCGACCAGTTGATTGGTGCTTTTACCATACATATTCCCGCCAATAATTTTGGCTTTCTCTTTCTCAAGCACATATTTAGTAGTGCCACGAAATGATTTGTTAGCTTTGACTTTAGTAATCATCTCTCCGCCTCTAACACCTAGATATTACTTTGGTTAAATGTAAGAGTATCCTGTGTATAATCGACGAAAGCTTTACTCTTAACCTCTAATAGAGAGACACGGATATGCTCTGATAGGGTTGATTCTATCTGTGATATTTATTGGGAAGTAAGTCATTAATAGTAATAAGCATCGAACCAGCTTCGCCTGGAACTATTACTTTGGCATCTGGTGCATAATCCGCTATTAACTCTCGACACATACCGCAGGGCGATACAACCTGACCATCTCTATTAACTGCTACAATCATTTCAATTTCTGTGTCTCCAGCAGTAGCAGCCATACCAATAGCAATTGCTTCGGCACACACAGCAATTCTTCCCACAGTCGCCTCTATATGTACAGCAGAAAAGACTTGACCAGAGCGGGTGAGTATAGCTGCTCCAATTTCGTGGTAACTAGGCTTGAATCGAGTTGTAATAAGCTGGCTGGCTACGTTGATTAGCTCAGTTTTTTTGTCATCGTTTTCTGGCATAAATCAGCTACTCTCTAGTTACCTGCTTATCGAGCTTACCATTATCATCACTCGATATAGGTTGGGTAATTTGTTGGCGAGTTTGTTCTAAGAGTTCCACCAATTCTTCAAGAGTTTTCAGATATGATTTCACCTCCACCGTCAACGGTTGACTACCAATTTTCACGGCTTCGTTAATAGCCCTAGTCTGCTGATTCAGGTTGTTACCAATCTTCTTTAGCTCGTAGATAGCCTGTCGGTTCACTTCGGGTATGACTAATTTAGGATGTGGTAGAGGGTAGTCAAATAATCTCGCTCTTATATAGTCGCTTTGCACCACTCCACTACACCGTTGCTCTAGTCTAGCTTTCTCGGCATAGCTAGCCCTAAACGTGATGGTTACTTCTCGCTTTTCATCTGGTGCTACTGACCGATTGTTTAATGTGTCAGCTAGTTGATTACTGAGATTGGTACGAGGGTCGGCTTGCATAACTAGTTAGGAGTTTGATTATTTGATTTTTTCTTTTTAACCGGGTTATTCGCTGTAGCTGCTACGGCGCTCTGCGCCGAGCAGGTAGGCGAATAACCCGGAACTCTCTTGACTTATTAACCCCTTGAAAAGAACGGTTTTTTGGGGGTTTGGGGGACACCCCCAACAAGCAAACACGACGCTTTCCCGCAGGAAAAGGAGCGCGGTAGCGCGTTACGGCGTATTGCTTGCCTATGCCCCCACGACAGGACTGGAGTAACGAGAGCCAGGAGGCACAACAGGAGACTGGGGGAGTCTAAGACTTTGCCTCACAACGATTGACTCTGTGCAACAACCTCGGCGTAACCGAGGGCAGGGTCTGTTTAACAATGCTGCTAACAGCCTTTGATACTAAGAATGTTGATTCATGGGTAACTGCTTTTTTAGACTAGTCTACCTCACGAGGATATAAACCCATATTGATTGATATTCGTCACATCACGACAAGAAACTTAAACTTTTTCTGACCGCGAGTTTTTTACAATGAAGTGATTTGTTATTACTGGTGGCTATGTCTCGCAAACCAAAAGCTGTTCCTTTATCAAAAATAGAAGATATTCAAACCAGTCTGAAACAGAAAGCAGCGACTCCTAAGACTATTAGCCTGTCAGATTTAGTCCTCAGTTTGGCTAAACCTATTCAAGATATGTTAGACGCTGGCTACTCGTATGAAGATGTTTCTGATGTGTTTAAAGATCATGGGGTCGAACTGGCGGCCAGTGGTTTGAAGAGTTTTCATAAAAAAGCTTCGACATCAACTGACAATAATTCGAGTAATTCATCATCATCTAAAGCGGTTGAAGAATCAGTTAATTCTGACTCCGAGCCAGAATCAACTGATTCTTCAACCACAACTAATAATGATGTTCCAGCAGTAGAGCCAGATAGTTCACTACTTGATAGTAGTGAAGTATCCTCACCTTCAGCACCTCAAACTACGAAACGTAAAAAAACAACACCTAAGACTTCTGCCCAATTTAATATCACTGATAGGAGTGAAATATGAAACGCATCGTGATGATACTGGGGGGCAAGGGTGGTACAGGTAAGACTGCCTTTACTCGCTTGTTACTGGATGTAATGCACAATAAAAGCATTAATTATCTAGCTTATGACGCAGATACAGAGAATCCAGAACTGTACGAGTACTATCAAAATTTTGGCTCAGGGGTAAGGCTGTTAAACTTCCTAGAGGTAGCAGAGGCTAAACGCTTCTTTACGGAAATAAAAGCGGAATCACCCGACTCAATAATAGTAGATATGCCGGGGGCATCAAGTAATAAAACCAGGGAGATTATCAGTAAGTTTGGGCTATTTAAGATTGCAGGTGATTTGGGTTATCAGGTAACGCTGGTGACTGTGCTTAACCTTGGGTATTCGGTGATCACTAGCTTAAAAACTATGGCTGAGTTCTGTGGCGATAAAGCAGATTATGTCGTAGTGAAAAATCTGTGCTGGGATAAAGGTTCAGGTTTTCAGCGCTGGGAGAACAGTAAAACATCGGCAGCTATTTCGGAACTAAAAGGCATAGAAATAGAGATGCCAGAGCTAGACTACTCGACCTTTGACACGTTGACAGAGAAAGGTCTGCCTTACTCGGCTGCTACAGAAGAGAATGGATTTCCCTTTGGAGATTATCTGTTAGTGAGTGGATTTTTGGATCAGGCTAAACCAGAACTTGAAAAGGCTGGAGCTTATCTGGGGTTACAACAACCTCTTGTTCTGGTTGCTGCTGAGTCGAACACCTCAACTTCAAAGCAAGCGAAAGTCACTGCATCTACTTCTCGTCGGGGTCAAAAGAAAACTAATGATAAACAACAATAATGGCAACGGCAATCACAGCAATCCTCATTCTGAAACTGCCGATTCAATAGAGAGCAGTGAACTGGGTGAGGTTAAGATAGCACTGGGCAGATTATATAGAGAGTTTGAAAGTTTTAAGCAGTCACAAAAAACTGAACGTGAAAGGGATAGGGCGGAGTTACTTGCATGGTCACAGACGAATTTAATTCAGAGTCAACTCCTCAATCAAGCGATAGCGACAATCGAGATCCTGACGAAGGAATTGAAGAATCAGAATCTCTCATCGAGCGAGTACGAGAAGAACAACGAAGACTTGAGACAAGAATTAACTCCCTTACTGACACAGTTAAAGAATATGCCCAAGTCATCAGTGACATTAGAGAGCTTAGAGTTCAAAGGACTGAAAAGCGAAGTATTGCGGCTAAAACAGAACGGGAATCAACTGTTGAATCATACTCAGAACTTGACTACGGTTATTCAGGAGTTGAAGAATACCCCTCCCCCGAAACCCATCA
The DNA here is from genome assembly GCF_014698065.1 of Nostoc flagelliforme FACHB-838. GTDB lineage: Bacteria > Cyanobacteriota > Cyanobacteriia > Cyanobacteriales > Nostocaceae > Nostoc > Nostoc flagelliforme_B. The sequence goes on from NZ_JACJSI010000126.1 coordinate 17,387, forward strand.
CTATAGAGAAAGAGGTTTATCGCTCTGAACCCCTAAGCCAATATGGAATGATGGGGTTGATTACGACAATATTTGCTTTGTCAATGTTCTTTTCACTGAATCAATTTATTCCGGTAAAAATCTCGGATGATTTCAATAACTATCTACAAGCTATCTGGCAGCGTACTGGTTATAGCAATGTCAAGCTACAACGGGTAGAAAAGCGTTTGGGGACTGACCCAAATCAAAGATGAAGGGCAATATATAGTGATTGGGGCAAACAGGCTTAAACCAGTTATCAGTTATCAGTTATCAGACGTATCATCGTAGGTTTAGAACAGGGAGAAAAACTGTTTATTGTTCAGTGACTTAGACAAGCGGGACAAATAGCTCACTGATAACTGTTTACTGTTCACTGTTTTGCCGATATTTGCCCCAATCATATAAATAATCAGAGGTAAGAATCCACAAGTTTCCCCTGCGCTGACCATTTCTCATCAAGAAGTCTGCAAGCGACATAGACAACTTGTTGAGGGTTGCGCTTGCGTTTTCCATTTATCCCCCAGCAACGGACAGTGTAATCACTTTGATAACCTAAAACTTGTGCAAGCTCGTCGTAAGTTAACTGCCACTTTTTCTTAAACTCAATTGGGTGCATAAATTTAGATCCATTACTAGGATTTCAGGGTTTTGAT
>NZ_JACJSI010000127.1 GCF_014698065.1 Nostoc flagelliforme FACHB-838
CAACCAACTCCTTCTTTACTTCCACAAGTTCCTGCCGAGTAAAGTTGCTGCTCAATTATGCTGCTTAAAACCCACGAATTTATACAGTTTGATTTCCCAAATTGAATTAGTCTGCTGTCTGCTTCTTTTGAACTCTAACTCTTTGATGTCAATGGGTTTTACTTTCTTGTAATTTGCGATCGCCCCGTGGTCGATTACAAAACAATTCCATTTGGATTAATCAGAAATAGATTAGCATTACCATTAGCTTTAAGTAAGCCGTCAATATTAGAAACTGACGCACTTGTTACTCTGCTAATAATGTTTTCAACGCTTGCATCATTTTCAAAGAAAGCAGTTTTGCCAGTGAGTATAGAGAATTCGCCAAAACTATGAAACAAATTACCGCCAGCTTGAGTTCCTCCAGTAATGTTAAAGGTGTCACCCTCTCTTGTAACGCTAGAGTTATTAGGTAAAGTGCCATCTGGAGTAATTTGAGCGCTTGCATAATCAACGGTACAAAAGCTGACACCGAAAGCGATAGCCGATAAAGCACCCCAATGAGTAAAACCCAAATCTGACATTGCAAGCCTCCAATAATAGCAGCAGCAAAGCTTAGTTAAGCATAAATCAAGTTACTAACTATTTAGTAGCTAGTAGTTAGGCTACTAAGTTTTCACCCAACAACTCCGGTTTTTCGCAAGAACTTGAATAATTTACAAAACTTTACTTTATAAAGTTCTCAAGCTACCGCTCACGCTACCTCTCCCAATCCACCAACACCTCATCCACAATCGCAATCCCCCACTGTGGAAACTTCGCCAGCAATTTCTTGATCACAATCTGCAAAGCCGGATCGTCATTCCAGCACTCTTGCAAGAATTCAAAACCCGGATTCTCCCCTGAATTCGCCGCAACTTTGAGTCTCTGCATACGCTCCGGTCGCAATCTAGGATTGTCGCCATGATAAGATGATTGTCATTGTATTGAGTAGCCGTAAAGTGCAACTGATTCAGCATCAGGATGCTTATAGCTTCAACAAGAGAGTGCGTGATTTCTTAATGGGTAATGAAGCGTTGCATCATGCTATGCTCTCCCAGTGCTATGCAATTACTCAGGCAGCGGAACTGTTGAAGCAATGCCATGACCTACTTACTCTAGAATCCAATGGAGAAGTCATCGGTGTGGCGATAAATCGTTTAGGCAACTCGGTTTCGATTTCAATGCTGAATGAGCTAGGCGGAGTCGATTTACTAGTGCAACATTTGAAGCGACATAATACTTTGTCAATGGTAAATGCTCCAACAGATGTAGCTCAAGGCTTTGCCCAAATCTGGACTCAGCACACTGGGCAACCCCATACGCCTGAAATGACCCTATCTGCCTATCGCTTGGAACAGCTTGGCTCTTTCACCTGGGCAGCAGGTCAATTACGAAAAGCAGCTGTTGCTGATATACCTCTGGTTAGCCAATGGTATGCTGCTTTTTGCGAAGAAGCCTTGGGCAGGCCAACTACCGCAACTACCGATAGTCAGAATTGGGCAACTCGTCAAATTAATCAGGGTCATGCCTTTGTCTGGCAAGATAGTGACCCAGTTTCGATGGGATGTAGAATTGGACAGACTGCCAACGGATTTCGAGTCTCAATCATCTTTACTCCAAAAGAACACCGCTACAAAGGCTATGGAAAAACCTGTACGGCAGCACTGACTCAACAGTTACTTTCTGACGGTCAGCGTTACTGCTTTTTGTATGCTGATAAAAATAATCCTTTAAGCAACTCAATGTATGAAGCAATCGGCTATAAACTGATGGGAGAGACGCAAAGTTATCGTTTTGCTACTGCTGACTAATTTATAGAGTTGTGTCAAATCTCCATCTAAATCACCCCTCTTGCTAAAAGTTAAGAGATCCCTTGCCTCTTCTTCAAACTACATAAGAAATTATCTTGGCTGATGGTGGGCTAAATTTAACCGAGTAATAGCATTCAACGTATAACTTTAAGAAAATTTTCTATTGATTACGGAATTGAAGTGATGGAAGAGCGATATATGCACATAGAACTTCACAAGTTCATTATTTATCTTAAAGAAAAATAACTCATGTCTAAAATGGCACTCCAAAATATTGAAAATATTGGTAATCCTTTTACTAAGCTGAAGTTTCGTCATTTGCTGCTGCGCTTTATACTTTTATCCCTACTTATTGGCTTTCTATTAGGAATTTTTCTAGCAAGCAGCAGTTTAAAATTAAACCAACAAGACTTAGTAGTAACAATCTATGTCATTCAGTTTGTTTTACTTTGCCTTTGGTTGTTAAGAGACTTCCAACGCTTGAAAGTCAAATTTAAGTATGTCGTAGGTAATCTTCCAAAAAACCAGAGATGGTTGCGGTTAGTGGGCTTGGTTCTCCTTACCATAATGTTTTCCATTGGTGCGGGCTTGTTGTCATTTTACTTACTGTCATTGGCGGCACCATCTTTTGTTGAACAAGCCCTACGTGATGTTGCCAACAATCCATCTGTTGATAGGTCTAACTCATTTGAGTCTAATTTGCTCACGAGTCTGGCGTATTGTTTAGTAGCCCCAATCACAGAGGAATTCATCTTTAGAGGAGTTATTTTACAACGTTGGGCAACCAAATGGGGAATCCGTGCGGGTTTATTGTCATCATCGCTGCTTTTCGGTTTTTGTCATCCCAATAATCCGATTGGATTGTCGTTAGTCGGAATTATTTTAGGGGTGCTTTACATCAAAACGCGCTCCCTAATTGTGCCTGTTACTTTTCATGTGCTAAATAACATTTTGGCTGTGTCAATGCAACTTTTACCCTCTAATTCATTGACGTACACTCCAGCAGAACAACTGCAACAATTACGTTCTTCTTGGTGGCTTGGTATTGTACTTATGGCAATATCTTTAACTTTCTTATCGCGCTTCCTCTGGAGCAACTGGCCGAGCAAAGATACAGCCATTCCCTACTTGAGCAATGCTAACAAAAAAGAACAGTAAGGTATCAATAGTTTTCGGATACAGCGCTTACTGCTGTTATGAAATACAGTTTCTCCCTACCCCGCTATCTCCTGTACCTTTCAGGACTGAGAACGTACCTCACAATAGCGGAAACTGCTGTAAACCAATAATCTCTCTTTTAGTCTGGGAAAAGGTTAAAGGGGAAAGGTAAATTCAAACCCTTTCCCTTTCCCCTTAACCGAAAAATATTGAGTAAGGTATGGAAATACGCATTAAATTTAAGCAGGGACGGGGCATCAACAGCTTATATTGAAAACTAGTCATGAAAATTTTGCACAAGGAAACGAACTTACTGACACGAATGGTACTAAGAAAAGCTGAAATAATTGCCTGATTAAGAGGTTTAGAAAATTAATAGTCTTAAGATCGGAAATCAGAATAATCTGCAACTCTCAGTTTGCTTCTCCGTACTCCTACGGAGAAGCAAGCTTCTGCTCACACCTGCCCTGACGCTTATTCCAGTTGAGCTTTCCACATTCATACTGTTATGGGCGATCGCACAGTTTCAAGATGAGGCAGTGGCAAAGATAACCTTATTTCTTTAGTTCGGTTCCACTCTTAAATAAAATTGTGTAGCCACAAACTTAGTATCTCTCTTGGTTGGATCTGAGTTGCCTACTACCTCAGTTTTACCTACAGCAATCAAACCTTTACCAAAAATTTCGCTTGTTGCTGCGTCAAGTTGTTTTTGTGTTGTACCCGTTTGACTCAAATCGATTGACGAAACTTGAGAAATTTTCGGCTTATTTAGAACCAGATTATCTGTGGAAAAGCAAGGAGTTGTGATGCAACGAATGCCATTGTCTTTTAGTGCCACAAAAGTACCTTTTGCTGGGATATTTGTTGCGGCATAGAAAGCTTCTTTTACTCTCAAATTCCCAAACTCACCGAATCGAGGAAATGTTACTGGAACGATATTACCTCTGAGAATCACACGGCTACCATCATCATTTTGAATTTTTACCAGTTGGGAAGGTGGGACTTTCAGGGAACTCCAATCAATTGCAGACACATAACATTCGGAGCGAAAAACACCATCTAAGCAAGGAGTAGCTTTCAAATTTACCTGCTTGATAAAATATCCACCGCATATTGGAAAAGCACATTTGCGAAAATCTCTTCGCACTGTGTAATATCCCCATTGGGGAAACTCTTGATTTTCGACAGTGGCGGCAACAGAATCAGTAGTGTCTGGAGCAGAAATGTTTTGAGCAGATACTTTGGAGAAAAATCCGTTGCTAATAACTAAAGCACCTAACAGAGGAATGATTGAGTATTTGTAGTTAAGCGATATTTTGTTCATGGGAGCTTTAAATCTTGTTAAAGGGTTTAATACTTTTGTTAAAATAGGAGTTGAAAAAATTGCTGCCAAATACAAAAAAATTATACCACTATAATCTATGTAAATTTTTTGGCGAATTGTTACAATTTTCAGAATGTTTGAAGAAGAACTCAGCTATTGTGAATACATCCGTCAGAATGCAACCAGTGGAGATTCAGAACTGCTACTAAAGGCCACCAGGTTGATACAGAAAGAAATAACGGGACTAAAATCAAGTCCAAATGTAACCCTAACTAGCTTTATAAGCAGCAAACACGTCACAATTTAACTTCAACCAATCAATAAATCGACTCATACATGGCTGTTTTGAACGCATCTATTACTTCAGTAAAAGTGTTTAAATTGCTTCCAGTCCCAATCCAATGGCATTTGAACGACAATTATGAGTAACCCTCTTTCCCATCCCGAAGATCCAGACTTCCATTCATCTATTCAGGAGAATCTAAAACAGCTTTCTGCTCAGTTGGGATCTCCTTTGTCCGAATTATCAGTCATGGAAATATACCAGAATGCGTGTGATCTACTGAGCCACGTTTCCCCATCACCTCTTACTCTTGCCCGCGTTGCCGGAATATTACTGGTCTACCAAGTCCAGGGCACAGAACTAGAAGAATCTCAGTGGTTCAGCACCCAAGTGAAACAATGCTTGGACGAAGAAGAAGTTGAGGAGTTGATTGAATCGATACATCGCACGGATGCTTTGTAATCGCTGAAAAAGCGGGAGTTTCGCGCACATCGGATCGTCGCATCTCCGGCTTCCTCCCTCCTTGCAAGCTGCCGCAAACACGGCTTCGGGTGACTGAACAATTCGCAATGGGCAACTCTTGGAGACGCTAAAAGCGAACGCCCCGCTTCGGTAACGTAGTTTGCAATTTTTCTAAGTGGCAGCAGACGTACATCAATCAAGTTCCACAATTAAGCTTTGTGCCGTTTCATAAAATGCTTCAACTAATCAACTCTAGAGTATCCATAGCCCAAGCCCAGAGCGTTCATCCCTGCCAGACTCATCAAGATAAACTCTTCCTTCGGAGGCTCTTTAGGGTTATTCACCTGCGCTTTTGTAGCCGCTTGTTTGGCTTCATCAATTCAAAATTAGATTTAAAATAGAAAATCACAATATTGAACTGAATTTATAGCAGCGATATGGCGCGAATCTTATACTATGCACAGCGATCACCTTACGCTCGGAAAGTGAGAATTGTCCTGGCAGAGAAGCAGCTACCTTACGAACCCAAAGAAACAGACATTAACAATAAATCTCCAGAATTCTTGAGTTTATCTCCCATTGGGAAAGTGCCGGTATTGGTGGATGAAAATGACCTCGTTTTTTGGGATTCAACGCTGATTGTGGAGTATCTAGACGAGACTTATCCTCAGCCGAGTTTTTATCCAGGCTCGCGCATTGAGCGTTTGTGCTGTCGTCAGGGGGAAGAGTTAGCAGACAGTTTAATAGATAATGTAGTGGGATTGTGGTACGAAACCCGTAAAGGAAATGAAGCTGATTTTGGCACCGAAGCTAAATATCAGTCCAGCATTAATCGCCTTTTAGGTGTTTTTGAGCAAAAGTTGACTAACTCAGCCTACCTATTCAATGAAACTATGAGTGCTGTTGATGTGGCAGCTATATCAGGGTTGGGTTACTACAACCTCAGATTTGGCCATAATTGGCAGCAAGAGTATCCTAAATTGAGGCAATGGTTTGAGCTATTGCATCAACGTCAATCAGTTTACTCTACCATGCCAAAAGCATAAAGCAATTTAGCTGATTTTAATCACTTGAGTTTTTAGAAGACATCGTAGCTATTATATTTACCTATTCAATACAAAGGGTAACTAATGATGACCGAACGAGAATTTCCGAACTGGGAAGCGCTCTATCAAGAACAAGCCGTTGAAACCATGCCCTGGTTCAACCCTAACTTAGATCCAGATGTCGAAGAAGCGCTCCTTACCCTTGAACTAAGCAATGGTTCAGTGCTGGATTTGGGAACAGGGCCGGGAACTCAAGCGCTTGCCCTAGCCAAACGAGGATTTCAGACGATGGGAACAGATTTGTCAGAGGCGGCCATTCGTCAGGCGGCAGCAAAGGCAAACAAAAAGGGATTAGAAATTTCGTTTCAGCAAGATGATATTCTCAACAGTCGTTTGGAACAATCTTTCGATTTGATTCTCGACAGAGGATGCTTCCATGTTCTGCCACCCCAAAGCTATGGTACTTACGTGCAAACAGTCGCAAGCTTATTAAAGCCTAAGTGCTACCTGTTACTGAAATGCTTCTCTCAAGAGGAAACAAGAGAACAAGGGCCTTACCGCTTTAGCCCAGAGGAGATTGGGCAAATATTCAAAGAACGATTTCATCTGCGTTTGGCCAAACAAACGGTCTATTATGGGATACTTGATCCCCTTCCCAAAGCACTCTTTTGCATCCTAGAAAAGCATTGATTTTTTTGCACAAATTTATCTATCAGCTTCACTGAGAATGAGGCTCTAGAAGATTTATAGCTTAGTCAGTGCAACAATCGCCTCATGCAACCCTTTTTCAGCATTGGGGAAAGGCACGGCAGAACTTTCACCCTCATTACCCCTGCAACAATTGCATAAAAATATGCAGCCGCAGCTTCAACAATAGAAGTGATGGCAAGTTTATCCCGTAGAGAAGCGATCGCAGTTCCGTATGAGCGATCGCTATAATTAATCCCTAACCACAGGGATTGATTATTACAATTATATTTGTCACGGTGCTTTAGCGATTGCAGTGCTAGCCCCCTCATCCCATCTACTTTTAAACATAAAAAGTAGGTAATTGCTCTACTTAGCCATAAGTGAACAATCACCTGGGAATGAGTGTTTTTACGTTTTCACTCGTAAATGCAAACTACAAGGAGTATATTAGCAGTTTCACCTGAGGCAAATGTATTTATCTCAAAAGTTAAAACCGAACATAATATTACAGACAATGCAAATTTTCGTTGTGCGTGTCAGAGTTTGTAATCTGTTCGGCTTCAGCTAGCGAGAGTTTATCAAACGCTTGCTCTGCTTTTGATTAATATTTTAACCGTCAAGTGCAGAGCAGATGCGTTTGAACTTTTACCAAAAACCTAAGTTAGGCTTGGGGATAGCTACTTAGATGTAACGGCTAAACCAATGAATGTACCTTTAGGGACATCGGCGATTTCAGATGCAACGCCAGTAGATAAATCAATACTGTAAAGAACTGCACCAGACAGTGCATAAGCAGTATCTTTGCCTTGTGCATCTGTAAAGATGTCAAAGCCGCTGTTTGGTGCAAAGTTAACACCAAGATTGCCGATTGTTCGGAGAGTGCCATCATTAGGTGGGTTTTGCAGTACTAATACATCAAGATCGTAGTCAATGCCAAACAATTGAGTTGATGTGGCTCCGGCAACCGAGTTTGTGTAAGCGGCAGCGGTAATGTTGGGGTCAACTGTGGCGTTGACATCATCACTAGCATAGGCTAAAGGTTGATCGACGCTAACTGCACCAGTATCTACATTGGTACGGAAATTTTGGTCATTGCTACCTACTATGCGTAAGCGATCTGGCACGGGATTGAAATCAAACCCTGATTGAAAACCTCCATTAAAGCTGCTAGATAGTTTGCTCACAAACTGAGCTTGACCACTTATTAAGTTAATCGTGTATACATTGTCAGTATCTGTAACACCGTAAAGCAGACCGTTTGCTGGACGGAAATCGATACCTTGTAAGTTGCCATCAATTCCTTTAACCTTAACTGCTTTAGCAAATCCACTAGGATCTATATTTACAAGAGTATTATCTGAGGTTAAACCAACGAATCTTAAAGCAGACCATTTGCCTTTAATATTAATTTGAAGGACATCGGCTAATTTCGTGATCCCAACATCAGCTGAAATTTTGTTAGCACTCAAGCCAAGACTCGCAGTGACTACAGCAACTACAAGGGCTATTTTACGTGTGAGCAGACCTTTCATCCTAAACTCCAAGAACAGGTTTTCTAGTTTTGATTCAGCAACAAGCTATCCTTGATTAAAAAGATTGTTTTTCCAGTCACTGATGACTTTTATAACTTTGGGATAACTTAATCCCTAAAAGTTTTTCCGAGCTTTAATGTGAATCAACTAAATTCAGATGTCCAAGCGAATTTGCCAACTAAATATTTCCAAATTCAAAATGATTACTGAATCTGAACCATTAGTAGCAAGCTTTTAAAATATTTAAAAAGCTTCACTTGACAAAAAATTTAGTAGATTTACTCTGCACTACACATCAACTTACCGCCTAAGAGCTAGCTAGTCAACTGTTTGTACAAAAAATCCTACCTTTCCTACATTTCCCAATTTCAAATATTGCAAAACGATGATTTTGAATAACAAATACATAAGAAAATGTTTTATCCCTGGGTACTAAACATGGCTGAAATACGCGACTTTCATGTATTACTATGTACGACACGTAACCTTTAAATCCATCCAAATTACCAACGAAAGGAAATATTGGTAGAGACGGCGTGGCATTGGAGTGGGAACGAGTGCTGGAATACGCCAACAGTTGAAGTGCGACACCGAATAGCCCGTCGCAGACATCGATCAAAGGGTTGTTGGTTGTCGTAAACGTCGCATGAAACCACGACATGAATGGTAACTCGCTACCGATTCCAATCAACCAACACCCCATCCACAATCGCAATCCCCCACTGCGGAAACTTCGCCAGCAATTTCTTGATCACTATCACCAGCGCCGGATCATCACTCCAGCACTCTTGCAAGAAGTCAAACCCCGGATTCTCCCCTGAATTCGCCGCTCGATTCAGTTTTTCCCTTCTTACAGGTCGCATATTTGACCTCGCAACAATCGCCTCATGCGACCATTTTTCAGGATTTGGCACGGGCGCGGCGGAACTTTCACCCTCATGATCCGCTTTGACTTCTCTACCCGAAACTGAACTTTCAGTCATTAACTCAGCAGAGGGGCGACTCGGTTCTATTTTCTGATCTGCGATCGCTGAAGTTGAAGATTTTTCAATTTGGGCAGGCGACGCGGCGGAACAAGTACCTTCATGAACTGCTTTGATTTCTACACCCAAAACTGAGTTTTCAGCCAACAGCGAAGCGGAATTACTTTGTTCTACTTGCCCCTGAGTTTGATTAGCGATCGCCAAAGTTGAAGGAAATTCATTTTGGGCAGCAGACGCGGCGGAATCAGCGCCTTCATGACAGTCTCTCACTTCCTTGCCAGAATCGCAACTCGTCTCGAAAATACCTATTAGTTTTTTTCGATTGCTCCTTCCAGTGATCCCAGGCAACTATCACCTCGTCTCCTAATTCTTCTACCACCTCACCCCTTTCCACATACAAAGTACGGTATGGGTCAGCATGGGCAACGATAGACCCGATGCCAATAGTGTCTGGTTGAGAGGATGCTTTCTGGAGTGCGGTAATTAACTCTGTTTCCTCACTGGTCAATTCCGCCCAGTAATCTGATTTAATCACTTCGTACTCTTGGGCAACATTCCAATAGTCCTGCCACGTACACCCAGGTTTTGACAGTACCCGTCTAATATCGCTAATCGCTTTGGGCAATATTGACAATTGCTCGGCTCGGTAAGCGATCGCAGTTGGTGTTGGCTCAGTCCCCAGAATTATTGCCGCCGCTTCGAGCGCTTGGGTATTGTTCATAGCACTGGCTAAGTTTTTCAAAGCCATGCCCATTAAACGTAAGCATTCCTGGGCGTTTTCTTTCGGCGGTTCTGCTGCAAGCGATCGCAAATCAATTGTCTGCTCTAACGCCTGTTTCACCTGTTTGTTCAACGCTTTGGTAGCTTGCTGGGTCATGGTATTTTTCCATTGTTGAGAAGGGCGTTGTTCAACAGCGCTTTCTAATTCTTGGATACGTTGTTGGAGTTGATGATTCTCAATCTCTAACTTTTTCAACCCCTCCATTTCATCCAATCGCTGCTGCAACTGGATATTTTGCTCTTTCTGCTGCTTGTACAGATTTTGCAAGGATTGGATTTGTTCACTTACTTGTTCTTCGGCTCTGGCTGTAGCTTCTGACTGTAGCCCAATTCTCATTTCCTGCTGTAAGCGCTCTAACTCTTGCTTGTGTTGCTCTTTGAGTGCAGCGATCGCCTCAGAGTATTGTGATGGATAACTTGGCTCTGTGGGGAATGGGACACTGTGGGCATCTAAATCAGCATTGTTGATCAGCAGCCTCTCACCATCAGCAAAAGTGACAATCTGTTGCCAGCGATTTGGTGCCTCTGCCTCAATGGTTCCCTCTTCTCCATATCTTGGATGGGACTGTTGTGAAACCGTGACTTTAGCAAATTGAGGAACCACTGGTTCTTCAATTTTGGGAACCATTGGTTCCTGAATAGACTGCTTTTTGCGTGGAAGTTGAGGAACCACTTTTTGGGCAGCAGCAGCAAAATCTGATTCACCAGGAGAGGGATTATCTTTCAGAGCGAGCGTTACAGCAGCTTTAAGCTTTTCTGGTTCCTTGACTAAGCGGAGTAACGGACGAGCCTGACGCTCATTTTTGATGTGTCCGCCCAACTCGCCAACCGCGTCTATGACCTTTTTGGCTCCTAGCAGTTGGTTGATTCGTCGGTATCCACCCCAGGCGTATAATTCACGCTGGCAATATTCTTCAAAGTTTTTATATCCAACTTGCAGGTAAAGCTGTTGTTCCCTCATCTGGAGAATTTCATCTACCGCTTGCCACTCGAATCTGTCGATGGCGGTGAAGGTTTCCTGGATGCTGGTGTTGAGGTTGCTGTAGTCCAGCGTCGTTGTTTGTTCTCTATCTAGTGTCAGCATATCTCTTGCCCACTATGGTAAATGCTTGAAAATTGAGGTGTTGCAGTTTAACCAAAGTGAACAAGAGCAGCTGATTTGGAGGGTTTTTCCAAAAATGTGTCAGCATTATAATTAGCTCACTTTGTGATCAACGGATTGAGCAGGTGATCGCTTGGCTTTGGACGGCGGGCGATCGTCTTATGCTGCTATATCTTGTGTTTCGGGTTTACTAGTTTTAGAATCTTGACGTTTTTCCTTGGTAAGCAATTCAACCTTTTGTGGTTTTTCGTTAGCTTCTTGTGGCTCGTCATCTGGGATATAAATAAGTAAATCTCCGGGCTGACATTGAAGATATCGACAAATAGCATTCAGCCGCTCAGGCAACATTCGAGGCATAAAGTCAGTTTTCCGCAATCGATGTACTGAAGTTGCAGTTACCCCTATTGCTTCGGCTAAGTCTTTATTCCTAATTCTCTTTTGAGCCATTACTTCATTGAGTTTCCAGCGAATCACCATTGTTTCCATGATTTCATTACTCCTCAATACTAATATTTGTATTTACCTAGCAATTATTTATCTTCTCACTTTATTTAGTTTAACATACGTGAGACTATATATTTTTATAGTTTAGCTATAATGAAGTTCCTTTTAAATCTAAAATATTATATTTATAAGTTGATAAAATATACTTACACGTATTATATTAATAGTTACGAGGAATAAACTGCAACTTCTTACTCCCAGTAAATAAAGAGCGCTTTATAAATTTCAACCATGAAAACTGAGCGGACAAGACACCCAAAAGTAGCGGTTGATAGGAAAGCTATTGAAGCTGTACACATCACTGAATACTATTTGTCTCCGTCTTAGTAATACTCAAACACCACTGGCTTTGAGCAACGAATTTAAAGCGACACCAAATGCAGTTGAAAGCGTTGCGCTAAACCACAACGTTATTTCCACATAGATAAAGACGACCGCTACTGTCTGGAAAACTTCTGCGATCGCCTTTTCCCTCTTATCAAGGAACTCTATTATGACCTATGCAACACTGACACAGCAAGCAATTGTCGGTTCTTCTGTTGAGGAGCAATCTAGAACCCAAGCCGAAGCTGTAGCCCCCACCCAAGACCCCTTGACATCTCGTGACCGTCGCATCATTGGCGAGATTATCGAAGTCCAACCCGAATCCGTCCGTACTATCTGGATCGAAGGCGGGATTACAGTATGGGTGCAGTTAGTCGGTGGCGGACGACTACCCTTCGACAGAAACTGGTTTGCTACAAGAGTTGCAGAGGTCAAAGCAACGCTACCAGAAACTCCACGGGAACGGAATCAGCGATTGGAATCCGAGTTGAAAGAAACTTGCACTGTTTTCGGTTTGTACCACGGTGAGATTGACTATCTAGTATTCAGTACGAAAGTCTATCGCCAGGGCAAGTTAGTTGGCTTCGTTGGCTGGGATGAAGAGGGTTGGTACGCAAGACCCAGACAGTACGGAGTCAATCGTGTGGCTCCGAGTGCTGAACAAGTGATTGCGTCGTTGGGAGTCAGAGCGACAGTAGCGGCGTAAGTTGTTGAAGTGAGAAAGGCGATTGCTCCCCCAAGGAAATGCAATCGCTTCTAAATTCCATTGCTTGTGCTTAACAAGCATTGATCATCACACAAAGTACACCAGGCAACCTCTCCCTTGAAGTAGGTGATTGCCAAGAGAAAATTCTCCTACCTGCTACAGATGTGAATGCAGGGGTGTAAGAAATCCTTAGTCTTGGAAGTGAGAAAAAGCGATCGCTTCCCCAAGAGAAACGCAATCGCCAGTGGGTCTAGTCAAGAATAAACACAATCATGGCACAAAGTACAGCAGATAACCCCACCCTTTAAGATTCGGGTTTCGATAGCCATCAACTGAAAATTATGCGCCCTCCAGCAAATCCAAACGCAGAGGTGTAAGAAATCCCTGAATTGAAAAAGGCGTAGGCATCGCAGCCGTTTGGGCGCTTTCTATCGACGTTTACGCTTGCGTTTAGGTGCCCCCAAAACTATTACTGCTACCGCCCATAAATTGGCACGTATGTTCTACTGTATGTGGACTACAACAGGGCTTTATACTGACCCAGGCATGGACTACTACGAGAGAAAATACAACGAGCAAGTCCTAAACAATCTCAAGAAAAAAGCTCATACTTTTGGTCTTGAACTTGTGCCAATTTCTCAATATCCGCAAAATACTCATCCTCTCCAACCCTTGCTACATAAGCCTTACGCCAAGTGTTTCTTGAAAGAGGGATAAAAATCTTATCAAAAATCAGCTAAATTATAAAATTCCCAAGCCTTGCTATTAAAGGATTCTTATACTTTAGATGCGTTTGCCCTTGGTGTCGCGTTGACTAAGCCAAGTGGCAACTGGGAGTCCCAGCAAAAAAAATAGAGAACTATTTGGTTCAGGAACTGAAGTAGTGACAATAGGTGTCACAGTAATATTATCAAGCCCCATAGGATTAGAGCAACACGTTAGTGCCGGGTTAGTTAGAGAGATTGTCAGACTGTCGATTGAGTAATTCGAGTTCGAGTTGACCACAGTTTGAAAATTACCAAAGGTGTTTGGAACCGTACCTTCAAAAGAAAATATTGCCGTTGAATTCAAGAATCCCGTTATTGAATAAGGGATTGGAGTCACGCTGGAATAAAGATCGATCGAACTGAATGTAAACGGGGAGTCATCATTTGTAATTTGAATTGTAGAAGTCAGCGAGTTCTGACCAGCCTCATTCGTAAACTGTATGAAGGGAGCAGGATTACCGTATGAGCCAGTTGTAACCCAAGGACCGGAAATCGCCGAAGTTGTAAAACCAGATTCAGTATAGGTTGATAGCGTCCCTAAAGATGCTTGCTCAAACGTAATCGTCGCTGCCGATACCGTTTGATGCATTCCAAGCAGCAGACCAAGTAAAGTAACTAAGCGTGCAGCAGGAACTATCGGTACTAAAGATTCAAAAGTCAAAGCAAAAGAACTTTTCCAAAAATAAATCTTCTTCATTTCTTCCTCTAAAAGCGAGTAAAACAAATTTCTCTAACTATTTTGAAGTGATAGGATGTTGAACAATCACAAATTGCAGGTTTTGATTTGAGCAGTGACATACTAGCTATCAAACATAAATCTATTTGCTGCTCATCACAAGCATAGTTAACATTTTGACAGGAAAGGCGCACTTCGCCACTACACAGATTGTTTGCCTCTTTTGGACAAATACTCGCTTTGTATGAAGAGTGCCAAAAATCACCTCATCCACGGCACCCACTCAGATGCAGATGATACCAGTTGAGCAAACCCGTCGGGGTAAACCTCCTCAAACTCGACCATCACCCCCCCACCTTTCATCACTCGTCAGCGTACTGAGTAGTTCTTGTACCATGCCTATTCCTGATTCTACCTTTTGGGTAACTAAGTGAGCATAATATTTAACTTGCCGACACCATTCATTATTGAGGCTTTCGTTTGTGTCCATACTCCCCGATTATCACTTCCATCTCCATTATTGGTGGGTGTGGACGAAAGATTAGTAGGAATTAGACAAAAATTAAGCCCAAATGTAACCCAAGCTAGCTTTATAAGGAGCAAATACGTCACAGTTCAAGTTCCAATACTTGTCGGTTAAGGGGAAAAGGGGAAACAAAAAACCTTTAACCCAAACCCAGTAACCTTTTCCCAAAACCCAATTCTGAGTTAAAAATGTACAAAGCGAGCAGTATTGCCTCCGTATCAATAGCCAAAATCTTTGTCATTGTTTTTCGTAGTATTTAATTCCTGTTAATCGGAAAAATGAACAAAGTAGTTAGTGAAGTACTAGACAAGTATTGAAGCACTTCTATTTATCTATCAGCTTTTTGAGGTGGGCTTTTATGCAAAATTTGGATTTTGTTACAAAACTTCGAGCTAGCTAAATCTAAAGTTTTGTAACAACAAAACCTCTTTTGCGTAAAATCCGCCCTCTGTTGCCAGAAATAAATAGAGAGGGAAAGCAAACTTTTGGAGTGCTAAATGAATCAAACCTCGCTTGATAAAATAGATGTTTTGCTTCACCAACAAGCTTCAACAGCGCAGCAATACCCGCACATGGCGAGGAATTGGGTGGGTGCAACGTTAGGAATAGCTCAAGATTGGCAGTGTTGGTGTTGTAGTTTGGCGATGGGCAGCCTTTTGATTGCTTCTTCGCCAGAGTACGTTTCTGCTCAAATTACCCCGGATGGCACTCTGCCCAACAATTCTATTGTTACACCAGATGGCAACACCCTCAATATCACAGGGGGAACGCAAGCAGGAAGTAATTTGTTTCACAGCTTTAGCGAGTTTTCTGTCTCTCCTGGCGGTATTGCTTCTTTTAATAATGCTCTTGATATTCAGAATATTATTAGCCGAGTAACGGGTGGGTCACATTCTAATATTGATGGAATAATCAGCACTAAGGGGACAGCTAACTTGTTTCTAATAAATCCAAATGGGATTATTTTTGGTCAGAATGCTTCGTTAAATATTGGTGGTTCTTTCTTGGCAAGTACGGCGAGTGTGGTCAAATTTGCTGATAGCTTTGAGTTGAATGCCACTTCTCCACAAACAACACCCCTACTGACTATAAGCGTTCCTATTGGCTTGCAATTTGA
Source organism: Nostoc flagelliforme FACHB-838 (assembly GCF_014698065.1). GTDB lineage: Bacteria > Cyanobacteriota > Cyanobacteriia > Cyanobacteriales > Nostocaceae > Nostoc > Nostoc flagelliforme_B. Next base: position 15,813 of record NZ_JACJSI010000127.1, read on the forward strand.
GGGAACAGCAGGAGGTATTCGTGTAGAAGGATCTTACCTGAAAATGCAACCTGGTACAACCTTAGCACTTGTGGGCGGTGATGTGACGTTGCACGGAAGTGAACGAACAGCTTTTGGACAATCGAATTTGAAAGTTCCAGGTGGACGAGTTGAGTTAGGGGGAATAGCAGGGACAGGAACTGTAGGAGTAAACGTTGATAGCAACAATGTGTTTTTAAGTTCTTCCAATAACCCAGCAGCAACAGAAATCTCCGCTCCAGAATTATTTTTGAGTTACCCTGATAACGTCGCAAAAGCAAATATTTTCGCTTACCAAAGCTCTGTTGAAGGCAATTCAATTCAGTTACAAGGCAAGCAAATTACACTTACTGGCGGTTCAGGAATTCTTGCAACAGATTTCTCGTACCTTAACCTTTTAACAGGCAATCCGATAACTTATGTAAGATCCCCACAGGGAGGAAATGTAAGGATTAATGCAGAGATATTGAGTGTTCGTGATGGATCAGCGGTAACAGCAAGTTTGACGAATCAATTCTCTGTACCTGGAGCAAAGTTAACAGTAAACGCGTCTGACTCTGTGGAAGTAAGTGGTACTAGTAATATAAGAGTTGCTAGTTTTGCTAACACAAGTGAGGAATTGACACTTTCTACCAAAAGGTTAATTCTTCAAGATGGAGGAAAAGTAACTGCTTTTGCTGCTAGGAACAGTCCCCAGGGAGGAGGGAATTTAACTATAAATGCCTCTGATTCTGTAGAAATAACAGGTCTATCGAAAGAACGGTTTAGTGGTTTTATACTATTCAATGATTTCTCAGAAGATGGTCGTTCAATAAGTGGCATATTTTCCACTGTTTTCAATGTTGGAGATGCTGGAAATATAAATATTAACACCAAACGACTGCTGATTCAAGATGGAGCGAGAATTTCAGCTTCTAGTTTTAGCATTGGGAAGTCCGGAAACATAAACATTAATGCTTCCGACTCAGTAAAATTGAATGGAACATCAGCAGATGGTCTGGTTAGAAGTGGTTTGTTTGCTACAGCAACCTTTAGCAGTGGTGGTAACATAACAATTAAAACAGAATACTTGAATGTCCAGAATAGGGCACAAGTTACTGTTGCTAACCAGCCTTTTTTTGAAATGAGTAGCATCAACAGTAACTCAGCAGGAAATATTGATATCCAGGCTGACAATATTTATCTCAACAATCAAGCCGTTTTAGATGCTAACTCTTTCTCTGGAGAAGCGGGAAATATTAGCTTACAGGCAGATATGTTGTTGTTACGGCGTAACAGCAACATATCTGCAACTAGTGGTATTCCCAGATTCTTCACATATAACTCAATAGTCAGAACTGACCAGGACGGCAATGTAATCGTCGTCGGCACCGAAACTTTAGACTTTTCTTCCCCCGGACAGGACGGCAATATAAACATCGACACCAAATTTTTAATCGCTGTCCCATCAGAAAATAGTGATATTGTTGCAACTGGCTTTGGGCGAACTCCTGGTAGTAATGTTCAAGTCAATGCACAAGGAATTTTTGGCGCTCAATTTCGGCAACAGTTAACTAATAAAAGTGACATTGTTGCAACTGGACAGATCACATTAAACACGCCTGGTATCGACCCCGACAGTGGTTTGATTGAGTTGCCAACAGTACCAGTTGACACCCAACTAGCCCAAGGCTGCTATAGTCCAGGTTACGCCCAAAACCGATTTGTGATCACCGGACGCGGCGGTTTACCATTTAATCCTAAAGACATTCTCACTCCTGATGCAAGCCAAACAGATTGGGTGCCTTTTAAACCCACTAACAACAACCGTTCCCTACCACCTGTTACCAGTAAACCGACTATCTCCGCTCCCAAACGTATTGTTGAAGCTACAGGTGCAGTACTAAATGCCAAAGGACAAATAGTCCTCAGTGCTAATTCATCCACCGCGACTCCTAATACTTTCAACCAAAACTCAACTCAGTGTTATGGTAGCTAAAGTTACCCAAAGTGTTGCTATATCCTGTCTGCTCATGTTATAGCGGTTCCTGATTGAGTGCAATACGATATGAGATAATGGAGTATATTAACACTAAGTAGCTGTGGAATGAAACCTTACTCCTGTGATCTGCGCCAGAAAGTGATCAATGCACATAACAATAAACAAGGCTCTCAACGACAACTGGCAAAAAGATTTAGCGTCAGCTTGAGTTTTATT
>NZ_JACJSI010000128.1 GCF_014698065.1 Nostoc flagelliforme FACHB-838
AAGGAATTGCGTTATTCCATCAGCGTCTTCCCCATCCTCGACTTGGGCCCATAGAGAACAACCTAAATCGAGTGATTCAAAATTGCCGAGATTGAATTTTCTGGAATAGCTAACAGATACAGTTGTGAATTTCATTTTGGTTATCAATTTTCTTCATTAGTATCAACCATCTCAAAGCTGAGTCTTTGACATAGATCACCAGCTTTTACACCAATAATTCCCGGTTCAATTTCAGTAGATAATTCTTCGATGATTGAATGAAAGCCAGGGTCTTCATCATTGATTTCAACCTCAATCAAACCTGCTTTGTTTGATATAACAGTTGCCCAACTTGGGCTTTGCTTGAGAAATACTCGTTGCATAGAATTTCATGATTCTGTTTCCTGATTAAACTTGACCTCAACGATTTCTTGCACACAACCCATTACCTCAGCCAAATAGTGCAGAACATCGCCCAAGTGAGTCGCTGCTTCTGGGTCAATCTTCTTATCAGCAATCAACAAGAGCCAGTTTTCATCTTGAGCAATCGCCTGAATATTTACGTAGCACGAGTTGAATTGCTTCAGTATTTTTATCGGTTCCATTGCTTTATCCAATGAGTTATTTTGGTGTTTTGCGATAAACTGATAATTTGGCTTTGTTATAGACGTTTTGGTGGGTCTTAGTGCCCACCGCTTTCCTTACGCTGCAACCAAATCTTTCACTTGTGGCACGTATTTCTTTAACCGCTCCCAGTCCTCAAAAGTCAGCGCATCAAATTCTTTATCGAGTAACTCTTCTTCTGTGGGTGGTTGTTCTGTAGCCGTTCTTGATATCCTTGCCACGTTCATGAAGCCGTCTAGACCGACTGCTGCATCAATCGGCTCGGCATATCGAAGAGAATCCACTCCGTTAGACCAGTGTGTAATATGCTGAAATATCACCCCAATCATCGAATCAGCTTTGTACACTCGATAATTCCTGGGGCAAGCTCCATTGACATACACGAGTTTGTATCCAGGGATTTCCGTGACCTCTGCGCTGGGGTCGGTTGGAGACAACAGTATCTTGTCAAGAGACTCTTTCAACTGAGTTTGTTCAAGAGAAAGTGGGCTAATCATATTTCGTATGCCATGATTTGAATTGTCATAAATCCTGTTGTAAGGCGATTGCATTTCTCTTGGAGAAGTAACCGTCCTTTCTCACTTCCAGGGCTAAGGATTTCTTACACCTTTGCATTCGCATCTGCTGTCGGTAGGAGAGTTTTCTCTTGATAGTCACCTACTTGAAATGAGAGGTTACTTGCTGTACCTTATGTCATGATTGTGTTTATTCGAGATTAAACTCGTGGCGATTGCATAACTCTATGGCTGCAATCGCTTTTTCTCACTTCCAGGACTAAGGATTTCTTACACATCCGCATTTGCATCTGTAGCAGGTAGGAGAATTTCCTTCTGACAGCCACCTACTTGAAGTAAGAGGTTACTTGCTGTACTTCGTGTCATGATTGTGTTTATTCGGGAACTTCTTGGCGATTGCAATTCTTTTGGTGTGCAATCGCCTTTCTCGCTTTCAGCAACTAAGCCGCTACTGTCGCTCTGACTCCTAACGAGGCAATCACAATTTCAGCACTCGGAGCCACACGATTGACTCCGTACTGTCTGGGTCTTGCATACCAACCCTCTTCATCCCAACCAACGAAGCCAACTAACTTGCCCTGGCGATAGACTTTCGTACTAAATACTAGATAGTCAATCTCACCGTGGTACAAACCAAAAACAGTGCAAGCTTCTTTCAACTCGGACTCTAAGCGCTGATTCCGTTCCCGTGGGGTTTCTGGTAGAGTCGCTTTTACCTCTGCAACTCTTGTAGCGAACCAGTCTCGGTCGAAGGGTAGCCGTCCGCCACCGACAAACTGCACCCATACTGTGATTCCGCCTTCTATCCAGATAGTGCGAACTGATTCGGGTTGGACTTCGATAATCTCGCCAATGATACGACGGTCACGAGATGTCAGGGGGTCTTGGGTTGGGGCTACAGCTTCGGCTTGGGTTTCGAGGTGGGTGTACAGTTCTGCTTGGGCGAGGGCTTGCTCGTCTTTGGAAGGAGCATCGGCAACTGTGACTATTTGATTAAGCTTAAAGCTTGAAGGTGCTTGATGTGTGCAAACGGATTGCGTCATAATTATATTCCTGACTCATGCTTTGGGTTAGGTTTTCGCAAAAGGCGATCGCTAGTTGTCCAGACTGCGGCGGTCGTTTTTTGCTTGTCTAAATCTAGTATAACGCTTATGTCATGCAATGTCAAACAATGCATAACATAAAGCTACAACCATTGCAACAAAGGGGTTATACTAGCCCGTAAGAGTGTCAAACATTTGTCGTGCAAGCATGATTAAAATATGGTGGAACAAATGAAAGCAGATGGGCAAATGGCTTTTAGAATTAATAGCAGTCTTAAAGATGATTTTGCCAAACAAGCACAAACTGAGGGTAAAAAGCCATCACAATTAGTAATTGAGTTGATGACAGATTACCTGAAGCGTAAACGAGAGAATCAACAAGACGACTTCGTTAGAATTAAACAGCTTTTAGAGAAACACGAGATGGAAATCTCTCAACTTAAGGAACAGCAGCAAGAGCTTGTGGGAAAATCGTCAGCCTGAGAGAAGAAAATGAATCTCTCAGGCTGCAACGTGATCGTTTTTTGCAAGCAATTCAAGAAATTTCCAAAGAAAGCCCGCCTCCACCGTCACGGTAAGGCGGGTTAAGTTTTTTTAATCTGAATTGTTGTGCATTTACCAACAATGCACAACAATAAGCTATCATAAATCAGTATGGATAAAAAATCATAGGCAACAAGATTGTCTTCCTTAGCTCAAATTGTTCACAACATGAAAAATTAAATATTATTGCCTTAGCTTTGCTATTAACCGAGTAACGCAGGCTCTAGAAGCAGTATGTAAAAACTCAAAACCCCCAGCGCTGCCTAGAAAACAATCGCTAAGGGTTAATTCCACGAACTACTTTGTAAGTTCATGACTACTCAAACAATATCAAATTCTCCTGCACTATGCACAGAGGGTAATGCTGTTATTGACTACAACCCCGGAACAACATCACTTCTAAATTACAGTGTTGTCAACACCAGCATCCAGGAAACCTTCACCGCAATCGACCGATTCGAGTGGCAAGCGGTAAATGAAATCCTCCAGATGAGGGAACAACAGCTTTACCTGCAAGCTGGATATAAAAACTTTGAAGAATACTGCCAGCGTGAGTTATGCGTCTGGGGTGGATACCGACGAATCAATCAACTGCTAGGAGCCAAAAAGGTCATAGACGCGGTTGGTGAGTTGGGCGGACATATCAAAAATGAGCGTCAGGCTCGTCCACTACTTCGCTTAGTCAAGGAACCAGAAAAACTTAAAGCTGCTGTAACGCTCGCTCTGAAAGATAACCCTGACCCAAGTGTTTCAGATTTTGCGGCTGCTGCCCAAAAAGTGGTTCCTCAACTTCCACGCAAAAAACAATCTATTCAGGAACCATTGGTTCCCAAAATTCAAGAACCAGTGGTTCCTCAAAAAGCTATTGTCACAGTTTCACAACAGTCACACCCAAGATATGGAGAAGAGGGAACCATTGAGGCAGATGCACCGAATCGCTGGCAACAGATTGTCACCTTTGCTGATGGCGAAAGGTTGTTGATCAACAATGCTGATGCCCCAAGCGTTCCATTCCCCAGAGAACGCACTTACCCCGCAGAATATACGGAAGCGATCGCTGCACTCAAAGAGCAACACCAGCAGGAGCTAGAGCGACTTACTCAGGAATTGAGAATTGGTTTGCAAGCAGAGGCAGGGGCTAAAGCTGAAGCCCAGGTACAAGAGCAAATCCAATCTCTGCAAAACTTGTACAGGCAGCAGAAAGAGCAAAACGTTCAATTACAGCAACGGCTGGATGAAATGGAGGGGTTGAAAAAGCTGGAAATTGAAAATCAACAACTCCAGCAACGCATTCAGGAATTAGAACACGCCGTAGAAGAGCGTCCTGTCCAACAGTGGGGAAATACCATGACGCAACAGGCAACCAAAGCTTTGAATAAGCAGGTAAAACAAGCCCTAGAAAAAACCATTGACCTGCGATCGCTAGCCCAGGAACCACCCAAAGAGAATGCCCAGGAATGCTTACGGTTAATGGGTATGGCATTAAAAAATCTCGCTAGTGCCATGAACAACACCCAAGCGTTAGAAGCTGCTGCGATAATTTTGGGAAGTGAGCCAACACCACAGGCTATCGCCTACCGTGCCGAACAATTGGAAATGCTGCCCCAAGCGGTTAGTGATATTAGGTCATTGCTGGCTAAACCTGCGTGTACATGGCAGGACTATTGGGCAGTGGCGCAAGAGTATGAGGTAATCAAACAAGATTACTGGGCGGAATTGACCACCCAGGAAATAGATTTAATTACTGCTCTCCAGAAAGCATCATCTAAACCGGACACAATTGGCGTTGGCTCTACTGTTGCCCATGCTGACCCATATCACACTTTGTATGTGGCCAGAGGAGAAGTGATTGAGGATTTAGGAGACGAGGTAATCGTTGCATGGGATCACTGGCAGAAGGAATCCAAGAAAACTGATAGGTATTTCCGAGATGAGTTGCGGTTTTGGCAACCTCAATAGGCTTTCAGTGTATCGGTAACTTTTTAGACAAATAAATATCGAACTAAACCCTGCGATGCTTACGGCGGTAAACAACGCTGTAGGGAAATTTCCGTGCGTCAAAATAATAGGAGATTATGAAATGACTGCAACTATTACAAAACCCAAGCTCAAAAAGGCTGCTGCTAAAGCACAATCACCGTATAAGCGGCTTCATGTGATTATTCCCATAGAGGATTTGCTCTGGGCATCACAGCAAAAGCCGTCTGTTAACCAACTGTGGCAGGAGTGTTGGACGGCTGACCCTTATGGTTCTCGGTGGATGCCGCTAACAAGTGCTTTGGGTTACAGTACTTTTATCTCTGCGAAGAAAATTCTATCTGAAAGTGGACTGTTCATTTTCAAACCGGATAAGTCGATTCAGGATGGCCGGGAGACAGTGAAGTGGATGGTGCAGAATTTACACGGTAGCCGAATGAAGGAGTTCTGGGAGAAAGCCAATTCTCTTAATCAGCAACCAGATTCTGAAAAACAAGAACCAAATGCTGAGATTTCAGAGATAGATGCTGGCTGTGAAGAAATACGTGCTTTAAATCAAGCATCTATTTTAGATATAACTGAACCAGAGCAAGCATTCCAGGAACCCTCACGAACTACTCAAGAACAGCTAACGAACTCTTCAAAAGAGTTCGTTAGCTGTGTCTCTGACACGCTTACACGAAATCCGCGTGAGGACGAAACGGCGAGTGCACCCTTGGGGGGCGCTTCGCCTCAGACTGTTGAAAGCGTGTCAGAGAAGGAGAAAGACTCGCCTACGGCGAATGACTGTACATCGCTAACGCTTGTGGAAGCTGTACAGGGTGAATCTACTTCGTTGTTGGCTGAAAATCAGGACTGTGGCGTTGAGCCGAAAGACTTTCATGAAGGCACTTGTTGCGCCGCGCTCGTCGCTAAAAATGAATTTTCTTCAAGTTTGGCGATCGCTAATCAAATACAGGGGCAGGTAGAACAGGGTTATTCTGCTTCCTTGCTGGAAAAAAACCAAGTCTCTGGTGTTGAAGTGAAAGCCGATCAAGAGGGTGAAAGTTCCGCCGTGTCCGTGCCACAATCTGAAAAGTGGTCGCATGAGACTATTGTCATAAGGTCGAATCTGCGACCGGAGCGGATGCAGAAACTGAAAGTTGCGGCGAATTCGGGGCAGAATCCAGGTTTTGAATTCTTGCAGGAGTGCTGGAGTGACGATCCGGCTTTGCAGATCGTGATCAAGAAATTGCTGGCGAAGTTTCCGCAGTGGGGGATTGCGATTGTGGATGGGGTGTTGGTTGATTGGGAGAGGTAACAATCACACTATTTCAGAATAACGTGCAGCTAAAGCGATTGCTGTTTGACCTTTTTTGAATTGTTTTGACGTGCTTATCCACTCTTGTGCAGAAGGTGTAGATCAAGATTCACTTGCATTGATACCGGGAAGCGACCAATTATTTTCTGAAAAGGGGGACGCATAATCTGCGACTCGCTCCCATCCCCACTTATAATATTAACTCTGCTTCTAACGTTGGCGTTATCAAGGAGAAATCTTTTAGCAGCACCAATTTTTCCCATCGCACTTCTTGGAGAACAATTATCACTTTACCTTGCTTTTGTTCTTAACCGAGAAGTATTGATTGGTACTCCAGCCCTTCCACCCAAACCTCGTGGAAAGTCTCCTGGTTGGGAACCAGGAAAAAAGCGTCACCGTAAAAACCGATGCCCAATTGTTAAAAAACAGTAACACCACCACGCAAATAACCATCAGTTGCTGTTTAATACTCAAGATTATTCATAGGGCTTACTAAGTCTCTGATTAACTCAGCCTTGCTGAGTCTTTTTGCATGGCTTAGTCTAAACTCCAGTAAGACGATTTTCCAACTCAAAGGCCTAACGCTTCACCATTTCTCGGTAGTGTTGAGAACAGCGATCGCTGTTTAATAATTTGGACTAGGCGATACTCAAATTAACTCGCACGATCACATCGTTGAAATCTTTGTCTCCACCATGTGCTAAATCCTCAAAGCCAAAGACATTATTACCTAACAAGCGAATGTGATCTACTTTATCAGTATTAGCTCCCAAGAACGGAAAGTAAACTGCTGGATTATTATTGGGATTGGTATCCAGTAAAGCATCAGGACTACCATTGGCAATAATAAATGGTGCAAAGATAGAACCTGGTTGTAAAGTTCCACTGTAAGTTGCCGTACCTTGGTTATTAACTGTGAGGTCAATGCCTGCCACCCGCCCACGAATGGCGGCTTCAGTATAACCTGCCTGTCCAGTTAAAATATCGATCGTGCCATCGCCGTTAGTATCAATCCCCCCATTTTCATCAGTTACTTTATAGAAGCCAATGAAATTGCTGAAAGCAGCTTCTCTGTTAACTACAAAATCAGCTTTTACCTCCGTTGTCACCCCACGCAAATCAATCATTGCTCCTTGGGATTTACCTTGAAGATTTGTACCTAGAGGTAATAAATCATTGGTGGACTGAATCTTTACTACCATATCCTTGAATTCAGCAGAGCTATTACTACCATCTTTCCACGCCAGGGCGAACTGTTCTGCACCCAAGTCAGTAATCTTTTGTTTTAATGGGTCAGAAAATATAATATCTGTGAGTGGCGTTACTCCAGCTTTTACCGCATTAGTCGTGCTATTTTTAACTAGGTAAAACCTCAAGTTATCACTGGAGTTAAATTCCAGCATCTGGGTCAGATTGTTGGCATTAAATCCATTGGGAAGATTGGAAATAGCCGAGAAAATTACCTGACTTCGCTCTAAAGCGGCTTGAGTGTAACCGGCGACTCCTGGTGCAATACCATTGATGTTACCACTAGCATCATCAACGGTGAATACTCCCAGTTCATTAACTAGATTAGAATTTCTTTCTGTCAGCGTGACTTGAATTTTTGATTTGCCACTGCTATTGGAGATTTTGAAGATATCATCGGCAATTTTTGCCAGTTTGAAGGTAGGTACGCCGTTATTGCGTTCGACAGCTAAGGCAAATGTGTCAATGGTACTTACACCACTATTATCTTTAGCTCGTACCTCAATGGTCAAATTTCCAAAATCGGCATTAGTGGGAGTACCGCTAAAGATCCGAGTTGTTGCATCAAATGCAAGCCAGTTTGGTAGTGGATTACCGTTTCCTAATGTGGCTGAGTAGGTGAGGCTATCCCCTGTATCCACGTCAGAGAAGATATTAGTAGGAAGAAGGAGGCTGAAGGCGGTGTCTTCTGTGGCATTTTGGTCGGCAATGGCGTTAGCAACCGTAGGTGCATCATTAACTGATGTGATCTGTAGCGTTACCGTTTGGGAAGCTGTTCCGCCTTTGCCATCGCTGACAGTATAGCTAAAGGTGCCAGCGCCACTATTAGCATTCGCAACAGGAACAAAAGCTAAACCTTGTAATTCCTCAGCAGTCAAATTTTGGTTGCCTGCAAGAGTTGTACCATTAGCAAGGCGGATAAATCCTTTATCAAAGTTGGGAATGCTGGTAACTTGAATGGTTAGAGCATCGTTATCGGCATCGGTTGGTGCCGCGATATTTAATGCAGTTGAGTTGCTATCTTCAGCGACGGTGAGGGTTTTGTTCTGTGGGACTACAGGAGAACTATTACCAGCGTCAACAACAGTGACAACGGCATCCGCTTGAGTGGGTACATCTTCGAGATGACCGACATTATCACGGGAGACGGTGTAGAAGCCGTAGCTAAGTCCGTTTTGGCCTGTATAGGTGGCTGAAGTCTCTGTCGTATCGTCTAGCCAGAGAACAGGTGCCCCACCATCTACAGAAACAAACACATCGTAGTTAGCGATACCGCTGCCTGGGTCATTGCCTGACCAGGAAACTGCAATGTCTTTGCTAGAGGTGGTTTGAGGGAAGGCAGTAACACTGCTTGCTGGCCCAGTGACATCAACAGTGTTGCGGTGAACGGGGGTATTAATTGGCTCATTGGTATCAAAGACGATGCTGGCTTCAGCGGTTAATTCTGTGGTGGTAACGAGTCCGTCTTTAGCTTTGATGCGGTAGGAGACAAACCCTTCCCCGGCATGTTGGTCGTTGTTGGGAGGTAGGAAGCCAGCAAAGACATCGGTGGGGAGGTCGTTGGTAGCTGGGTCGATGGTTCGCAGTGTCCACACCATTTCCCCAGTTGTAGGCTTAAAGTTACCGTTGACATCGACAACGTAGCCACTACCATCGTTTAGGTCAACTCTGGTGCTGTAGGTTTGTAAGCCTTGGGGGACGTTGACATAGATATTGCCGAAGCCAAAGTTACTCAGTTCCAGGCTACTCCAGTTGAGGTCGGAGTCTAGTTGTTGGGTGACGGTGACGAAGACGGCAGATGCACCAGCATCTTCAGCATTCTCGAAGCGAATCATGTAGGGCAGAACTTGATTGGGGATGAGCCAACCTTCTGCGCCATAACCTGCGGGACCTACTACATCGTTGGGGTCACGGGATACAATGACTGGAACGGGATTGTTAGGGCCTGGTTCATTAGGAGTAGGTGGTGGCGGTGGTGGATCACATTTAGGGTCCCATTCAAATACGTCGGGTGTTATACCAAGCAAAGAGTTGAGACCTTCACCAATACCGCGCAAAGTAGGTGCTGAAAAAGCAGCAGGTACCGCCATTGCCATTTCTGCAAGTTTTCCAACGGTTTCACCTTTTTCTCCTGCCAGTCCTTTTCCAACATCGGAAGGTAAATTACCACCAATCGGAAGAGTTTTGTCTTGAGAACTGGCGACCATTTGACCAATACCAACTCCTATTTGGTAGCCACCTAAAACTATGCCTACAGCTCCGCCTATTACTGCTAATGGAGCAGCAGCTACACCAGCGGCCGCGAGACCACCAATAGCTAATCCTACTCCTAACGCTCCAACTCCAAAGTTAAATGCACCCATTCTAAAGCCTGATGCACAGAAAAGCCCAGATGGATCAATAGCATTAGTAGGATTGTTTTGAGTGTATCTGTATAAATTGACTCCTCCAAGAATACCAATAGGATCTTGCTGGGTGAAACGTCCTTCTTGAGCGTTGTAGAATCTTGCTCGCATGAAGTCGAGTCCATTGCCCTCATCCATCACGCCCCATTGCCCAACATATTCAAAGGGGTTAGCGATGCCCTCGACTTTGCTTAATTCTTCACCATAAGGGAGGAAGCTGTAAGAGTTAACATACTTGCCTGTTGTTCCTGTCAAACCTGCCGTGGAACCAATGGCATCAAAGTCGTAATAAGCGGTATTCGTACCATTAGCTCGGCTTTCTAAGCCTAATCCGTGGGTGTAGTTAGCAATCAAATTGCCATTACCGCTGTATTCTCCAACGACATTAGTTAAACCAGTCGGATCGAGCAAGTATTCTGTGCGTTGACCGTTGTGAGTTACTGCGGTTCTGTCTCCAAAGGCATTGTATTCATAATTCCAGGTACCTTCAGGAGTGGTGACACCAACTAAACGATTGTCTGAATTGTAACTGTAAGTAGAAGTTTTACCGCCTTCTGTTTTGCTGACTAAATTGCCATCCGTATCGTAGGTATAGCTGGCATCACCAGCATTGAGATATTGATTTAAATCATTAGTGTTGTAAGGCGTTTCCACTCCATTGTCAGTAAGAGTCGTGCGGTTTCCAGCGGCATCGTATTTGTACTGGATCTGCTGACCATTCGGTAGACCTACCGAAGTCAGTTGTCCCGCAGCATCGTAGCCATAGTTCCATGTACCCTCCAGGGTAGTCATGCCGGTACGGCGACCCAGGTTGTCGTAGGTGTAGCTAAAGCGAGAGTTAACGCTATCGTCAGGGGCATAGTTAGCTACCGATAGCAACTGACCTGCTAAATCATAGCTATAGGTGGTGTAAGTTCCATTGCTTTTATCTTCACGGGCAAGGCGACCTACGACATCATAGCTATAGCTGACAGTATTCTCACCACTGCCATTGGTTAAACTCGTTAACCGCCCTAAACTGTCATAGCTATAGTTAACAGTAAACCCACTCTGGTCTTGCATTTGTGTGCGACGACCAGCCGTATCGTAGGTGTATTGTAAGAAGCGCCCATTAGGATAAGTAATTTTAGTCAGGCGGTCAGCACTATCGTAATTTAGATATGTGGTACCTACTGCATCTGTAGCAGAGGTCAGATTACCGCGATTATCGTAGGTAAACTCAACCTGTTTACCATCCGAATAAGACTTGCTGATGAGTTGATTGCTTGCGTCATAGGTATAGCCAATTGCTTGACCGCGACGGTTAAGTGACTGCGTTAAATTGCCCTTGGCATCGTAACTAAACTGCTCCTTGCTGCCATCATCGTAAGTAATCGACAGCATATTGCCACGACTATCGTAGTCGTAACCGATAACGTTACCTTTGGCATCGCGAACGCTACTCAGTTGATTAAGATTCGGCTCGTAGGTAAATTGAGTTTGATTACCTAAAGGATCGACTTGGCTGGTGAGATTGCCGCGCAGGTCGTAGCTGAAGCTAGAAATATTATTCTCAGGAGCAATTATGCGGCTCAAATTGCCGTTTTCGTCGTAGCGGAACTGAGTCATGCGACCCAGAGGATCGATTGACTGACCAACTTGACCTGACCCATTCAACTTTAACTGTGTGACAGCACCCATAGCATCGGTGAGTTTAACCCCACCTACAGAATCGTATTGATAAGTAATTGCATCAGTGCCGTTATTGGAACTTTCCTTAATTAGACGACCCTGAGTATCGTATTCAAACAATTGTTGAGTTCCATCAGCATAAGTGACAGAGCTAAGGGCGTGTTGGGTAGCTCCAGGGGTAGTTATATAGCTGTAGCTTGTTGTACCTTCGGGGGTGGAGACGCTAAGCAAATGTTCACCTGTACTATCATAGGTATAGGTGCTAGTACGCCCTGCTTGATCTGTTACCTGAGTAATTTTACCCTGGGCATTATAGGTATAGGTCAGGCTATCGCCGTTAGTATAGGTAACACCCGTCAATCGATTGTTGGTATAAGCAGTTTGGGCACGGTTGCCGTTGGTGTCTTCGATGTAATCTAGCTTGCCATCAGCCAGGAAGCGCAGGACTGTTCCACCTTGTTCCCGCAGTTGATAGGTATCGCCAACTTTTGTCAGTGTCGAAAACCCATCATCATGATTGTGGTAGCTGCCATCCTCATGTAACTCATATAGGCGGGAGCCTCCTGGCATTTCTACCGTGACATTACCATCGGCGTCTGTGGTTGCTTTGATGTCCCACTCAAAGGTGCGACCTCGCCCAAATTCGCTCTGAGTGAAGCGTTGGGTAATATTGCCGTAGTTGCTGGCTTGCAGAAATTCAAACGCTAGTAAGTCAGAAACACTATTTTCGTATTCTCCCAACCGACTGAGATAGGTGGCATTCTCGGCTAACACAGCCTGGTATTGCCGAACTTCACTACCAACTGACTTAATAAAATTATCCCAGATAACATTCCACGCTTCAGGCGAAACTGATTCTGGACGGGTTTGATTTTTGAGTGCATTCCAGTCAATAGTTGTAGGTAAGTAACCAATTGCTAAGGGTGCTCCTAGCCCGCCACCCGTTAATGGAGTTTGAAAAAAGGTCTCCGCTCTGTCAACTGAGAAGTTAATCGTAGTATTGGCAGTAGTAGGATCGGGCTGGAATAGTGCTGTAAAACTACCACTAGCTCCAGGAGCCAGTACCCCTGCTGCTCCTGATGGGTTAATGCCTAAAAACTGGAGACGAGTTTCTGTAAATTCATCGTCTCCAGCCAGCCGCATTTTGGCACCATCAGCCTTCAACGTCAGCAAAGGCACAACGATATCCGTATCCCCAACGTTGCGATAAGTGACCGTCACTTCACCCGTCCACCAGGGACGCACAGCATCCGGTGTAGTTAAAAATATCTCTAAATTATCAAAACCCGGTACAGATACCTTGGAAGAATTGTTGACACTGAACCCATCTTCAGCAACCGCAGTTCCCGCTTTATCTGTAACCCGAACATCATAGGCACCAGTAGCCAAACCACTAAGGTCAAAGGTTCCGGTTAAGGTTGTGTTGTCTAGCCAAGTGACCTGAGACGCTGCCCTTTGTGTACCATCTGAGGCTATTAAAGTGAGCTGAGCATCAGGGGTAAACTGATTTCCTTGAACTGTAATCGTTGTTGTCTGACCTTGAGTAGTTTGATTGCTACCCTGGTTAGGTGAAATACTGCGAATTTGGAAAGGTGTTGCGATTGGCGAGGGGTTGGCAGTCAGTTGTAAATTGTAATTCGTATTGTTAGCGCCATACTGATAGACCTGAACGTAGTAGCTTCCTGCTTCTAATTCAGTATTTATCGATTCAGGCTCAGTACCACTTAAATTAGCGCTAGTGATGAAATTGCCATTACTGTCAAGTAACTGAACCTCGGCATCAGCAGTCAAGCCGTTTAGCAATAACTGAACCTGGCTCTTTTGGATGAGTTGAAAGCGATAAAAGTCTCTAGAATCAATAGCCCCAACAAAATCACTGTAGGTTTGAGTTCCCGACAGAATGCTAAGATTGCGAGCAGATTCTAAACTGTTTCCAGCTAGATCGGGAATTGCTGTCGTGGAAGCTTCCAGGGTGTAGATAGAATCTTCTGTTCCTCGATCGATCCGAATATAGTAATCCCCTGAGAAAAGTTGAGTATCGATTAAGGCAACGCCATTCTGATCGGAAGAAGAATTTAACAGTAGATTCCCATTTTGATCAAGTAAATTAATATTTGTATTAGCAGTAACACCATTTAACTTAAGAGCGACACTGCCATCTTTATTGAGCTTAAAGCGATAAAAATCTTGTTGATTGCTATTGCTAAGAGAATCTTGAAACGTTTTAGTGCCAAATAGCACTCCCATATCTATAGTGTCAGCATCGACCAAATCGAGGTTGAGAATTGCTGAACCGAACTGATTGCCTACTCTTTCTAAAAAGCCAGAGCTTGGAGTATTATTAAACCGAGAAAGAAAGAAATTATTAATTGCAAGGTCTTGGTCTTGATTAAATACTCCATCTTTGTTTAAGTCGATAATTAAACTGCTACCTAAGCGAGCTAGCCCCGTAGCTCCTGTGGTCATACCTGTTAACGAAATGTTGGCAGAGTTTAGTGTCAGCCTATCTGCACCACCGCTATCATTAATTTGGCTACCAGCAGCGTTAGCAGCATCTAGAACATAAGTATCGTTTCCTTCACCTCCGTATAGAGTGTCAGCACCACCACCTCCAGCGATCGTGTCATTGCCATCACCTGTAGTAATGTTGTCGTCAGTCCCCGTCCCAGTAATTTCAAACCGCTCGATGTTGAGGAAGTTAACTTCATCGCTAGAAGCTTGATAAAAGCCGTTGAATCCGCCTGCCCCATTACGAAAGCCATTGGTACTCATGCCACTAGCTGTATTGCTGGAGTAATCGACAATCAGCAAGTCATTGCCTTCCCCACCATTGACTCCGTCAACTCCTAATCCAGCGTTGATAGTGTCGTCGCCACTGCCGGTATCGAAGATGTTGTTCTCCCGTTGGTTGAAGCTAATAACATCGTTACCGCTGCCGATGGTCAGATAAGTAAATCGTTCAATATTGGTGACACTAGTACCATCGGCAAGGTTGATGGGAGCGTAGGTTGTCGTCCCCAAATCATTAACTATGAATGCTTCCGTTGCTGAACCAAAGTTGCCATCAACTAGAGTGTCAATACCTTCTCCACCGTCAATGATATTGATGCCCATGCCACCGCTGATGACATCATTTCCAACCGCGCCGTTAATCGTGTCGTTGCCGTCAGCACCATCAATGGTGTCGTTGCCTGCTCCGCCGTCAATCACGTCATTGCCATCACCTGTCGTAATGTTGTCGTCAGCGCCAGTACCCGTAATTTGAAACCGCTCGATGTTGGAAAATGAAACCTCATTGCTAAGGGCTTGATAAGAGCCAATGAATCCGCCTGCCCCATTGCTGCGAAAGCCATTGGTACTCATGCCACTAGCTGTACTGCTGGAGTAATCGACAATCAGCAAGTCATTGCCTTCCCCACCATTGACTCCGTCAACTCCTAATCCAGCGTTGATAGTGTCGTCGCTAGAGGTTCCAGTTATTGTGTTATTTCCATTATCACCAATGAAATTTTGCTGTTCAACTGATTTAGCTTGTCCGTCAACATTAATAACTGCCGAATCATCTTCCGCCTTTAAACGCGCTAATTTTTTATTACCAAGACTTTCTCCCTGTACTAATATTGAGAAAATCGCTCCCTCATCGCCAGCGCTATCGGTGTTATTCAAAACACTATCAACTTGATGTCCGATTTCTTCTAATAACAAACTAACAATATTTTTTAGATTTCCCTGATTTGCTTGCAAAAACTCCCAGGATAAGTAGATTCTATTGGTAGATGTCCCATAAGCACCATTTGCTCCATTGATATCTGCTGCATGGCGAATCTCTATCTGAGGAAAATTACTAAAATTCCCAGTTGACCATGCTGCCTTTAAAGAATCAACCTCAACTCCTTCTCCAAAAGCGATCGCCATCTTTTGGCTAAAATTAAGCTCTTTGGCAAAGCTCTTAAGATACCCTTTTACCAGAAATAAAGCTTGTTCTAAAGCAGTTAACTGTGCAGGGTCAAGGATTAAAGAGGATTTGACAATTAAATTGTTACCAAGGATGTTTGCATTTTTCATATTCGGCTGCTTTGTTGCGTGGGAAGAGAATTGGCTCAGATTCTTCGGCTAAAACTTTCCATATGCAAATTCTACTACTTGGTAGAAAGTCAAAAGGTCATATGATAGTTAACTTTTATTTCTACGTAGAAAAATGACGGTAGATGTATCTCGAAGCAGGGTACAAGAACTTTGAAGAATACTGCCAAAGCGAATTGTCTGCCTGGGGAGACTACCGACGAATCAACCAACTGCTAGGGGCAAAGAAAGTCATTGACATAGTTGGCAAATTGGGGGGACACATTAGAAACGAGCGTCAGGCTTGTCCTTTACTGCGGCTAGTACCGTGCGGCATAAATACATATACCATTGTTAAGCCTTGCAATCAATCAAATGCTTGTAGCTTTTAATGGTCTGCTTATTTACGCCGCGCTGTACTAGTAAAGGAACCAGAGAAACTAAAACAAGCTGTAACGCTAGCTCTGAAAGAAAACCCCTCCCCAAGTGAATCAGATTTTGCGGCTGCTGCAAATATTGTGGTTCCTCAACTTCCACGCAAAAAGCAATCTATTCAGGAACCAATGGTTCCTAAAATTCAAGAACCAGTGGTTCCTCAAAAAGCTATTGTCACAGTTTCACAACAGTCACACCCAAGGTATGGAGAAGAGGGAACCATTGAGGCAGACGCACCGAATCGCTGGCAACAGATTGTCACTTTTGCTGATGGCGAGAGGTTGTCGATCAACAATGCTGATTTAGATGCTGCGAGCGTTCCACTCCCCAGAGAGCGAAATTATTCACCAGAATACACAGAAGCGATCGCTGCACTCGAAGAACGCCATAAACAGGAACTAGAACGACTTTCCCAGGAATTGAGAATTGGTTTGCAAACAGAGGCCGCAGCTAGAGCCGAAGCCCAGGTACAAGAACAAATCCAATCCTTGCAAAACCTGTACAAGCAGCAGAGGGAGCAAAATATCCAGTTACAGCAACGGCTGGATGAAATGGAGGGGTTACAGAAACTGGAGATTGAGAACCAACAGCTTAAGCAGCGCATTCAAGATTTGGAAAACGCGGTTGAACAGCGCCCTTCTCAACAGTGGGGAAATACCATGACCCAGCAAGCGACTAAAGTTTTGAACAAGCAAGTGAAGCAAGCCTTGGAAAAAACAATTGATCTGCGATCGCTAGCCCAGGAACCGCCCAAAGAAAATGCCCAAGAATGTCTGCGGCTTATGGGTATGGCATTGAAAAACTTAGCCAGTGCTATGAACAATACCCAAGCACTCGAAGCTGCGGCAATCATTCTTGGGAGTGAGCCGACACTACAGGCTATCGCATATCGAGCCGAACAACTGGAAATGCTGCCCCAGGCGGTTAGTGATATCCGGCAGGTACTGTCAAAGCCTGGGTGTAGCTGGGAGGAGTTTTGGAATGTTGCTCAAGAGTACGAAGTGATTAAACAGGACTACTGGGCGGAATTGACCACCCAAGAAACAGAGTTAATTACCACTCTTCAGAATGTATTCTCTCAACCGGACACTATTGGCATCGGCTCTATTATTGCTCATGCTGACCCATACCGCACTTTGTATGTCGAGAGGGGTGAAGTAGTAGAAGAATTAGGAGATGAGGTGATAGTCGCTTGGGATTGTTGGAAGGAGCAATCGAAAAAGACTGACAGGTATTTCCGGGATGAATTGCGATTCTGGCAGGGTGAGAAAAAGTAGATAAAACTCGCCTCTAGCAAAAAGACTTAAACGCGGGATGGGTGCAATGTCGCTCACATTGTCATGGAAAAATAAAGGAAGGGAATATGACTACAGCGTTAAAAGCAATCAACGGTGGCAGCAAACAGCGAAACGAGCGGAAACTTGCTGACGCAGATAAATCGATTAGACCACACTGTAAAGTATCGATTGAGGATATTAACTGGGTTCGTCAGCAGCCTCCGTCTGTGCAGCAGCTACGGTTAGATAGCGTGGCGGCTGAACAATTTGGTGGTTCTGCCCACAAACTCGATACTAACCTCACCTACAAATCTTTACAAAAAGCAGGGGCGGCGTTAACTGCCCAAGGATTGTTTCAGTTTGAGGAAGTGTTTGGCCGCTTGCCTTCCGGTAGACCAGGATTGATTAGTTACCGTGTCCGTAACCTTCACGGTTATTATACCAATTTTATATGAAGGTGCATATAATAGAGAAAACAAACTCTATAAATTAAAATAACCATGAGCCGCCCTTTTAAGATTGAAATCGCAGAGAGCGAAGAAGAACTTAAA
>NZ_JACJSI010000129.1 GCF_014698065.1 Nostoc flagelliforme FACHB-838
TTCTCACGCGTTACTCACCCGTCCGCCACTGTGTCCGAAGACACCGTTCGACTTGCATGTGTTAAGCATACCGCCAGCGTTCATCCTGAGCCAGGATCAAACTCTCCGTTTTGTTGTGTTTCGAGTTTGTGGCTCCGAAAAAAATATTTCCCGGAATCCTATCTGTAACTTCGATTATCTTTTTGGTAAATTCCAAAAATAAAATCTTTTGACGAGGATCGGTTTTTTCTTAAGCTTTCAAAGTATTATGTTTTTCAGGTTCAGCGGTCGTTTGCGTTCTTTTGCTTCCCGACTTAACTAGAGTAACTAGTCATCCCCTAGTTTGTCAAGGGGTAAATTTATTTTTTTTCTAAAAATGACCAATCGCTTGACTGGCACTACTTTCAGGTGAATGGCTTAAGCAAGGCGAGGGAGGCGAAAACAAGGTGGCTAAACTTGACTGTGTAAATAATGCACGTTGCTTGTCCCTAAATGGCATCTGATGAAGGTTGAGCGATTATCCCAAAAGGCAGGAGGTAGTCTTGCTTGAAGGATTTATCCTAAAATCCAAATGTTTGAGCTAACTATATATAAGAGCATAATAATTGTTGGGGAACTTCCGGTTTGAGGCTCCCATCCTACAGGCGACGCTTATATGGACATTTACATGATCGCCACCTTTACGTTTGCGGAGCGTTTGGAAGATGAAGATTGGCGTTACAGTGAGTCTAGCGCTGTAGAGGGACTTCGAAATTTATAATGAGTTTTTGAGAAAAAGCTAAAAACTAGACTAGGCAAGAAATACAGATGATCCGACCGCGTAAGGTCTTTGCTCAACATTGGCTCAAAAGTGAAAAGGCGCTCGACGCAATTATTAAAGCAGCAGAGTGTACAGAAAGCGATCGCTCCCCCAAAGGCGATCGCGTTCTGGAAATTGGCCCTGGAACTGGCATTCTGACTCGTCGTTTATTACCCTTAGTGCAATCTCTGGTTGCAGTTGAAATAGACCGCGATTTGTGTCAACTGCTGTCAAAGCAGCTTGGTAAGACTGAAAATTTTTTACTGCTGCAAGGGGATTTTCTTACTCTAGATTTACCATCTTATCTGGCAGCCTTTCCCAATTTCCATAAGCCAAATAAGGTAGTAGCAAATATTCCCTACAACATTACAGGGCCAATCATTGAGAAACTACTGGGTACCATCGCCAACCCTAACCCCGAACCATTTGACTCAATAGTGTTGCTGGTACAAAAAGAAGTCGCAGAAAGGTTATATGCTAAATCAGGCTCAAAAGCTTTTGGGGCGTTGAGCGTGCGGGTACAGTATTTGGCTGAGTGTGAGTTAATCTGCACAGTCCCAGCGGCCGCATTCCAACCACCGCCAAAAGTCGATTCAGCAGTGGTGCGATTACGCCCCCGAAAAATAGAAATACCAGCGCTTAATCCTCGACAGTTAGAGAATTTCTTAAAGTTGGGGTTTGGTGCCAAGCGCAAAATGTTACGAAATAATTTGCAATCTGTTATAGAACGCGATCGCTTGAGCCACTTACTGGAACAATTAAAAATAAATCCCCAAGCCAGAGCCGAAGACCTCAGCGTTCAGCAATGGGTAATTTTAGCAAATGAATTGGGAGTAGAAAGTAGGGAGTAGAAAAAAAGGCAGATTTTTTCCCATTCCCCATTCTTCATTCCCCATTCTTCATTCCCCACTCCCAAAAAATGCGTTCTTACAGCCTAATTGCCCCTGCTAAAATCAACTTGTATCTGGAAATCATTGGCGATGCCTCCGGTGGGCTACGCCAACGCCCCGATGGCTATCACGAGTTAGCCATGATACTTCAAAGTATCAGACTTGCAGACCAAATTGATGTGCGTTCCATTAGCACTGACAATATCCGTGTTCACTGTAACCACCCACAAGTACCGACAGATAAAACTAATCTGGCATACCGCGCAGCAGAATTAATGGTGAGGCAATTTCCCGAAGCCTTTGCTAAATATGGAGGCGTGGAAATTAATGTCAACAAGCAGATTCCTGTAGCGGCTGGGTTGGCTGGGGGTTCGACGAATGCAGCAGCTGTGTTGGTGGGGATAGATTTATTATGGAAGTTGGGATTAACTCAGTCAGAATTAGAGGAGTTGGGAGGTACACTCGGTTCAGATGTCCCGTTTTGTGTCGCGGGTGGAACTGCGATCGCCACAGGTAGAGGTGAGCAACTTTCTCCACTACCAAGTTTAGATAAAATATATATAGTATTGGGGAAATACCGCAGTCTAGAAGTTTCCACCCCTTGGGCATACAAAACCTATCGAGAGCAGTTTGGTAATTCTTATATTAGAGATACCGACAACTTGGCAGCGCGTGCTAATGCGGTTCATTCAGGAGCAATAGTAAAAGCTATCGTAGATAAAGATGCGAGAGAAATTGCCCAAAAACTGCACAATGATTTAGAGCGCGTCGTATTGCCAGCCTATCCCCAAGTCTTGCAAATGCGAGAAGTCTTTGCAAACCAGGAAGGTGTTTTAGGAACAATGATGTCTGGTTCTGGACCAACAGTATTTGCTCTTTTTGAGTCTCAACAGCAGGCAGAAGAAGTTAAGCTGCAAGTGAGAAAAGCAATTCTCGATGAGGACTTAGAATTATTTGTAACTCGGACAATCACACATGGTATTAAAGTGGTATCGTCTGTTTAAATAATTTTTCGTTAATTAAGCATGGGGAATAGACAAGAATTATTCTTAATGACCCAATCCAAAATCTAAAATCCAAAATTGTATGAATGATCAAAATTTAACGCCACAAACGGATACTAAAATACAGGCGACAGCAAGCCCTTTACGCTGTTTAACTGGGGCGGTTATTTCTGGAGGAATGGGATATGCAATGTATTCGCTGATGATTGCGATCGCAACAAATTTTGCTAGTAAACCTCTCCATTCAATTAATCCATTGGTAATTAAGATTTCTTCTGCTGTTAGGACTCTGGTTGTTGGTGTAGTTGCTTTAGGAAGCGGGATATTTGGTATAGTAGCAATTGGTTTGTTGGCTTTGGGAGTGCAATTGTTAGTGCAGCAATTGACGAAGCCAAAAAGTAAAACATAGGTTTTTCTCAGGATTCACGATTTTTGATCAGTTGTAGCTTGGCGCTTCTAGAAGGCTGAATAAGTTGTTGTTGTTTTCTCAAAGTTTTGGGATAAAGACCGTGGTGTTAACAAAATTGGCGAGAGAGATGACAGGTATTCTGCTGAAGAAAAATGCAGAATCCAGAATTCAGCAATCCAAGAAGTGGGAAATTAATATCTGCGACTCTTGTTTTTCTGTAATTTCGTTACATAGTATAGCCCTTGACTTAAAGAAATTTCGGGTTGACACTTTATAGACTGGCTCAATATTCACAAATTTATGCGGAATTAATACCAGCTACACTGAAATTAATAGCAGCAACACCATTTATAAGCAAACTTTATGAAAACAACCAAGAGATATTTTTTACCCTTTATTTTTGTGACAATGGTTGTCAGCCTCAGCAGTTGTAGTTCTAACCCCACCACTCGTAATATTGACAGAGGAACGCCATTCGCTACTACAACACCGACAAATGGCTTATCGTCTCAGACTCCCAGCCAAATTCCTAGCGTAGCTCAGTTAAGAGAAAAATCTTCTAGTCAAGAATCTCCTAAGGAAAATACACCTTCCTCATCAACTCCTAAAGCTATTAGTAGCAAAACTACTAATGTCACACTATACACAAGTGATACCCAATGCCAAGAACTAATTCCAGAAAAGGTTTCAGTATCAGCCGAGGAGCTAGTGACAAATGTAGTGGGTAAAATCTTAGAAAAACGAGATACCAGCGACTTTAGCTTGTCTGGGTATCGTGTCAACATCAAAAATGGCATTGCTACAGTTGATTTGCGAATATCTCCTGATTCAAAGCGGCAAATAGCTTCTCTTTCTAGTTGTGAACAGTTTGCTTTGTTTAGCAGTCTTCGCAAAACCCTAACGAGTAATGCTCAATGGAATATTAAACAGGTTCGCTTCACTGAGGCAGGTAAGAATATTGTTCTTTAGGTGAAGTACCTCAACCTGCTTCGCTTAGGGTTGGGGCTTCCAATGTCATTGAATTAGGGACGATTGAAAAGAGCTATAAATAATGGTATACTTAGCTTTGTGCGTAAGTTGAAGGTGCCAATTTGCGGGTGTAATTCAGTGGTAGAATGTCATCTTCCCATGGTGAACGTCGTGGGTTCGAGTCCCATCGCCCGCTTTAGAAAAAAGCCTTATTTGCGTTTCAAGTATTTGCTCTGTAACCTCTTGCGTTGAGGACGGTCGAGATTGTAATTGCTGTAATTTCTCTGACTTCTCCTGCTCTATAGTTAGCTGTTGGTCTAATTCATTAGCTAAAGTTTGAGAACGCTGCACTAAAGTATTGATGAGAGCATTCTGAATATTGCATTTGCGGGTAGATTTTTTATTTCCACAACCCATGCCTGCATATCGACAGGCAAAATAGTAATACATCCCTTGGTTATGCTTGCCACTTTTAGTAATACACTTTGAACCACACTCAGCACAAAAAACTAGACCTGTTTGATAAGCATATTCTCGGTAACAAACAGGTAGTTGATGGCATTAGCTGACTCAAATCGCCTTCCAATTTTGAATCAGGAATGA
The DNA here is from genome assembly GCF_014698065.1 of Nostoc flagelliforme FACHB-838. Lineage (GTDB taxonomy): Bacteria > Cyanobacteriota > Cyanobacteriia > Cyanobacteriales > Nostocaceae > Nostoc > Nostoc flagelliforme_B. The sequence continues at coordinate 4,654 of NZ_JACJSI010000129.1, forward strand.
GGTTGTAAATCATGTTGGGTAATAATCCAGCTTGAAAATCCTTGAGCTACTCTAGTCCTGGTATAACCCTTTGACCTTCTACTGTCTTGCTCTTGCGCTTACTTGTACGATCACTTTTTGGTTTACTGTTGTTTAATTTGTCTCGTTCGGCTCGGATTCGTTCTAGCAAGACTGATGCAGGTTCATCATCAGGGTCTTGGGGGACGAGTTCACCCCTGAAGGCTTTGGCAAGAATGGATTGATTCAGGCGAGTAAGTTTAGTATTTGTATTTTGGTATTGGTTCTCAATCTGAATAATGGCTTTGAAAAATAATTGAATTCTTTGAACAATTTCTTTTTGCTCTTCCAATAGCGGTAATGGAATCCTAAGTTTTTTAACCTCTTGGCTGTTAATGTTATGTACTCCACTCGTAGATTTAACTGGAATCTCAATTTGTAAGCGAAGTTCAGCACTAGATAAACACAGATGTAGATAAATTGGATCAATTATAGATTTATTAAGTCTAAGCCGAATTAAGTAGCCAGCATAACCTTCTTCTACATCGCTGACAACAGCTGTTTTACCAACTAAAGAAACCCTACCATTTGATTTGACTAGTAAAATATCGCCTGATTTCAGGCAGAGTTATTTAAATTCTTTCTTTGGTAATTCAGCGTATTTTAAATCAGAGTGATCAATAACTCCAGAACCTATATTTGGGATGCGTAAAACGGGAACACCTTCCACTTTATAGCTACACTTCTGTGAAGTTCCATACTTTAAACTATCTATAAGATTACCAACAGAAGTAAAATACCAAGTATACGGAAGATTATTACTACTTTCACCTACCAAAACTGAAGCAGGTTCAACGTCTGGGTTTTGTTCGCGCCAGTCGGCTGTTAAATCGCCTCGGAAGGCTGCGGCGAGGACGGATTGGCGGAAGCGATCGCACAATTGAGGTATACTGTCGAGTGCTTCCTTTGCTCTTTGAGTGCGATCGTTCAACTCCTCAATTTTGGCAACAATCCGCTTTTGCTCGTTGAGGGGTGGAAGTGGAATTAAAAATTGTTTTAGACTTTGAGGAGACAAGTTAGGCTGTAGTGTTTCAGATAAATTTGTATTAATCTGATTTATAAAAAAGTCTGATTGGCTAAAGAATAACAAAAGTTTTTGTGAATAGATATTGTATGGCTTTATTAAAGCTACTCGCTGATTTAATAAACCTATTGGTGCATCCTCTGGATAAAAACAGACTTTAACAGTGTTATTAGTTATTGGACGAGTAAGAGCTATAAGAAGAGTTTTAGGTAATACTTGAAATTCCCAATATTTTTCCAAAAATTCTTTCGGCAGGTACTCTTGTTGTTTCCATAAAAATTTACCATAACTGATGTTGGCAATTTTAATAGCAGGAATACCTTCCTCACAAAAATCACTACTCTTGAAAGCATATCCTGAAGTAATTTGGCATAAATTTTCTGCCTGTACCCACTCCCAACCTTCAGGCAATTCTATTAATTCTTCACTCATCTCAGACAATTTCGTTAATCCTCACCCTGTTCTGAAAACAAACCTTCCAAATCCTGATACCCACTAACAACACGCAAAATCTCAACACCTTTCTCAATCAGAAGACTGTAAATCTATAAATGTTACTCATTGACTAGCCTGAGTGCGTTTTGGTTTCAGCTTTTCGCGCAACCTTTCAAATACATCCTTTGCATCCAGCACCTCACCCCGTTCAGCCGACTCAATTCCCACCTGAATTTTCTGCTGTAATTCCTTAAACCTGCCTTTATATAAGTGTTCCCATTCGTCAAATAACACGTTCATTTCCTGGCTCAACTTTCTTGCTCCCAATCTTCAATCTGTAACCCATTCACTCGACTAAACTCGCGTACATTATGCGTGACTAAAATTAAATTATTAGCCATTGCTATAGCCGCAATTTGTAAATCATTTGGGCCAATAGGAGTCCCCATAACTGACAATCTTGCACGAATTATTCCGTAAATCATGGCTGCATCATCATCAAACGGCAACGAAATAAACAATTCCAGAAACTCTTGCTGTCTAGCAAGGGTATTTTCCGGATTATTACTTTTCATTGCACCATAAAATAACTCACCCTTAACTACAGAACATACCGCAATATTTTCAATATTTGTTGCTCGTAAATGCTCCCTGATCGCTGGTGACTTACCATTAAGATAACGAGCGCAAATATTACTATCTATTAAATAAATCACACAATCTCTTCCCTTTCCTCGAAATCGCCCTCATAATCAATAACAATAGGATCATCTTGACAACTGCCATAAGTTTTTTCAAAAAAACCAGGAGGCCAGCCTTTACCTTCAGGTGTGTTATGTTGAATTTTACTGTTATTTTGTGACTGACTTTTCAAGTGAAGAAACTCCACAAAATCTAAAACTTCCTCTTGTTTATCTTGGGGAAGAGAACGCCAGTGTGTTAATAATTCTTGTTCTGCACTCATTACTATTCACCTACTAAAATTACTCATATTTCTATTCTAAAGTTGGCATCCCCACAGAAGAACTAACAGCCTCTGCTGCTTCTTCCCCTTCCAGTAATATCATTAAAGCCTCCATCTCCTTGGTTGCAATTCGCAATTTCTCCATAATCTCAGCAGCTATCAGCTCTGGTTCAGGTAAATTATCCCCAGATTGTAAACTTTCATCCCGTAACCAAGAAATATCAAGGTTTTCATTACGTTTTTCAATATAATCCCGCGTAAAGCAGCGAAAACGCCCATCCTCACCCAAATCTACACGGGGACTATTGCCATTGGGGTCATCTCCATAGCATTGCTTAAACTCAGCGAAATGCTCACGAGTTAAAGGATAACGCTTACCAAAACTGGGCATATTGGTTCGCATATCATAGAACCAAACTGCTTTGGTGTTGCCTTTCTCGGTTGTTCCTCGTTGGAAAAATAAAACATTCGTCTTCACACCCTGAGCATAAAATATCCCAGTGGGCAACCGTAAGATTGTATGCAAATTGCACTTATTCATCAAGTCAGCCCGAATTGCTCGTCCCTGTCCATCCTCAAAGAGTACGTTATCGGGTAAAACCACAGCCGCCCGTCCCCCTGGTTTGAGTGATCTGTATATGTGCTGCAAAAATGCCAATTGCTTATTTGAAGTGGGATAGGTGAAATCATCTCTCGAAGGTAAACCACCCCCCTTTTTCGTGCCAAAGGGCGGATTAGTGACAATTACATCTGCTTTCGCTAGTCGCTGTCCTTGCGACGAAAGGGTATCACCCAAATCTACGGCACCCTCGATTCCGTGTAACATCATATTCATCAACAACAAGCGGTGAGCATCCTGCACCAACTCCATGCCATAAAACGCCTGATGCTGCTGAAAGGATTGCTGGGCTTCTGTCCATTCAAAAGGGTCGTGGTGTTGACGAATATAGCGATCGCCTGCAATCAAAAACCCCCCCGTACCCACAGCAGGGTCTTGTATCAATTCTCCTGGTTGTGGCTTGATAAGGGCAACCATGCAATCAATCAAAGGTCTAGGGGTGAAATACTGTCCCGCACCAGATTTCTTCTCATCCGCGTTTTTCTGGAGTAGCCCTTCATACAAATCGCCAAACTCATCTCGATGCTCGGAAAACCAGTCCAATTCATCAATACTGGTAACAAGCTTTTTGAGGATGCGCGGTATTTTGAGAGAAGTTTGAGCATTAACAAAAATCGCCTGTATCCGTTGAGACGAATTTTCAGAACCTAACATCAGTAAGAGCGATCTATAAAATGTCAGTTGCTCCGTTTCCTGTGCCATCTTCAAAAATAGCAAATAGGTTAACTCTGTAACATATTGTAGGTATGTAACACCATATCTCGGAGAACGTGGCAAAGGTTCCAAAGCTTTTGAACAATGAGTTGCGCTCTAGTCAACTCACGGGGACGCTGTGTAACAACCATTAAAGCGGGAATCTTGTTCATGTTCTCTAACAAGAAAGCTCTAAAGCTATCTAAATAATCTTCTGGACGTTCGGCATTGCCATAACCCCGTTCAATAGCCACTAACTCATCAGCATGGCGAGAAACCAGCATTGGCACAGTTCCACCATCTCGAAGATCCAGAATTTGGGCGATCGCTTTTCTTTGTTCCCACCATTCCCTTACCTGCTGTGGTGTACTTTGCTTGAGATGGGAAACCATATTTGATAATGGCATTCCGGCGATCGCTTCTAACTGTTCTTGATTATTAGGACTCAAATGCCTGCGTTTGCGCTGAATTTTCACCAGTAGTTGGTTAATGACTGTTTCTAAAGCATCAGGATTTTTGACTGTTTCCAACTCCTCCATCAATTGAGTAAAGGAAATATTGGGGTTAACCACCACAGGTTTGATACTGGAGACAGGAGCGATCGCTTCATATAATCGCACCGCATCAAAAATCCGAAAGACCTCTTTGTTGATTTCATTATAAAGGCGGGTTGCCCTTCCCAACATCTGCTCGTAGAGAATGCGGGAATTGACGCGACGAATAAACACTAAATTACAAATCGCAGGAATATCAATTCCTGTGGTAAGTAAGTCTACGGTAACAGCTACCTTGGGATTAACTTCATTGCGGAACTTGCGAATCAACTCTAATGGCTTATCTGCATTGCCTGTAATTTTGACAATTGCATCATCCTCCACACTGCCATAGATAGACTGAAAGGCTTGTTTAAGTTGGTTAACCACAATATCTGCATGAGCGTCGGTAGCACAGAAAATCAGCGTTTTTTCTGGCAGTGATGGGTCAATATGCTGGGCTAAGGCTTCACAAACAACTCGGTTAAAATCTTCTGTAATTACTTTGCGGTTAAACTGTTCTACCTCAATTTTTACCTCATCAGGCGCATGAACTAAGTCAAGTTGCCCAGTTTGGGGATTGAAAAATTCCATCTGCTCACCAGCATTCCAAACCATCCCCTCTTCAGATAACTTTGTCCTAATCTTGAAAGGTACTTCATGGTCAATTAACCAGCCATCTATCACAGCTTCTCGATAGCTGTAGATGTAAACAGGTTCACCAAAAATTTGGGTGGTGTGCAGTGCGGGAGTTGCAGTTAAACCAATTTTTACAGCGTCGAAATGCTCCAACACTCGACGGTACTTTGATACATAATCGTTAAAATCACGAAACTCTAGTTCGCGATCGCTTAATTCTCGATCTAGTAAATAGCCCCGGTGACACTCATCCACGACAATGCAATCATACTGGTCTGGTGTAATTACTGATACACTATCAGAGGGATAGAGAACTCGTTTAACCATACCTTGCACCGTGGCAATATGCACTTTGGTATCCCGATCGGGTTCAATCTCTTTGAGAGTCTTAATATCGAAGATATCAGCAAAACTTTGTAGGTTCTCCATCCGGGAATCTTTAAAGGCATTGGAGGTTTGTTCTCCCAGTGCAGTGCGATCGACTAAAAATAAAATGCGCCGAAATCGCTTGGTTTTGAGTAACCGATACACTAAAGCAATACAAGTTTTAGTTTTGCCTGTACCTGTTGCCATTGCTAACAGTAATATCCGTTGTTCCCTGGTTAGCGCAGACTCTACTGCTTGAATGGCACGAATTTGATAATCACGCAACTCTAGCCCATAGTTAAAGCCTTCCTGGGTTAAACGAGTATTTGCCTGGTCAACATCTTGAGCTAAGGCATCTAATAACCCTTGAGGACTGTGCCATGTGGCAAGGCATACCCGCAGATTAATTGGACGACCAAATCACAGAACCAAATCCCACTCTTGGTCTGAAGCTGCTGCAAATATGGTCTACCGTTGGTAGCAAATACAAACGGCACTTTGTAGTTTTGCCAAGGGCCACCAGCCAAAACTTCCTCATCCAAGACTTGAAAACCTTCACTGTAGCGTTTGGCTTGGTTCAATGCTCCTTCAGAGACATCTTTACTCTGACGCTTGGCTTCCACTACTCCGACAATCTGCAAGCCGCAGAATAAGGCATAGTCAGCTCGTCCATTAGCGGTGGGATATTCTGCGATCGCTAAATTTCTTCCTTTCTGAGGACGAACACCATTTTGATAAGTCAATTCTTCTGAATCTGCTTCCCATCCAGCCGCACGTAATTGAATATCAATCAGTCGGCGTGTCTCCCTCTCATCCAACAGCACTCCACTTTCAGCGACTTGGGCTTGAGTAATTGTCTGTTGAATTGTTTGCTGGGACTGGTTTTGAGCTTGGGCTTGAATTTCTGCTAAATGTTGTAACACCTCCTGCACTTTGGCTTCAGCTTCCCGTGCCAAATCTTCAGCAGCGGTGCGTCGTTGTGCTTCAGTTTCCGCCGTTGCTAAATGTTTTTGCGCTTCTGCTCGTAAGCGTGCTAATTCTGCTTTGAGTGTCTCTGTCTCTATTTTTGGGTCAGGTGGAGGAATAAACGCACCTGGATCAAAATTGCGACCTCCACCAAAGGAGCGATGAAACCAAATGCCTAACGCAAGAGCATATTTCAGCCCACTTAATGCCGTGCGGTGATTGCCAGAAAGCTCATGAGTCGCCTGATTACCAATTTTTCGCAACTCATGAAACAGACGATCTACTTCACCTTTGATTAAACCGCAATCGCGCAACCGATTGAGTAAATCAATCTGCCGTTCATCTGCTACCTCATAAAGCCCAATATTGGCTGCTGCTAATTGCGCCAGCAATTCACCAAACTGCCGCAACTTAATCAAACAAGTACTGGGGTCATCGGCAAAATATCGCTCTGCTAAAGCACCCAAGCGCACAAGTTGTTGATCGTGGACTGCAAGAAATGAGAAGTTTAACGACTCTGGCATATAAGCTTATAGAAAAGCACCCTGATTATTGTGTTTAGAGTTACTTAAAAAACCTAAGTAATTCTAATCCGGTCTTATCAACTAAGTTATAACCTATGAATCTTAAAGTCTCATAATATACTTAATGACAAATATTTTAGGATTTCACTTAAGAAACGAGCGTCCTAATTATTTTTTGTTGCCTTTTACTTTTAGGTGCGCTGACTCTGTTCTAGACGTTTTTGCTGGCCTCGAAAGTAATAGCTGTAACTTGGCTCACTCCAAGCGCAAAACCCGGATTCATCCATACTTTAAATCTATTTCTCCCACAGCAGCAGACAATTCCAGCATTTCTAAGTCCAATAGTGTTTCACAATTCGTGTCTAATTTAATTGTATTATCAGCAGGTTTTTAGCAATTTACACAGAAACGTTTATGCACTCGCTAATGGATGACAGCTAATGGTAAAAAACAATTAGCGATTCGTAATTAGCACTATGGCAAATTTTCTCCAACCACCAAGATTACGCATTGGTGAAGACACTGAAGAAGAACGACACGCCACTTGGCTGGAACTGTTTTATGATTTGGTTTTTGTAGTTGCAGTTTCTCAACTCGCCCACAATCTCAACGAGGATATCTCTCTATCAGGATTGTTTGGGTTTGTAGTTCTATTTATACCAGTTTGGTGGTCATGGATTGGCACCACATTCTATGCCAACCGCTTTGACAGCGACGATGTGGGACATCGGCTGCTAATTGGGATACAAATGCTGACAGCAGCAGCAATGGCTATTAATATCCACCACGGTTTGGGTGAGAGTTCCCCTGGTTTTGCCATTTCCTATGCTCTCGGTCGCGCTGTGCTTGTAATAGAGTACGTTCGTGCTGGAAAACATATCCCTTCAGCGCGTCCTTTAACTACTCGCTACGCTATAGGTTTTGCGATCGCAGCCTTGCTTTGGTTAATATCAGCATCTGTACCCATCCCTTGGCGGTTCGGATTTTGGACACTGGGAATCATTATTGACTTTGCTACACCTTTAACAGGACGTAAGTTTCAGGTCGGGTTACTTCCCCATGCCTCCCACTTACCGGAACGTTTCGGGCTATTTACCATTATTGTCTTGGGTGAAGCAATCATTGCAGTCGTCAATGGTGTTTCTGAGCAGAAATGGGATGTTTTAACCGTCATTTCCGCCGTGTTTGGTCTAATTATCGCCTTTAGCTGGTGGTGGGTTTATTTTGATAACTTGGGTGGTAAACCTATTGAGATGGCGCGAACACATGGAAAAGTTGGTGTTGTCAATCTCTGGCTCTATACTCATTTACCGCTAGTAATTGGGATTACTGCTGCTGGAGTTGGTGTAGAACAAATATTGTTGAGTAAGCCAACCTTAGCATTACCTGACTCCCAGCGATGGCTCATCTGCGCTTCAGTAGCATTATGCTCTCTTTCTGTCAGTATTCTACACAGATTTGGGGTAATCCGTTATTGCAAAATCCGTTCCCAGTATCGACTTGGGGGTGCAGTTTTGCTGCTAGCGATCGCTATCTTTGGCAAAGGTTTATTACCTGTCGCAGTCATTGGTCTTGTAGCCGTAGTTTCTGCTGGGCAAGTAGTTCAAGATTGGTATCAGAGTCGCCCCATTACCCGCTTGGTTGATCCAGAAATCTAGCTGGCGGCGCAGTGGCGCACATCTGTGCGCCACTAAAACATATCCGCGTAATTCAATTACAAGAAATTTTTTAAAACGCATCTATACTATGGAGTATTTTAATTTAAATATCATTGAATATTTATATAGTTTTTTAAGAATAATCTAATCTCAGCATTCAATCCCGATGCTGTAAAGCTGAGAACTAAATGTATTGCCGTCTATCAGAGGTTACAGAACCAAAGGAAGAATGTCAAGATTAGGAGATGTACCTTTGAGTAGTGAAGTCAAGTAGGTGAAATATTTATTAATATTAAGAAAGGAAGTGTAAATTTAGCATCAGGAGTCAGAAAAAATTCTTAATGGCAGGTATTTCGCATCAATCACTAAGTTTTTCACCTACGAAACAGAAGATAATGAAAGACCAGAAACCGTCAGACTCTAAAGAATTCGTCGGAAATCTCAAGAATGGGATTTGGCTGTTTGGATTGTCATCCTGGGTATTTGGTATTACCGATCGCAGCATTGCTTCATTTGCGGATGGCTATCTATCTGCTTTGGATTTAACGCAACTATTCACAGCGGCTACGTTCTTTGTAGCGTGGCTATTTTTGAAACCGACTTCCAGAATTTAAGGTCGGCAATTGGTTGAGTGTCCAGTTGCTGTTTACGCTAGTCTTATAAAGATTCAGAAAGTTATCTCTTTGAATGCCATAAGGGGTGCAACACGGAATGCATAGATTCTTTAGCATTGCTCATAAATTAGGGTAACTTGTAAAATCTCGGAATTACTCTGATTTCTAGTTCTTACAAAAGAGAATCACAAGCTAGATCGAGTTAGGGCAACTTTTGTGCCAGTATTTGGGCATTTTCTTCCAGGGTTAATAAACATCGTACTTGCTGGTTATACCATTACAGTGATTTTGGTGTATCTACAAAAATTTTTCTAATTTTCTGGAATTGATTATGCTCATCTGGTAGTATCTATCAGACTACCGATTTATACTGAAACTCTATAACTAACCTTCGGGAAATATAACCCCATTTCGGATTAAAAGCCCAGCCATGAAGACTGGGCTTTTGCCAAGGAAATTTTTTAACTATTAAAAAATGGGGCAACTCTGGAAAATCTCAGAATTACCCCAAATTTTAAAAGTAGGAGTTAAAAATTATTTTTAACTCATCACTTCTAATTAAATTAGGCAAACGCAGCGGTTGTCACATCGTTATTCGACAGAATTTCTTGCAACTCTTCAGCGTCTACTGTTTCTTTATCAACCAGCATTTGGGCTATCTGATCTAAAATGTGGCGGTTGCCCATTAACACTTCTTTAGCGCGTGTATAGGCTACATCTACAAGTTTACGGACTTCTTCATCAATGGCGGCGGCGGTTTCTTCAGAAAAATCGCGCTCTGACATGATATCTCGTCCGAGGAACATATTACCTTGTTGACGACCAAGGGCAACAGGGCCTAAGCGATCGCTCATGCCGAATCTGGTGATCATCTGACGCGCAACCCGTGCTACTTGTTGCAAGTCGTTAGAAGCACCAGTGGTAACTTCTTCTTCACCAAAGATTAATTCTTCAGCAATTCGACCACCCAAAGCCACAGCCATCTGATTTTCCAGATAAGCGCGGCTGTATAAACCTGTGTCCATCCGGTCTTCGCTGGGGGTAAACCAAGTTAAACCACCTGCGCGACCGCGAGGGATGATGCTAATCTTTTGCACAGGATCGTAGTCTGGCATCAAAGCACCAACTAAGGCGTGACCAGCTTCGTGATATGCTACCAAGGTTTTGCGCTTTTCGCTCATTACCCGGTCTTTCTTCTCTGGGCCAGCTAATACCCGATCAATCGCGTCATTGATTTCATCCATCGAAATCTCAGTCAAATTCCGGCGTGCTGCCAGAATTGCGGCTTCATTAAGCAGGTTGGATAAATCTGCACCAGTGAATCCAGGGGTACGACGGGCGATTTTATCCAAATCCACATCTTTTGCCAAGGTTTTGCCACGGGCGTGAACCTTGAGAATTTCGCTGCGTCCGGCATAGTCGGGACGGTCTACCACAACTTGACGGTCAAAGCGACCAGGACGCAATAGGGCTGCATCTAGGACATCAGGACGGTTGGTAGCGGCAATAATGATGATGCCAGTATTACCTTCAAAGCCGTCCATTTCTGTGAGCAACTGGTTGAGGGTTTGTTCCCGCTCATCGTTACCACCACCTAAACCTGCACCCCGTTGACGACCTACGGCATCAATTTCATCGATGAAGACGATACAAGGAGCATTGGTCTTAGCTTGTTCAAACAAATCGCGGACGCGGGATGCACCCACACCGACGAACATTTCCACAAATTCTGAACCGGAGATTGAGAAGAAGGGTACACCTGCTTCACCAGCTACGGCACGAGCTAGGAGAGTTTTACCTGTACCAGGAGGACCAACTAACAGCACACCTTTAGGAATTTTTGCACCAACGGCGGTAAAGCGATCGGCGTTTTTCAGAAAGTCTACAACTTCGTTTAACTCCAATTTGGCTTGGTCAATACCAGCGACATCGCCAAATGTCACCTGAGTTTGTGGTTCCATTTGCACTCTGGCTTTAGATTTGCCAAAGTTCATCGCTTGGCTGCCTGGGCCACTTTGAGCGCGACGTAGCAAGAAGAATAAGCCAACCAAAAGCAATACAGGGAAAAATAAGCTGCTCAGTGCCTTAAACCAAAATCCTTCGTCGGTTTGGGGCAAAACAGAAATATCAACGCCTTTAGAAGTCAGAGTATTAATCAAGTCTGGATCGTTGACTAAGGTAACAATCCGTTTAGCTGGGTCATATTTGGGTGTAACCAGTGCTGTAGAGCGGTCTGCACTCAAACTGACTTTTTCTACTCTGCCTTGCTGAACTTCTTGAATAAAGCGACTGTATCGCCATGTCTCTCTGCTCTGGGGTTGTTTGTCAAAAAATGCTGTTCCCAGCGCAATTACGACAATAAACAGCAGCGCGTACAGCCCTGCATTTCTCCATCTTTTATTCACTAAGGTCTATCCTCCGGTATTTTTCGCGCAATCGCCTAGCTTCTCTGCTCGGAAAGGTGATTATTAAGAATTATGTTAACTTATCTTAAGATATAACAAATTTGGCGTGGTTGTCATGCTAAAAAAAGCTCCTTTATTAGCTGAAAACTTTGATGGTAGGGATTATATTGTAGCGACCCTGAAGGCTGATGAACTGTATGAACGGGAATAATTTCTACCACACTATTAGTGTAGGCGATCGCTTCAAATTTCTGGACTAACTCGATGCTCCAAATTTCTTCTCGCACTGGCTGCTGCTGGTTTTGCAACCAGTTTATAAGTTGCGATCGCAAAATTCCCGGTAAAATTCCGGCCTTTATTGGTGGCGTATACCAACTGCGATCATACCATCCCCAAAGGTTGCCTGTGCTGGTTTCTAGCCAATTTCCTTGAGTATCAACTAATATTGCTTCTTGAGTATTTAAGCTAGTTTTTGCCAACCAAGCACTCAAATAATTTCCAGTTTTATGAGAGGGGAGGGAGCGATAAAATTCAGGACTAGCAACGGCACACACAACACCATTTTTTTGTTTTTCGATCAAATTTTGTGGTAATAATCTACCAGTTATCCATTCCCGTCCATCGGGAAAGAGAGTAATTCTGAGAACGGGAAAGTGTGCAAGGAGAGTTTGAGCGCCTTGGCGTAGACGCTTCCAATCTGGTTGCTGCCAACCAAAAGATTGGATTGAGAATAGTAAGCGATCGCAATGTGCTTGCCAATTAGTTAAATTAGTATCTAGCGAGTTCTGATAAACCCGCAATGTTGTAAAAACAGTTGCCCCATAAAGTAAACCTGGATCGTTAATGTTTAATTCTAGGGTTTGGGAATGAATTAATTTGCCGTCATACCAAAAAATATTATTTGTCACAACCAAATTGCTTGTCGTTACAACTCTATTGAAAAGTGATGACTTGTAATGTTCATACGCTGCATGAGATAAAACCTGTGAGCTGCAAGTCGCTGAACTCCAGAATCAAGACTCAGGTGTTTACCATCGGTGATAGGTTAAAATAAAGCGCATTTTGTCAATCAGTTAAAATACTCAAAATAAATTGAATGATAATGATAATCGTGCGTGTGGGAGGGGAAGGAGGCGAGCGTCGCTCGCCTCCTTCCCCTCTATTTGATTATCATTATCTTTAGGTTTTTAACAGCCGAAATATGAGACAAAAAAGTATTGTAACGAGAGAATAACTTTGTCAAAAGTGAGTTTTATTATTATAAATTCAGTAATCAAATGCTGTAATGAAAAGCGCTTCTTGACTACTATGCCCAAAGCTGCAAAACGAAACTCCGACCACGCGCAAAAACATCATACTCCTACCATAAATAATCAAGCGATTGCGTCGCATTTAGAAGAGTTACTAACTCCAGCTATCTTTGCTCAACAAAAATATTATAAACAGTTAGGCTTACGAGATAGAATTA
>NZ_JACJSI010000013.1 GCF_014698065.1 Nostoc flagelliforme FACHB-838
TTTACTTGTGTTCCAATGGGTAAAGCTATGCTGGCTGGTGTTCGTGCATACAACTTCTTTCCAGAGGGAGTATACAAGCTATATCGATATTCATGTCCTAAAAAGAAACGTGTTTCAATCTTCATTGCACCATCACTAGCTGGGTGCAAAATAATGTCCTCTTCGCGGATCATTAAATCTCCTTTGTCTTGAAAAATCTTACTTTCCAGGGCAAAACATCCAATTTCGGTTGCCCAGCAATTTCCTTGTAACTGCGCTGGCAAAAAGTTAGCTTGGGTGACAAATTCGGCTACAAAGCGAGACGCTGGCTGAGTATAAACCGCTTCTGGTGTGTCTATTTGCTCGAATTTGCCTTGCCGCATCACCGCTAATTGGTCAGCGATCGCTAGGGCTTCTTGTTGATCGTGGGTGACAAAGATACCCGATATACCTTTATTTTTAAGAATTGCTAACACTTCCTCGCGCAATTTCAGCCGCACTTGTAAGTCTAGATTGCTCAGGGGTTCATCTAAGAGTAGAAGTTTCGGTTGGGGAGCTAAAGCACGGGCAAGGGCTACCCGTTGTTGTTGCCCACCAGATAATTCATGAGGGTAGCGCTTTTCTATTCCTGGGAGTCTGACTAACGTTAATAACTCTGCAACTTCTTGGCGGCGTTCGCTTTTTTTCACCGACTGCAAGCCAAAAGCAATATTCTCAGCCACAGTTAAATGTGGAAACAAAGCATAATCTTGAAACAGCATCCCAAAATTGCGTTGCTCTGGCGGCATCCAGTGACCATCACCCGCTACTAATTGTCCAGCAATTTCTACAGTTCCCGTCTGTGGCGACTCAAACCCAGCAATAATTCTAAGGAGCGTAGTTTTCCCGCACCCTGAAGGCCCCAATAACCCCAGAACATCCCCTGGTGCTAACGCTAAACTCACCCCAGCCACTGCCGGAGCATTCATTTGAGCAAATTTGAGGGTTACATTCTCCAACCGTAAAATTGCTGATGCAGCCATTGAGTCATCCTTTTGTCTTAGCTTAAAAGGGAGTGAGGAGATGGGGCGGGGAGCAGGGGAGGCATGGAAAATGAGGAAGATGGGGATAGCACTGTCAAGGTGAGTTTTGTTTTTATTACCACCTCTGAACTCCTCAGTTGAGCCTTTTTACTCGGCAGTTGAACCTTTTTACTCGACAGTTGAACCTTTTTACTCGACAGTTGAGCCTTTGAACTCGACAGTTGAGCCTTTGAACTCGACAGTTGAGCCTTTTTACTTGACAGTTGAGCCTTTGAACTCGGCAGTTGAGCCTTTTTACTCGACAGTTGAGCCTTTGAACTCGACAGTTGAGCCTTTTTACTCGATAGTTGAGCCTTTGAACTCGACAGTTGAACCTTTTTACTCGGCAGTTGAGCCTTTAAACAAACCTCGAAAGCTGAAATCTCCCTCATCTCTCCTCCCTCCCCTGCCTCCCCTCAATCCACCTCCCTTTGCAAACTGCGGCGTACTTCTGGGACGAGTTCTTGATAGCGATTTTGAGACAAAACCAAGAATGTGGAACTAATGGAAATTACCAGCATGATTAATGCCGCCGCCGCCGCCTGGCTGTAAGAGACATTTTCTGTTGCTTTCCAAATTTGGGTAGCTAGGGTATTAAAACCAATGGGCGCTAATAGCAAAGCGACAGGTAACTCTTTAATTGCCCTCAAAAACACTAATGCAGCTCCTGCTAAAACCCCTGGAGTTACTAGTGGTAGGGTAATTTCTTTGAAGGTTTGCCAAGGGTTTCTACTTAAACTCTGGGCAGATTCTTCTAATTGAGGATTAACCTGAAGTAGGGAACTTCGTACTGTTCCTACTGACTGGGAAAGGAACAACACTAAATAAGCAAAAATCAGCATAGGCAATGTTTGATACAACCAAGGCAAGTAATTTGCTCCCCAAAACACTAACGAAAAGGCAACTACAATACCAGGTAAACCAAAGCCAATGTAACTACAGCGTTCGATGGCTGTTGTAATCCGACTAGGAAAGCGCACAGCCAAGATTGCTATTGGCAGAGCGCAACAGGTAGCAGCTAGGGCGGCCAATCCCGAAGCTAACGCTGAGTTCCAGGCGAGTTGTGTTAGTTGTAACCAAGAAAAAATTTGTTCTGCTTCTAAACTGGCTAAACCTTGAACCAGCCAGAACACGGTTACAGCTACAGGCAAGAATAAAGCCAAGCTAGTGACGGTGAAGCAAAACAAGATGGCAGGTATTTTCCAAACTTCCAGATGAATTAATTTTGGTTCATGGTGGGACTTATTACCACGGGTATAGTAAACAGCCCGCGATCGCATTTTGTATTCCAGCCACAACAACAGCAATACTAAACTCACCAGCATCAAAGCCAGCGCTGCCGCCTGATAGCGATCAAATGTATATCGGTATTGCAAAAAAATTGCCTGCGTAAATGTCTCAAACCGCATAACGGAAGTTGTGCCAAAATCCTGCAAGGCATTGAGAGCTACTAGCAATCCTCCCGCAACGATCGCTGGGCGTAACGCAGGTAAGGTAATGCGCCAGAAAGTTTCTCTTTGGTTACAACCTAAACTTTTAGCAGCTTCTTCCATTTTGGGATCGATGCCTTGCAAGCCAGCCTGGATACTCAGCAGTGAGTAGGGATAGGAAAATAATGTCAGCCCCAAAATTGCGCCAGTCCAGCCATATATTTCTGGCAAAGCTTCTACTCCTAAAGGTTCTAGCCAGAGTTGCAACCAGCTACCTTTCGGGCCAAAAGCAGCAATCAAAGCAAAACTACCCACATAGTCAGGTATGGCTAAAGGTAGTGTTGTTACCATTAGCCAAAATCGCCGCCAAGGTAAATCTGTCCGCAGCGTGAGAAATGCTAATGGTAGTGCGATCGCTGTTGTCAGTATAGTAGTAGCTACAGCCAAACCAACGCTATTAAACAAAACTATCAGTGTGCGAGGACGCAAGACCAAAGCCAATAATTCCTTTCCACCAACACCAGCCATTCGCATAACTAAATAAGTCAAAGGCAGAGTGATTGCCACAGCGATTAATCCAGCTGTAACTACCAAAAATAAAGGTGGATGAGTTTTAGTCATTGGTCATCAGTCATCAGTCATCAGTCATCAGTCACCAGTCCCTTTATCTCCCGCCTATTTACAACAAATCAGCTTCTTGAATTAGTGAGATTGTTCCCTTGAGATCCGATAATTTACTTAAATCAATATTGGGTGGTTGCAATTGCTTGAGAGGTAATTGCTTTTGCCCTACCGCAATACCTGTGACTAATGGATATTCGTAAAAACTTTCGGTAATGAACTTTTGGGTTTCAGGTTTGAGCATATAAGCCACAAACTTTTCTGCATCACTCTTTTGATCAGTGCTTTTTAGGACTGCTAAACCTGCGACGTTAATCAAAGCTCCTGCATCACCTTTTGTATGGTGGATAGCCACTGGAAAATTGGGATTGGTTTTGGTAAACCGATACAGGTAATAGTTATTAACTAATCCCAAAGCGATTTCTCCCTTTCCTAGAGCTTCTACGATCGCACTATTTTTAGGGTAGGCTTTAACACCGTTAGCTTTCATGGCTTTCAACCACTCTAGGGTTTTTTGATCCCCTTCCATCAGTCGCATTGCAGTTAGAAAGGAGAGAAAAGAACCGTTTGTAGGGGCCCAACCAACCTTACCGCGCCATTTGGGATCGCTCAGTTGCAGTACACTTTTGGGCAGTTCACTAGTTTTGACAAGCTGAGTATTATAGTCAATCACCCGTGCTCTTCCCGAAATACCAACCCATTGTCCTGAAGAAGAACGAAATTGCGGATCAACTTTGTTGAGTAATTGGTTAGGGAGAGGTAAAGTCCGTGCTTCTCTGGTTATAGCTCCTAATGAACCCGCATCCTGAGCATAAAATATATCAGCACGGCTATTTTTGCCTTCTTCAATGAGAGCGATCGCTAGTTCTGTAGAATCACCATAGCGGACTTCAATGTTTAGCCCCAAATCTTTCTTCGCTTTCTGAATTAGGGGACGCATGATTTCTTCATCTCGCCCTGAATAAACTGTTAATGTTTTTGGGGTATCTGCTACCGCAATTCCAACTCCCCAACCCAAAAACACAGCAGTAATTGCACCAGAGATTTGCCGTAGTTGATGTGAAATCATTAATTAGCCTCGGATTCCAGATTCAGAATTACAGGTCAATTCATCTGACCAATTTTTGTCAATATTAATTACCTGTAAAGGATTAACCCTTGATTTTGGTAAGGATAGGTTACGCCGAAGGACTGTGCAAGTTAAATTTAGAACATCAAAAGGTTAAGAAAACTTGCTCATGCCTTTTACTCAGCCCCATTGACCGTTGATGAGCAAGAAACGAGGTCTTTGAGAAATTTAAGGTGAGTTCGACAAACCTCTCCCTACGTTGAACTAAAGTTCAAAGCTGTCCCTCTCCGGCTCGGAGAGGGACGATTTTGCGTAGTAAAATCAGGGAGAGGTCTTTGTGATTGAGCTTAAGCAAAGACTTTGGCTTAGAAAGTAAAAGTAGTACGTACTACTCCCACATAGATATTAGAGTTGTTGCTATTACCTTCAGGATTCAAGATGGTGATTAATCCTGGGGTAATAGCAATATTGTCATTGAGCTTATATCTATAGAAAGCCTCTAAATGATAGGAGATATCATCGTCTTGGCGACGATTATTACCATTTACAAATTGATTGTCAGCAACGTAAGGCGGTACACCAAACACAATACCGCCAAAATTTCCTTCTCTACCCAAATCAGGAAAGCCTAGCTGAACGGCCCAGTTCCAAATCTCTGCATTGCTCCGAGCAACGTCTGTATTCTCAGCTTGGGCATTGGCGTAGCTGCCCCAAGCAGTGATAGTAAACTTAGGACTAAGTTTGTAATTTCCAGTCACACTATAGTTATTTACAGAAGTTCGCGCCCCGTTGAATGGGTTGTTAGCAAAACCAGTACCAGTGCTACCAGTAACTCCGCTACCATCAGTGTAATAGGCATTGACATAAGTAAAAGCCAAACTTAATTCTGAGGTTGGTTGGAAAGTCAGTTGACCTAATGCAGAGTAACTACCATTAAAAATGCCTCTACCGTTATTGGGGTCATTACCAACACCCGATGGCACAACGTAACCAGCAGTTAAGGTGAGAGCATCATTGAACTTTTGATTAATGATGATACCTGGCCCTTCTGCTGCTCGATAAATTGGGTTATAACGCCCAAAACGAGATAGCGCACCGGAACCACTAGAATCAAAGTTGCGACTGAGAGCAGGTACTTCATCAATGTATTCCAACCCTTCGGTTGCGATGTTAAAGGTTGTGGAGTTGCCTACAGGGAAACGGTAAAACAGAGCTGATATGCTGACATTGTTGGATTCATTGCCATCAAACCCTAAACGAGTTTGGTTAGTACCAGTTACGGCTGTATTGAATGAGGTGATATTTCTCGCTTGTAACCTAACTCTGAGGCGGTCTTTACCAGTGAAGCTACTATCAAAGTTTAACCGGACGCGATCGGCAAAAATCACATTTTCATCCAGTTCTGGTCTGGTATCGCCACGATTTTGAGCATCGGTGTTGATTGCTCTATCAGAGCCAAATGCACCAGCCAGTGCAAAAACTGCTTCTCCCCGCAGTTGAGTAGTTGCGGAGAATTGTTGCGACTCTAAAGTTGCGCTACGAGCTTCTAGAGTATCTACTTGACCTCGCACAGTTTGCAACTCAGCAGTATACTCTTCTTGCAGCTTTTGCAGCGTTGCGATGTCTTCTTTTTTCACCAGATCAGCCGTACTAGTAGCTATAAGTTGATTTATCTGATCTAAACAAGCATTCAAACCAGCAGCAAACTCATAGCGAGTCAAGGCCCGATTACCCCGATAAGTTTGGTTAGGATAACCTGCAATGCAGCCGTATCGCTCAACCAGGGATTGCAAAGCCTGGAAAGCCCAGTCTGTAGGTTTGACATCAGAAAGCTGTGAAACTGAAGTTACTTGTCCGATATTCTCAGCACTGCTAAAACTGGACGGTTGATTTCTTGCAGGTGCTTGATTTAAAGGTACTTCAGAACCCATCGCTGGTACTACAACTATAAATAAGCCGAAAATCGCTGGACTACATAACAAAGAATTCAACCAAAAATTTTGCACGAATATACCCTCACACTTGGTGGAAATTAGTGAAAAATAAAAATTTACTAACATTAAATTTTCTGCTAACTGGAAAAGCAAAAATATTAGCAATATGGATTTAATTAATTAGTGATTTTAACCTTAAAATCACTAATTAATGTTAGAGAAGGAAAAATAATCTTTTAAAAGAAAAATTCTTCCAAATTATCTGTAACAATATCAAAGCACAACTATGTACCATAATCTAAAGATTGTGTTGAAAGAAAAATAATTGTCATTTCTTTACCTGTCCTTAACTAAATGAATATTAATAGATTAAAGATTATCTGTATTTTTTAATTGAATCTAGGACTTACGCAACTGGCACAATGCGATCGCTAGTTAATAGTACACAAGTATTAATTAAATATTATTTTGAAAGCTTTGTCTTCGTAATAGAACCCAAGTATTCTTATGTGCTTGGTTTGATTTAAATTGTCGTCTGTCAGGGCTGCGCCCTGCCCGCTGTCTTATAAAAGAAGGCGCAATATGGTAAGATACAGCGCAAATTATAGTGAAAGCATCTACTGCTGTGTCCGAAATCGAAATTATAAAAGCTTTTGCAGATATAAAAGACCCCCGTCGCCGCGCCGGACAGCGACACAATCTTCCATTATGCCTAGCACTCTTCACACTGGCGATAGCCGCAGAAAATAAAGGATTTTTAGCAATTGGAGATTGGATTTTAAGCTACCGTGAGCCGTTAATTGACCTTTTTCAACCCCCAAAAAATAGACTACCAACTTATATAGCACTGTGCGTCGTGCCTTATTACACGTAGATTACGAAGATTATTCCGTGTGTCTTGAAATAGCCCTGGATTATCTGCGACTGCATCTTTATTTTCACCTGTTATAGTTGCATATCAGTGGGTTGATAAAGCTAGTAATATTCTCAATAGAAAATAGCTCTTGATGCTGCTGGAGTCAAACCAAGTTATCGGTAACTATTAACAGAAAGTTTTAGGTAAAATGATTGCAAACTCTGCTCCTCCTTGTAATTCTGGCATTAATTCTATTTTGCCTTTATGTTTATCAATTATCTGATAGCAAACACTTAAACCTAAACCAGTACCTTTACCTACTGGCTTAGTTGTGAAAAAAGCGTCAAATAATTTGTTTTTAATCTCTGGTGAAATCCCAGGGCCGTTATCCCTGATTCCTACTTTGATATAAATATCATCTATATTTAATGTATCTATAATAATTTGTTTCCTTTTACCTGAATGAGCCTTTTGATCTAGCAGAGCATCTATCGCATTATTCAGAATATTCATAAACACTTGATTGAGTTGTGCTGGATAACACTCAACTAAGGGTAAATCTCCATATTTTTTAATTACTTCAATTTCTTGTTGAAGTCGGTGATTCAGGATTAACAGGGTATTATCAATACCTTCATGAATATCTACCTGTTTCATATCAGCTTCATCTAATCGTGAAAAATTCCGTAAAGATAACACAATTTCACGAATACGTTCAGCACCAAATTTCATAGAAGAAAGTAAAAGTGGCAAATCTTTATTAATAAAACTTAAATCAATTTCTTCAATTTTTTCGTCAATGCTCCACAGAGAATTTGGGTACTCCTGCTGATATAAACTCACGAGATTAAGCAAATCATCAGTATAGTCATTAACGCATTGAATATTACCGTAAATAAAGTTAACAGGATTATTAATTTCATGAGCTATCCCTGCTACCATCTGACCCAGAGAAGACATCTTTTCTGTTTGAATTAATTGTCCTTGGGCTTCTTTTAAGTTTTGCAGAGTTTTTTGAAGTTCTTGAGTTCGTTCTTCTACTCGTTGTTCTAAATTTTGACGAGCTACTTCTAATTCTTGGGTTCGTTCTTCTACCCGTTCCTCTAAACTTTGGTGAGCTAGCTTTAGTTCTTGGGTGTAATCTCCCACCCATTCCACCAATTGATTTAAGGAAGTAGCTAATGTTCCTACTTCATCGTTGCTTGCAACATTAGCTCTGAGTTCAAAATTTGACTCTTCCGTGATTTTTCTAGCAACGCTAGTAACTATTTGTAAGGGACGGGCAATTAATTTACTAGTATATATTGATAGTATAGCTGCGATCGCAGCTGATAACACCATACTTCCAACAATAACTTTAATTCGCAATTCTTGGACATTATCAAAGCTAGTTTTTGCTTGCTTTTTTTGGATTTCAGCATATCCTATAAGCCGAATTAACTCATCTGATAGTTTCTCGAATTCAACAGAAATATTAACTTCTTTTTTGATAAAATTTAGTAATTCTTCCCGATCTGATATTTTTTTTGCTGGAAATTTATTTGGTTCAATCTGCTGCCAAAAATCTCTTACTATGCGATTATATAATTTTGTGTTTTTTTTATAATTATTTAATAGCATCAACAAATCTATATTCTTTATTCTTGAATAATAAGCATAATTATTTGTAAAAGTTTCTAGTTTTGATAGCTGCTGATTAACTTGACCCATTTCATCAATAAATCTATTTTTTTCAAATTCTAACCAAATAGAGTTTTCTAACACAGTAACTAATCTTTGTGGATGTAGTCGCACTCTAATTATGGAATTTTCTAAATCTTTTAATAGAGATTGTTGTTGATAAGTTAAATCTAATTGCTGTTGAGGAAGTTTTTCATAGTGTTGTGCAAGTAATAAACCACTTGTTGTACCTATGAAAGCAATACTAACTGCTAGTGTATAGCCATAACTAATCTTTTTAGCAATATTCCAGTTATTGCTAAAAGAACTAAGTAATATAAAAATCTTATTAGCCGAGTATTTAGTAGCAGCTATCATTGATTTATCGATTATAATCTTATAAGAAATTTCCTTGTCCGATTTTTTGATAAACTTGACGAATCATATTATAGTCAGCATCATTTGCTGTAATTAGTTTGCCTCCTTTATACTTTTGGTTTGCTTTAGCAGCCACTAAACTTTGAATTAGTTTATCCTGATGCTGAATCATGCGCGATCGCATATCTTCTATAAAGCTAGATGCCAACTGGTTACTAGCAACAAATACATCACCAGGAAGTAGTGGGCCTTTAAAAACCACAGAAAAATCTTTTTCAATTAAGCCTTCAGATTCCAGAATGTTTTTATATCTATCAGATGCAGTCGCCCAAGCATCTACCTCACCTTTTTTTAAGGCTTGTACTCCTTTATCATCCAACATCACAGTTTTGAAGTCAGTTTTTGGATCTAATCCAGCATCTATCAGTAGCTTTGTGGGAGCAAGATGCCCAGAGGTTGAGCCAATGTTTCGCATGGCAATTGTTTTGTCTTTCAATTGAGCTAATAATTTAATTGGACTACCTGCACGAACTACAATAATGGAGTGGTAGTTGTTGCGCTCAATGGCAATTATCGGAATAGCCTTTGCTCTAGCGTTTAAAATCAAGTATTCTGAAGGCCCTGCAAATACAATATCAACCTCTCTTGATAACAGTGCTGGTGCTGCTGCCGTGGGATTCTCTACAGGAAAAAACTCAATTTTTATGCCTAATATTCCTTCTAATGTAGTGCGAAAAACTTCATAATCTCGTTGCAAGTCTTTAATTCCAGCAACATCTGTAACTGCAAATTTGAGCTTTTTTGGTGCAGTCATTGCCATTTGATCTGAGCTATTATTAGTAGAATTTACTCCTGTTGTGCAGCCAGCAGCAAACAGAGCGAATACCAAAGCAGGTTGCGCCGTTTCATAGGTCTGAATTATATTACAAATGTAAAATTTCTTAGTTTTTATTTAGCAATATACTTGTGCAGTTTATTGCTTTTTTATATTCATGACTTCTGTAATATTACGGAAATACTCTTTATAGATTTGGCAATTTTATTTATTGGAAAATATTGGGTACATCTCACTTTATAAAAAATACTTAGCAATTAAAAATCCTGGTTCATGTTACGCTGAAAAAAATTCCAATACACAGCTTTATTAAAGAGGCAATAAAAAATAGAAAAAATTGTTTCTTGTTCGCTTATTTAAGGAAAGCTTCTATTGGGTTTTTGAAGAAGAATTCAGAAGTCAGAATTCAGGAGCGGACCCAGAGAGACTCCGCCTCCGATCAGAATCAATGAGTGGGGGATTCAGACTCGCCACTCATTGTAAACCGCTAAATGAAGATTTAGCGGGGGTCTTAAACCCCTAGATTCATTCACCAGTCGTACAGAATTCACCCTGAATTCTGACTCCTGACTCCTGAATTCTGTTTGATAAATCTAAAATCAGTTGTCAAAAGGAGGAAATTAAGCCTCGGAGTTAGAAGTTAAGAGTCTTGGCGTTGCTGATTAGATGTATGAATCTTAGTGCAGAGATGTGATATAGCAACTTTCTACTTTCGAAATCATCCAAATCATTTTTATACCGGAATTCAGCAATACTAAAATTTTAACTACTAACTCCTAGCCTTTAAGTTGTTTACAACTTCAAATTCCAAGCCGCAAAAGCTAAAGTACCCCAACCAGCAAGAAAGGCTGCACCGCCTAGTGGTGCGATCGCTCCTAAAGATTTAATACCGGTTAAGCTAAGGGCGTACAAGCTTCCTGAGAAAATAGCGATGCCAATGATAAATAGCCATCTACTAGCTACGAGAGCGGGTTGAGGTGATTCGGTGCGACTAATTAAGATTGCTACTAAGAAAAGTGCTAGAGCATGATACATTTGGTAACGAGCGCCAGTTTCAAAAATTTCTAGCGCTCGCTCACTGATTTTTTCCCGCAAAGCATGGGAAGCAAAAGCACCAGCAGCAACTGACAAACCGCCTAAAATGGCAGCTACGCTCAAAAAAATCTGCGTCATTAGACTTAGCCGTAAGTTAATTATTAGTCATAAGTCATTGGTCATTAGTCATTAGTTAATAACAAAAGACTAATAACAAAAGACCAAGGACAAATAACAATTAGACATCAAAATGATATGATACAGCCCCTTCTTCGTTCACCTTAAAGTTTGCATTGAAGTCTTTAGCTTTTTCATCTAAATATTGTCTGGCGTGCGCTGCGGGTAGTTGTGACTTCATTGCAAAGCCTAAAACAGTTACGCGCCCATGATTTTCTTGTAGCATCTGATAAAAAATTGATTGCAGGCGATCGCTAACTTGTTGATTAATCGCTTTTTTCTCATGCTGACTTTGACGGTATAATCCTAATGCTAACCATGCGCCCAATGTTAGGGTAGGAATACCAAAAATTAGACGTTCTACCGCAGTATTATCAATTACAGGGGTAGTTGTTACTGTTGAGAACTCAACTGAGCCATCCCAAGCTAAGGGTATGGTAATTGATTTTTCCGTAGTCGTTTTATTAAAAATCGCTGCTGCTGATAGCATTACAAACATGAATCCCATTGTCAGTAGCCAACCTGCGGCCAATTTTTCAGCAGTTTTCATAGTCCCACTTCAGATTTAAACTTTGCTAGAAATTCTAACCTTACTTTCGCAAAGGTTCCAGTATATTAACCTAAAGGTGAATTTTGATTAGTTGTTTTCACTATTTTTTGGGAGTTGCTGCGATCGCTATAATAATTCATGTTCCAAATCGGGGCGATGTCTCCGACGGGCTACGCCTACGCCACAATCAAAAGCAAAACTCAGCACCAAATGCGACATCTCTCAGTGTTAACCCTTGAAAATGTTAAACCGCAGCAAAGGTATAATATTTTGCTGCGGTTTTTAGCTTAATTACGTGTTGCTTCCAGTAGGCGGGAAAAATAAAAGCGAGTCTTTGTCATCGCCTGTCGTTGCAAAGAAAAGCCATTACTTTCCAAGATTCTCACCACATCAGCCTCACGATGCAAATATGCACGAGTCGCTTTACTTGGGCCAGGAAAGAAGCTGCCAATTTTCTTGAGTATACTCAGGGCGCAGGTCTTCGGCGCAAAACTGAGAATTATCCGCGATTGTGCCAAAGAACAGAGGTGAGATATCATCTCATCCGCTTTTTCTTGGGGGTAGTGGATAAGAACATCTAAGCAAATAACGGTATGGTAACTACCACTCAACGATTCTAAATCCTGCACAGCAAAAGTGGGATTTTCGTCATTTCCCAAAGTTTTCTTTGCTCTATCTTTGCCTTCTTCCACCATTTTTTCAGAAATATCGGTGGCATAGACTTTAGCACCATCTACAGCTAGGGGGATGCTGAGACTACCAACACCACACCCAGCATCACAGATGGATAGCTGTGGTAAATTGTTATCAGCCTTCAGCCAGCCGAGAACTGTATCCACGGTTTGCTGGTGTCCATTGCGGATGTCTAATTGAACTTTGTTGACTTCGCCATCACCGTAGATTCGCTTCCAACGGTCAAACCCTGTGGAATTGAAATACTCTCGAACAATAGTTTTGTCGTCGGCTGCGTTCATAAACTTTGATTTTTAGGGGTTCCCAATGCTTAAAATTATCATTGATAGGAACCCACAGGAGCGCTCTTCCAGATTTTTCTAGATATAGTGTAGAGAAGGAGGTTAGGGGACTTCCAACTAAAAGAATACTCATCGCTTTGGTGATCTGGCGTTGCAGGGGGCGCAGGGGAAGGAGGGGAGGAAGAATCTAACGAATGATCGTCTTCGCTCCCAAAATTGAATAATTTAATTTTGGGAAGTTCCTAGCACAGATATACGCCTCTACTTATTCAAACTAGAAATGCTATATTTAATCGATTATTGTCATTTTATGCTTTTTTGGAGCGATTTTATCTTATTTAAACATTTATTCTTTTGATTACTATAAATTACATCACTATTTCACCCTGTAGAGAGGTATAATCCCTTCTTCAGGTAGAGTCGTGATTGCGATCGCAACATTTATGCTGTTAATGATTTAATTATCTGTAATCAATAAAACTAAAGCATATAAATTTCTAAGTAATATTTCGTATGCTTCTTGTACATTTACTATTTATTTAGGCTTATTATTACGCATGGCACTGAACGCGCTCACAGATAGTCCTATTGTTGCATTTACAATTCTCCTGACAGTAATCTTTACTGTACCTCCTATATTTGAGCGGCTGCGACTACCGGGATTAGTAGGTTTATTAGTAGCAGGTGTAGTACTAGGACAAAATGGATTAAAGTTGTTAAATCATGAGTCTGAAACTATCAATCTGCTCTCCGACATCGGGAAGATTTATTTGATGTTCGTGGCCGGTTTAGAAATTGACTTAGAGCAGTTTCGTAAAACGAAAAATCGCTCCATTGGGTTTGGTATACTGACATTTTTAGTACCGTTACTTGCTGGCATTGCTGTCGGACGTTTATTCAATTTTAGCTGGAATGCTTCTGTATTAATTGGTTCTTTACTGGCCTCTCATACCCTCTTGGCATATCCAATTGTGAGTCGTTTGGGAGTAGTAACGAATGAAGCTGTAACGGTCACAATTGGTGCAACAATTTTTACTGACACAGGCGCTTTGCTAGTATTAGCAATTTGTGTCGGAATTCATGGCGGAGAATTTTCCGCCTTAAGTTTAGCAACTTTGTTAGGTGGATTAGCAATTTACTCTGTTGTTGTTCTGTTTGGCTTTGACTGGGCAGGTAAAGAGTTTTTTCGCCGCTCTGGAGATGAACAAAGTAATCAGTTTCTGTTTATATTACTAGCATTATTTTTGGCATCTGTCGGAGCGCAGGTAATTGGAATTGAAAAAATTGTTGGTGCTTTTTTAGCAGGTCTAGCAGTCAACGACGTTTTAGGACGTAGCCCAGTCAAAGAAAAAATTGAGTTTATTGGTAGTGTTTTATTTATCCCTTGTTTCTTTGTGGACATGGGATTATTAATTGATATTCCTGCATTTATAAAAACTCTCAGTTCAGTTTGGCTGACTGTGGTAATTGTAGTAGCTTTGATTGGCAGCAAATTTATTGCAGCATTTTTAGCAAAATTGTTATACCGCTATAATACGGCGGAATTGATGACGATGTGGTCATTGTCACTACCACAGGTAGCAGCCACACTAGCAGCAGCCTTAGTTGCATATCAAACGGTAAATCCTGCTGGTGAACGCTTAATTAGTGAAGGTGTTTTAAATAGTGTGATTGTCCTCATGCTAGTGACAGCTATCTTTGGCCCAGTGATCACATCAAGATTTGCTTCTTCACTACAGCTTTCTCAGGCAGATTTTGAGACAGATAGTTTGGCAACTTGGTGGCAAGGTAATGAAGATGAACAAGTAGAGCAAAAACAATATCCCTTTACTGTAGTAGTGCCAATATATAACCCTCAAACGCAGCGTTATCTAATAGAAATGGCAGCACTACTGGCTAGTCATGAATCTGGAAGAATTGTGCCATTAGCTATTACTAGAGCGCATGTGCAGATGGATGATCCGCAATTAGTAACAGCACTCGACAAAAGCCGGGAAAGATTGAATTTAGCTAAAGAAATCAGTCAAGAATTTGAGGTGGAAGTATCACCAGCAATTCGGATTGATGATGATGCAGCTTTGGGGATTAGCCGCACTAGTCGAGAACAAAACGCTAGTTTAGTAGTAATGGGTTGGTCGCAGACAAGAGGTTTGCGTGCCCGCTTATTTGGTAATGTCATTGATAGCGTGTTCTGGTCTTCTCATTGTCCGGTAGCAGTAACACGGCTGTTAAGCAGTCCTAAGACAATCCAAAGAATTCTTGTACCAGTTGGAGACTTAACCCGCCAAACTATCGGTGCTTTAAGGTTTGCCCAGATTTTGGCCGATGTCAATCAGGCGGAAGTTGTACTGTTACACGTATATGATCGCAAATCACCCCCAGATCGAGTAGAAAAATTTGTATCCCAATTGTCTGATATCGCTTCTAAAAGCCAGTTACAGGTGAATACTAATATCCAAACAATCAAGGGTGATGACGTTGCCAGAATAGTAATTCGGGAAGCTGAGGCCTTTGATTTAGCAGTATTACGTTCCGTCCGTTATCGCACAGCCGGAGGATTAGCCGTCAGTGAAGTCACAACGCAGATGATTCAACAATTGAAGTGTTCAATTGTGTTGTTGGGAGAGCCGCATTCGTGATGTGTAAGTCAGGAAGAGGGGCAGGGGGCAGGGCAATACGGTTCGGTTAAAGGGGAAAGGGAAAAGGGGAAAGGTTTTGAATACATCCTTTACCCTTTACCCCTTACCCTTTCCCTAAACAACAAGGAATGCTATGTGGTATCAAACTTTACTCAACCACTCATTTTCCTCTGGGTTTTTGAACAATGAAGTACTGAGGTAGCGTTCGCCGAAGCTAGGCTGTATCATCACGATTAGGCGACCTGCATTTTCTGGTCTTTGTGCCACTTGAATCGCCGCATATAAAGCAGCGCCAGTAGAAATCCCCGATAGCAATCCTTCTTCTTTTGCTAGGCGACGGCTGTAAGCGATCGCCTCCTCATCTGCTACCTGAATCACCTCATCTACCACTTCTGGACGGTAAATTGCTGGCACAAATCCCGCACCGATACCCTGGATTTTATGAGGCCCCGATTTACCACCTGCTAATACTGGGCTGCTGCTTGGTTCAACTGCGATCGCTTGAAAGCTTGGCTTCCGTTTTTTAATAACTTCTCCAAC
Organism: Nostoc flagelliforme FACHB-838; assembly: GCF_014698065.1. Taxonomy (GTDB): domain Bacteria; phylum Cyanobacteriota; class Cyanobacteriia; order Cyanobacteriales; family Nostocaceae; genus Nostoc; species Nostoc flagelliforme_B. The sequence continues at coordinate 15,738 of NZ_JACJSI010000013.1, forward strand.
TCCCGTAATCGTCCCACCAGTACCGACTCCCGCCACCAGAATATCCACCTCTCCATCGGTATCATCCCAAATTTCTTCTGCCGTGGTTTCGGCGTGAACTTTTGGATTAGCGGCGTTGCGGAACTGCTGCAACATATAAGCATTGGGCGTTTGAGCTAAAATCTGCTCTGCACGACCGATCGCTCCTCGCATCCCTTCTACCCCTGGCGTTAACTCTAATTGAGCGCCATAAGCTTTGAGCATTGATCGTCTTTCCTGGCTCATTGTGTCAGGCATCGTTAGAATGAGATGGTACCCCTTGGCGGCCGCCACCATCGCCAGCGCAATTCCTGTATTTCCAGAAGTCGGCTCTACTAAAACTGTTTTTCCAGGGTGAATTAAGCCTGCTTCCTCCGCCGCTTCCACCATACTCGCACCAATCCGGTCTTTCACAGAAGATGCTGGATTCATGCTTTCTAGCTTCACCACAATCCGAGCAACCGCTCCTGAAGCTTGGGGAATCTTGTTTAATTGAACTAAAGGAGTCCGTCCGATTAACTCTGTGATATCTTTCGCTATCCGCATATTAGTACTCCTTGGTGACTAAATATAATACATTGGACTTTCCTGTGCGCGAGTTTCCCTTTCCTGGCACAAGTCTTGGAGTGTATAGCGACCCAAAACTTCAATTGAGGCAGCGTTGGCTTGCTCCCAGACTTCATAAACTAGAGTCTTTTCTAGAGTCGGAGAGTTAGAGGTATCTTTCTCTTTCCGTTCGCCTTCGACTAAAGTGACAATTTCTAGCATTGTGATCTGCCAAGGTTCACGAGCTAAAACAAAACCTCCTTTAGAGCCGCGTTGACTCTGCACCACACCAGCACGCCGGAGGTTGGTCAAAATTTGTTCAAGATAGCGTTCAGGTATGAGTTGCTTGGCAGTGATCTCGCTCATGGTTAGAGGAAGTTTTTTCTCGTGGTGACTTGCCAGTTCTAAGAGTGCTAGCAGTGCGTATTCCACTTTGGAAGACAGATCCAAAAGAGCATAGTTTTGGCTATTCAAGACTGTATTCAACATACTACGGTGAATTGGGCGGTTTATCGCAGTTTATGCGAAATTAATTTTTCTCAACAGTGTGGAATGTGATAGCATCCCACTTACTACCCACAAAAGCAGTATACACTATCGACTTACCGTAGATTATTATCTTACACAATTCCCATAAATGACTTCATCTTTTTGTGGGAACTAACCTGAGTTTCTGTTTTCAGAGCCTCACTTACCAACAAAAATCCCGACAGAGTATGCTACTAACTGATTTGCGAACCATTTTTGAGCGTGACCCAGCAGCCCGTAACTGGCTAGAAGTATTGTTCTGTTACCCTGGACTCCAAGCTTTGGTGTTTCATCGATTAGCGCACTGGCTGTATAAAATTGGAATTCCCTTTATACCAAGGCTCATCTCTCATATTAGTAGGTTTATAACTGGCATTGAAATCCATCCTGGGGCATTAATTGGCCAGGGAGTATTTATTGACCACGGTATGGGAGTAGTAATTGGCGAGACAGCGATCGTGGGCGATCATGCCTTGATTTATCAAGGTGTTACCCTTGGCGGAACTGGGAAAGAAAGCGGCAAACGCCATCCAACTTTAGGCTCTCATGTAGTTGTGGGAGCGGGTGCAAAGGTATTAGGAAATATTCAAATTGGTGATCGCGTCCGTATTGGAGCCGGCTCTGTGGTGCTGCGAGATGTCCCCAGTAATACTACTGTAGTTGGGATTCCAGGGCGCGTGACTCGTCAGAACAACTCGTCTACCAATGTTTTGGATCATGATAAAGTACGCGACGTAGAAGCTGAAGTCATCCGCGCTTTATTTGAACGTGTCAAGGCTCTAGAGAAACAGTTTGAGCAGTTAGAACAATCTAGTTTGTCCCCAACTGAGCTTGGCGAGGAACCAACCGACAACCCTAAGAGCAAAAATTCTGATGGGATGATTGAAGATTTTCTCGATGGTGCGGGAATTTAATTTTGGGCATTGGGCATTGGTAAGAGGCAGGGGGCAGAGGAGAAAGAGGTAATATTTTTATTCTCCCTTTATTCTCCCCCTTGCTCCCCGCTCCCTGCCCCTCTGCTTCTTCCCCACTCCCATCTTTAAAATATTCATAGCCTCTCAGAACCTGATATAAATATAATACTACGGTTAATTTATCGGAGAATAGTTTTATATATTATGGTGGCTTTGTACACAAGCTTATCTAGCTCAAGAAGTAATAATACCAAGGAACTTTTTGCCCGTAGGTCATTTCTACCAGAGCATCAAAACGGACTTTGGAAGATTGAAACGGGTTTTGTCAGGACTTTTACCTATCTGGAAGATGGTACAACTGTCGCTCTGGGATTGTGGGGGCCTGGAGATGTTGTTGGTAAGGCTTTGTCAAAATTAGATCCTTATCAAATGGAATGCCTAACTAAAGTAGAGGTGACGATCTTACCTTTAGAGGAATGGACTCAACTAACAGAAACTCTACTTAACCATATCCAACAGGCTCAAGAATTGATGGTTATTCGTAGCCATAAAAAAGTGGATACTATGCTTATCAAGTTGTTGGCATGGTTATCTAAAAAGTTTGGTTCGGAAGTTGAGAAGGGACGTTTAATAGATATGCGTCTGACTCACGAAGACTTGGCAGAAATGCTTGGTTCAACTCGTGTTACCATCACTCGTGTTCTTGGGCAATTTGAGCAAGAGGGCTTGATTGATCGTCTCTCTCTGCATCGAATTGTGTTGCGAGAAGAAGAGATTTGGTACTACGAAATTTAGATGATTTCAGTAAAACCAGCTATCGCCGTCAGCATTCGGCTTGCCCACAATTCTTAGATTTAGGGATTCCAGGTAAGCCAGACCGCTACAAATTTGTGGCGCTGTTCCCCGAAGTTCAATGTCAAAATACCCTTCTCCATCTATATTTGGTTGTAGGAGAGCCTTAGTAATATTAACTACCAACCCATAAACAGAAATTAGCTGCGAAATTACAGGCACTTGCAAATAGTACTTGGGAATATGTATCCGCAGACGAATCTGAGTGACTTGGCTTTTTGCATAGACTGAAGAAACCAGTGATAATCTGGCTTGGGAATTGGTTTGATTATTTAATGCTGCCATTGGATAGTGACTATTTTATTAATTAGCGTAGGCGTAGCCCGTCGTAGACATCGCTATAAACACTAGACAAATCCAACCAAATTGGTAGCCCCAGTTTTTCTAAATAACTCAGGCTAGAGTAGAGTTGCTTTGTTCTCCCCCACAAATCCAAGTCAAACCAGCCATCATCTTCGGTATCGGGTTGCAGTCTAGGGCTGGTGATATTGACTGTTAGTCCATAACGAGAAACTAACTCAGAAATTATCGGTTCTTGGTAATAAGATTTTAAGACGCATAGTTGCAAGCGTAATCGATTGGTTTGACCCAAAGAAATCCATTGTTGGAGTTGTTCTTGCCATTGATTTGTCAGCCATGCAGAATCTTTGGGACTCTGTTTGCTCGTTGGACTTGGGAAAGTTAAAGAGGGCTGGTTGGCTTGAATTTGGGTAGCGATCGCTAATTCCAATAAATTCACTCCCAATCCTTGCAAGTAAGATAGGCTATTTGTCAGTTTTTGGGGATTTCCCGAAAGTTCCAAATCAAACCAGCCATCGCTGTCATTGTCTGATGTCAGAGATGCAGCTTTGATATTGACGGTTAAACCATAACGAGACACCAGCCGCGAAATTACAGGTTGCCTGTGATAACGCTGAGGCACGAGAATGCGGCTGTGGACTGAAGCGGGTTCTACAGATTTACTCTGAGGCATTAGATTAATTCCCAATAGCAATGCCTAGGTTGGGCTGCGCCTACACAATTTTTAGGTTTGGCAGAGAATTTTGCTAATGCCGTACCCCTGCAACTCAACTGCCCTTCCTTGAATGTCAGCCTCATAGAGATTTTCATATTTCTGGCTTCTATTAAACTACGGTAACACTATCGGCTTAATGCATTTATTTGTTATGTAAAGGACAATCTCACAAACTACTTAAAAAAGCAATCTGCAAATTCACTTAATGTAAAATAAATTTGTGTAAACTAATTGACTAAAAGCTAATTAAGAATTTCTGATATCTGTCCGTTAGATGATATTGTCATTATCTTAGAATTAAAACTGAAGGGCGATACTCATTACCAAGTAATTAAAGGGTTGCTGAAATCAGCTTAGGTGATGTTGTAAAAATTTTGTTAGATTTTATCTGATAGTGGTCATACTGCAAGTATCAAATCTGTAATAGCAGGATATTTATTCAATATGCAAGGGAATAAAGTTTACTATGATGTATGTGGTAAAAACTCCAAAAAACAACAAAGTTTTGATTCACAAGATTTTGAAAAACTAATTTCTATCGTTTATTAAATAAAAACCTAACCCCCTAACCCCCTTCCCGACGCGGGAAGGGGGGAAATTCAAAGTCTCTCTCCTAAAAGGAGAGAGAAATAGAAGTGAGGTTAATATTAAGTATGAGGACGTGCAGCTATCTGTACGTTCCTATTATGTATTGCTACAACCCTTACCAATCAGTTGCTTTACTGTCATCCCAGACTTCCAATTCCAAGTCGCGGAGATAGGTTAACCCGCTCTGAATTTGTGCATCTGTTCCTTGTAATTCAAGGTCAAACCAACCATCACCGACAGCATTGGCTCCCAAAATTGCTGCCGTGATATTCACAGTCAGTCCATAGTCAGACACCAGGCGAGAAATGACAGGTTCCTGGTGATAATCTTTAGGAATTCTTAGTCGAATTCGTTTGTTGGTAAGTGTATTGTCAGTAGCCATATCTGAATTATTTCAATCCCTAATCGGGATTGGTACAGAACTACTCTTAACCCTAACGGTAATTTCCTGATAGGTACTAAGTAGATCGTACCACGTCCCATGATTTGCTTGTATCTTAATTCAAAGGATAACTATAAGCCCTTGATTTTTCTATTCAACATCTTTAATGCTGGTTTTCCGTTCCAGAATCTCTTTCAGCACCAAGGTTACTACTGCTAGCAACGCTAACAGTACAGCCGCAGAAAAGGCAGCTTCGGTTTCGTATTGTTTGTAAGCATCTTCTACAAACAGTGGTAGGCTCTGGGTTTGGGTTGCAATATTGCCAGATACTACCGAAACCGCCCCGAATTCACCCATTGCCCTAGCATTGGTTAAAATTAAACCGTAGAGTAAACCCCAACGGATACTAGGCAGAGTGACGCGCCAAAATATCTGCCAATCTTTCGCACCTAGAGTTCTAGCAGCTTCTTCTTGATCCTTACCAAATTCCTCTAAAACAGGAATTACTTCCCGCGCTACAAAGGGCATACTCACAAAGGCTGTAGCCAGCACCATACCTGGAAAGGCAAAGATAATTTTGATATCAAGTGCCTGAAGCCAAGGGCCAAACCACCCATTACGCCCGTAAAGTAGCACAATCATCAATCCTGCGACTACGGGCGAGATGGAAAAGGGCAGGTCAATAATGCTTAAAACTACAGCGCGTCCGGGAAATTTATGGCGAGCGATCGCCCAAGCTGCACATAGCCCAAACACAGTATTCACAGGCAGAGAAATCAAAGCCAGCAATAGTGTTAGCCAAGCTGCATGGATAAAAGCTGGTTGCGACAAGTTGGCAAGAAATGGCCCAACTCCTTTGCTAAAAGCTTGGGTGAAAACGTTGATTGTCGGGATGTATTGAACTAGGGCTAAATAGGCGATCGCTATCCCAATTAAAAGTATTGGCACCCAACTCTTCTGCTCTTTCGGCTTGGCTGTATGTGTATCAGATGCAGATGAGTGAAAACTTGGCTTATCAAGTGTCATATCGCCTTGCCCATGCTTGTAAGAAATTAATTGCCAACAGCAGTACCAATGAAATTGATAGTAAAACTATGCCAATTACTGTTGCACCAGAATAGTCATACTGCTCTAATCGCTGAAAAATCAACACAGGTGCGATCAAATCTTGATAGGGCGTATTAGAAGAGATAATCACAGTTGAACCATATTCCCCAACTGCACGGGAGAAACCCAAGGCTACACCAGTTAAAATTGTCGGAAATAAAGGTGGCAAAATCACTTTCCAAAAGGTCTGCCATTGAGAAGCACCCAGACACCAAGCAGCTTCTTCTATTTCCTGTTCCATTTCTTGAAGCACAGGTTGCACAGTTCTCACAATAAAAGGTAGTGAGATAAATATCATTGCCACCGCTACTCCTGTGCGGGTAAAAGATACCTTAATTCCTAGAGGTGCTAGTAAAGAACCTAACCACCCGTTATTGCTGTAAACTGTTGCCAAAGTTAACCCTGCTACGGAAGTTGGCAGTGCAAAGGGTAAATCTACTGTGGCATCAATCAAGCGTTTTAAAGGAAAGTCGTAGCGAACCAGAACCCAAGCAATCAGAGTACCAAAAATGCCATTAAGGAAGGCAGCAAATAGCGCTGTAACAAAAGTGACATTGTAGGTGGCTAATGCAATATCACTGGTTGCGATCGCCCAAAATCTCGTCGGAGGTTCCGTACTCGCTTTCAGGAACATGGCAATAATGGGGATAAACAACATCACTGTCAAGTATCCTATGGTGATTCGCCAAGTCCAGGGAACTCGCCCCAATCTCTTCCAGAATGGCGTTTTGCGTTCAACTTCCAAAGAAGGAGATACAGTTGTCACGTGGCTTCGCTCCGAATTCAAAATTCAAAATTTACAATTCAAAAAAAATTTTAGTCAGTATTCGTAATTGTTAATTCGTAATTCCTATAGCGGTTCCCATTCAAATGCGGTACAAGATTGATTATATGTAGGGGCACGGCAGTGCCATGCCCTTACGGGTGTACTTTACTTGCCCACATACGAACTACGAATTACAGATTAGGAATTACAAATTATTTAGTTACCGTCTCTTTTGGGCTTGAATCTTGTCAAATACACCCCCATCTGTGAAAAACTTCTGATCAATTGCTTCCCAACCGCCGAATTCTGAAACTGTACCCAAAGTTTTCACCTTGGGAAATTTATCTGTAGCAGCTTTAGTTTGGGCTACTTCCTCATTTGCAGGTCTGAATCCTAATTTTACAAACTCTTCTTGTGCTTCTGGAGTATAAAGGAATTTGACAAATCCTTCAGCAACTTCGCGGGTTCCGTGTTTATCGACATTTTTATCTACCACTGCGATCGGGTTGTCGATAGATATATTCACATCGGGAACAATATAATCAACTTTTTCGCCTTTTTGTTGTGCCAGAATAACTTCGTTTTCGTAGTTAATTAAAACATCCCCTTGACCCTGCTTGGCAAATGCATCAGTGGCTTCCCGCGCATCCTTAGTTAAAACTGGCACATTATTGTAAACCTTAGTGACAAATTCTGTAGCTTTAGCTTCATCACCACCAGTTTTAATTACAGAGTTCCAAAGTGCCAAGAAATTCCAGCGAGCAATGCCTGATGTTTTTGGATCAGCAGTAATCATTTTTACATCATCTTTCGCCAAATCTTCCCAGGTCTTAATACCTTTAGGATTACCTGAACGAGTTATTAACGCCGCTACAGATTTGGAGACAATACCATTGTTGGGAACTTCTTTCTCCCATCCTGGTTGAATCAATCCAGCCTTCTCAATCTTTTGGGTGTCTCCAGCTAATGCCAGGTGGACAATATCTGCTTCCAAACCATCGATAACGGCACGAGTTTGGGAGCCAGAGCCGCCATAGCTTTGCCTAAAGACGACAGTTTGGTTATGGTCTTTTTTCCACTGTTCTACAAACTTAGGAATGATGGCTTCGTGAGCTGCTTTGGTGACAGCAAAAGAAACCAGGGTTAGTTCAACATTATTCTTAGTTGCAGCTACAGGGCTGGCACTAGGACCTTCTGTGGAGGAATTACTGCCAGTTCCACCGGAGCAGGCGGCAAGCGCCACGCTCAAAACAGTTCCTACCAAAAAGAGTGATACAAAGCCTTTGAGCGAATTCAGTCTGAACCGATTGGTTCTATGTTCAGCAATCGCTTCTAATCTTTTCAATAGGCGTTGCCACAAACTCATTCCATTTCCTCCACTAAATCTACAAATAATTGATGGGAATACAGTTATATAGTGTTTATAATACTGGATGATTCCATCTATGTAGTTGCAAACACCAAAAAACCTCACATTCTTTATCAAGAATATGGTGATTCTACCAGTTTTATGAGGAATTACAATTGTTTTATTTTCAACTCTCAAATTGTCATCATAATTCGCTACCTAATGGATCAAGCAAATTGCTAGGGAATGGTTAATTAGCGATCGCCTTTTCTCAAAAAACAAAACCCATCTAGAAATTATCTAAATGGGAAAAATTTAGTAACTGCTTATTCTTAACTGAATGTATATTTCAGGGGCAGCCCATCCTGAAAAACTAGTAATTCTCCGGGTTGTATTTGTGTCCAAACTTCGTTGTCAGTTAGAGGTGTGGTAGCAATGACAGCAACGCGATCGCGTTCTGTAGTCACCTCCCGAAAATCTACGGTCATATCTTGGTCAATTAAATGGGCAGCTGCGAAGGGCGCTTGGCGGACGATGTAACTGAGATTAGTTGAGCAATAAGCAAAAAAGTGGACTCCATCTGATAATAAGTAATTAAATATACCCAGTTTTGCAATTACAGCAGTAATTTCTTGCAGCACAGAGTACAGTTCCTTGATGTCAGGCTTACCTTGGGGAAAATGCGATCGCAGTGTTTCTAGCATCATACAGAATGCCTTTTCACTATCGGTGTCACCTACGGCTTGATAAAAGCCCAAATTTTCTGGATCAAAATCTGGCAAATTACCATTGTGGGCAAACACCCAATACTGACCCCACAATTCTCTACGGAAAGGATGGCAGTTGTGTAGGGCAACTTCACCCTGAGTAGCTTTACGGATATGGGCTATGACATGGGTTGAGTGGATGGGATAACTCCGAACAAACTCCGCTACCGGAGAAGCAACAGAAGGTTGGGCATCTAAAAACATTCGACATCCCTTTCCTTCAAAGAAAGCAATGCCCCAACCATCGTTATGATCATCCGTTTTTCCTCCCCGTGCAGAAAACCCTTCAAAAGAAAAGCAAATATCCGTTGGAACATTGCAATTCATTCCGAGCAGTTGGCACATGGATATTGCAGCTCTAAATTTTTGACTAAGGCCTCAGCATCAAGATACTTCAGAATGCTGCATTGATTCTGGAGCGATCGCTTCAATCTTAGACTTTTTCAGTTAAGTCTGTCTAGCAAATGGAGTCGGCTAGGGACTTCCAACAAAACTTTGATGAGCAGGGGGAGCAGGGGAAGCAGGGGAAGCAGGGGAGGAAGAATCTAATGATCGTCTTCGCTCCCAAAATTGAATAATTTAATTTCTGGAAGTCGCCAAACAAGCAAATGGAGTCGCCTAACAAGCAAATGGAGTCGCCGAACAAGCAAATGCGATCGCCAAACAAGCAAATGGAGTCGCCTAACAAGCAAATGCGATCGCCGAACAAGCAAATGGAGTCGCCTAACAAGCAAATGGAGTCGCCTAACAAGCAAATGCGATCGCTAAACAAGCAAATGGAGTCGCCTAACAAGCAAATGCGCTTTCTTAACTAATTACGAATTACGTTATAGTACACTCCACTCGTAGGGGCACGGCATGCCGTGCCCCTACACTTTTCGATATAATGTTCCACCGCATTTAGCTGAGAACCGCTATAGCGTAGCCGATTACGAATTACTTAAGGCATTTGCTGTAAATATTGCTCATAGCCTAATTCTTCTAGTTTTGCTTGCTTTGCAATTACTGATTCACATAAAGTTTTGCGATATTGCTGCACTTTTTCTAGCAATTCTGGTTGATGAGTTGCGAGGATTTGTACTGCTAGAAGTCCGGCATTTTTGGCATTACCGATCGCCACTGTTGCTACAGGAATACCCGCAGGCATTTGTAAAATAGAATACAAAGAATCAACACCTTGTAAGTTGCGGGTGGGTACAGGAACACCAATGACAGGAAGTGGAGTTAAAGACGCTACCATTCCCGGCAGATGGGCAGCACCACCCGCGCCAGCAATAATTACTTTAATACCGCGTTGGTGTGCAAGTTGAGCATATTGCACCATGCGTTCTGGGGTACGATGAGCAGAAACGATCGCCACTTCGCTTTCAATGCCAAATTCTTCACAAACTGCGATCGCATTTTTCATGATGGGCAAATCAGAATCGCTGCCCATGATAATACCAACTAAAGGAGCCATAGAATTTCGGATTTTGGGCTTGTCGTGAGTGTTCGGACGTTCGGCTAGCGCTCAGTCAAGCCGTAGAACGATTTTGGATTTTGGATTAATTGCCGATTGTTCCATCTAAAATCGGGTCAGGTTTAATTATTCCCTAACCAGTGTGATGATCCAAGCAACACAAAATCCTGTAGATATTATCAATGCTAGAGTGCCTGGTTACAAAGATTTGCAGATGCTCTTGGTTAACCAAGAGGGCATAATTGAGCAAATATTGCCAATGGGTACGGTAAGGATACACGGATGTGTATCCTTACTAAATGTAGGAGGTGACTGGATTTCTCTAGGCGGCGTTGATTTGCAAATTAACGGTGCATTGGGTTTGGCATTTCCTGATTTGACGGCTGAAAATGCTTATATACTCCAGAAAATAAGGCGATTTTTGTGGGATGCCGGGGTAGATGGATTTTTACCGACACTTGTGACAACTTCAGTAGAAAAGATTCAGCGATCGCTTGCTGTTATTGCTGATATTATCTCCAGTCAACAAGCAGGTGCTAAGATTTTCGGAGTGCATTTAGAAGGGCCATTTTTAAATTACCAAAAGCGCGGCGCACACCCGGCAGAGTACTTGTTACCCTTAACAGTTGACGAGGTAAAGCGAGTTTTGGGTGATTATGCTGCGATCGTAAAAGTTATCACCTTAGCGCCGGAGTTAGATCCCACTGGCGAAGTAATTGCATATTTGCGTTCTTTGGGAATTACCGTTAGTTTAGGGCATTCTCAGGCCACTGTTGCCCAAGCAAAACTTGCTTTTGAACTCGGTGCAACGATGGTAACTCATGCTTTCAACGCCATGCCACCATTACATCACCGCGAACCAGGATTATTAGGGGCAGCAATTACCCATCCTGATGTGATGTGTGGTTTTATTGCTGATGGTGAACACGTTTCGCCCACGATGCTGCAAATTTTACTTCGCGCCAGTTATCAAGAAAAAGGTCTTTTTTTAGTCAGCGATGCCCTTTCACCACTGGGGCTACCCGATGGCGTGTATCCTTGGGACAGTCGGCAAATTGAAGTTAAAAACGGTACCGCACGACTCGCCGACGGTACTTTATCGGGGACGACTTTATCCCTATTAGTGGGAGTGCAAAATTTGGTGAAGTGGGGAGTTTGTGACGTAGAGACTGCCATTTTACTAGCTACCAATGCACCTAGACAAGCGATAGGTTTACCGGGAATTGCTAAAAATCAACCCGCTAATTTATTACGCTGGCATTGGGACGAAGCGACACAACAACTAACTTGGCAGCGATTATTGAGCTAAATTTAACCTCAAGTTAAAATCTACATTTTTGAGCTTGATTGCTGCATCAAAACCAGTGATAAATTTAAAATTTACTCAGTTTTTTGCTAGGATTTTTGCTAATTTCATCATAACTTGCATTATTTTTCACCAAAATCATCAAACAGAAACAACTAGCCGCTAGCTTGATGTTGGGTAACACTAAACTTCAACCCAACCCCAACCTACTCACATTTGTGAACTTAAAACCTTTGTGCTTAAATCTTTGTAATTGTGCCAGAAGGTTAATTTGGTATGGTGGTAAATCGTAGATTCTGAAAATCCAGCATGAGTAAGCTAGGGACAGCCTTTAGTGAAGGGATAATTGCCTTCATCGCCACTAACATAGATGACATCTTTATCTTGTTAATATTTTTTTCACAGGTAGATGTTAATTTTCGGCGGCGGCATATCTTACTCGGTCAATATCTGGGTTTTGCAGCCATTATCATCACTAGCTTACCAGGATTTTTTGGTGGCTTGGTTGTACAGCGAGAATGGATAGGATTGCTAGGACTACTACCAATAGCAATTGGAATTCAACAATTAGTATCTAGAAAAGAAGAAACTACAACAGTTCAGACAGTAAGTAGTGATTTTAGGCAGTATACACCGACTAACCCGGTATTGTCTTTTATTTTGAGTGTTTTGCACCCCCAAACTTATAAAGTGGCAGCAGTAACGATCGCTAATGGTGGTGACAATATTAGTATATATATTCCTTTATTCGCTGGTCAGGATCTTGCCAGCTTGGGAGTAATTCTAAGTATATTTTTTATCATGGTAGGGGTTTGGTGTGCGATCGCTTATTTTTTAAGTCGTCAACCTACCATTGCTGATATTTTGAGTCGCTACGGTCAAGCTGCCGTACCTTTTGTGTTAATTGGCTTGGGATTGTTCATTATGTATGAACGAGGTACATTCACTCTACTACCTTGGGTAAGAAGTTAATTAATGTTGATGTTGAATCTGGATTTGAGATTGAACGATGAAAATCCCAATCTGAAATCTAAAATTAAATTGTTAGTGTTCGTCCAGTCAAACCTGATGAACTAATTTCCAACTCACCATCATTAAGATGGCGTAAATAATAAACCTTAGTGGCCGTTGGGGAGCGACTTGGCAGATTTTAGCACCTAGTAAAACCCCAGGTACAGAACCTAACCATATAGGCAATACCAAACTCCAATCAACTGTTCCCAGGCTGAGATGACCAAGGGCTGTAAACAGCAGTAAAATTGCTGCGTGTGAAATGTCTGTACCCACTAACTTACGCGCATCAAGGCGGAAAAACCCAATCAGCACTAAGGCAAACATTGAACCTGAAGAGACGCTAGTTAAACCAACGAAGCAGCCTAAAATTGCTCCTAAAGTGATTGTTAGCAAACGACCAAAGTTAGTTTCTAAATCTAACTTTGGCAGTTCAGGTAAATTAAATTTTGGGAAAAAAGTTAATAACAACAATTGCACTAGTGCTAACACTGTCACTAGCAAAATCATCCCACCAAGCAAACGGAGCAAGATGTTATCTAGGTTATACTCACCTGTACGTTTAATGAAGTGCAAAATTCCCACGCCGAACAGTGAACCTGGAACACTCCCAAATGCCAACCATTTAACAACTTTTGTGTCAAGGGTTTTCTGTTCCCAATGTTTGACGCTACCAACAATTTTCATTAATGTGGCAGCCACAACATCAGAACTTACAGCGATGGAAGGCGGAACCTGAAAAACAAAAATCAACATTGGTGTAATCAGAGAAGCTCCGCCAATTCCGGTTAAACCAACGATGATGCCAACAAAAAAGCTTAAGAACGGTAGTAATAAATAGTGCATACTCCTCAGGGGTTTCAAGTACAATCAGATTGAACTGAAAGCCAGCTAAAGCTTCACTGCTAAACAGCAGCAACTCAGCCGAACTATAGCCCAGTAGTAGACAGAGTTAGTCATAGCAAGTTATTGTGTTTCTCAAGGAATGAGTTACACAAAAGCTATCTAGTTAAAATTAGGGCAGAGAATTGCTGGACAACTAAAAACCTATCTAGAAGTTTTTGGAAGCATCACAACTTGTATTTAGTTAAAACAGGCTTTCATGGCTGCTTATAGGTCAGTTGCTTTGCTCAACTCAACTTCTAACTGGTTTTTTGCGGTTTTATATATAAAAAACGGTAAGGCGATGCACTTACCGTATTTTAATAGTAAATATGATTAAACGTCCAGCGTATTAGTGCTGTATCTTGCTCGATTGTTTGGATGATACACTTGAGGGCTGGGGATTAGGGACTGGGGGGAGTTTTTCTGATGCCCGATACTCGATTCAAAACTCAGCGCTAAAAAATACTTGACTTTTACGCAGTTATCGTGATTAATTAAATCAGACTATTCGGTCGGTAATATTTTATTAAATACACCAATCTCTACTCTAAAAATCGCTGTAATGTCCAAAGGCGAAGAAACAAAAAGCAGAATTCTTTACCAAGCAGCCGAACTGTTTAACCAACAGGGTTATGCAGGCTCGTCTATGTCAGATATTATGCGTGTCACTGGATTGCAGAAAGGAGGAATTTACAATCACTTCCAAAGTAAAGATGATCTCGCACTACAGGCATTTGATTTTGCGATCGCTCGCATTAAGCAGCATACTAGATTAGCACTGCGAAGCAAACGCCACGCAGTACAACGCTTGCAAGCAATCATTGGGGTATTTAGTAGCTTTGCAGAAAATCCACCTTTCAAGGGGGGGTGTCCACTACTGAATACTGCTGTAGAGAGTGATGATGCTCATCCGGCGTTGCGAGAACGCGCTCAACAGGCAATGAACTCTTGGCTGCATCTGATTCGCCGAATTATTGAAACAGGAATTGAAAAGGGGGAAATTCGCCCTGAAGTGAGTGCTGATGAAATCGCTACCATCATAATTGCAACGCTGGAAGGAGCGATTATGATGAGCAAGCTTTATGGAGATTCAATTCATATGCACAGGGTAATTAATCATCTGAATCAATACTTAGAAACTCATCTTTAAGTGTATGGTACAAATCAAGGTATATGCTTTAGCAGACAAATTAAATCCTATTAAAATGGAGCTATCTAATATAATCCATACCTCACTCATAGAAGTTTTACAACTTACTCCTGAAAAAAGATTTCATCGTTTTTTCCCACTGGATAAATCAGATTTTTACTATCCATCTGATAGAACAGATAATTATCTGATTATCGAGATTAGTATGTTTGATGGACGCTCAGTCGAAACGAAAAAAGAGTTGATTCGCCTCTTAATTAAGAATATTAATAGAAAGTTTAATATTCCTGTGGATGATATTGAAATCACAATTTTTGAAACCCCTAAATCTAACTGGGGTATTAGAGGTTTACCTGGCGACGAGTTAATCTTAAACTACAAAGTAGAAGTTTGAAGTTTTTGTGGGTAATGGATTATTAGGCAATTAATAATTATCCATACTTGCTTGAGAAAAGTAAAATTTTTTATAATTTTACAGACCGATTGGTTTTAAAATTACAAAGAGGAATAATGCTAGTAAATAACAATTTGCACAGACCATTAGAAGTAGTATTAGAAATTCCTGTAAGAACATACGACATTGACTTTATGGGAATTGTGAGTAATATTGTGTATATCAGGTGGCTAGAAGATTTACGTTTAAAGTTTTTAGATGAACATTGGCAACTCAATCAGCAAATTGAGCAAGGATATGCACCTGTTCTAGCTGGAACTGAAATTGAATATAAACGCCCGATAAAAATTATTGACAAAGTAATTGGACGTTTATGGCTAGGTAATATAGGACGGTTGAAGTGGACTGTACAAGCGGAAATTTTATCTAACAATAAGTTGGCAGCAGTAGCTAATCAAAAGGGGGGTTTTGTCAGTTTGCAAAATAATCGCCTTATCCCCATTCCAGAGGAATTACAGAAGAAATATTTACAGCATCAACAAGGAATTCAAAAAAATTAGCAAGTTCGCGTAATCCTGTGGAAAATCAAGTTACGCGCAGCTTATCGCAAAGAACGTCTTATTCGGAATTCTGTCTTCTGACTCTTTCTCATTTAGCATCAGCTAATATGCTTTTGATGTCTGCTAGCTGCACCACTCCTGAAAAAGTTGGACTATTAATTATAAAAAAAGGTGTGCCAGCAACAGCCAATTTTTCAGCTAGTTGAATATCTTTTGTAATTGCGGGAGTAGCAAGAGTAAGGTCGCGTTTAAATTTACCCAAATCCAAATTCAGCTTTTTAGCAATATCTGAATATAACACTTCACCTAGTTGTTTTTGATTAGTAAATAGAGCATCATGATATTCCCAAAATTTTTCCTGTTGATGTGCAGCCCAAGCTGCTTTTGCAGATGGCAATGCTTCAACATGAATTGAACTCAGCGGGAAATTTTTGTAAACCAACCTTAGTTTATCAGGATAATTTGCTAACAGTTCTTTCAATGTTTTATGCGCCTCAGCACAATAGGGACATTGAAAGTCTGAAAATTCTATTAGGACAGTTTTCGATTGAGTTGAACCTGTAGTAGGAGACTCATCAATGACTATTTGAGGATTCGTTTTTAAATCTTGTAAAAATGCTTGCCGTGCTTGCTTTACTTGCTGTTGTTGTTGCTGCTGATAGGCTTGAACAGATTCAATAATTGCCTCTGGGTGTTCTCGGATAATTTGTAATACTTGCTGTTCTAACTGCGGATCAATAGTGCTGGTAGCTTGTGCAGGGAATGACCAGGTGATAACCAAAAATAGCAGACCTATTGCTACCCAAGTACGCAGATGCTGAAGTAATGGATTAAACCAATCAGAGAATCTACCCATACAAAAACTCACAAATATTTATTTTTTCAAGGGAATTTTATAGATTACTTGTTAAAAAGATCCAGCAATCATCCCAGCAAGTAAAATAAAACCAATCCACACGTTTTGCCGGAACATTTGACCATATACAGGGTTAGGTAAATCTTGCTTTCTTAATCGTAGAGACTGCCAAACCCAGCCGACAATAGCAACTGCAAGACTAATCCAGAAAGCTAAGTGCAGATTTATGATTACGCCTAACCAAGCCAATAACAAGATTGTGCCAGCAAAGAAAATTCCTATAGCTACAGGGGTATAATTGCCAAAAAATAGAGCGCTAGAATTAACACCAATGCGGCGATCGTCTTCCTTGTCGCTCATAGCGTAAACTGTATCAAATCCTAATGTCCACAATACAGTTGCGCCCCAAAGTAACCAAGTGGGTTGGGAGATGTTTTGTGTGACTGCACTCCAGCTAATCAATACCCCAAAACCCCAAGCGATGGAAAGCACCAGTTGTGGTACAGGGAATACGCGCTTTGCACCTGGATACAACAGAATTACAGGCACTGCTGCTACGCATAACCAGAAACTCAGAGGGTTAAGATAAAAAGCAAGAACAGCTGCACATACTAGCGAGATTATAGCGACTACAATCCCAACTGTCACAGATAAAGCACGAGAAGCGAGGGGGCGATCGCGTGTTCTCTCTACTTGTGGATCAATATCTCGATCCCACAAATCATTAACAACACACCCAACGGCACTCGTGGCTAGAGTTCCCAATATAATCACACCAACCAGAGGTAAAGGCGGTTTCCCAGAAGCTGCTAAAAACACAGCCCAAAGGGCAGGAATCATTAAAATTAACCGTCCTTCTGGTTTATGCCAGCGCAAAAGCCGGATAATTACAAACAAAACTGGTTCTTGGGGGTGTTTTGGCGTTGTTAACATAGGATTTGGCATGGGGCATTGGGCATGGGACATTGGGTATGGGGCATTGGGAATTAATTATTTTTCCGCTTTTTTGCTCCTATGCCCTATGCCCTATTCCCTAGTTCACACATCTTTACATCTATAGAATAACGTTATTTGTTATTTGTAAAAACATAACCCAAAGTGGCAACTTTAAAATACCTTTAAATAGTCACTAGGTTAGAAGCAGTAGAGTGAATATACTTAGCTCAGTTGCCCTCGGCCAAACTGAGTTTTAAATATTGAGTATTTTAATTAATTTGATACTCAATACGGGCTAAACGCCCCGCTACCGCTAACAGCGCTCAATCTGAGCAAGTGTGTTGCAATAAATATCAGTGCCAGCTACCCCGACATACCACCGTTTGCCATCATTTCTTATAAAGAGAGAAAACTAGATGCTGAATTCAGTAGCTTCGGCTAGCTGGGAGAGTGTTCCAACTCAACCACCTAAGCAACATCGGATTATTGCTGCCATTGATCTGGGAACAAATTCTCTACACATGGTAGTAGTGAAAATTGATCCCACACTACCAGCTTTCAGCATTATTGCTAAGGAAAAAGAAACTGTCAGACTTGGCGATCGCAATTTGACTACAGGGGAACTCAAACCAGAGATAATTAAAAAAGCGATCGCAGCTTTAGGACGCTTCCAAGAAGTTGCCAAAACTATCAATGCTGAAACAATCATTGCCGTGGCAACTAGTGCTGTGCGGGAAGCCCCTAACGGTAAAGATTTTTTGCACAAAATAGAGACGGAGTTGGGTTTAAGCGTTGACTTAATTTCTGGTCAAGAAGAAGCGCGACGAATCTATCTTGGCGTGCTGTCGGGCATGGAATTTAATAACCAACCCCATACCATTATTGATATTGGCGGTGGTTCCACAGAATTGGTTTTGGGTGATAGTCATCAAGCACGTATTCTCACCAGTACTAAAGTCGGTGCAGTGCGACTGACTAGTGAGTTAATCACTACTGATCCCATCAGCAATACCGAGTTTCAAAACTTGCAAGCTTATACACGCGGGATGTTAGAACGTTCTGTAGAAGAATTGTTAGCAAACCTAGAGGTTGGCGAGTCTCCGCGTTTGGTGGGTACGTCTGGCACAATTGAAACCCTGGCAATGATTCATGCACGAGAAAAATCGGGTATGATTCCTTCCACTCTCAATGGCTACCAGCTTAATCTTAAAGACTTACGAGACTTAGTAAATCGCTTGCGGAAATTGAGTAATTCAGAAAGGGCTGCCATACCTGGGATGCCAGAGAAGCGCCCTGAAGTTATACTTGCCGGGGCGGTAATATTACAGGAAGCGATGACGCTTTTGGGCAGTGAATCGGTAACAGTTTGTGAGCGTTCTCTGCGGGAAGGCGTAATCGTAGACTGGATGCTAACTCATGGTTTAATTGAAGATAAGCTGCGCTACCAAAGTTCAGTTCGGGAGCGGAATGTTCTCAAGCTCGCTAATAAATACCATGTCAACTTAGAATATAGCGATCGCGTCGCCAAATTTGCTGAGAGTTTGTTTGATCAAACTCAAGGTACATTACACCACTGGGGATCTGACGAGCGACAACTACTGTGGGCCGCTGCAATATTACACAATTGCGGTCATTATGTCAGCCATTCATCTCACCACAAACACTCATACTATTTAATTCGCAATGGAGAATTACTCGGTTATACAGAAACCGAGATTGAAATCATTGCCAATTTAGCGCGTTATCATCGCAAATCGCCGCCTAAGAAAAAACATGAAAATTCCCAGACGTTGCTGACTAAGCACCAGCGACAAATGATCAGTCAATTGAGTGCAATTTTAAGATTGGCAGTGGCATTAGATAGACGACAAATTGGTGCGATCGCTCTTGTGGAATGTGAGTATTATCACCAATTTAGGCAGGTAAATCTGCTGATTTTTCCATCTCAGATTAATGATGATTGTGCTTTAGAACTTTGGAGCTTAGATTATAAGAAAGGAGTGTTTGAGGAAGAATTTGGAGTGAAATTAGTAGCGACTTTAGAAAAGTCTAGCGCTGCTAAATTGTCTTAGAAAGTAGGGTGCGTTAACGTAGGCGACTTCCAGTGAGCGAAAAAAATTTTATATTAGGGGCACAAGGTCTTGACCTCTAAAAATGTACAAATAATTTGCGATAATTTTTTGGAAGTACCTATGATAACGCACGTATACATGATTTGTATTCCACCTTGTGAAAGAGAATTCATCAGCTTTACGAACTAGGCTCAATCTAAAAAATTTAGGTAAAAATCACATGATTTTATTTAGGAAGTATACTTAATAACAAAAAAAACCATTACAAAACAATAATTTTTATCTATATATATTTTTTTTAAAATTAAATAAACCTTTTATCTAATTTTGGCATCCTACTTAAGTACTAACTTATAAACTGCCTCAAGAAGCATTTAAAAAGAAAAACTAGTAATTAGAATAGATGTATAAATCTATTTAATATAGGTTATGTTGCTCTTGGATATCTAAGCCGGGAAAACTTAGATATCCTTATATAATATTTCAATAAAGTAGACTCAGTTAATCAGTTTTCTGCACGGAATAAAACTGATGCCGTGTTACTTTATTAATGATGCAAGTACGTTGGTATGGGCACAGCGTTGCTCATTGCACCACTTTTTCGGTCAGAATACCCCAGCACTCAAGTCAAGGCGAAGGCATTTTCGGTTAAGGGACTTCCTGTAAAAAAACATCCCATCCCTGCGCGACGCTCCGCGTTCGCGTATATTTGTAGGGGCGCAAGTCCTTGCTACAAATATACGAATAATTTTGGATAATTTGTTTTTTGGAAGTCCTTAATATCACCGCGTTAAAAATCGCTTGCTCTAAACCTCCCTCATACATCCAGTCGCGCAAAATCCATTCTGCATTCTGCCTCCTGAGTTCTGAATTCTTCTTCGGTAACTTTAGCTACATCTGAGTATTAATTCTTTGTCTCCAAGAGATTACGCGATGGTGCAAAGCACCCGCCAGAGGTGATCACAAAACTACATAATTCGGTAAAATTGGGTAAAGCAATTTTTGCGCTTGTTAAACAAAGGCATCAGCAAACCCATGCAACTGAAACTCAGTGCATCTCAACTTCCGTTCGCCCCTCTTTTGTTAATTGCCCCCTTTTTCTTATGGGGGACGGCAATGGTAGCCATGAAAGGAGTAATACCCCACACCACACCGCTATTCATGGCGGGGGTGCGTCTGATACCAGCAGGGATGTTAATTCTGATTGCAGCAGCATTCATGGATAAACCCCAGCCGAAGGGTTGGGCTGCGTGGCTGTGGATTGCTTTATTTGGCCTAGTAGATGGGACGCTGTTTCAAGGCTTTTTGGCAGAGGGATTAGTCAGAACCAGTGCGGGGTTAGGGTCTGTAATGATTGACTCGCAACCCTTGGCTGTTGCCTTGTTGTCGTTGTGGCTGTTTCAAGAACACATCGGCTTTTGGGGATGGCTGGGGCTAGGCTTGGGAGTCATAGGCATTAGTTTAATTGGCTTACCTGATGAGTGGATTTTACATTTTCTCGACTCAGGCGTAAATATGACAATTGGCAACTGGCAAGATTTGTTTGCTAGTGGCGAGTGGTTGATGCTCTTAGCAGCACTATCAATGGCAGTGGGAACGGTGTTAATACGATTTGTATGTCGGTATGCTGACCCCGTAACTGCTACGGGATGGCACATGATTTTAGGTGGATTGCCACTATGGGGAATTTCATCAGTTGTTGAATCCCAGCAGTGGGAGAATTTAGGAGGCTCTGATTTAGTGGCTTTGGGCTATGCTACCGTGTTTGGTAGTGCGATCGCTTATGGGTTATTCTTCTACTTTGCCTCTAGTGGCAGTCTCACAAGTCTTAGTTCCCTCACCTTCCTCACACCCGTATTTGCCCTAATATTCGGCAATCTTTTCCTCTCAGAAGTCCTCAGTCCGTTGCAGTGGGTAGGTGTCTTTCTAACTTTAATTAGCATCTATCTCATTAACCAACGTGATACTTTAGCAGGACAAAACGACACAATGACAGTCGGCGAAATAGCTAATATACAGCAACCAGTTTTAGAAGCTTCTGCTAAAAAATTAAACCCCATCACCTTAGCAGTTAGAGAATCTGAACCAAAAATTTTACCCTAACTAGAGGGAGATGAGGGAGACAAGGGGACAACGAGAATAACCCATGCTTAATGCCCAACCCTAATAAAAAAAATCACAGTTAACATTTGGTCATCTAAGAAGTTATTGTGGTATCGAATACTTTAAAACCACGTTCAGGCTGAAACTTTTAATATGAGGCTATGCCGCTCCTCAATTTTAATATTTACCTGTTTTTCTTGCCTGGGTTTTGTCCCAAATCGCGCAAGCACAGCTACACCTAACCTAGCACCGAAAATTTTAGAACTTGCACAAGCTAGTTCGACAGTTACTGCTAGTCCAGCTACTTTGAGATATGGTAGCCGAAACTCAGATGTGAAGAGGCTACAAATCCAATTAAAGCAGTTGGGATATTACAGTGGCGTGGTAAATGGAGAGTACAACGCTAGTACAGAAATCGCTGTATCTAAATTCCAGAAAGCAAAAGGTTTAAAAGTAGATGGTATTACCGGTCAGGAGACTAGGGGGAGATTGCAAGCAGATTTGGCTACTAAAAATCAGATAGTCACCGCTCCAAAAGTTCCATTTCCTGCCTTGACTTCCATACCAACTGCAAAACCCCAGCCAGCCGAGAGAAGTTTTGTTTGGTGGTTAATATTTGGCATTGGAGTTTTAGGAAGCATGGGCGCACTTTCTTACGCGCTGAGGTGGTTTCGTCAGGTCAAACAAGTTCAAAAGTCCGAAATATTAGAGAATAAAGTTTTGAATGAAGTTAGCACAGACTCAATTAGACTACCCTTATCAGAGATAACAACTAATCCACAAACAGATGTACCATCGCTGTCTACACAGTTATTGCTACCAGAAAAAACTTCCCGTCTTGTTAAACTCAATATTGTTGATGAATTAATTCAAGACTTACGTAGTTCTGACCCAACGAAGCGGCGCAAGGCTATTTGGGATTTGGGCCAGCAGGGAGATTCGCGGGCAATTCAACATCTGGTTGACCTGATAATTGATGCTGACTCTCAAGAAAGTAGTTTAATTTTGGCGGCTTTGGCAGAAATTGGCACACGCACACTCAAACCGATGAACCGTGCTCTAGCAATTTCAATCCAAGATGAAAATCCACAAGTGCGGCAAAATGCCATCCGTGACCTAACGCGTGTTTATGACATGATGGGTCAAATGAGCCAGATGTTGCGTCATGCGCTAGAAGACCCAGATGCCGAAGTGCAAGCAACGGCACGATATGCTTTAACTCAGATGAATCGAATGCGTGGCTTGCCCGAACAAGAGAATCTACCGGAGGATTCGCACAACGATTCAGAACAATAGATTATAAGTAGTTATTCGATTTTAGATTTTTCCTTCAATTCAAAATTGGCAGAGTCACAAGTAAAATAGGCTTTATATCTAACTTTGAAACCTAATTTGCGTACTGTAACAAGTTAAAATCTCCGGCCATCCTAAAAATATTTTAGCTGGATTTGGATATTGGTATCTGGGCCGGCGACCAAGAATGCTGCTTCGCTAAATTTGGGCGCTCTTGCGAGAATTTCTGGGTTGCTGGAAAATCCAAAGCCTTCGCTTGGTATACCAAAAATATTGCTATTGAGAGTGCTGTCATTATTTTGATCGTGGAAGACAGCAACGGCATAACTGCCTGCTTTCAAGTTTTCAAAGGTAATGGGTAAGGGAGTATCAGTAATCTTGGTACACTGCTTTTGTAAGCCGCGATTGCGATCGCTAGGAAATCCTTCACTGTTAGCAAATATACTGGCACAGACTTGTCCTTGTTTATTCTTCAAGCCATCAATTTCTACGGTGAGTTTCCCGTTAAAATTTGCTTTGGCACTCAATGACCAGGCCAGATTCCCCATAGCTACCAATAGCAGCATACTAAACCTCAATCCTTTAACCATACAATTTTCACAAGGTAAAATAAGTTTTGCTGAAATTTAAGTTTTCACTTTAAGATCACGCAGATACATAGTGGCATTATTCGGGCAATACTCGCAATATTACTGTTACATTTCGTCGTTATATTTGTCTAAGTAGGGTCGTACATCTGTAAGCCCCTACCCAATACTTTTTGGATAAACCCAATAATCTCTCTTTTGGTCTGGGGAAAGGTTAAAGGGGAAAGGGAAAGGGTTTAAATTTACCTTTCCCTTTCCCCTTTCTCCTTTAACCGAAAAGTATTGGATGGGTAAGTAAGTTCGTATGTAAGCACTTTGCGCTTACATACAAACCCGCAAAGCTAGGTTGACAAAATACTAGAGGAAAAACCAAAAGAATATTTACCCTAAAATCTTCCAATTGAGCCAGGTTCTCCAGAAAATCCAGTCGCATCACCTTCTTTAAGAAATCCACTGTAGGCTTCCATACCGTGTTCACCGATATCCAAACCTTCTAGTTCCTCTTCTTTGGATACTCTGATACCTAAAGTAGCTTTCAGTACCAGCCAAAAAATACTACTGAGTAAAACAGTGAAGCCACCTACTGTAGCAACGCCCAGTAACTGAACACCAAACTGCCCAAGACCACCACCTGCAAATAAACCTTTTTCTGGGCCAAGTGCATACCAGGAATAAACACCAGGGCCAACAGACCATAGACCCACTGCTAGAGTCCCCCAGATGCCACAAACTAGGTGAACTGAGGTAGCTCCCACTGGGTCATCAATGCCAAGTTTGTCAAAGAATGTTACAGAGAAAACCACCAGTACTCCAGCAATGAAGCCAATTACTAAAGAACTAGCGATACCTACGTAAGCACAAGACGCTGTAATACCAACCAAGCCAGCCAAAATACCATTGATAATCATTGATAGGTCTGGTTTACCTAAGTACAACCAAGCTGTAAAGGTGGCGGCAATTCCACCGGCAGCAGCAGCCATGTTAGTGGTTACAGCAATATGACTGATTGCACCAGGATCGGCAGCCATTACAGAACCGGGGTTGAAACCAAACCAGCCCAACCAAAGGATCAAACAGCCTAAAGTGGCAATACTCATGTTGTGACCTGGCATAGCAACGACTTGCTTGTCTTGATATTTACCAAGACGGGGCCCAAGAAATGCTGCTCCCATCAAAGCTGACCAGCCGCCTACAGAGTGAATTACCGTAGAACCGGCAAAATCCCAAAAGCCTCTGTCTGCTAGCCAACCACCACCCCAAATCCAGTGTCCGGTAATGGGATAAGCAATACCTACAAGTAAGAGGCTGAAAATTAGGAAGTCAACAAACTTAATTCGTTCGGCTACTGCACCAGAAACGATTGTTGCTGCTGTTCCAGCAAACACTAGCTGGAATAAAAACTTAGCTGCTAAAGGTACACCGGCCCAATTCATAGCACCGAAGATACCTTTATAAGCGTCTCCTGTGGCGGGGCTGTTATCTGCTCCCCCTAAGAAAAACCCATTCAATCCAATGAAGTCGTTGCCATCACCGAACATTAAGGCAAAACCGATGGCCCAAAAGGCAATGGTAGACAGAGCAAATACAATCAAGTTTTTGGAAAGAACATTGACAGCATTTTTTTGACGACAGAAGCCAGTTTCTAACATACAAAAACCAGCGTTCATGAAGAACACTAAAAACGCTGCGATCGCAACCCATAAGGTGTCAAGAGCAACTTTTAGTTCTGCTGTCGTTGGACCTGCGGCTGGAGTTTGGGCAACTGCGGCATAACCCCAACCCAACACAATCAGACAAGCTATAGGTAAACAAGCTTGCCAACTGGGAGAGAGTCGCTTAATCAGATTAAATAGCTTGACTTTGGAGTTGAATTGTGAGTTTATCGGAGAATTTTTTGCAGAAAGATGCCTCTTTTTTGTTTTCAATTTTTGTTTGTACATGAATTTGAGTGTCATCCTCCAAACTATCCTTAAACGAGGGAAAAGTAGCGTCAGAAGTTATAACCTGTGGTTTTTGATATTTTTCCTTTAGACCACTTGTTTAAAAACCATAAACTCAAATAACCTTAATAGGAGTTTAAGAAACTATTGCACATCTGTAAATGTTTTTTGTAGCTCTTCGTAAGAAATTTATGATCTAATTTATAAAATAGTCAAGTCTTCTTCACTCAATCTTTAATCTTTCAAAAATAATTTTCGGCGGGGAAATTTCCTAAAATGAAATGTCAATAAAAAATCCGGTAGTAAGAGGCAAAGAATCAGTGAAATATGTATTATGGTTAGCGTAAAATCGCTTTTTTCAGCTAAAAGCGTCATTGTTGGCTCTATTCGCTATCAAGGGTGTCAGTTCCAGAAGTGTTAGGGCGGTTTTTGTCTTCTTTTTGCATAAATTGATCAATCGGATAAACATCAGGCCATACTGACGCACCGTGTTCGTAAGCATCAATACCTATGCGATCGCCTTGAGGATCAACACGTAGATGTCCAAGTGCTTTTAGACCACCGAACATCAAAAAGCTAAAGGCGACGGTGAAAACTGCGATCGCTACTATGCCTAAAATTTGTATACCTAATAAATCAAAGCCGCCACCTAAAAATAATCCTGCTTTTTTGTTAAGGGTCAGCTCTGCTTGACCTAAAAAAACGGATAAAGTACCCATCATGCCATTGATACCGTGTACAGCAAATGCCCCCACCGGGTCATCAATGTGGAGTGACTCAATTAAATCCACTCCCAGAGTAAACAAAATACCACCCGTTAACCCAATCAAAACCGAAGCCCAAGGTAAAACGTAGGCGCAAGGAGCTGTAATTGCCACTAATCCTGCTAGCGAACCATTGAGAGAATAAACTAAATCCCACTTACCTCTACGAATATATTGAAAAATTAGCGCCGAGAGTGCCCCGGCTCCGGCGGACAGTGTGGTGTTAACTGTCACCAAACCAATCAATCCTGTATTACCAGTGCTGAGGGTTGAACCAGGGTTGAACCCATACCAACCAAACCACAAAATCATTGTTCCCAGAGTTGCTAGCCCTAAATTGTGTGCTGGCGGTAGTGTTCCCATACCTCAACAAATAAATTTGATTGATTTTCTATTTACTTAAACTAAAAAACTGTATCGCTGAATACACTTTTCAGCTTTTATTATGAAAGATAGCTCCTGAGCCAATAGTTCAAGCAACTACATCCTTTATAGCTAAGTATTTTCCGATGCCAGGATAGGATAATTCTGGATATTATTAATTTTTGATATAAAAAGTTAATTGTTTGTTACTTTAGAAATACGTTAATTCATCTCTGCACCAATATTTGTATCAAGAGCAACGCAGATTTGCAATCATTATCCTGAGATAGCGTATTTATCGGACTATTTATCCAAGATTAAGTGTAAACTCAGATGCTAATTGATCGGGTGCGCCAGTTGCAAAGGCAAAGAGGCTCCGCCTACTGGCTTGTGGTTACACATAGCCTAGCCGATTCAACACCAATCATTAACAAAGCTAATTTCCTGAAAGAAACTGGGTTTAGAGTACCTGTAATATGCGAGACTTGGCAATATTCCCTATAAACTAGATTTAAGATGAGTAACACAATTTCAGATATTGCAGTCAAGACAATCAACGGTGAAGATAAGCAATTAAATGACTACACCGGAAAGGTACTATTAATTGTAAATGTGGCTTCCTTCTGTGGGTATACTTCTCAATACGAGGGGCTAGAAAAATTGAACCAGAAGTATGGAGAAACAGGGTTACGTATTTTAGGGTTTCCTTGTAACGATTTTGGAGCGCAGGAACCAGGAAGCAATGAAGAAATTGTGCAATTCTGCACGAGCAAATATGGTGTTACCTTTGAATTATTTGATAAAATTCATGCTAAAGGCTCACAGCAGCATCCACTTTATGAGCGACTTACCAAAGCTGTTGAACCAACGGGAACTGTTGCTTGGAACTTGGAAAAATTTTTAGTTAATAAGCAAGGTGAAGTGGTAGCTCGATTTAATAGTAGTGTCCAGCCAAATTCACCAGAGATTATTGCCATAATTGACAAAGAATTAGCAAAATAGTCATTGGGTAAAATTCTTTGTCATATTAACTATTGACTGTTAGCTCTGGGCTGTTAAATTTGTTTACGTCCAGTCTCTTAACTGAGAATATTCTCTTAATAAGTAGTTTAATTTATTAGTGTCTAATTTGTCATGAACGTTGCAATCATTGGTTGTGGTTATGTTGGTTATAAGGTCGCTCAATATTGGCAGCAAAAGATGAATTTTGTTGTCAGTGTAACCACAACTTCCCCTGAGCGTGTTCTTGCACTACAATCAGTATCCCAAAAAGTTGTAGTTACTTGTGGTAATGACCTAGATAGTCTAAAATCAGTTTTGCAAAATCAAGATGTTGTACTTTTGAGTGTTGCTGCAAAAAATAGGGAAGTTTATGAAGAAACTTATCTACAAACTGCTCAAACTTTAGTTTCAACCTTGCAGCAGATTAAGAGCGTCAAGCAATTAATATACACAGGTAGTTATTCAGTGTATGGTGACAGAAATGGTGTATGGGTAGATGAAGAAACACCGCTTGCACCCGCTAATTTAAATGCACAAATTCTCCGAAAAACAGAGGATGTGTTGCTATCAGCATCTAGCGAAAATCTTCGGGTTTGTATCTTCCGCTTAGGAGGAATTTATGGAACTGGCAGGGAACTGCTGAAAATATTTAGTAGATATTCTGGTGCAACCAATCCAGGTAATGGCGAGGATATCACAAATTGGATTCATCTAGATGATATTGTTGGTGCGATAGAATTTGCCCGTGAACATCGTTTGCAAGGGATTTACAATCTAGTCGATGATGCACATCTCACTAGCCGAGACTTGTTAGATAGCTTATTTGAAAAACATAAGTTACCCAAAGTTAAATGGGATACTGCTGTCAAGAGTACCCGCCCATATAATGCTTGGGTATCGAATGAAAAACTTAAAGAAGCTGGATATCAGTTGATTCATCCACAGATAATTTTTTAGCAAGTACTAACAACTAGGAATTATGCAACCATCTGCTGTAGCTAACACAATCAATTTGACAGCATCTCCTAGCCAGTTTTATAGTTGGCAGAATTATCGTTGCGCCTACGAAGTTCATCAACCAATTGATACAACGCATGAAGGCGTTCCCTTACTGTTAATTCATCCGATTGGCGTAGGATTGTCGCGGCAATTTTGGCAACGATTTTGTCGCCAATGGTATGATGCAGGTCAGCGTAATCCAATTTACAACTCTGATTTATTAGGATGTGGCGAAAGTGATATGCCTCATGTCGCTTACACTCCTGATAATTGGGCAGAACAATTACAGTACTTTTTACAAACAGTAGTACGAAAGCCTGTCATTATAGTTGTACAAGGTGCTTTATTGCCAGTTGCTGTTCAATTAGTTCAAAAGGAATCAAATTTAATTGCCGGACTTGTACTTTCTGGGCCTCCAGCGTGGGCTTTGATGACAAATAAATCACCAGAATGGCGGCGAAAAGTCCTTTGGAATCTGTTTGATTCGCCTTTTGGCAGTGCTTTTTATCGCTATGCACGCACTCCAAAATTTTTACGTTCTTTCTCGACTCGTCAACTCTTTGCTTCTGACAATAGTGTGGATGCAGAGTGGTTGAATACACTGGTTGCAGGTGCAGAAAATCTTGCTAGCCGCCATGCAGTGTTTTCTTTTTTAGCAGGGTTTTGGCGACAGGATTATACTAGTTATATAGCCTCTATTGGGCAACCAACATTAGCCGTTGTGGGAGAAACTGCATCGAGTATTAGCCAAGACAATAGAAAAGAAACACCAGATGAACGCTTGGCTCACTACCTCGCTTGTTTGCCTCAAGGTCGAGGTATAAAAATAAATGGGCGTAATGTTTTACCCTATGAATCCACTGCTGAGTTTGTAGCAGCGATCGCAACCTTTATAAATGAACTTTCTTAGCCAATTGATAGTTACACTATACCAGTTCTCCCATGATAGGTTATGACTGGACTTGATTATTAAAGGCAAGCAAAATTATGTTCCCCAATCGCAGAGGACAAAGAGTTCCTAATGTCACTTTTCATACTCGCCTGAGCAATCAGTGGGTGGATGTGACAACCGATGAATTGTTTGCTGGTAAGACAGTAGTTGTCTTCTCTTTACCAGGTGCTTATACTCCGACTTGTTCATCAACTCATCTCCCTGGCTACAACGAATTAGCTGGGGTTTTCAAACAAAATGGTGTCGATGACATTATCTGTATTTCTGTGAATGATGCCTTTGTGATGAACGAATGGGCTAAGGATCAAGAGGCAGAAAATATCACGGTAATTCCCGATGGTAATGGTGAATTTACTGAAGGCATGGGTATGCTGGTAGATAAATCAGACTTGGGATTTGGGAAGCGATCGTGGCGTTATTCTATGCTGGTAAGAGATGGTGTAATTAACCAAATGTTTATTGAACCAGACGAGCCAGGAGATCCCTTTAAGGTGTCTGATGCTGAGACAATGCTCAGATATATCAACCCCCAAGCAGTGAAGCCCGAACTCGTTTCTCTGTTTGCAAAAGTTGGTTGTCCCTTTTGTGCCCGTGCTAAGGCGATGCTCAACGAACATGGCATTAACTACGAAGAAATTACCTTGGGTAAGGATATTACCACACGCTCTTTACGAGCAGTTACAGGTGCGACAACAGTCCCCCAAGTATTTATCGATGGTAAATTAATTGGTGGTTCTGAAGCATTAGAAGCTTACTTCGCTGCTAAATAGGGTTTAGATTGTAGGGGCACACAGCTAGCTAACTGTGCGCCCCTACAACGTATTTAAAGATCATTATTGAAGGGATCAAGGGTCAATCACCGCCACTTTTCTGTTTAAAGTTTTAGTAACGCGATCGCATTCCAAATTATAAATCACTTTCTCTAAATACCATTTATCCGATTGGCCTTGGCGCGTTTGGCGCTGCTGTGTCAATCTTCTAATTATTTGGCGCCCACTTACTTCTATCAAATTTAAAGTCAGCAGTTAACAAATCTTCAGATGGGTAGATGTATTTTTGCCCACTTATTTACTACTGATCAGATAAAATTGATTCGGATTGAATTCCCATTTATTTAAAAGACAATATGTTTGCCAGAATTCGCCGAGTTTTAAGTCAATTTTTTAGTAGATCAAGGACAATAAACAACGAACCACTCAACAAAGTGAGTTTGATTGTCATTATTTTAATTGATATTTTTATCTTAATTAATGTTTTTACAGGACTCGATGATATTAGCAGATGGCATCTCAGTCCGACTGAGGCTTATCCATGTTATTCAGAGTGGCAAAATTACCGGACAAAAAAAACTCAAGATAAAGACTATGAAATTCTTAGACTTTCATTGTCACCTTACACCAGTAATCAACTCAGCTTTGAGCGAAACTATCAACAAGCCGAAGCAGGACATCTGGGTAAGGTTTCTAAAACGTGCTTGCAATATGCAAATTACAAAGATAAGATTAACAATCCTGAAAAGCAGCAAATCATCCAAACTATTGAGCAGAAACAAGCAAAAATTAGTAGGCTTGAACAATCTAATAACACTATTAAATCACAGTATGACTCAACGCTTTTAGAAAAAATTGCAGGTCAGAGTCGTGAACAATCAATTAATCAAGTTAGTGCTGAAAAGGCTAAACAAGCATTAGAACAAAATAATCGCCAAATCTCTACTCTTAAACAAGAAAATTCTACTCTTAAGAATGAACTGCTTGCTAAAGCAGAAAGCATTAATTTTATAACCTTTATTAAAGATGAAAATCAATTCAAGGAAGTTGACAAAGGCTATCAACAGGCATCATTTTGGTATCTAAGTATCCAGCTTGCTTTTCAATCTCTCTTTCTTGTACCGCTAATTATCCTTGCCTTATTAGTTAATAAATTTGCCCAAGGAAGAGGATATGGACTCATCTCCCTAATTAGCTGGCATTTGCTAGTCATCTTTTTTATCCCACTAATCGTTAAAATATTTGAATTTCTGCAAATAGGCGCAATATTTCAATTTCTCTTTGAGATTATTAGTACCCTTTTTGGCAGTTTGCTTTTCCTGATAAATTATGTTTATATCTTGCTGATTCCCATTATCGGTTTTGGAATTATCCAGTTTTTTCAGAAAGTTGTCTTTAATGTTAAAGTCCAGGCAGCTAACAGAGTCCAAAAATCACGCTGTGTAAATTGCGCCAAGAAAATTAGACATCTTGATACTTACTGCCCCTACTGTGGTTATTATCAAGATATGGAATGTCAAAACTGTCATAATCTTACTTATAAACATTTGCCGTATTGTAAACATTGTGGAACTTCTCAAGATTCCAGTAATTTGTAATCAGTGAAGTCGTTGATCATTCTTTTTAACTTCAGATATGGAAAAAGTAAAAACAGTTAATAAAGAAAGTCAGTCACCGCTTTCTTTTCTCAAAAACCTGTTGATTGCTCGTTGGCGATCGCTATTACTCCTTTTAATAGGAGTATATTTACCTTTGCAGGTATTTGAAATCCTAACAGTAAAGTTATGGGAGTATCAAGCTGGCTTTCCGTGGGATGTGCCTATTCTGTTAGCAGTTCATTCTACAGCCAACCCACAATTAGATGTTTTAGCTATCACCCTAGCTATAGTTGGGTTGCCTTGGACGGCGATACCGATTTTAGGTGCGATCGCACTAATATTATTACTACAAAAACGCTGGCGATCGCTAGCTTATTTACTCACCGCCTCACTGGGAAGTGTGATCATCAACCGCACAGCCAAGGAATTAATGCATCGAGTGCGTCCACAATTGTGGCAGTCTATTGCACCTGAGTATAGTTTTGCATTTCCCAGTGGTCATGCCATGACGAGTATAACTCTGGTAGCAATTTTGCTATTCTTAACTTGGGCTAGCTCTTGGCGCTGGTTGGTTCTTATATTCGGCAGCTTATATGTAATAGCTATTGCGTGGTGTCGTCTCTATCTGGGGGTTCATTTTCCCAGTGACGTTCTCGCAGGTTGGATGGTTGCATTAGGTTGGACAGTTGGTGTCAGTCTAATTATCAAACCATATATAACTCAAATTAAAACCGTAGATGATGAACGCCCTGAAGATGAAACTACTTTACTCCCTGAAGAAAGAAAGTTGATAACTGAGGAGTAACATTATGTGTGTAGTAGTTCGTCAAGCTAGTTTTAAGTGTTTGTAAGCTTTAACAAACCACTAGAAATATCCAGAAATTAAATATGCGTTATTCAGAACCCTTATAAAGACCTAGCAGTGCTAAGAGGTTGTTTGAAAAGTAGTTGGCTGTGATTTTAGGCACTCATTTATTCCCCCAACCCCCTTAAAAAGTGGGGGCAAAAGCCCTTCAAAATCCCCCTTTTTAAGGGAAGCCAGTGCGGTCTTGGGGGTTTCCCCCATGAGCAACTGGCGTGGATTTAGGGGGATCTAAACGTTTTGTTACCGTGAAGAGGACTTTTCAAACATCCTCTAAGTCTCTACATTATTTTTCATTCCTATGTAAACTAGATTGTCTTTCTCGGAAGTACTGGCACAATCTTTTGCTGTAATTGCACCTACGAAAATACCAGCGTCTAATATTAATTTATTAGTTCCAATTTCATGAAGTTTAATCGAACTTTTGAGTGAGAAGTTAGGGGTTAGAATTCCTCCCGGCTTCTTGCTCTTGAATACCCAAGCAAGAAAAGCTATATCTGTAGATAGTAGTAAATTTGACAATTAAGTTCTAAAGAATACAAAAAAAATTTTGGCATTTTGATATACATCTAAAAAAAGAGGAATTAAATTTGACTATTTTAGAATTTTCATTATTAATTTGGATTGGTTCATTTAGCGCTGACTTGTTAGGGGCGCTGACTGGGCTAGGAGGCGGAGTAGTAATTGTGCCCTTATTAACTTCAGTATTTGGCGTTGATATTCGATACGCCGTTGGTGCTTCACTAGTATCTGTAATTGCTACCTCTTTGGGTGCAGCATCTACTTATATAAAAAAAGGCTATACCAATTTGCGATTGGGAATGTTTTTAGAAGTAGCGACAACTATTGGTGCGATTGCAGGAGCAATGATTGCTACTTTTATCTCTGTGAAAGCTCTAACTCTCGTGCTAGCGATCGTCCTGATTTATTCAGCATACCTTTCACAACGACCCAGAATAGAACATCCTGAAAATGAAGCAGCAGATCCCATCGCAAATTATCTCAAACTCAATAGCAGTTATCCAACTCCAGAGGGGCTGATGTCTTATCAAGTTCATTCAGTACCAATGGGATTTGGTGTGATGTTAATAGCTGGGGTGCTTTCTGGGTTACTTGGTATCGGTTCCGGGGGATTCAAGGTATTGGCGATGGATCAAGCCATGCGTCTACCCTTCAAAGTTTCTACCACCACTAGCAATTTCATGATCGGCGTGACAGCAGCAGCATCAGCTGGAGTTTATCTAGCACGAGGCTACATCGATCCGGGACTATCCATGCCGGTGATGTTAGGGGTATTACCTGGTGCTTTCTTGGGCGCACGAATTCTGATAGGCGCGAAAACACAGGTTTTGAGAATTCTCTTCAGTGTTGTGCTAGTGGTAATGGCTTTGAAGATGGTCTACAACAGTTTAATAGGGGGGCTGTAAAATGTATAAATTTAATAGTAGCTTTCGCTGGGCATTACTGGCACAAGCAGATAGTGAAGTGGCTACACTAACTTTACCACCGGGAGATCCAGAATCTAATATCGAACAATTAAAACAGCCTGCTAGCACAGTGGCACAATTGCCTAATAACTGTGAGATTAATGTTAACAAAAATGTCACCAAAACATCAAATGAGCAGCAATTGGAATATTTGCTCAGTAACCTCATGAAATACGGCGTTCTGATAGCTAGTGCTGTCGTTTTGCTAGGGGGCATACTCTACTTAATTCATCACGGTACTGAACCTGCGGAATATCACTTCTTTCGGGTAGAACCATTGGAATTTCGCTCACCAGTAGGTGTCGTGAAAGCAGTTTTATCAGGTAGCAATCGCGGCATTATTCAACTTGGACTGTTATTATTAATTGCTACTCCAATTGTTCGTGTTTTTATTTCTCTATTGGCTTTCCTAGTACAGCGAGATTTTATCTATATAACTGTTACTTTATTAGTAATGGCAAGCCTGATTTACAGCCTTATCGGAGCATATTATTAGAAATATTCTCAAAAACAAAGGGGAAAATTAACCTTTCCCCTTAACATAAAATTATTAAAATGCACCCTGAAAAAGCTTTTAAGATATGTTAAGACCCTTGTAAAAGCTCATTTATTGAACTTATACTCCGCTTAATTTGTTCTGTCAGAGAAGTTCTTAATAAATCAAAGGTTCCAGTTGAAATATTGAGTAAACCCAAGGCGTACAACAGGCTCGAAATACCAATCAATAGAGCTAAAAGTCTGCCAAAACAACCGGGATTAATTTCGATAAATGCTAGTTTAGATTGCCCAATAACAGCAATCGTTACAAAAACAATTCCTACTATTAAAAACGTGTTATTGGGAGTTAAATCTGTCATTCTCCTATTAAGATGCCTCAATAATTTTATTGTAGCTATTATTAGTTCAAATTTCCGTCCCGACTATATGCAAAAACATAAAAATTTTACTACTCAACATCTAATATGGTTCGGTTAAGCCCAAAAAATAAAAATGTGTAGGTTGGGTTGAGGAACGAAACCTAATTGTTGCAGAGTTTGTTGGGTATCACTTACCGACGGAACGCTGTTCGTGTTCGTTCAACCCAACCAACAAATGAACCGTATTGATTTAACATGCACTCTCCCTAATGAAGCTCTGGCTATTCACAGTATGGGTCTTGGCTCTCATTGTGTGCATACCATTTAAAAACATATATTTTCTGCAACTTATTGAGCGATAAATAGCATTGATTATATAAATTGTGTATAAATCTTTCTATCGCGCTCAGATACCGAACGAAAAACCCTGATTCTGGAATATAGCGAACTGACTCATGCATCTCTGGTAGAAATCAGATGTTGTTAAGTTGCAGATGACAAAAATTACCTATGAGATTGTATAGAACAAGAGGTTTGAGCAACTTGTCTAATCAAGCCTGATTTGGTACAGTTTTACAAATAATCTGCTTTCTAATATTTTGCTGAAACTATTCATTATTAAAGCTTTCAGCATCAAAAAGCCAAAATGTTATCACTCCTGTACTAGACTTTGGTTGAGTTTTTATATTAAACTACACTAAGACGAGAGGAATAGTGGATTTTTTATGAAAAGCGTCCAAAACGTTAGTCAAGAGTTGAATGTTACAGAAGATATAGCCTTGGAGGAGTTACAACAGTCTACTCCAGAGGAGTTCAAAAAAGACATTTTCAAAAAACTCAGAGGTGGATTCTTTCTAGTACTGGGATATTTGTTGTCACCACTTTGTTGGTGGAATGACCTACTATTCAATCTGCCAATAGCTTATGGTTTCGGGTATGTATGTAGTTTACTTTCCCCAAAATTACTTCTACCTTGTTCAATTATAGGATACTGGCTCTCTAATATTGTGGGAATTCTCTTGATGCAGTTCGGTTCTAAGGACATTTTTCAAAAAGAACCTCAAGAGCATAATCTCAAAAAAGAATTATTCACAGGTTTAATTTCTTCAACAGTTTATACTCTCTTGATTATGCTATTAATTCAGTTGAAGATTATTGATTCTCCCATTTTATTCTCCAACAGTTAATTTAATTTATTACGTTTCTCCATGCTATGACTGCTTTTAGTACTTCTTAAACTGATGGGTTAATAATCCGTATAACTACATCTTGTTCATCTCCAATTTATTGAAAAATCACATTTGCTTCCTGGGGGATAATATGCCAATTGAGAGCAACATCGGCGAAAAGATTCTGTAAATCTTTAGAAGAAGCCTTAGTCGAAATCTCTTTTTTTTGAACTCGAATACTCAACTTTTTCACAGTATTGACTACAGGAATAATTAAGTGAAGTCCTTCTCCTAATATCTGGTTTTGTACTTCGCCAAATTTCATCAATACACCACGTTCGCCTGCATTTACAATCACACAAGGCGTGAGGAAAAGAGTTATCAGGAACAAAAGAGCAGTTAATTTACCAGCACTGTTAAAGTTTGTAATTTTTATCATCTTTATGAAACATATATGCGTCTTGCATAGAGACATATATTTAGGAGTTTTAGGCTTGTTCCTGTCATGCTCTTATAACTTTGCTTCTAAGTCAGTTTCTCTGTCACTTTAGCCAAGGTAACAAATAGCGCTTCTCATTCAAACGAGAAGCGCTAAGTAGGTAGATGTAATTAAATCTAAGATAAGACTTTTGTTTGTAGTGAGCGATTTATCGCTCTATTGTGTGGGCATATTCGACGTATCACGATCATCTCGTCAGCAGACTTAAAGCCTGCACCGTAGGCATCGCTAACTTTAGCAGCACATTGGTATTAAATTAAAAACGGACGTGCCAGAAAAAAGCTAAAAACTGATTTAGCATCTACCATCTCTCCCCCAAAAATCGCTTTCTCTAATTCTTCGGGAGTCAAAAACACAGTTTCGATATCCTCGTCTCCATCTTGTGGTGGTGGTGTCTCCAGCTTTTCTAAATCTCGCGCCAGAAAAGCATAGATAATCTCATCAGAATAGCCGGGAGCTAAGAAAAATTCGCCTAATTTGTCCCATTTTTGGGCACTATAGCCAGTTTCTTCGGCTATTTCACGCTGTATTGTCTCTAAAGGTTCTTCGTTTCCTTCCAAAGTTCCCGCCGGAAATTCTAATATCCGTCCCTGAATTGCAAAACGATATTGGCGCACGAGTATAAGTTTACCCTCTGGCGTTACTGGCACAGCTAGGGCACCACCAGGGTGACGAATACATTCCCATTCTCCTTCGGATTTATTCGGCAAACGCAAGCGATTCACTTCAAAATCAAACTTGCGTCCTTTATAAAACAAGCGTTGTTTTAGTAGTTGTGGTAATTCTCTACCTAATGGCATAGTATAATTCTGATTATCTGTGAATACAGAGGCCAAATCAGCGTTCTTCTGCGTTTAAGGATGGTAATTTTAATTGCCCATCCATAAATGTACATCTGAACAGTCTACCTCTTTCAGCAGCTCTTTAATAACATACCCGGAAACTGGTTCTACCCAATCTGGGGCAATTTCTGCCAGTGGTACTAACACAAAGGCGCGATCCCGCATTCGTGGGTGGGGAATCTGGAGATTTGGTGTATCTAAAATAATGTCATCAAATAATAACAAATCTAAATCCAGGATTCGCGGTCCCCAGCGTTCCTGACGCACACGCCCAAATTGTTGTTCAATTCCTAACAAAATATCTAATAACTGGTGAGGTAGTATTTCTACCTGCAATGTGACACAGCCATTGAGATAATCTGGTTGTGGTGGCCCGACGGCTTTGGTTTGGTACCAATTGGATCTGGCTTCTAAGGAAATACCTGGGGTTTGGGCTAAAATTTGTATAGCTGCTTCTAAAGTTTTCTGCGAATCGCCCATATTACTACCAAGAGCAACGGCACTTCGTCTTAGCTCTGCTTCGGCATAGCCAGTAACATGCATCGCACTCTTCTTAAGTAAGTCTTTTTCGGGTTGTCTTTGCGGATACTTCCCTGTACCTGTCCCAGAAAATGTCAATAGTTTTTATATTCCCAACAGTTATCATCGCAGTAGTTTTACAAAACTAAATTCAACAAATCTAAAAAACATTATTTTATGATGAATTTAGTTAATTATTTATAGGATATTATACTAACACGAAGGTAGTGCTATAACCCCAACGTTGATTGATGGTAGTTATAGTTACTAATTTTAGCGAGGAACTGACGTGGGGAAGCTTACCTCCTGGTTCAAGCAAAGATCAACCAACTTGAGTGACTCTGGACAAGGAGGAACAAATGAGAGCTTACCACCAGCACATCTGGCGCAGGCGAGGCAGTTACTGAGCAAATGAAAATTTTACCATCAAGGATTAAGTCCAATCAGACAACTGGCGGTAAACCACTCTATCGTCGCTTATGGTTTTGGGCAGGCTTGGGTGTGGGTGGTGGGATAGTTGCCTTCATCTACGGCATTGGTTTAATAGATCGGACTTTGCCAGATCAGGCGGAGTTGAATGCCGTGGTTAGAGAACAAACGCTGACCATCAAAGCTGCGGATGGCACCATATTACAACAACAAGGTGAAGCGGCCAGAGAACAGCTAAAGCTGGAACAAATACCAGATAATTTAAAAAAAGCTTTCATCGCCTCAGAAGATAGAAGATTTAAGCAACACAATGGAGTTGATCCGCAAGGGATTGTCAGAGCAGGTTTGAATAATTTGCGATCGCAAGGTGTGGTAGAAGGTGGAAGCACCATCACTCAACAGCTAACGCGGATTCTCTTTTTGAAACAAGAGCAGACAATCTGGCGCAAACTCAAAGAAGTCCGCCTTGCACAAAAAATGGAGCAAGAATTAACCAAAGATCAGATTCTAGAGCGTTACCTAAATCTGGTTTATTTGGGAGGTGGCGCTTACGGTGTGGCAGATGCAGCCCGGGTATACTTTAGTAAATCGCCAGACCAACTTTCTCTCGCGGAAATGGCAACGATTGCTGGGTTAGCTCCTGCGCCTAGCTTATATGCCCCAGACAAAAATCCCGAAGCGGCAATCCGGCGGCGTAACTTAGTATTGCTACGGATGCAAGAAGATAAAATAATTACGCCAGAGCAAAGACAAGCAGCCATTCAGGAGCCATTAACGCTCAAAAGCAGCTTACCCAAGCGAATGCAAGTAGAATCACCCTACTTTACCAGCTACATCCAAAAAGAATTGCCGAAGTACGTTTCTCCTAAAGTGCTAGAAAATGGGGGGCTAGTGGTGGAAACCACGCTCAACCCGACTTTGCAGAAAGTGGCAGAAGAGGCGGTTGCTAAAACGCTGCGAAATCAAGGACGCTGGGAAAACTTTAAGCAAGGATCAATGGTGGCCATTGACCCCCGTAACGGCGAAATTAAGGCAATGGTTGGGGGAAAAGACTTTAGTAAAAACCAGTTTAATCGAGCTACCCAGGCACAACGGCAGCCAGGATCGACATTTAAAGGGTTTGTATATGCCACTGCGATCGCTAGCGGCAAAAGCCCATACGATAGCTACCAGGATGCGCCCTTTGTTGTAGATGGCTATGAACCGAAAAACTATAGTGAAAGATTTCGGGGTGCAATGAACATCCGAGATGCCCTCACCCGCTCTATTAATATTATTGCGGTAAAGGTGTTGATTGATGTCGGATTTACGCCAACGATTAAACTTGCCCATGATATGGGGATAAAATCTGAACTTAAGCCCACCTACTCCTTAGCTCTAGGCTCGAATGAAGTCAATCTGCTGGAATTGACCAGTGCCTATGGCAGTTTTGCAACTCAGGGATTGCACACAGAACCTCATGGTATTACCCGCATCCTCAACCGCCAAGGTAACGTAATCTGGTCAGCTGATTTCAAGTCTAAACGGGCCCTTGATGCTGACAGTGCCGCCATCATGACTTGGATGCTACGCAACGTCGTCGAAGCGGGAACTGGTGCTGCTGCTCAGTTAGGTAATAGACCAGTTGCCGGCAAGACTGGTACCTCCGACGAAGCCCGTGACTTATGGTTTATTGGTTACATTCCTCAGATGGTGACAGGAGTCTGGCTAGGTAACGATGATAACCACCCCACAAATGGTAGCAGTGGTAGTGCGGCTTACACCTGGCACGAGTTTATGGAAAAAGCGGTAGAGGGGATGCCTGTAGAAAAATTCCCCAAACGACCCAAGTTAGAAGGTCGTAAAGGCACTATCAAAGCCCAGTCCATCAAACCCAAACAAGTGCTGAATCGTTCGATTTCCTCTAATGATGACTCAGAAGGGGAAAGTGCTAGAAATTCTGAGGGAAGTGGTTCATCTAGGAGACGTAGGAGGAGGAGATATTCTCAAGAAGAACAGCAATCGAGTGATTATACCCCAAGACGGAGAAGGCGCGATCGCACCGAAGCATCAAGTTCCAGTAACTCTTCTTCTGAATCATCTCGTCCCCGGCGGCGCTCTAGAAGAGTAGAATCAGATTCTCCCGCACCTCGAAGAAGTCGGCGATCTTCCTCTTTCGGAAATAGTTCCGGTTCTTCATCGTCACAGCCTACCTGGCGGGATAGACTTAGACCTCCTCAAGAATGAGGAAATGGGCATTGGGCATGGGGGATTGGTTATTATTCTCCTCATCCCCTTATTCCTTTGTCTCCTCCTACCTCCTGCCCTTTTCTCTGCAATATGATATTGCTCAAACTAAACTACGGGGGGATGTTAAATGATACGCTCATTCTATAGTGTGTAAAGTAGTCTCATTTAACATTGGAGAATATACTCATGCATATATTAATGCAGGCAGCGGATTCAATCGCAACAAATGGTACTCATTTTCCTTTTGCTTTCACCCTGGTGTATGTCGTTGGTTTTATTGCTGCTGTCACCATTGGATCAATAGCTTGGTACAACTCGAAACGCCCCGCAGGTTGGGAAAGCAAAGAGCGTCCTGATTTTGTGCCTAAGGTTGATAAAGAAGAAACTCCGGGTCTGGGTGATCCGAAGTCATAAGCAGTAAGAGTCATGAGTGCTGAGTTTAATTGCCAAACTTAAAAATCATCTATTTAAAGACACAATTTTTCGCGTCTTGGCAACTCATAACTCATAACTCTTTGTTAATTTTGCACTTCAACCCAACGGCGATAAAGCTTTTGAATTTGTTTGAGAAGCAGAGTGTGAGCTGGTTGAGTTGAGTCATTCTGCTTGGTTATATCTTGCAATTCCGTCAGGAGTCTAGCTTCTTCGACGGCAACTTCGCCATCGCTATAAATTAACCCACTGATAGCTTCAATCAAATTTTCACAATCTTCAAGGCTGGGGCGATCGCCTAAATACTCCCGCACCCAGTCATAACATTCTTTTGGCTCTACAGGAACTAATTCGTATAGCCAAGGCTTAATTTCTGGATCGTTAGCTAAACCTTTTGCTTGAGCGATTTCGCGGAGATATTGCCGTTCTTCTGGCTGGATTCTGCCATCAATCCAGGCTGCTCCAATCAGGATTTTAACTAAGTTTTTCACATTGGAAGGGGAAACCATTGCTGCCTCCTCTGGTAGATTCAGGCCTCTACCAAATCGTACAATCCCAAACAGTATTCACTCGGAATTATTGGTTTTTCTTAAGCGCACCATAAAAAAGCCATCCATGTCCTGTCGATGGGGCCAGACTTTAAACCAACCTTGAGGCGTGTTATAAGCAGAATCAGGTAGATCAACGCCACTCGGAGGCTCAATTTGCCAATCAGGTGACTTAGCTAGAAATGCCGAAATTACTTGTTCATTTTCTGCTGGATGTAATGTACAGGTGGCATAAACTAGTACACCACCAGCTTTGACAAAAGTTGATGTATGTGTTAATAATTCTTGTTGCAACACCGAAAGTTCTCGGACAGATTCTGGTGTCTGTCGCCAACGCGCATCAGCGTGACGGTGCATGGTTCCCAAACCAGAACATGGGGCATCGAGTAATACACGGTCTGCGGTGTTTTGAAATTGGTTGAAGTGGCGGCTGTCGCCAGTGTAGATTTGAATAGATTGTAAATTTAACCGTTGAGAATTTTCTTGGAGTTTGCGAAGACGAGAAGAAGTGCGATCGCAAGCCCAAATTTTCCCTTTATCCCCCATTAACTCAGCGATGTGGGTTGTTTTACCTCCTGGTGCAGCACAGGCATCAATTACCACCTCACCCGGTTGAGGGTCGAGCAAATGACCTACTAATTGGGCACTGCTATCTTGTACAGTCCACCAACCTTCTCTAAAACCCGGTAGTTTTTGAATTGATCCAGCATTACCAATCAATCGTAAAGCTTGGGGTAAATAAGGAATGCGTCTTACCAAAACACCAGCAGATTGCAAAGCTGTTTCAACTTCCTCAATTGAAGTGCGAAGTGGGTTGATGCGTAAGTCAATTGTTGGTGATTGGTTCATCCATTCACACAGTTTTTCTGTGTCAGCCAAACCCAATTGTTCTAACCAAACTTGAATAATCCAGTCAGGAAAGCTGTGTAAAATACCCAAGCGTTCCACAGGGTTTTCTGGAAGCTGTAACGGATCAACATCGGGGGCTGGGGACTGGGGGAGCAACAATGAATTTTTCTCCGCTACTCCCCCTGCTCCCCCTGCTCCCCCTGCCTTTCTAAGATACTGGCGTAATAGACCGTTAACAAAACCCGTGAGTCCAGAAAAACCGTTTTCTTTAGCGAGTTCGACGGTGGTATTGACAGCAGCTGAGGCGGGAATACGCTCTTGATAACGCAGTTGGTAGAAGCCTAGATGTAAGATGGTGCGGACGTCTTGTGGTTGCTGATGAGATTTCTTTTTGGCGAGTTGGTCAATGAGAGTATCAAGAGTGCGTTGCCTTCTGACGCTCCCATAAATCAATTCTGTCAGCAAGCGGCGATCGTTATCAGGCAAGTTAACTTTTTGCAGCACTCGATCTAGGGCAACATCAGCATAAGCCCCCTTATGAACATCTCGCAGGGCGATAAAAGCTAGTTGACGGGGGTTTGTCATGGAAAGAAACAAGATTCAGGAGTCAGGAGGCTTTTGTATTCTAACTCCCAACTCTTGTACAGACGCGATTAATCGCGTCTCTCTCAACTCCCAACTTCTTTATCGAGTCAGATACGGATCTACACTGGCGATTTCAAACTCACATGCTCTAGAAACTTGTTCTGCTGGTAATTTTCCAAAGCTGATTAATGGTAAATATGTAGGGTTTGCCATCAATTCTTTTGCCAATAAAAACCCAGTAATTGTCCAAGTTTGATATTTTCTAGCTTGTTTGCCAATCAATCGCCCTTTCTTACCGTCGTAATATTCTGGCCATTCATCTGTACTGAGGCGTCCTTGGGCAACTTGAATCGCCTTTTGTGCAAGACTTGTTCTATTAGTTTTTACCGCCGCTGCTGCCAACATCCACATTAGAACTGGCCAACTACCAGCATTATGATACGACCAGGGTATATTTTTGGGGTCACATCCAGTTACAATTCTGTATTCTTCATGTTCCAAAGCTGGGAAACATATTTTCATTGGCATATCTCCCACTAAGTCATCCCATCGTTCCTCAATGAGAGTCATAATTGCTTGTGACTGTTCTTCGGTGGCTAAGTCGGAAATGATTGCCATTAAGTTTCCGAGTGAAAAGAAGCGAGTATCTAGCTGCGATGGGCCAACATTACCTGCTAGATAACCACCTTTTTTTGGCAGCCACTTATCTAATTCATAATAGGGAACAGAATCTACATATATGTTGAACAGATTAACAGCAGCCTTGCCATATTCTTCACTTTTGAAGCGATAAATTGCATTCAGACGATTAATATCTATCCAATAATGCTGGCGAATATGAGCGCATAAAAGAGGCAATCGGTTATCAATGGCTTCAACAATATCGTAATTACCTTGACAAACTAGCAGTTCACGAGATGCACGCAATGCCGTGTAAAAGAGAACTTGTAGTTCTATAGGATGCCCATAAATGCCCATACGACGGTCAATCATACAAGCACCATCTGGAACCAACAGCGTTGGGTACATATCAAAACGATTTGCCAAGCAGATTTCCATGATTAACCTAATTCCATTTTGGAATTCAGGTTGATAGGCTAGAGAAAAATCTTCTGTGGCGATTACATAAGCACGCAATAAAATAATCCACCATAGGCAAGAATCTACAGGTGTAACTCTAGCGATCGCATGTTCACCAAAGTCTGCTTCTAAATATTCGTGCCCATTGTCTGATACCACTTTAAAGCTAGCTGGTATTAATCCTCGTCCTGGCTTATAGGCATCTAATGCCTTTTCTTTAGGTTGCAACTTTAAGGTTTCTTCTAAGAAATTACGAACAATATCTGTTCTACCTTTGATCAGAAAAATTAAAGCGGAAGAGACAAAATCCCGGACGAAGCACTGATCGTAATTGAGCGCTTCTACAGATGCATCATAAGCGGCTACCGTCCCAACAGGGCGGCCTTGATAGTAGAGAATTGATTTTTCGAGTGCTTGCCACGCTTCATCCACTTCTTTTAAATTCTCAGTAGTTTCCAATTCGTTTATGTGCATCGCCAGAATAACTCCATTTGGATTTTGAATTTGTGGTAGAGGCGTCTTCATTTATTATTTTTGCTATTTTCAGGATAACAAAAACCATTCTTTGAATAGCAAATATAATTGTCCGATAAATTAATCAACTAACAAAAAATAAATCTGCTGACATTTACACAGATTTATTGCTAGATTAATTTCCTTATAATCAATTACTCTTTTGATGAATTATAGTTGTTTTTTTCATCGCA
Organism: Nostoc flagelliforme FACHB-838; assembly: GCF_014698065.1. Taxonomy (GTDB): domain Bacteria; phylum Cyanobacteriota; class Cyanobacteriia; order Cyanobacteriales; family Nostocaceae; genus Nostoc; species Nostoc flagelliforme_B. Next base: position 60,663 of record NZ_JACJSI010000013.1, read on the forward strand.
AGTAGTAACATGATTCTCCAAAACAGTCATACAAGATATATTTTTAGATTATTTATTATTCCCTTGTATGCCCGGAATCTTCGCTTTACCAAAAAAATATATCTTCAGTGCTGTTTGTGGTTTGTGTGAAGTTAAAACTAGTTGCAGTATATTTACTTGCACCGGATTACTTTTTGACACGAATAGGTCAGATTATTCCCCTATAATCTAATAATTTATAACGTTTTTTCAGAATATGCAAGATAAATGCTTAAAAATTTTAAGATGTCAATACTTCTAAAGAGTTGTATATTTTAGCCTGCGGGCAGACGGAATGGGAAAATTATAGGAGTAATTCCAACAATAGTAAACAAAACAGAATTAATGCTTATAGCAATTTCTTATAGCAATCTTTATTTAATTGAATTACAATCCTCGGTAAGGTCGCATAGCCGTGCAACTCTACAGTATGGTTTAATAGTATGGTTTAATTACCTAAAAATTTCTGTAAGTCTGATGCAGAGAAAGAGGAGAAGTGCGTAGACACTGAGTAGCTTGTTGTCAAACATGGCACTGTCAGTTTAATTTGATTGGTAATTTATTTATCAACGTTAATATATTTATGAGCGTTTAACTGCTCCTGAAATTCTTTATAAGCTTGATTAATTGCTTGCATTGAGACTTGTGCAATCGCAGAAGTATTAACATCAGGATGATACTGTCTTGCTAACCGGAGATAAGCAAATTTGACATCTTTGGGATGCTCGCTCTGATTTACGCCCAAGACTTCCCACCATTCCCCAGACAATCCAGAGTCGAGAGTAAATTGCTTAAAGCTTTGCATTTGACTCCAAATCTTGATGCTTCCGCCATTACCGCCACTTACCAGCGTCTTGCCATCAAGGCTGAAAGCAACAGGATTACACCCTAAAAGACTTTGTAGTAGTTCCCCTGTGTGGAGATTCCAAAGTTTGATCGTACCGTCTCTGCTGGCACTGGCGAGGGTTTTTCCATCGGGGCTGATGGCAACAGACAAAACCGCCGTTGAGTGTCCAGTCAGAGTAGCAAGTAATTCTCCGGTTTGGAGATTCCACAGCTTTATTGTGGTGTCTGTGCTACCACTAATAAGAGTTTGACTGTTAGGGTTGATGGCAACTGTATTTACTGCTTCTAAATGTTCAGTGAGAATGCAGTGCTGTTGCCAAGTTTTGACATCCCAAAGCCTAATAGTTTTATCAGCGCTACTGCTTGCAAGGATTTTACCATCGGGACTGATGGTGATAGACAAAACTGCATCTGAGTGTCCATTCAAGGTGCGTTTTACTGTTCCCGTGTAGCGTCCCCAAATTCTAATCGTTTTATCGGCAGCACCACTAGCAAGAATCGCGCCATCAGGACTGTAGGCAATCGAGTTAACAAAACCATTATGACTACAGGCATTTAAATAAAAGAATGTATGGAGAAATTTTTTTGTGTCCATCTGCCAACTGGTAATTTTGCAATCGACACTACCACTTGCAATTTGCTTTCCATCAGGGCTGATAGCAACAGATAAAACTGCTTCTGCTTGTCCAGAAAACGTGTAAAGCCATTTTCCGGTTTTCAAATTCCACAAATTAACTTGTCTATCATCACTGCCACTAATTAAGGTAGTACCATCAGGATTGATAGCGATCGCATTAACTGCCGCTAGATGTCCTTTAAGTGTGCGTACACATCTCCAAGTTTCAGGTAGCTGGGTTGTCAGAGATATTATTTCTGGTTCAATATTGGGAGTAAAAGTTTTAGGGGTAACAAATTCTGATTTTTCCTTGAATTCAGCCTTGAGTGCTTGTAACTCATCTTCCACCGCCAAAACAGCAAATTTTTGGTTGAGATCCTCACCAAATAAAAATGCTTCTAATTCCATCACTGCTTCTGAATAAGCATCCATCAGCAAAACTTTCTCTTCCATTCGCTCAAAAAGCTGTGTTGGAGTTTCGCTAACTTCAGATTCATCTAACAGTTTGGCAATACCATAGGCGGCGAGTCCCACCACTGCACCAATTCCCGCCATCGGTACTGCACCAATGCCAAACGCCAGCCCTACTTTAGGTGCAACTAAACCCATACTACCGACGACGCTATACACACCAGCACCGCCGACTGCACCAATTCCCATTGTAGCGATCGCCGCGGCATCTCCTTTTGTTATGGCTTTAAAAGCGCCATAAGCAGCTGCACCAGCCACAGCGCCAGCACCAACTACAGGAGTTGTACCAATGCCAACTGCACCAAATCCACCTGCTAGTCCCATCCCGCCTACCGTTGCGGAAACACCAGCACCTCCGATAGTTCCACCTGTAATAAATGCTGCGCCTGTTTTAGAGTTTTGTGTCACTGATTTTTGTTTTTGAAGTTTCTCCTTTAGACTAGCTTTGCTATGGCCAACTGTCTCGATTTTCCTTTATCTGCCCAAAGGCTAGAAAAGTAAGCACTTGCCTTTGTTTGCTCCTATTCCTGAACTGTTGCGGTGTTATCTGCGATCGCCTAGCTTGTGAGTACTATCGAGTATCTTTGTACGGGTAAGATGGTCTGATTTGGCAGTGCTGAGTGTTCTGTCGGATCTACCGTAAGTTTTATCGTCAACACTTTGTAGCATCGTTGACGAATGCTGTGATACCTGAAGTTACAGAGGTGTCACAGAAGGTTCTTGCACCCTATCATTAACAGTTTTTGGTTCTACAAAAGCTTCTCGACCTGTAATCAATCTAGAGCGACGATTACGAGTGATATAATTCCACGCCCACTGAAATACTACTAGTAATTTAGTGTCAAACTCGATTAAGAAGTAGATGTGAACTAATAGCCAAAAGGCCCAAGCAATGAAACCCGTAAGTTTGATTAAGCTTAAATCTACAACAGCTAAATTTTGCCCAATCATCGCCAAACTACCCACATCGTTGTAATTAAATTGTGGCAAAGTCTTACCTTGAAGCCGTCGTTGAATTAGTTTACCTACATACTCTCCTTGTTGTTTAGCTACGGGTGCAACACCAGGTAAAGGTTTAGCATCTTGATGGGAGAAGTTGGCTAAATCTCCAATTACGAAAATGTTGTCATAACCCTCGATAGACAAGTCAGGTTCTACAATTACACGCCCAGAGTAATCGCGCTCTACACCTGTAGTTTCTGCTAAGACTTTACCCATTGGGGAACCTTGAACACCTGCTGCCCACAATATAGTTTTTGAGGCAATTTCTGTAAATTCATTGTCTTGCTTGAAAGTAACAATATCACCTTCAATATTTGTCACCCTGGTGTGAGTGTGGAGTTCTACACCCAACTTTTGCAAAGATACTGCTGCTGATGCCGATAACTCTGGCACCATGTGTGGGAGGATGCGAGGGCCCCCTTGTAATAGTAAAATTTTCGTTTCTGAGGTGTCGATGCTGCGAAAATCTTCTTTGAGAGTTTTGTATGCCAGTTCTGCGATCGCACCTGCTAATTCTACCCCAGTCGGGCCACCCCCCACAATCACAAAATTCAAGAAAGCACGGCGTTTTTCTGGATCGGTTTCTTTTTCTGCTGCTTCAAATGCACCAAATATCCGGCGACGCATTTCTATGGCATCTTCCACAGTTTTCAAACCAGGAGCAACTTTTTCCCAGTGATCTTTACCAAAATAGGAATGGTTAGCACCTGTGGCAACAATTAATGTATCATACGGTACTACTTCATCACCCAAAATAACTTGTTGCGCTTTTGGATCAATATTATTTACTTCTCCCAATAACACCTTTGTATTCTTGCTTTTGCTAAATACAGACCGCAATGGTGCAGAAATATCAGAAGGTGATAGCGTACCTGTGGCAACTTGATATAAAAGCGGCTGAAATAGGTGAAAGTTACGTTTATCAATGAGAGTAACATTTACATTCGCTGCATTCAAAGCCTTTGCTGCATACAGTCCACCAAAGCCACCACCAACAATTACAACCTGATGTTGTGCATTATTATTAAGTGAGACTGCCATAAGACATATTTCCTTGTGTTAAGAAGCTGTAACTATTCTTAACAAAGATGTAACAGCATTATGATAGAGGTTGCTGTTTATTTAGAACAATTGAAAAAATAATGAAAGTAGCCAAAGTTAGTTTGGTAGAGCGGATGAGCAATCCAGAAGTAATTTAAAAATCAGCACTAATTTAAGTATCAGTCAAAGCACCGTCAAATCTCACGTTAATCGAATTTTATGCTACGAGAACATAGCAATTCTCTTAGGACAATAAACATTAAATATGAAAATGAAACTCATCTCTGTTAACGTAGGGCTTCCCCGTGAAGTGATCTGGAAAGGGAAAACAGTTACAACTGGAATCTTTAAAGAGCCAGTTAGCGATCGCGTCATGGTGCGATCGCTTAATTTAGACGGTGATGGACAGGCTGATTTAACCGTTCATGGAGGAGCAGACAAAGCAGTTTATATATACCCCTTCGAGCATTACGATTACTGGCGAGGCGAATTGCCTGACACAGAGTTGCCACTAGGCATTTTTGGTGAAAATTTCACAACCACTGGGCTAAAAGAAGACGAGGTGAACATTGGCGTTCACGAAGTGTGCGCGATAGCGCTCTCGCTTTCGTATCGGCACTGTAACATTAATGGTGACACAGCCTCGCCTACCCTGCTACAAACTGGGAATTCGCTTTGGACGAGCGGATATGGTTAAACAATTTCTCGCAAGTCGTCGAACCGGCTTTTACTTTCGTGTTTTACAAGAGGGCGAAGTTGGAGCCGGAGACACTTTAGAGTTAGTGAGCCGGGATGATAACAATATCACGGTTGCCAATATTACTCAACTTTATGTGCGTGAGCAGGACAATCCAGAGTTAGTTCACCGCGCCACTCAACTTGAAGCTTTACCCGCAAGTTGGCGCGACTATTTCCAGCGAATGGAATGAAATATAGGGCTTGTGTAGATTGGTTGAGACACGAAACCCAACTAAAAAAGGAGAGTAGTTGCAATGACAATTCATCAAAACGGACTTTTTGTGTAACCTAATCAAGCTCGTTCTTACTACTTTGGTCAAGACCTCTTGGTGAAGAGACAGGGGAAGCTTATGCGCTTTGTGAGGTAATCGTTGCACCTGGTAGCGGTACACCTCCCCATCAGCACACCAGAGAAAATAAATCATTTTATGTTCAAGAGGGAGAGATTGAATTCCAATTATTAAACCCTTTCTACATAGGCTTTACGTCAAGTGTTTCTTGAAAAAGCACTAATCATAAGTGATTAACCGGACTTGAAATTATATGTCAAATGGGTTTCATAGCGTTTGCTTGCTAGCTTACGACTTAGGTATGAGTAACCAAAAAGCAAGAGCTTGGGCAAGGTATGTAGGGGTATTTCTTTATTTTCCATTGATACAAGTCCAAAAATAGTTGAAAAAAAATACTAATAAGTATAAAGTATAATCTTGAAGCTTTACAGTCACATCAAGCTGTTAATCTAAATATTGGTAGAAAAGACTTCGCTTAGACGCTTGATAAATGTATAAAATTCTCAATTAAGATACCAAAAATTAAATGTAAAATAAAGCACATTTAACTTACTTAAATAAATAGATTTTTCGATTATAAGATAATGACAAGAGCAACCACAGCATTACCCAGAAACTGGAGTATACAAAAAATCTCGTCATTAGCAGGCCTGATTCTTGGAATGTTGCTCCTGCTAAATTTCTTAGTGTACAGTGCCATGCTGGGTACAACAAAAAACAAGATTCTGGAACCCCTTATCATCTTTGATGGTTCCTATGAACATTTAGTGGTTCAGACTGTCATATTACCGCGATCGCTCTCAGAGTGTCGTGTTGTTGCTGACCCAGTTGTCGGAACATCGATGTGTGTACTAATAAGAAAAAGTTATTAGAGGATGTCTGACTAGTTAATTTCCACAGTTATTGCTAAAGTACACAATGATAAATAAACGCTGGTATAAACAAATCAAATTATTCTTGATAATAACCCTGAATGTAATGCTCTTTAAGGGTTGCTATAATTTTTTGCCTCAACAAATATACTCATCAAATGTAAATTCAATAGTATCAGAATGCCGAAAAATTAAGCATGAGTTAGGAGAAAGCTGTATTCCTCTCAATCCCCAACGGATCATTGTGACTGACCAAGAAAGTTTAGAATCATTAGTGGCTTTGAACTTAAAACCAATAGCAACAACAATCTCAAACCGAGTTGGGAATAAAGCACGTATATTGAAGGATAAAATCGATGGTATTACTTATTTAGGCAAGGAAAGCCAGATAAACATCGAAAAGATTGTACAATTAAATCCTGATTTAATTTTAGGTTTTTCAATTAATCCTCAAGAATATAAATTGTTTTCTCAAATAGCCCCAACAATTTCAATAGTTTATACAGAAACTGGTTGGAAAGAAACTTTCAAACAGATAGCTGAAATAGTATATAAAAGTTACGAAGCAGAAAAAACACTAGAACAATATCAACAAAGGATTGAAAAATTAAAATTAGCTTTTGCTCAAAAACTTGGACAAAAAGAAGTTTCGGTAATGCGATTTTATACAGATATTCAATTCACTCAGTTTCTTAGCCAATTATCATTCCCTGTTAGTATTTTAGAGGAACTAAAACTATCTATTCCCCTTGCACAGCGTCAAGTTAGCAATTCAAATGTAAGTTATGAGAATGTTAGTTTAGAACGTGTAGACTTGCTAGAAGCAGATGCAATGTTTATAGCTTTAGACCCAGGTGCAGAAGAAAATTTTCAAAAATATAGCAATAGTCCTTTATGGCAAACGTTAGATGTAGTTAAAAAAAATAGGGTATACACTGTTGATTCTGGTTACTGGATTTTTGGCAGCGTCCTATCAGCAAATGCCATTTTAGATGACGTTGTTAAATATTTGTTAGAAGCCTCTTAAAGGGATATTAAGTTTGAGTTATAAGGAAGTTTAGAGATGCCAAAACCACTAATTATCCCTAATGAGTGTAATTTTATAGAAGAAATATTTACACATGCTCAACATACTTTAAATAGTTTCTACAGTGACTGCATGATCTTGACTCAGCCTCCTGATGGTGCTGAGGTCATCGCACTTAACGATTACTTACAACCAGAAAGGCTTATATCTGCTATAAAAGCAAGGTCTGAATACGAAAGAACTCAAGATATTCGCATTGCTGCATCTATCTGGAACAAAGTTTACAGCTGGACAACATTACCAGGTGTTTTAGCTTTGATGACTTGGGCGGGTGTAGGACTTGATGCTGCTGTTGAAAATATAAGTTTTGTTTTGGAAGACGGTCAACCAAAGGCAGTATGGTTTCACGATCTCAGCCGTACTGTAATTTATCCTAAGCGATCGCCTATCCCAATCCCCAAAAACTATCCAGGAAAAATAGTCAACAGCGTTGATGCTTTACACCAAGCCGTATTCACTGGCTTGTTTCAACAAAATTTAGCACCAATGATTGACCGCGTTCATAGTTTAACCAAACTCTCCAAAAAAACTATGTGGGGTAATGCGGTTAACGCGTCTGAAGGACAGTTTGCCGAACTTAGTAAGTGTACTAGCCCAGAAGCAATAGAAACAGATTACTCGGTCTTGTATGAACAACCTTACAGTTCAGTAATGCCGGGTCGTAATCCCCTTTACAATTTGGTACGCACCGAACAACTCAATGAACCGGGTTTACCTACCCAAGTTACAGTTCGACTTACTTGCTGCTTATATACTTTCATTCCTCCTTATGATGAAAAGTGTGCTAACTGCCCTCTTATAGAACCGCAGGAAAGAATTGCACTCATCAAAGAAGAGTTGACTGAAAATAGCTGAAATAACACTAATCTAACTATTGCAAAAATACTACAAATGCCACAACAACCAAACCCTGCCAGTATGCGTAATTTTATGATCGTCTGGGTTGGTCAGCTAGTATCTACTATCGGTAGCAGTATGACCAGTTTTGCGATTGAAATTTGGGCATGGGAAATTACAGGTAAAGCAACTACTATCGCTTTGGTCGGTTTTTTTAGTTTGCTTCCCAGTATTATTATTACACCCATTAGCGGTGTCATTGTAGACCGTTTTAATCGAAAACTATTAATGATGGTAGGTGACACAGTAGCAGTTTTGACTACTATTATTATTTTATTGCTGTATCTCACCAATCATTTGCAAATTTGGCACTTTTATCTTACGGGCGCTATCGTCGGGACTTTCAATCAATTTCAGTCTTTGGCATACTCGTCATCAGTATCGCTGATGATTCCTAAAAAACACTATACCCGCGCTAGTAGCCTAGAATTTCTGTCTAGTTATGGAAGCAATATAATTGCACCCGCGTTGGCTGGATATCTCTACACAGTGATTGGTTTTTTAGGAATTTGGTTGATTGATATATTTACTTTTACCATCGCAATTAGCAGCTTGTTGTTAGTAAGTATTCCTCAACCACTACCAACAACAGCGAATGAAAATGTAGCCCATATTTGGCGAGATTTAGGATTTGGTTGGCGCTACATTAATACCCAAAAAAGCTTACTGGCTCTGTTAGTAGTTAATTTATTATTTTGGCTTCCTCATGACATTGGTAATTCCCTATACTCACCGATGATTCTTTCAAGAACAAATAACAGTACTTTAGTGCTAGGTAGTTTAGCTTCTGCTGCTGGTTTTGGCGGCGTAATGGGAGCAATAGTTCTTAGCACTTGGGGTGGTTTTAAACGTAAAATTAAAGGCGTTTTATTGGGGATGATAGGTGCAGGTTTAAGCAAAATTTTCTTTGGTTTGGGTAGAACTCCTTGGGTTTGGATTCCTGCACAATTTTGCTCATCTTTCAATTTTCCTTTAAATGGGAGTTCGGATACTGCTATTTGGTTAGCTAAAGTACATCCTAATGTGCAAGGAAGAGTTTTTGCAGCGCGATCGCTACTTTTGCAGATAGCCTCTGCGGTGGGCTACTTAATAGCAGGGCCTTTGGCAGATAAGGTTTTTACACCTGCGTTAGAATCAGGGGGTGTTCTGGTTGGTATGTTCGGAGGATTACTTGGGACTGGTACTGGTGCAGGGATAGCCCTTTTATATGTAATTTGTGCTGTTTGGATGTTATTGGTTGGTTTGGTTGGGTTTTCTGTACGCGTGCTGCGGGATGTAGAAACTATTGTGCCAGACTATGATGCAGAATATAGTCAGTTGAAATAGTCGTTATGCTCAAAATCTTATTCACGCAAATAAATGAATAGATTTATATTATTTTGTGGACTTAGTACTCCTTTTCTCACTCAATCAATAATTCATTATGTTTTTCCCTCCAATGTTGTGCGGGTCTGAAATATATCACATTTTGGAATTAAGCGATAAATTTTAAAATAAAGCAGCCCTTCATTTACAGTAGGGCTGGCTTAAAACCTAATATGGCAAACTAATCGATCAAAAAATCCTTTTATCCTCTATTACAACTGCCAACCCAATGTAAATTTTATGGTGCGCGGTGCGCCAGGAAAAACCCGCAGGTCGCTTTCAGCTGCCTCAAAATATTCATTATCAAACAAGTTCTGGAAATTCAGAGCCGCTCTAAAGTTATTCCTGCTGTAAAACAAGGCTGCATCAGTGCGTACATAACTTGGTAAACTGAAGCTATTATTTAAATCTCCCTGTCTTTCTCCTACATAAAAAAGCCCTAAACCAAATCCTAAGCCTTGCAGATTACCTTGTTGAATATCGTACCTACTCCACAAACTAAAAGCGTGTTCTGGGACATTATTAATGCGGTTTCCTTCAGGAATCTTATTGTCTTCAGTTACTTGTGCATCGGTATAAGCATAGCCACCAATAATTCTCCATCCTGGTAAGATTTCACCTGTTATATCTAATTCAATACCCCGACTTCTTTGTTCTCCTGCCTGAAGTGAAGTTCTTCCACTCGCATCGCTTAAATCTGTAAAGAGAACGTTTGAGCGTGTAATTTGGTATAAAGCTAGAGTTGAAGAAAGATTATCTGTCCAATCTACTTTCATCCCCACTTCATACTGAGTACCTCGTTCTGGTACAAACAGTGTGTTGCTAGTTAAGTCCGTAACCTGTTGAAATGAACGGCTATAGTTAGCATAAAGAGACACTGCTTCACTCGGTTGATATACAATACCAACACGAGGACTAAATGCTTCATCCTGTTGAGAAGAAGCTCCGAGAGGATCTTCTAGTTCCTGCGTGACGATATCAAATCTTCCACCTAGAACCAATTTCAAGTTTTCTAACAAAGAAATTTGGTCTTGTAAATAAATTCCTAAACCTTGAGAGATTGTAGGTGCATCAGCAAATTCTTCAAGGTCTGCTCCAGCACTCTCGCGTCGATAAATGGGATTAAAGATATCTATGGGGTCAAGTTCTCGCAAGAAGTTTCTTCCTTCTTGGTAAGAAACATCTCTCGACAGATCAACACCAAATAACAGTTTGTGATCAATGCTTCCTGTTTTAAAATTTCCCACAATATTTGTATCTAAATTGTAGGCTTGTTGGGCAAATTCCGCAATGAACAAACCTCGTTCGAGAGTGTCCCCTAAAAGGGCTGATGGAAACAAAGAATTTTGTTCCACACTCAGGTATGAGAAATTAAAGTTATTGCGGAACTGCCAGTTTTCACTAAAACGATGCTCAAAATTGTAACCGATTCGTAGAGATTGGCGATTATTTTTGTCGATTTCATCAAAAGGCTCGCCGATAAAACGATTGATTGGTAATTTTCTATTATTTGGGTTAGGTAAGACTGTACCAACAGCAGGTAAACCCCGGTCATTGGGTTGCTTTTGATTTGAATACTCAGCCTCTAAAGTCAATTCGGTGTTCTTACCCATCAGCCAAGTCAAACTGGGAGCAATGAAGTAACGCTCTGTTTCAAAAAAATCAACAAATGTGTCTGTTGTGTATGCTGATGCGTTCAAGCGATACAGCAAAGTTCCGTCATCATTTAATGGCCCTGTAAAATCTATAGACCCACCGTAGGTATCAAAACTGCCGATAGTTCCCTCAATAAAGTAATAAGGGGTACTCTGAGGTTTTTTCGTGACAATATTAATCGTACCTCCAGCACCACCCTGACCAAATAGAACTGAAGCTGGCCCTCGCAGAACTTCTATCTGCTCGATATTCTCAATGTTTACGTTAGTTGTGATGTTAGTATCGTCTCTTAAACCGTTGCGGATAATGTTGCGGTTGCTAAAACCACGAATGGTAAATCCTTCAAAAGGAGAACGTTCTGAGTTATTTGATATAACACCTGGTGCATTTCGTAAAGCTTCATTCAAGCGCCTCACCTGCTGATCTTGCAGTACTTGTCGAGGAATCACTTGAATTGCTTGGGGTACATCACGCAGGAGAGTGTCTGTTTTAGTTGCGGTGCTGGCTGTAGGTACACGATACCCGTCTTGTTCACCTGTCACTACCAATTCAATCGGTTCATCACTCTCCGCAGTTGGTTGCTCTGGTGGTGTTTCACTGGTCGGTTGTTCTGGTGGCTGCGATCGCTCTGTTTCACTCGTCGGTTGTTCTGGTGGCTGCGATCGCTGTGTCGCTGAAGCAACAGGAGCAAGTTCAAAAACTAAACCTTCATCACTATCAAATAACTCTGCTGTTGGTAAACCCGCCTCACCCGTGACTGTTACTCGAACAGTATTAGCATCAGCTTGAGTGACACTCACAGACACAACCCCACTTGCCGGGTTAGCAATGCTAAAATCTTTACTTTCGGGCAGTTCTAGCACTGCATTGGGTATATCCGCTATAAAACTGTTGCCTTGATTACTATTGACTGGTTTGAGTGCTTCTGCGTTAGGACTTTCTAAAATAACTTCAATGCCTTTGTCTGTAGAATTTACCCTAACAGCCGTAACTTTAGTTATTGAGCTATCATTGCGTTGTCCGAGCAATTGTGTCGAATTGGTAGAGTGAGATTTTTGGCTATCAATAATAGATAGTTCTGTTGTATGCGTCCCTGCATGGGCTGGTTGTACCAAGCTGCCAATTACCGCTAATGCCAACCCTACCGAACGTATATCACTCATCAATCCAGACTTCATTCGTATTGCTCCTGAAACTAATCCTTTAAATAACAGGCTTTTAACTAACGGCTCTAATGGCATCTTCATACTCATCCTCACACCCAATGAAAAACGTCACATCGAAATGAATAACGCCATATTTTATCGATAGTACTTGACAGCATATCTATAATTTTTCTCAAGTTTAGCTGCAAAATATTTGCAGCTAACTTGGAAGTATTAGGAAACATTATCATAAGGAGTGGACGTAGGCAAGTATTTATTCAAACTTTCCCTGATCAGATAGCTCATTAGTATTGTCTGATAAAAAGCCTACTGTTTAAGGATCTGGCAACAATTTCTTATTCTTTTTAAGCAACAAAAATGAGAAAATTAATATTTTATCATCTACCCACAGATATACTTTGAACCTATCTCCATATTTATATTGTTACAAGATGATGATAAGCCTTATTGATAGAACCTAATAGTTGCTTGCTATTTTGACTAAGTTGATTTATGCTGCAAACAATTGACAATTAATAGCAATAGTTTGATATTATTGTTAAAAGCTAAAGATTAACGTAATACCAATGGGGCAGTATAAAGGCGTTTAATCCCTTTAAACAAGCTACTACTGCTAGTTAACTATAAGAATTCGCTCTGTGCATCAGGGCTTTGAAAGTACAATGACTCAATATGTCAACGATTTAGAAGAAATAATCTGTAAGTGTTCGACAGTGGTAGAACTACTGCGTTACAGGTCTATAGAACAAGCAAACACTGAGGCTTTTACCTTTCTGTACGATGGCGAAGCGCAAGCAACGACTTTAACTTATCAAGAGTTAGATCGGCACAGTAGAGCGATCGCATCTCAACTGCAAATATTAGGTTTAAGCGGTGAGCGTGCCTTATTGCTTTATCCACCGGGGATCGATTACTTACCAGCCTTCTTTGGGTGTCTATATGCTGGTCTGGTAGCAGTTCCAGCATATCCGCCACGCAACCAACGCAACACCCCCAGAATCTTGGCAATTTTGCAAGATTCACAAACAGCAGTAATCCTGACAACAACGGCCATCTTGGCTCAGTTGAAGTCTTTGCTTGCCGATAAATTTGATATAAACAATCTCCTCTGGCTAACTACCGACAACCTCACACCAGGTATAGAAGAAGGTTGGCAAGAGCCTGTTATCAATACAGATACTCTGGCGTTTTTGCAATACACTTCTGGTTCTACTGGCACACCCAAAGGTGTCATGGTCACTCATGGCAACTTACTACATAATGCTGAGGTGACACGCCAGTATATGGAGCATACATCTAGTAGTAAGTTTGTCACTTGGCTGCCTGTTTATCATGATATGGGACTGATTGGCGGCGTACTGCAACCTTTGTATGGCGGTTTTCCTTGTATTATGATGCCACCCGCAGCTTTTCTTCAACGTCCTTACCGTTGGTTACAGGCGATTTCTCGTTATAGAGGAACTACCAGTGGCGCTCCCAACTTCGCTTATGAACTTTGTATTGAAAAAGTTACGCCTGAACAACGCTCAAATCTAGATTTAAGCAGTTGGGATGTGGCTTTTAATGGCGCTGAACCAATTCGCCAAGAAACCTTAGAGCGTTTTGCAACTACCTTTGCTGAATGCGGTTTTCGTCGAGAAGCTTTTTATCCTTGTTACGGCATGGCAGAAACCACTTTGATGGTATCTGGTAGCGTCAAGTCTGCGTTAGTAAGAACCAAGCATGTATACAAAAACGCTTTAGAACACAATCATGTAATTGAAACTGTTACTAACAATGATAATAATTCAATAGTATTAGTCGGCTGTGGTCGCAGTGTGCCACAACAGCAGGTTGTAATTGTCAACCCAGAAACTTCAACTCGTTGTCAGGATAAAGAAGTAGGAGAAATATGGGTATCTGGCCCCAGTGTTGGCAAAGGTTATTGGAATCGTCAAGCAGAAACAGAACAGACTTTCCATGCCTTTTTGCAAGACACAGGGGAAGGGCCTTTTCTTTGCACAGGTGATTTAGGCTTTTTGGATAATGAGGAAGTCTTTATTACCGGTAGAGCCAAAGATTTAATTATTATTCGTGGTCGCAACCTTTACCCACAGGATATTGAACTGACCGCAGAACGTTCTCATCCATCATTACGTGCTGGTGGTAATGCAGCCTTCTGTGTAGAAGTTAATCATCAAGAACAATTGGTAGTCGTACAAGAATTAGAATTTCGTGCCAAACCAAATTTAGAAGAGGTTACAGCTGCAATTCGTCAAAGAGTAGCAGAAGAGCATGAAGTGCAAGTTTATGGGGTGGTTTTGATTAAACCAGGTAGTATTCCCAAGACTTCTAGTGGTAAAATTCAACGCCGTGCTACGAAAGCAGAGTTTTTGGCTGGTGAATTACAGATAATAAGTAGCAATATTACTCAAAGAATTAATTTTGTAGAAACCGAAAATAATCTCCAGCTAAATCGCATAACTCTTTTGTCGCTTACCCCGAATGAGTCTCAACTATTATTAGAGTCTTATCTAGTTGAACAAGTAGCGCGAGTGTTGAAAATAACACCCATGCAAATAGATAGTAAGCAAGCTTTAAGTAGCTTAGGATTTGACTCTTTAAGAGTTTTTGAGCTAAAAAACCTAATTGAAAGCCATTTAGAAGTCGCTGTGTCCGTAGCAGACTTTTTTGAAGGTTTGAGTATTCAAGGATTGGCAACAAAGATCCTGGCTGAAATTACAGCGGGTGATGTGCCATTAATAACTTTGACTAAAGTTGAGAAAAGCACTGACTATCATCCTTTATCTTTTTCGCAGCAGGGACTGTGGTTTATTCATCAGTTAGCACCTGACACTCCTGCTTACAACATTCCTATTGTTATTAATTTAACAGGAAAGATAAACATAGCTGCACTGAGACAAAGCCTCAGCGAAATTATCCAACGTCATGAAGTCTTGCGAACTAAGTTTGTATTAGTTGATGGTCAACCCGTTGAGGTAATTAATCCGACTGTTAGCTTTAGCTTACCGATAGAAGATTTGCGGGAGTTGTCAGAGGATAATGCGGTAGTTGCAGCACAAAGTCTAACGACAGAGTTAGCTCAATATCAGTTTGACTTGTCTTGTCAACCACTATTGTGTGGCTTGCTACTACGCTTGACAGATAATGAATACAGGTTGCTGATTACCTTCCATCATATAGTTTCAGATGGCTGGTCTGTTGGGGTGTTCATTCGAGAATTAGCAGCGCTATATGATGCATTTGCTAATGGGAAACTCTCTCCACTCCCTGAACTGCCTGTTCAATATGTAGATTTTGCTTATTGGCAACGAAATAATTTACATTCTGAGCGCATTCAAACCCTACTTACATACTGGAAACAGCGATTAGGTGGTAAGCTGCCTATATTAGATTTACCTTGCGATCATCCGCGTAGACGCGGAGCGGCTTGTCGCAAGACATCGCCTGTACAAACCTTCAACGGTGCTAAAGTCCAACTATCCTTACCCAAAAATCTTACAGACTCATTAAAGCAACTGAGCCATCAAGAAGGCACAACTCTATTTATGACCCTGTTGGCGGTGTTCAAAACGTTGTTGTACCGCTACACAGGACAAACAGACATCTTAGTAGGTTCGCCAGTTGCTAATCGTAACTCTGTTGAAGTTGAATCATTAATAGGATTATTTGTCAATGTTTTAGTGTTGCGTACTGATTTATCTGAGCAACCTACTTTTAGAGAATTACTCGCACGAGTCAAATCCACAGCTTTAGAAGCATATATTCATCAAGACTTACCTTTTGATAAGTTAGTAGAAGAACTACAGCCTGAACGCGATCTCAGTCATAACCCCCTATTTCAGGTGATGTTTGTTCTTCAGAATGTGGCGATCGCTACACCAAAGTTATCAGATGTTTCTCTAACTTTCGCGGAGGGTGATAACGGCTCGGCTAAGTTCGACTTAACTCTGTTCATGGAAGACAGAGAACAGGGATTAGTTGCAACATTGGAGTACAACACAGATTTATTTAACACCGATACTATCCATCGGATGCTAGGACATTTCCAGACATTACTAGAAAGTGTAGTTAGCAAACTCGATACTAAAATTGCAGAATTGTCGTTGTTAACAGAAGTTGAAAGACATCAGTTACTTATTGAATGGAATGATACTAAGAGAGACTACCCGCAAAACCAGTGTATACACCAACTATTTGAGCAGCAAGTAGAACATACACCAGATGCGATCGCTCTCATCTTTGGAAATCAAAAACTTACCTATCGAGAGTTAAACGAACGTGCCAACAAAGTTGCTCGCTATCTCAAAACTCTGGGTGTAAAACCAGACGTATTGGTGGGTATCTGCATGGAACGTTCTTTAGAGATGGTAATTGGGATATTAGCAATTATTAAAGCAGGTGGTGCTTATGTACCTTTAGATCCTACTTATCCCAAAGAGCGTTTAGCATTCATGCTGGGAGATGCTCAAGTGTCGATGCTGTTAGTGCAACCACATCTAGTCCCAGAACTACCGCCACATCAAGCACAAGTAGTATGTCTAGACTCCGACGCTCAAGAGTTTGCTGCTTACAGCCTTGAAAACCCAACTAGTGAAGTTACAACAGAAAACCTAGCTTATGTAATTTACACCTCCGGTTCCACAGGAAAACCCAAGGGTGCAATGAACACTCACAAAGGTTTATGCAACCGCTTACTGTGGATGCAAGATACATATCAACTCACAGCAACCGACAAAGTTTTACAGAAAACACCATTCAGCTTTGATGTCTCTGTTTGGGAATTCTTCTGGCCTTTATTGACAGGTGCGAGTTTAGTTCTAGCCAAACCAGGTGGACATCAAGATAGCCGTTATTTAGTTCAACTAATTGCCCAAGAAAAAATTACGACGCTTCACTTTGTTCCTTCAATGTTGCAAGTATTTCTAGAAGAAATAGAACTAGAGAAATGTGGTAGTATTAAACAGGTGATTTGTAGCGGCGAAGCGCTATCTTTTGACCTACAAGAACGTTTCTTTGAAAGATTAAACGCCGAATTACACAACCTCTATGGCCCAACCGAAGCGGCAATAGATGTAACTTATTGGGCTTGTCAACCTAATAGTAATGAGAAAATAGTTCCCATTGGCCGTCCGATAGCCAATACACAGATATATATCTTAGATAAACATTTACAACCTGTTCCCATTGGTGTAAGTGGTGAGTTACATATTGGTGGTGTAGGATTGGCGCGTGGTTATTGGAATAAACTTGAATTGACTCAAGAAAAGTTTATTTGTAGTCCATTTCAATCAGGACAGTTTTTATACAAAACAGGTGATTTAGCGTGTTATCGTTCTGATGGAAATGTTGAATATTTAGGCAGAATTGACCACCAAGTTAAAATTCGTGGTTTCCGCATTGAACTAGGAGAAATTGAAGCAGTCTTAAGACAACATCCAAAAGTAAGAGAAACGGTAGTAATAGCTAGAGAAGATATCCCAAAAAATCAGCGCTTGGTAGCTTATGTAGTTCCCGATTCAGAAATGACATTTGCTTTGCATGAATTACGCGATTATCTCAAGGATCAACTACCTGATTATATGGTGCCTTCTGTTTTTGTGGAGTTAAAAACATTACCACTTTCACCTAATGGTAAAATAGACCGCCATGCCTTACCTGTACTAGACATTCAACGCCCTGATTTAAAAGAGGCTTATGAAGCACCAAATTCTGAAGTAGAAAGAGCGATCGCTAAAATTTGGCTTGAGATATTACACTTAGAACAAGTGGGTATTAATGATAATTTTTTTGATTTGGGTGGTAATTCGTTATTAATGGTTCAGGTTAATTATAAATTACGAGAAGTTCTACACAGTGAGATTTCAGTTGTAGAAATGTTCCAGAACCCAACTATCAAATCTTTGGCTAAGTATATAAATATAAGTTCAAAAGAAACATCAGCTTTTGAATCTTTAAATAACCGCATTCAAAAGCAAAGAGAAGCTGTAAATAGACAAAAAAGCTTGATGAAACGCGGCAGAAATCTAAATAACTAACTATTGTACTGATGCCATAAATACCAATTAATACCAATTACTTAAATTAGGGAATAAAGACTATAATGTTTGAAATTGATACATTATCAATCAGCAGTGCAAAAATAATTCATAACAATACTTCGCAATCAATTTTGCAACTGCCTGTACAAGAAACTTTAGACTACTTTAAATCAAATGGTGTTTTATTATTTCGAGGATTTAGTGTTAACTATGAACAGATGAAGGCATTTGCCGAAAAATTCAGTTCAAGATTTATCTTAGATAAAGATAGACCAGTAGTTGATCCACGCAATAAATATGTCACTTTAGTAGACCCAGGGATGCACTATGTTAGCCCCCATTGCGAGAATGCAAATTCTCCATTTCGTCCTGATGTGATCTGGTTTTGCTGTGGTGTACCAGCTTCTCAAGGCGGTGAAACTTTATATTGGGATGGTGTACAAGTTTGGCAAGAATTAGATGAAGAATTGCGACAATTATTTATTGCTAAAAAAATCAAATTCTTCCAAAAATTTCCGGCTGCTGACTGGAAGCGCTTTTTGGGAGTTGGCGCTACTCTAGTTGATGTCAAACGCACTCTCAATGGTATTCCTGGATTAACTTACAAAATTAATGAAGACCAGTCTATTTCTATAGAATATGTTTGCTCGGCTGTAGTCAAAACAAAATATGGTCATCAAGACGCATTTGCTAATAGTCTAATTGCTGAATACAAAAATCCTAGAGGAGCCGTCACTTTTGATGATGCTTCACCTATCCCATCAACAGTTATCAACCAAATTCAGCAAGTGATGAATAACTTAACTGAGGTGATACCCTGGCAAGGTGGCGATTTAGTGATGATAGATAATTCTAGATTTCTGCACGGTCGCCGCTCATTTACTGATATAAAACGCAGAATTTACTCTCTCCTCAGTTACATGAAATAATCGAAAAGTCTCTCTAAGCTTCTGCGTTAAAAAAATTATTTTAAACCAACCCAAGTAAGAAAAGATGGGTAGTACAGCATCTGAAACATCAATGGAAGGAATAGCAATTATTGGCATATCAGGACGTTTCCCTGGAGCTAATAACGTTAAAGATTTTTGGCACAATTTACAAGCGGGAATAGAATCAATTTCTCAGCTTACAGATGAAGAGTTATTATTAGCAGGTGTTGCTCCTAGCTGTGTGGATGATAGTAACTATGTCAAAGCAACCGGTGTTTTAGAAGATATTGATTTATTTGATGCTGCATTTTTTGACTTTAATCCTAAAGAAGCGGAAATTACAGATCCACAACACCGTTTATTTTTAGAGTGTGCTTGGGAAGCATTGGAAAGTGCTGGTTATGACTCTAATAGATGTGAAAGTCGGATAGGAGTTTATGCTGGTGCTAGTTTAAATAATTATTTATCCTTTGACTTAAATGCTGACAAATTTGGCTCGGCACAGTCTTATCAAAAATTAATTGGTAATGATAAAGATTTTCTGTCTACCCGTGTCTCTTACAAATTAAATTTAACTGGCCCAAGTCTGACTGTTCAAACAGCTTGTTCTACTTCATTAGTAGCAATAAACTTGGCTTGTCAAAGTTTAATTAATTATCAATGTGATATGGCTTTGGCAGGAGGGGTTTCGATTCGAGTTCCTCACAAAACTGGTTATTTGTATCAACCAGGAGGAACTTTATCTCCTGATGGCCATTGTCGTGCTTTTGATGCTCAAGCCCAAGGTACAACTGTTGGTAATGGTGTAGGGGTTGTTTTACTCAAACGGCTAGAAGATGCGATCGCCGATGGTGATCACATCTATGCAGTCATTAAAGGTTGGGCTACCAACAACGATGGTTCACTGAAAGTTGGTTATACAGCGCCTAGCATTGATGGGCAAGCAGAAGCGATCGCCGAAGCCATTATGTTAGCCGACGTTGAACCGGAAACCATCAGCTATATTGAAGCGCATGGTACTGGTACAACTTTAGGCGATCCGATTGAAATTGCGGCTTTAACCAAAGTTTTTCGCTCTAGTACAGACAAAAAAGGTTTTTGTGCGATCGGTTCTGTCAAAACAAATATTGGTCATTTAGATGCAGCCTCTGGAGTCACAGGACTAATCAAGACAGCTTTAGCCCTAAAAAATCAACAAATACCACCCAGCTTGAATTTTGAACAACCCAATCCCCAAATTGATTTTGACAATAGTCCTTTTTACGTCAATACAAAACTAACCCAATGGAAACAAGAACTATCTCCGCGTCGCGCGGGTGTTAGTTCTTTGGGAATGGGGGGAACGAATGCTCATGTTGTTCTTGAAGAAGCACCAGTTATTGAGCAGGGGTGCAGGGGTGCAGGGGCGCAGGGGAGAAAATATAATCTGTTAGTCATCTCTGCCAAGACGGAATTTGCATTAGAAACTGCTACTGATAATCTAGCTCAACATCTTATACAACATCCTGAGCTAAATCTGGCGGATGTTGCTTATACCTTGCAAGTAGGGCGTAAAGAGTTTAATCATCGTCGTATCTTGGTGTGTGAGAATATTCAAGATGCGGTCAGTGCGTTAGAAAATAGAGCTTCTCAACGCGTTTTTACTCACTACCAAGAACCATGCGATCGCCCGATTACCTTCATGTTTCCTGGGCAAGGTAGTCAGTATGTCAACATGGGCAAGGAACTCTATCAAACAGAGTCAGTCTTTCGTCAAGCTGTAGACCGTTGCTGTTTGATACTTCAGCCTCTATTGAGTCTAGATTTACGTACAGTCATCTATCCCCAAGAGTCTGACACAGAAACAGCACAAGAAAAGCTCACGCAAACATCCCTAACCCAGCCAGCATTATTTGTCATCGAGTATGCCTTGGCGCAGTTGTGGATGTGGTGGGGCATTTCTCCCAGTGCAATGATTGGTCATAGCATCGGCGAATATGTGGCTGCTTGTCTTGCTGGTGTGATGTCCATAGAAGACGCATTAACTCTTGTTGCCATGCGTGGGCGACTCATGCAGCAATTGCCAAGCGGGAGTATGCTATCGATTCCTCTCTCAGAAGTAGAAGTCAAACCTTTACTAAATGAAAACTTATCTATAGCTGCCAATAATTCCCCTTCTTCTTGTGTAGTGTCAGGAACTCATGCCGCTATAGATGCACTTTCTGAGCAACTAATTGCTCAAGGAATAGAATGCCGTCGCCTGTATACTTCCCATGCTTTCCATTCTCAGATGATGGAACCGATTTTACAGGCGTTTATTGCGGAAGTTAAGAAAATTACTTTAAATTCACCGCAAATTCCCTTTATCTCCAATCTCACCGGAACTTGGATATCGGCACAGGAAGCTACAGATCCGCATTACTGGGCAACTCATTTACGACAAACAGTGCGGTTTGCAGATGGTATCTCTGTGTTACTGCAAGAGCCAAACCGCATTCTCTTAGAAGTAGGGGCGGGGCGGACGTTGTGTACCTTTGTCAAACAACAAGCCGGAGTAACTCAGCAGCCGATACTGTCTTCATTACGACATCCTAAAGAAGAACAAGCAGATACAGCGTTCTTGCTCAATACACTTGGTCGCCTCTGGTTTTTCGAAGTTGTAGTAGATTGGTCTAACTTTAATACTTCTGAGCGCCGTTATCGCATCCCGCTACCGACGTATCCTTTTGAACGTCAGCGTTATTGGATAGAACCTCAGAAAAAATCTAGTGAATCTCTGGCTGCTAACAAGAAAAAGCCCGACATAGCAGACTGGTTTTACCTACCTATTTGGAAACAAGCAATTGCTCCCCAACCTGTAAAATCTGAAAAACAGGTCTTGGTATTTGCTGATACTTATCAAGTAGGTTCACAAATAGTCAAACGTTTAGAAAGTGAAGGGCAAAATGTTATTACTGTCTGGCAGGGAGAGCAGTTTGGCAAATTAAGTGAAAGGGAATATACCATCAATCCCAGTCAGTCTGATGATTATGATGCTCTAATCGAAGAATTGCAATTTTTTGGGCAAATTCCAGATGTAATTCTACATTTATGGAGTATCACACCAACTGAACAAACAATATCAGGAATTGAGTTATTTGAGAATTGCCAAAACCCAGGTTTCTATAGCTTGTTATTTTTGGCACAGTCTCTGAGTAAACAAAATATTACTCAAATTGTAGATATTTTGGTCGTTACCAATGATATATACGATGTGACAGGGCTGGAAAAATTAAATCCAGAGAAAGCAACTGTTTTAGGAATGTGTAAAACAATTCCGCAAGAGTATGCCAATATTTGCTGTCGCAGCATTGATATTGTGCTTCCTCTGGCTGGAACTGTTGCAGAAAGCCAACTGTTAGACCAACTTTTAGCTGAGTTAAATGCTAAAGAATTTGAGAGTGCGATCGCTTATCGTGGGCATCATCGTTGGGTACAATCTTATGAACCATTACGGCTAGATAACGACCAACCGCCCAAGTTGCGACAAGAAGGAGTCTATCTAATTACTGGTGGTTTAGGTGGTATCGGTTTAGAAATTGCTGAGTATTTAGCTCAGACAGTCAAAGCGAAACTAGTACTGATTAGCTCTTCGGCTTTCCCTAGCACAGATGAATGGCAGCAATGGCTGGAAACACACGACGAACAAGATAAATTCAGCAGTAAGATTCAGAAATTACAAGCACTAGAACAACTGGGTGCAGAGATTATAGTCCTAAACGCTGATGTAGCCAATTTAGCCCAAATGCAAGCGGTTATTACTCAGGTTGTAGACCGTTTTAGTCAGATAAATGGTGTCATTCATGCTGCTGGAATTAAGCTGTTTAAAACAGTTCAAGAGATAACTAGAAACGAATGCGAACAACAGATCAGAGCTAATGGTCATGGACTGTTTATTTTAGAAACAGCATTGCAAGGAATAAACCTTGACTTCTGTGTCTTGATATCTTCCTTATCATCTGTTTTAGGTGCATTAGGAATGGCAGCGTATCCAGCAGCCCATCACTTCACCGATGCCTTTGTTCACAAGCACAACCAGACAAGCTCTACACCTTGGATTAGTGTGAATTGGGATAACTGGTTAACCAGTCAATTAGCTACAGAGTTGGTGACAAAACCAGAAATTTCTACTGAATTGTTCATGAGCAATCATGAAGGGGTTGAGGTATTTCAACAAGTCTTATCTATAACTAAAGTTAATCAGATAGTTGTTTCAACAACTGATTTACAAGCCAGAATTGAACAGTGGATTAAGCCTTCAGCAATTATTAATCAACCTAATTCACTAACATTGCACTCCAGACCATTCTTGCAGAATAGTTATATTGCTCCTAGAAATGAAATAGAGCAAACCATTGCTAATATCTGGCAAGAAATTCTAGGTATTGAACCGATAGGTATTGAAGATAACTTTTTAGAATTAGGGGGGGATTCGCTTCTCAGTATTCAGATTACCGCTAGAGCCAACAAAGCAGGATTGCGGTTTACTAATCAGCATTTGTTTGAATACCCAACTATTGGACAATTAGCAGAAATAGCAGGCAGAACTCAGACTGTCTTCAGTGAACAGGGATTAGTGGAAGGAGAACTACCCCTAACACCGATTCAGCACTGGTTTTTTGAGCAGAATTTAGTTGATGCACACCACTGGAATCAAACAGTTGTGTTAGAAGTGCAACAATCTCTGAACCTGGTGTTCTTGGAACAAGTGATTCAGCATTTACTGATTCATCATGATGCTTTACGTCTGCGTTTTAGAGAAGAAGGATCAGGTTGGCAACAAATAAATGCTAGTTCTGATGAAGTTGTACCGTTTGAACAAATAGATTTATCAAGACTGTTACCGCAACAGCAAGAACAGGCGTTTGAGGCAGCTGCTATGAAAATACAAGCGAGTCTCAATCTGACTTCTGGCCCAATTGTGCGGATTGCCTTATTTGATTTTGGAACCCATCAACCAAGCCGGATACTGTTGGCGGTTCACCATTTGGCCATTGATGTTGGTTCTTGGCGAATTTTGCTAGAAGATTTGGAGACTGCATACCAACAACTAAGCCAAGGACAAGCAATTAAGCTACAGTCGAAGACGACTTCATTTAAACAGTGGGCTTTGCGGCTAACTGAGTACGCCCAGTCAATTGAATTACAAAGAGAACAGGTTTATTGGTTAGCAGCTGAACGTGAATGGTTATTACCTTTGCCAGTAGATTATGCGGATGGTGCTAATACTGTAGAATCGGCTGATACTATTTCTGTAATCTTGAGTGTTGAAGAAACGCAAGCATTACAGGAAGAAATTGCTGCCATATATCGAGCCCAAACGGATGATGTGTTACTTGCTGGTTTAGCACAAGCATTTAGTAAATGGACTGGTAAGCAATCATTGCTGGTTGACTTAGAGGGAAATGGCAGAGATGTAATTTTCGATGATATTGATTTATCCCGTACAGTAGGCTGGTTTACCAATATCGCCCCCATGTTATTGGAAATTGGGGAGACTGAAGAAACTGGGGAAATCTTAAAGCAGGTGAAAGAGCAAATTCGTAGTTTCCCAAATCAGGGTTTGGGTTATGGTGTTTTACGCTATTTGAGTGGCGATGAGATTATTACCGAAAAATTGCGATCGCGTCAGCGAGCCGGAGGCTTCTCGCTACAACAAGCAGAGGTACTTTTCCTTTACCTTGGCAACTACGAGCAAACTGTACCTGAGTCTTCTTTATTCACGCCAAAATCTAGCGGTTTGTCTCGCAGTTCACGCGCACAACGCAGCCATCTCATAGAAATTAATGCCTTGATAGTCCAAGAACAACTCAAAATCGATTGGATTTACAGCCAAAACATCCATCAACGGCAGACTATCGAGAGTTTAGCTCAAGATTTTAAAACAGCATTACTTTCTCTAATTACTGGTAGTCAGTCTTCTACAGTGCCAAACTATACGCCTTCAGACTTTACTGAATTTGAATCTAGCCAATGGAATCAAGACGACATTAACAATATTTTGGCAGCCATTAATCAAGTTACAAGTTAAATAAATCGGAACGTGTAAACCATAATATTGATAGAGCCAATCACGATGTTATTAGCCAAAAATTCAACTCCTTTTTTCCAAAAATTGCAGCATCAAATTATGTCATTCCTCTACCGGAATGACTTACAAAAATTATTACCCCTTTATAGTAGTAAATGGAACCCTCATTTATTTGGTCAGCATTACCAAGAGCATTTTGCACCACTGAGAAATAAAAATTTAAAAATTTTAGAAATTGGTGTAGGAGGTTATGAAGACCCTTATTCTGGTGGTGATTCCTTGAAAATATGGAAGCAGTATTTTCCCAACAGTATGATTTATGGGATGGATATTGTAGATAAAAAGGTTTTGGAGGAAGACCGCATTAAAATTTTTCAAGGTAGCCAAGAGGATGAAATCTTTCTCAATAAAGTTGTAGCTGAAACTGGTAAATTTGATATTATTATTGATGATGGTAGTCATCGTAATGACCATGTAATTAAAACATTTAAAATTTTGTTTCCAGAATTGAATAATGGCGGAATCTATGTAGTAGAGGATACGCATACATCTTATATACCAAGTTACGATAATTGGTCAAAGTTCTGCAAGGATGATGTTGCTCCTCATTGGGCAGAATATGGTGGCAGTCTGGATTTGTATGACCAAAAGACTATGATGAATTTCTTCAAAAGACTAGTTGATTGCTTGAGCCACCAAGAATTTATTCATCCAGGGTACACTCCTAACTATTTTGATAAGCATATTGTCGGAATACATTTTTACCGCAATCAAGTTTTTATCTATAAAGGAGATAACACAGCACCAGGTAATGTAGTTGAAAACAACACTTTAAGACCTGAATTTTTAAAAGAAATAGGTATAGATTCATTAGCAGATTTGGGGTTAAAATTTCCTGCTATCGATGATCCAACAAACCTGTAAAAATATATTCAGCAACTCTGTTAAAAGCATCAATAAAAGGTGAAACTGTGTAAAAATTATGAAAAATATTGATGAATTCTATCCACTATCACCAATGCAGCAGGGCATACTCTTTCACACACTTTATGCACCCAAATCAGGAGTATATGTTGAGCAGTTAAGTTGTGATATCCAAGGGGATTTAAATATTGCTTTATTTCAACAAGCATGGCAAAAGTTAGTTGAAAAGCATTCAATATTGCGAACCTCCTTTATTTGGGAAGGAATTAAAGAAGCTGTGCAAGTAGTGCATAAACAAGTAAAACTACCTTGGCAGCAACAAGACTTATCTAAATTAGAATTGATTGAACAGCAAGAACACATTGAGACTTGTTTAGTAGCAGAAAGAGAAAAAGGTTTTGAAATTTCTCAAGCCCCACTGATGCGATTAAAGCTACTCCAATTAACTGAAAAACACTACAAATTTATTTGGACTCATCATCACTTACTCTTAGATGGCTGGTCTTCTTCCTTACTACTTCAAGAACTATTTACTTGCTATCAAGCATTAAACCAAGGTGAAGATATACAGTTACAAAAACCTCGCCCTTATCGAGACTATATTGCTTGGCTACAAAAGCAAAATTTATCAAGTGCAGAAATTTTTTGGAAAAAATATCTCAAAGGTTTTACTACAGTCACTTCTGTAGGGGTAGAGCAGAATCTTAGCAACCAGATTAGTGAAAATAAAAACTATAATACGCAGATATTGCGCTTATCAACTACAGAAACAACCTCGTTGCAGTCTTTAGCTCGGCAACAACAACTAACGCTCAATACAATATTGCAGGGAGCATGGGCGATTCTTTTAAGTCGCTATAGTGGTGAGAACGATATTGTTTTTGGGGGAGTTGTTTCTGGTCGTCCTACCAATTTAGCGGGTGTAGAATCAATGGTCGGAGTGTTTATTAACACTTTACCAGTAAGAGTAAGCATTAATCCAAAAGAATTTCTCATACCGTGGCTCAAGCAATTACAAAGACAACAAAATGAAGTGCGTCAATACGAATACACTCCATTAATAGAGATTCAAAAGTGGAGTAAAATTGCAACTGGGCAACCTTTATTTGAAAGTATATTTAATTTTCATAATTATCCACTAAACTCTTCGTTACAACAACCAATAGATAACCTTAAAATATCTAATATTGATAGTTTTATTCACCCTCACTATCCGCTTACTATTTCAGTACAAGTCGATTCAGAATTATCACTAAAAGTTTCCTGCGATCGCACTCGCTTTAACAATGATAAAATTGCTCGGATGTTGGGGCATTTGCAAACTTTACTATTAGGTATGGTGGCAAATCCTGAACAGTGTATTGGCGAATTACCATTACTAACAGCTACCGAGCGTTATCAGTTATTAGAAGAGTGGAATAATACACAAGTTGATTATCCGCAAGACCTATGTATTCATCAGCTAGTTGAGGCACAAGTCGAGAAAACCCCTGATGCTGTTGCTGTGGTATTTGAGAATCAGCAATTGACCTATCGGGAACTAAACGCCAAAGCAAATCAACTCGCCCACTATCTGCAAAAACTCGGAGTAGAAAAAGAGGTATTAGTAGGGATTTGTGTAGAGCGAAGCTTAGAAATGATCATCGCTCTTTTAGCGACTCTCAAAGCAGGCGGTGCATACATACCACTAGACCCTACATTACCTCAAGAGCGCTTGGCGTTCATGCTGGAAGATTCCCAAATCTCCGTCTTATTAACCCAGCAACACTTATTAACAACTCTTCCACTTCACCACGCCAAAGCTATTTGTTTAGATAGCAACTGGGAAAACATCACTGCATATCAGCAAAACCCAGTTGATATAAATACTGATGCAAGTAACCTAAGCTATATAATTTATACTTCTGGTTCTACAGGCAAACCCAAAGGTGTACAAATTACTCATCGCAGTGTAGTAAATTTCCTCATTGCAATGCAGCAGAAGTTGCCGTTAACAAATACAGACAACCTGCTATCAGTAACTACCCTGTCTTTTGATATTGCAGTTTTAGAAATCTTTCTTCCCTTAATAACAGGAGCTAAATTAATTTTAGCCAGTCGGGAAGTTGCAACAGATGGCATTCAGTTATTACAACAATTAAATAATTCTGCTGCAACTTTTATGCAAGCCACCCCAGCCACTTGGCGAATGTTATTAGATGCAGGCTGGGAAGGAAATGGACAACTTAAAATACTCTGTGGTGGTGAAGCATTACCCCAAAACTTAGCTTCACAGTTACGTCAAAGGGCGGCTAGTATCTGGAACTTATACGGCCCTACAGAAACAACCATTTGGTCTACCATTCATCAAGTAGATGAGCGTGAAGCTATAGTTCCTATTGGTCGTCCGATAGCTAATACTCAAATTTACATTTTAGACAAATATTTACAACCAGTACCCGTAGGTTTTCCTGGAGAACTTTATATTGGCGGCGCAGGTTTAGCGCGGGGTTATTTTAATCAACCGGAATTAACTAAAGAAAAATTCATTCATAACCCATTTAAGCTAGAAACATTACTCTACAAAACAGGTGATTTAGCTCGCTATCTACCTACTGGTGACATTGAATATTTAGGACGCATTGACTATCAAGTTAAACTCCGAGGTTTCCGCATTGAGTTAGGTGAAATTGAAACCCTGTTAGAACAGCATTCCGCAGTACATCAATGTGTAGTAATGGTACGGGAAGATGTACCAGTAAATCAGCGTTTAGTTGCTTATTTAGTTACTAAAAATGTCACTATTGACGAACTGCGTCAGTATTTACGGCAAAAGCTACCTGAATACATGATACCCAGTGCTTTTGTCTTCTTAATTTCTCTACCTTTAACTCCTAACAAGAAGGTAAACCGCCGCGCCTTACCCGCACCAGAAAATAATAGCTTGGAATTAGCAAGCACTTTTGTTGCGCCTCGTCATCCAGTCGAAGAAGTCTTAGTGGAAATTTGGACTCAAGTTTTAGGCGTTTCTCAAGTTAGTATTCACGACAACTTCTTTGAGCTAGGCGGACATTCGTTATTAGCAACTCAAGTTATTTCGCGTATTCGCAAAACTTTTGGGGTGGATATATCACTTCAACGTTTATTTGAATTCCCTACTATTGCAGAACTAGCTAAAAATATTCAACAAACCAGTCATCAGGGTGTTTCTGCAATTAAGCCCGTTCCGCGCGATGCCTGCGGCGGGCGTAGCCATCGCAATTTACCTTTATCTTTTGCCCAAGCTAGATTATGGTTACTAGAACAGCTAAATCCTGGTAGCGATATCTACAATATGCCCGCATTAGTTCGCCTTGTGGGTGAGTTAAATGTAGAGGCGTTAGAGCAAAGTATTAACGAAATTATTCGCCGTCATGAAGTTTTACGTACTACCTTTAGTTTAGTTGATGGGCAACCATTACAGATAATTACCCCCGATGTGCAGCTAAAAATACCTGTAGTTGACTTGCGGGAATTGCCGAAAGTTCAACAAGAAACAGAAATTGAGCATTTGAGTATTAAAGAATTCCAACTTGCCTTTGATTTTACCCAAGCACCATTACTCAGATGCACGCTTTTACAGCTAGGCGAACAAGAACACATATTACTATTCACTATCCACCATATCGTTTTTGATGGTTGGTCACAGGGTGTATTAATTAGGGAGATAGCAGCACTTTACGCCGCCTTTGCTGTTGGTGAACCTTCTCCTTTACCAACATTACCTATTCAATATGTAGACTTTGCAGTTTGGCAACGTCAACACTTGCAAGGACAAAGACGAGAAACTTTACTCAGTTACTGGAAGCAGCAATTAGCAAACTTATCTGTTTTGCAACTACCCACAACCCGTCCCCGTGCTGAAGTGAAAACTAACCGGGGTGCTAGTCATAGTTTTGTGATACCTGCCTCGGTTGTGCAAGAAGTGCGTAGTTTACCGTCGAAGACATCGCTTTCTCAGCAAGCAGGTGTAACCTTATTTATGACGCTGCTGGCGAGTTTTAAAATCTTACTGCAACGCTACAGCAACCAAGATGATATTGTTGTTGGTACAGATGTTGCTAACCGCAACCAAGCAGAAATTGAACAATTAATTGGATTCTTCGTTAACTTATTAGTCTTACGCACGGACTTAAGCGGAAATCCCACCTTCCTAGAGTTATTGCAACGTGTTCGCACACAAACATTAGCAGCTTATGCTCATCAAGATTTACCTTTTGACGAGTTAGTTAGAGAATTACAACCTGAGCGAAATTTAAGTAATACAGTTCCATTATTTCAGGTGTTATTTGTCCTGCAAAATACACCTACATCAGCCTTAGAATTACCAGAAATTACCTTAAATTTAATGGAATTAGAAGGCAGAAATGCTAGATTTGATTTAGCTTTGTTTTTGACAGATACTGAGCAAGGTATAGAAGGCAAATGGCAATATAACGCCGATTTATTTGCCCCAGATACTATTACTCAATTTACCAACCACTGGCAAACATTAATCAATAGCATTGTGACTCAACCGCAGAGCCGCATCAATACATTAGAAATGCTTACGGAAGCAGAGAAATCACAAAAAACTATGCAACAACAAGAACGTAAATCCACTAAAAGACAAAAATTTATGAGCATTGCTCCTAAAGCAGTGAGTGTGTCAGTAGAGCAATTAATTAAAATAGATTATCTGCAAGAAGGGCAAAAATTTCCGCTTGTGATTCAGCCTAATATTGCAGAAGTTGATTTAATATCTTTGACTGCAAATAATCGAGATTATCTGGAAACAGAATTATTCAAACATGGAGCTATTTTATTTAGAGGTTTTAATGTAAAATCAGTTTCAGAGTTTGAAAATTTTGCTCAAACAATTTGTCCAAAATTATTTGCTGAATATGGGGACTTACCCCGCACTGGAGAAGGTGGCAAAGTTTATGGTTCTACTCCTTACCCAGCAGATAAAGCTATACTTTTACACAATGAAAGCTCCCATTTACATTGTTTTCCCTTAAAGATTTGGTTTTACTGTGTTCAGCCTGCAACTGAAGGTGGAGAAACCCCAATTGTAGATTGTCGCAAAGCTTATCAATTGCTCAGTCCGCAATTGCGAGAAAAACTAGCTACAAAACAACTAATGTACGTCAGAAATTTCGCTGAAGGTTTAGATGTTAGTTGGCAAAACTTCTTTCAAACCACAGATAAAAATGAAGTGGAAAATTATTGTCGTCAAGCCGGAATTGAGTTTGTATGGTATGATCAGAATGGTTTAGTGACTCGACAAAATCGCCCAGCTTTAGCAGTACATCCTAAAACTGACGAACCTGTATTTTTTAACCAAATTCAATTACACCATATCTCATATCTAGATACAGACGTTAGAGAATCGCTGCTATCAATATTTGGTGAGTCAAAGTTACCCCGTAATGTTTACTTTGGTGATGGTACACCAATTACAGAAGACGAAATTGCCGAAATTGATGCAGTATATCAGCGATCGCACATTAGTTTCCCCTGGCAAAAAGGTGACATAATCATGCTAGATAATATGCTGGCTGCTCACGGCAGAAACCCCTTTGTTGGACAGCGTAAAATTGTTGTTGCAATGGGAGAAATGACTAATAGTAAAGATATTAATACTCCTAAAAATTAATCCTCTGTGTTTACTTCGCTCGCCTCTGCGTTAAACAATCTTAAATCAATATGCAAACTGAAACTATTAGCGGCTTTCGGCTCGCACCTCAACAAAAAAAACTGTGGAATTTACAACAAAATAGTTCTGCTTTCTGCTCGCAAGCGAGTATTTTGATTGAAGGCAATCTCCAACCAGAGATTCTGCAAAAGGCTATTGAGGATGTTGTCAATCGTCATGACATCCTGAGAACCAGTTTTTATTGCCTACCTGGAATTAAAACTCCAGTAATGGTAGTCGCAGATAAGAGTTCATTTAATTCGGAATATCTAGATTTAAGTGGTTTATTGCCGGAAGATATTTCTACGAAAACTCAAGAATTACTCTGGAAAGCGCGACAGGAATATCAAAATATCTCTCAAGTTTCTCCACTAAGTTTATATGTAATCAAGCTGTCAGATACTCAGCATATTTTAATTATTTCTCTACCCGCATTATGTGCTGATACTAGAACAATCAAAAATTTAGCTAATCAAATTAGTCAAGCTTACTCTCACTGCTGTCAAGGTAAGACATTAAGCGAGGAATATGTACAATATGTACAATTATCTGAATGGCAGAATCAATTACTTGAAGATGAAGATGCAGAGGAAGCTCAAGAATATTGGCAGCAGCAAAAAACTAGCTCTTTAGCAGTATTAAAATTACCTAATGAACGCCAAGTAAATAATCAGCAATTTGTAACTGATAGTGATCAATTAGTTATTAGCCAAGAATTATCTGATAAAATTCATTATTTTGCCCAAAAGTATGATAAAACAACTGATGTCATCTTACTAGCCTGTTGGCATATACTAATTTATCGACTAACAGGAGAGTCAGAAATTGTTATAGGTACAGCAAGCGATCGCCGTGAATATGAAGAGTTACATAATGTACTTGGTTTGTTAGCAACTTGGCTACCAATTAAAACTAAATTTACATCTAACTTAAACTTTATAGAAGTATTAGCAGCAGTAGGGCAAACATTAGAAAATGCTGCTGAATGGCAAGATTATTTTGTTCCTGAAGCTGTGGAGCAGGATAAATTAATAGCTTTTCCTATCGGCTTTGAATTTGAAAATATTTCTGAAACTAAATTTGATAATACCGAAGTAACATTCGCTTTACAGGAAATCTACAGCTTTATTGAACCTTTTAAAGTAAAACTCACTTGTTTACAAAGTAATGATAGTTTAGTTGCAAAGTTTTACTATGATATTAATTATTTTTCTAAACAAACAATTCAACAACTAGCAAAAATTTTTCAAGTATTATTAATAAATTTTATCAACAATCCACACGTACCTATTAGTAAATTAGGAATACTCAGCCCCAGCGAACGTCAACAACTGTTAGTTGAGTTTAACCAAACAAAGACTGATTACCAGCACGATAAATGTATTCATCAGTTATTTGAAGAACAGGTAGAAAAAGCGCCTGATGCTGTAGCAGTAGTGTTTGACAATGGAGAATTAACCTATGCTGAATTAAACCGCGAAGCTAATCAATTAGCTCACTACCTACAAAAGTTGGGAGTAAAACCAGAAGTAGTAGTGGGAATTTGTGTAGAGCGATCGCCAAAATTTATAATATCCTTATTGGCTGTTCTCAAAGCTGGCGGTGCCTACCTCCCACTCGATTCCAACCTTCCCCAAGAGGCCTTACAGTTTCGCT
Source organism: Nostoc flagelliforme FACHB-838 (assembly GCF_014698065.1). Taxonomy (GTDB): domain Bacteria; phylum Cyanobacteriota; class Cyanobacteriia; order Cyanobacteriales; family Nostocaceae; genus Nostoc; species Nostoc flagelliforme_B. The sequence goes on from NZ_JACJSI010000013.1 coordinate 94,022, forward strand.
TACAAGATGCTCAAGCATCGGTTTTAATTAGGGAACAAAGAAATAGTGAAAGCTTTATCAATATCACAGAGGTAAACTTAAATACTGATTGGGCAATTATTTCTCAAGAAAGTACCGAAAACCTCATTAATCAGAATATTAAGCCGGAAAATCTAGTTTATATAATCTATACTTCCGGTTCTACTGGTAAACCTAAAGGCGTTGCAGTTGAGTATCAACAGCTGCTTAATTACTTGTACGGGATATTGCCGAAACTGCAACTTCCGGCTAATGCAAGTTATGCAAGCGTTTCCACCTTCGCCGCAGATTTAGGAAACACCGTCATTTTCCCTTGTCTGTGCAGTGGTGGATGTCTGCATATCTTATCTTGGGAACGCGCATCAGATCCGGCTGGGTTAGCTACTTATTTCCGCCGCCATCCTATCGACTGCGTGAAAATAGTTCCCTCTCATTTAGCAGCTTTGTTAAGTTCTGAGTGTTGGGAAATCTTACCTCATCAGTTACTCATTCTCGGCGGTGAGGCAGCTGATTGGAATTTGATTGAGAAAATACAAAAGAATGCGCCTCAGTGTCGAATTCTCAATCACTATGGCCCCACAGAAACAACTGTTGGTGTATTGACTTACTCAGTAGGAGAAAAAATTCCGGAAACTGCAACGGTTCCCATCGGTAAACCAATTGCGAACACCCAGATTTACGTATTAGATGCAAATCTGCAACCAGTTCCTTTAGGGGTAGCAGGAGAACTGTATATTGGCGGTAACTCCCTAGCGCGGGGATATTTAAACCAACCTGAGTTAACAGCGGAAAGATTTATTCATAATCCCTTCAGTAATAGTGAACAGCAATTTTACAAAACAGGCGATCGCGTCCGCTATCTGTCTGATGGTAATCTAGAATTTCTTGGTCGTCTCGACAATCAGGTGAAAATTAGAGGCTACCGCATTGAACTAGGCGAAATCTCCATAGCCTTGAGTCAACACCCAGCAGTTAGGGAAAGTGTAGTGATTGCGAGGGAAGACATATCAGGAGAAAAGCGCCTTGTCAGCTACATAGTCCCTACATCTCATTCAGTATCAGATCATGACTTCCGCAACTTCCTAAAAGCAAAGTTGCCGGAGTACATGATACCCACATCCTTTGTCATTCTCAAAGCATTACCTCTCACCGCTAACGGTAAATTAGACCGTAATGCTTTACCTGTACCAGAAGAAATAGTCAGTAGAGAAACAACCTTTATTGCTCCTCGTACCCCTGTAGAAGAAGTATTAGCAGGTATTTGGGCGCAATTGTTGGGTATACCACAGGTAAGTATTGATGATAATTTCTTTGACTTGGGTGGACACTCCCTACTTGCTACTCAAGTAGTTTCCCGCATCCGCACTACCTTTAGCGTAGAAATTCCTTTACTACAACTTTTTGAAACTGCAAATTTAGCAGCACTAGCGGCGCAGATCGAAATTGCAATACGGGGTCAACAACAGGAAATCACAACCATTACCCCCGTTCCTAAAAATCAAAATTTCCCCCTATCTTTTGCTCAACAAAGACTGTGGTTTTTTGACCAATTTGAACCGGGTAGTCCATCATATAATTTGCCTAGAGCAGTGCGGTTACAGGGAAAACTAAATATCAATGCACTTTCAGCTAGTCTTAACGAAATTATTAGACGACATGAAATTTTGCGAACCAGTTTTGTAATATCTGATGGGAAACCAATCCAGGTAATTTCTACCTCAATAAACTTGCCATTACCAGTAGTAGATTTACAAAATATTCCCCAAGAACAGCGAGTAGCAGAACTATCTCGCCTAACTAAAGAAGAAGCACAAACAGGATTTGACCTCACTCAAGCACCATTATTACGAGTGCAACTGCTGCAATTAGATGCAGAAGATCATATAATTTTACTCACGTTGCATCATATTGTTTCTGATGGTTGGTCAACAGAGATATTAATTCGAGAAGTAGCTACACTATATACAGATTTGAGTTATGGTAGGCCTTCTTCTTTGCCACAATTATCTATACAATATGCAGACTTTGCTGTTTGGCAAAGACAATGGTTAGAAGGAGAAGCATTAAAGAATCAACTTGCTTATTGGCAGCAGCAACTATCTGGTGAATTACCAATATTGCAACTACCTACTGACCGTCCTCGTCCCATAGTCCAAACCTACGCTGGAAACACCCTATCATTTGTCCTGCCAAAAAGCTTAAGTGACGAATTAAAAAATCTTTCAAAACAAGAAAGTGCCACTTTATTTATGACACTGTTAGCAGCGTTTAAAACCTTACTATATCGCTACACAAATCAAAGCGATATTTTAATTGGTTCGCCTATTGCTAACAGAAACAGAGCAGAAATTGAAAATTTAATTGGCTTCTTTGTTAATACTTTGGTATTACGAAGTAACCTATCTGGTAATCCTACTTTTCGTGATTTGCTCAAACAAGTGCGAGAAGTTGCACTAGAGGCTTATGCTCATCAAGATTTGCCATTTGAAAAGTTGGTAGAAGAAATCCAACCAGAACGCAATTTAAGCCATAATCCTCTTTTCCAGGTAATGTTTGTGCTGCAAAATGCACCAATGAGACAATTAGAATTGCCTGGATTAATGGTAGAACCTCTAGAAAATAAAGGCACAACAGCTAAGTTTGACCTAAGTTTAGTTATAGAAGATGTAGAGCAGGGATTAATTGTTAATTTTGAATACAATATAGATTTATTTGATGAAATAACAATTTCACGTTTAGCTGCAAACTTTGAAGTTTTGCTAACAGGAATTGTTACTAATCCTCAGCAGCATCTTTGGGAGTTGCCTTTATTAACCGCTACTGAAACACAGCAGTTATTAGAGTGGAGTCAGGGTGAAATTAGTTTACAACCGGAATTATGTTTGCATCAAATATTTGAAGCACAGGTAGAGAAAAACCCTGATGCTATAGCAGTAGTATTTGAAAATGAATATTTAACCTATAAAGAACTTAATCAAAGAGCCAATCAACTCGCTCATTACTTGCAAAAACAGGGAGTAAAAAAAGAGGTATTAGTGGGGATTTGTGTAGAGCGATCGCTCTACATGGTCATTAGCATCATAGCAATACTCAAAGCAGGCGGTGCATACATCCCCCTAGACCCAGCCTATCCACAAGAACGCTTAGGCTACACGTTGGCAGATGCCCAAATTTCGGTACTATTAACCCAAAAACATCTATTAGAAATATTACCTGCACACAACACCCAAACTATCTGTCTAGACCAAGACGAGAACTTATTCATTACCCAAAGCACCGCTAACCCCATTAGTCAATCCACACCAGATAACTTAGCGTATGTAATTTACACCTCCGGTTCTACAGGTCAACCCAAAGGTGTATTAATCGACCATAGTAATGTTGTCCGTTTGTTTACGGTGGTGCAACCTTGGTACAACTTCCATCAACAGGATGTTTGGACACTGTTCCACTCTTATGCTTTTGATTTCTCAGTTTGGGAAATTTGGGGTGCTTTACTCTATGGTGGAAAACTTGTTGTTGTACCTTACTGGATGAGCAGAACTCCTGAAGCATTTTATGAATTATTGTCCAAAGAGCAAGTAACAGTTTTAAATCAAACGCCCTCAGCTTTTCGCCAACTTATTCAAGTAGAACAATCAGTTAGTGAACTTCCTTTTTTAAACCTGCGTTTAATCATCTTTGGTGGTGAAGCTCTAGACATCCAAAGTTTGCAGCCTTGGTTTGCTCGTCATGGAGATGAATCACCCCAATTGGTGAATATGTACGGGATTACAGAAACCACCGTCCATGTTACCTATCGACCGCTAACTAAAGCTGATTTGCACACAACAGCTAGTGTGATTGGTAGACCAATTCCTGATTTACAAGTTTATCTATTAGATAAAAATCAGCAATTAGTACCCATTGGTGTTCCTGGTGAAATGTATATTGGTGGTGCTGGTTTAGCTCGTGGTTATCTCAATCGCCCTGATATCACCCAAGAACGGTTTATTGTTCATCCTTTGAGCAAGCAAGGCAAACTTTATAAGTCTGGTGATTTAGCCCGTTATTTACCTAATGGTGACATTGAATACCTGGGACGCATTGACCATCAGGTGAAAATTCGCGGCTTCCGCATCGAATTGGGTGAGATTGAATCAGTATTAAATAAATATCCCGACGTACAAGCAAATGTAGTGATAGCGCGGGAGGATAAACCAGGTGATCAACGCTTGGTAGCTTATTTAGTTAGCAAATCACAGCAAGACATTAATACTTTTAAACTTCGCAGCTTTTTAGAAGAAAAACTTCCTAGTTATATGCTACCAACGGCGTTTGTTATCTTAGATAAACTGCCTTTAACCTCCAATGGTAAAGTAGACCGTAAAGCTTTACCTACACCAGATACAACAACTAAAATGTCAGCAAGCTTTGTCCCGCCCCGTACACCGACAGAACAGATAATAGCTGATATTTGGGCTGAGGTTTTAGGACAAGAACAAATAGGTATTTACGACAGCTTCTTTGAGTTGGGAGGACATTCACTTTTGGCTACACAAGTTATTTCTCGATTGCGTGAGGCGTTCAAAATCGATTTACCTTTACGTAGCTTGTTTGAAAATCCGATAGTGATAAATCTAGTGGAGCGAATAGAGGAAATTTTGACAGTACAAAAGTTGCAGGCTGTGCCTATGCAAATGGTGGACGACAGAGAGGAAATAGAACTATGAAAACGATTGAGGAATTTTTGTCTTACCTTTGCAGCCTGGATATAAAATTATGGGTTGAAAATGACCGCCTGCGTTGTAGTGCGCCTAAAGAAGCCCTCACACCAGATATTAAAGGGGAATTAGCAGCACGCAAAACGGAAATTTTAACTTTTATCAGCCAAGCAAATCAAGCTTTACAATCCATCTCAAAATCTATTCAACCTGTCCCTCGTCAGGGAAATATACCTTTGTCTTTTGCCCAGCAGCGACTTTGGTTTTTTAGCCAAATAGAACCAAATAGTAATGCTTATAACATACCTGTAGCAATCAGACTCATAGGTAAATTGAATGTAGCTGCATTGTCCAAAAGCATCAATGAAATTATCAGAAGGCACGAAATATTAAGAACTAAATTTAATGTAGTAGATGGAGAAGCAATACAAGTAATTCATAACGGAGAAAACTTTACTTTTACAGTTATAGATTTGCAGGCGCTTCCAGAAGATAAAAAACAACAAGAAGTGCAAAATCTAGCTGTATTAGAAGCACAAAAACCCTTTGATATAGTACAAGATTGCTTAATTAGAACCACGTTAATCCAACTATCAGAAACAGACCATGTAATCTTGTTGACCATGCACCATATAGTTTCTGATGGTTGGTCTACAGGGATATTCATTAAAGAAATCACAGCACTTTACACAGCCTTTTCTCAAGGTCAGTTTTCCCCACTTCCCGAACTACCAATTCAATATGCAGACTTCGCTATTTGGCAAAGAAAATGGCTGCAAGGCGAGGTGATAAAAACCCAACTCAATTACTGGAAACAGCAATTGGGCGGTAATTTACCTATTTTAGAATTACCAAGCGATCGCCCTCGACCCGCAATTCAATCTCATAACGGTGCAACACAGCCTTTCCAATTATCCAAATCCCTGACTGAGAAACTCAAATCCCTATCACAACGGGAGGGAGTTACCTTATTTATGACCTTGCTGGCAGCATTCAAAGTGTTGCTATATCGCTACACACAGCAGGAAGACATTATAGTGGGTACTCCCATTGCTAACCGAAATCGAGCAGAAATTGAAGGGTTAATTGGCTTTTTTGTAAATACTTTAGTACTACGTACAAATTTTAGCAATAATACCTCCTTTAGAAAACTGTTGCAGCAGGTACGTGAAGTTACTTTAGGGGCTTATGCTCATCAAGACTTACCCTTTGAACGGTTAGTAGAAGAACTACAGCCAGGACGGGATTTAAGCCATAGTCCCTTGTTTCAGGTGATGTTCGTTCTTCAGAATGCAGCACCAGAATTCATCCAGTTGCCAGAATTAACGCTACAACCATTAACAGCAGAAAAAAAGACTGCAAAATTTGATATAACTCTGTCACTTTCTGAGACTGAGGCAGGGGTACAAGGAGATTTAGAATACAATACAGATATATTTGATGCTGCCAGAATTACCCGAATGCTGGGTCATTTTCAGATATTGTTAGAGGGAGTTGTTGCTAATCCCCAGCAAAACCTTTCGGAATTACCATTATTAACAACAAATGAGCAACATAAACTATTACTAGAATGGAATAATACTAAAATTGATTATCCTCAAGACCAGTGCATTCATCAAATATTTGAAGCACAGGTAGAAAAAACCCCTGATGCTGTAGCAGTGGTATTTGAGAATCAGCAATTAACCTATCATGAACTAAACATTAGAGCCAATCAACTCGCTCATTACTTGCAAAAACAGGGAGTAAAACCAGAGGTATTAGTAGGGATTTGTGTAGAGCGATCGCTCGAAATGGTAATCGGTATCTTGGCAATTCTTAAAGCAGGCGGTGCATACGTCCCCTTAGATCCAGCCTATCCGAAAGAACGGTTAGGTTATATGTTGGCAGATGCCCAAGTTGCAGTGCTGTTAACCCAAAAACATCTATTAGAAACATTACCCGCACACAACGCTCAGACTGTATATCTAGACTCTGACGAACATTTACTCCTCACCCAAAGCACAGCTAACCCCATCAGTAATGCGACATCACAAAACTTAGCGTATGTAATTTACACCTCCGGTTCCACAGGTCAACCCAAAGGTGTGTTAATCGACCATAGCGATGTTGTGCGTTTGTTTGCGGCGGTGCAACCTTGGTACAACTTCCATCAACAGGATGTTTGGACACTGTTCCACTCTTATGCTTTTGATTTCTCAGTTTGGGAAATTTGGGGTGCTTTACTCTATGGTGGAAAACTTGTTGTTGTACCTTACTGGGTCAGCAGAACTCCTGAAGCATTTTATGAATTATTGTCCAAAGAGCAAGTAACAGTTTTAAATCAAACGCCCTCAGCTTTTCGCCAACTCATTCAAGTAGAACAATCAACAGGTGAACTTAAGGATTTAAACCTGCGCTTAGTCATTTTTGGTGGTGAAGCTCTAGACATCCAAAGTTTGCAGCCTTGGTTTGCTCGTCATGGAGATGAATCACCCCAATTGGTGAATATGTACGGGATTACAGAAACCACCGTCCATGTTACCTATCGACCGCTAACTAAAGCTGATTTGCACACAACAGCTAGTGTGATTGGTAGACCAATTCCTGATTTACAAGTTTATCTATTAGATAAAAATCAGCAATTAGTACCCATTGGTGTTCCTGGTGAAATGTATATTGGTGGTGCTGGTTTAGCTCGTGGTTATCTCAATCGCCCTGATATCACCCAAGAACGGTTTATTGTTCATCCTTTGAGCAAGCAAGGCAAACTTTATAAGTCTGGTGATTTAGCCCGTTATTTACCTAATGGTGATATTGAGTATCTGGGGCGTATTGACCATCAAGTTAAAATTCGAGGTTTCCGCATTGAAATTGGGGAAATTAAGGCAGCAATTCATCAACATCCTGAAATCAGAGAAACTATAGTTATAGTCAGAGAAGACATACGAGATGATAAACGCCTTGTGGCTTATATCGTTCCTCAATCAACAAATATTTCTGTTTTGGAACTGCGTAACTTCTTAAAAGCTAAATTAGTAGATTACATGATACCAAGTGCCTTTGTTGTGTTAGAGAAATTTCCTCTGACGCCCAATGACAAAATTGACCGTCGTGCCTTACCTGCACCTGACATAATTCAGCATTCAGAAGAAAATACTTATCTAACTTTGACCCCAATTCAAGAATTGCTCACTGGTATTTGGGCAGAAATTTTAGGTATCAAACAATTGGGGATTCATGACAACTTCTTTGAATTAGGTGCTCACTCTCTGTTAGTAACTCGTGTTATTTCTCAAATTCGTAACGCCTTCAAAGTTGAATTGCCTCTACGTTGTGTATTTGAATCACCAACAGTGGCAGAATTAGCCAAAGAAATTGAAAAAGTAAAACAGGCAGAGTTACACCTGAACTTACCAACGATTGAACGTGCTTCTAGATTAGAGAAAATACCTCTCTCATTTTCTCAACAAAGATTGTGGTATCTAGACCAATTGCAACCTAATAGTACTGCTTTCAACATCTTTGCTGCTGTGCGTATTGTTGGTTTACTAAATATCTCAGCCTTAGAACAAAGTTTTAATGAAATTGTTCGCCGTCATGAAATTCTACGTACCAACTTTACTGTAGTTGATGGAGAACCAATTCAAGTTATTGCTCCATTTTTAACTTTAAAAATCAATATAGTGGATCTCAGCGAATTACCGGATGTTGAACGGGAGTATACAGCCAATGAATTAGCTCAACAAGAAGCGGTAAAGCCTTTTTCTTTAGATAAAGAGCCGTTGGTAAGAGTTACTCTTATAACTTTAACTAAAGTAGATTATATACTGCTGCTTACTATGCACCATATTATCTCTGATGGTTGGTCTACAGGAGTTTTAATTAAAGAATTAATAGGATTGTATAAAGCATTCTGTCTGGGTAAACCTTCTCCACTTCCAGAGCTATCAATTCAATATGCAGACTTTGCAATTTGGCAACGTCAATGCTTCAGGGTAGAGGTATTAAAAAACCAATTAAGTTATTGGAAGCAGCAATTAAAAAACTTACCAATTCTCAAATTACCCACAGATTATCCTCGGTCTGATATTGCTATGTATCGGGGATCAAAAAAAGCTTTAACACTCAATTCAAAATTAATTGAAAATATCAAAAGTATTAATCTGCAAGAAGGCACTACTCTTTTTATGACCCTATTAGCAGCTTTTAAAGCTGTACTACATTACTATGGCGGTCAAGAAGATATTGTAGTTGGTACTGATGTTGCCAATAGAAATATATCTGAAACTGAAGGTTTAATCGGATTTTTTGTTAACCAATTAGTTCTACGTACTTCTGTTGATGGGAATCCAACATTCTCAGAATTATTACAACGAATAAGAGAAGTTACCTTAGGCGCATGGGAGCATCAAGATTTACCTTTTGATGTTTTAGTAAATGCTCTCAATCCAGAACGTAATCTAAATTTGTCCCCACTATTTCAAGTAAAATTTGTTTTTGATAATACTCAAACGCAAACATTAAAGCTGCCTGATTTAACAATCAGTTCAATAGAAATACCTAAAAAATCAACTCAGCTTGACTTAATTTTGAGGTTAACAGAAACGCCGCAAGGTATTATTGCTAATTTAGAATACAATATAGATATATTTACATCTGCAACTATTACTCAAATGCTGAGTTTTTGGGAAATAGTTTTAATTCAAGTTGTGAATAATTCAACTATTAGATTACAAGAATTAGTAGATGCGATCGCAGCAGTAGATGAAGAGCAAAGAAATCTTGCTAAAGTTAAGCATAAACAAGATATTCAACAAAAAATTAAAACCATCAAACGTAAAACTCTTAATCATAAGTCATAGATAGAATATGAAGAAATTAGAAATCAGCAATCTACGAAGAAAAACAGTCAACTTCCAAGCAGAAGAATTAATTACAACAGAAACTTTAGGTAATAGTGGTACTTTACCTCTAATAGTTAAACCCGCAATCAATAATATTGATTTGATAGATTGGTTAGATTACCATCGGAATTTTCTTGCCAAAAACTTACTCAAGTATGGTGCTATCCTATTTCGTGGATTTAATATCGATTCACCATCTACATTTGAAAAGTTTGGTTTAGCTATTTGTAATGAACTTTTTAATGAAAACGGTGAACATCCCCGTGAAACAGTAAGTGGCAAAGTTTACACTCCGGTTTTTTATCCACCTGATAGAAAACTATTATGGCATAACGAAAATTCCTTTAATCATCGTTGGCCGATGAAAATTATGTTTGGTTGTCGTCAGCCAGCACAGCAGGGAGGAGAAACCCCAATTGTTGATAGCCGTAAAGTTTTTCAATTAATAGATCCTAAAATACGCGAGATTTTTATTGAAAAACAAGTTATGTATGTTCGCAATTATGGTGATGGCTTAGGGCTTGATTGGCAGACAGTATTTCAAACTCACAGTGAAGCAGAAGTTGAAAAAAAATGCCAAAAAAATGCAATTAATTTTGAGTGGAAATTAGGAAATCATCTGCGTACTTTTTCTATCCGCCCAGCAGTTATCAAACATCCTCAAACAGGGGAATTATCTTGGTTTAATCAAGCACAACATTGGCACCCAACCTGTTTAGATGCAATTACAAGAGAATCTCTATTTACATCTTTCAAGTCAGAAGATTTGCCAAGAAACTGTTATTACGGTGATGGTACTCCTATCGAAGATTCTGTCATGAAAGAAATTTGTGAGGTTTACCAACAATTAGAAGTGAGCTTTCCTTGGCAACAAGGAGACGTATTACTCATAGATAATATTTTAGCCGCCCACGCTAGAAACCCATTTGTGGGTGAGAGAAAGCTATTAGTCGCTATGGGTGAAATGACAAGTTATAAAGAAATCGGATACTAAGGGTAATAAGTAAGATGTTAGCTCAAGTTCAAGGGTTCCAACTTTCACCACAACAAAAGCGGCTTTGGTTATTACAACAAGATAATTCTGTTTATCGTGCTTGTTGTGCAATTGTAATCACAGGCGATTTGCAAATCGATATATTAAAAGAAGCGTTGCAAAAGGTTGTTGATAGAAACGAAATTCTACGTACTAATTTTTATCGGATACAAGGTATTAAAATTCCTAGTCAAGTCATAGAAGCTAGTAACTTTTTGTTTTCAGAACAAGAAATTATTAAGAATAATAGTTTACTTCAATTAATAGATGAGCTATTTCTTCAAGAAGAGCAATCCAGTAAAAAGGAAGTAGAGTATTTATTATCAATAAAATTATTGCACTTTAATAAAGATACTAATATTTTATTTATTAATATCCCAGTCCTTTGTACAGATGCAGTATCTTTAAGTAATTTAGTGACAGAGGTTAGCAGTTGCTATACTGCCTGTCTACAAGATAAAGATATCTTAGATGAACCCTTGCAATATGCTGATATTGCTGCTTGGCTAAATGAATTATTAGAAGCTGAAGAAACTGATGCAGGTAGAAGATATTGGCGACAAATAGAAATTTCTAGGTGTGGAAGTTACACACTAATTAATGAAAACCCACAAGTACAACTAGATAAATTTCAGCCAGAAGTTTTTACTACATCAATAAATCAGCAATTAGTTAGTAAAATTAACGAACTTGCTCAAAAGCATCAAACTTCTACTTCGACATTCCTATTAACTTGCTGGCTAATTTTACTGTGGCGGCTAACTGGAAATTCTGACTTAATTATTGGTAGTGCTTTCGATGGGCGTAACTATGAAGAATTAAAAGCAAGTTTAGGATTGTTCGCTAAATATCTACCTCTAGCTTGCCATTTGGAAGATGGCGATCGCTTCAGTGATATATTAGCAAAAGTTAATCAAATTACTGCGGAAATGTCTGATTGGCAAGAAAGCTTTAGTTGGGAAACCGCTTTAGCCAATCAGCAAAATGCAGAAACAGCATTCTTTCCTTTCTGCTTCGAGTTTACAGAAGCACCAAAACAGCACAAAGCTGGGGAAATAACATTCATACTTTATCAGCATTACGTTTGTGGCGATCGCTTTAAAGTTAAACTTGCTGGTATACAAACAGTTGATGATGATTTAAAAGCAGAATTTCACTATGATGCTAACTTATTTGCCATAGCAGATATTAAAAATCTTGCTAATCAATTTGCTAGTGTGTTAGAAAGTGCAATTGAAAATCCCCAAGCTAATATCTCACTGCTTAATATTTTAACACCAGCAGAAAGAAAGCAACTTTTAGTAGATTTCAATAATACTAAAACTCCCGAATTACCATATCAGTGTATTCATCATTGCTTCGAATTACAATGTCAGCAAACACCAAATAATATTGCTCTTGTTTTTGAAGAGCAAAAACTTACATATCAAGAATTAAATATCCATGCCAATCAACTAGCACACTACTTGCAAAAGTTAGGGATTGGTTCAGAAAATCTGGTAGGTATTTGTGTAGAGCGTTCCCTTTTGATGGTAATTGGTGTTTTAGGTATTCTTAAAGCTGGTGCAGCTTATGTACCTATTGATCCGAATTACCCAGCAGAACGTCAAGAATATATATTGGCAGATACACAAATGCTATTATTGCTAACTCAAGCAAGTTTAGCAGTAAATTTAAAAGCAGATAATATCAAAACTATTTACCTCGATACTGATTGGGACGCTATCAACCAACAACCACAAGCAAACCCAGTTAGTAAAACGAATGCTCATAATTTAGCCTATGTCATTTACACATCTGGTTCTACTGGTAAACCCAAAGGAACTTTAATTGAGCATTATGGATTAGTTAACTATCTCAATTGGTGTACCCAGGCTTATAAAGTTGAGCAAGGTTCAGGCACATTAGTTCATTCTTCTTTGGGATTTGACTTGACTATTACAAGCTTATTTTCGCCTTTACTTGTAGGTAGTCAAGTAGAACTGCTTCCAGAACATCAGGGTATAGAAACTCTGGCTCAAACTATCAAAGCCAGAACTAATCTTAGTCTCGTAAAAATTACACCGGCTCATCTAGAATTACTCAGTCAACAATTATCACCTCAAGAAGCAGCAGGTAAGACAAATGCTTTTATTATTGGTGGTGAAAATCTCACTACACAACACATTAATTTCTGGCAACAATTCGCACCTGATACTGTACTAATAAATGAATACGGCCCTACAGAAACGGTGGTTGGCTGCTGCATTCATCAAGTACCACAAACACATAATTATTCAGGTTCAATTCCTATCGGTTATCCTATTGCTAACACCCAACTTTATGTTTTAGACCAATACTTACAACCAGTACCAAAAGGTGTAGTGGGTGAGTTATATATTGGCGGTGCGGGATTAGCGAGAGGCTATCTCAACCAACCGGAATTAACTGCACAGAAGTTTATTCCTCACCCCTTTAGCGATGAACCAGAAGCGCGTCTTTATAAAACAGGCGACCAAGTGCGCTTTTGCGTAGATGGGACTTTAGAATTTTTAGGACGTTTGGATGACCAAGTAAAGCTGCGGGGTTTCCGCATCGAGTTAGGAGAAATTGAATCTTTACTTTGCCTACACCCAACGGTGAAGGATGCAGTAGTAATGGTGCGGGAAGATGTTGCTGGCGATCAACGTTTAGTAGTTTATCTGGTTATACAACCAGATTCTTCTTTATCGGTAGACGATTTACGGAGTTTTTTGCAAGAAAAGCTACCAGATTACATGATACCTTCTGCTTTTGTACCCTTGCAGACGTTCCCTTTAACCGCTAATGGTAAAGTAGACCGTAAAGCTCTACCTGCACCGGATAAAATCAACGCAGATATAGAACAATCCCTTGTTGCGCCCCGTAATTCACTAGAAGAACAAATAGCGGATATCTGGTCGCAAGTGCTGAGGGTTGAAAAAGTTGGAATACATAATAACTTTTTTACCTTGGGTGGACATTCCCTGTTAGTGACTCAATTGATATCGCGGATGCGGGATGCTTTGGATGTGGAATTACTCATACAGGATGTTTTTGCAAATCCGACAGTAGCGGAGTTGTCTGTAATTGTTACCCAAAAACTAACCGAGCAAGTCGATGATGAAAGTTTAGCGCGATCGCTCGCTGAATTAGAAGATTTATCCGACGAAGATATCCAACTAATCCTTTCTGATAGCCAATAAACACAATTACATGAGTAACCTGCTGCAAAAAATTGCTGAACTATCTCCCGAAAAACGCGCCCTGTTGCTGCAAAAACTTAATCAGCAAAAGGGGAAAGCCTCGCAAGCTAAAATTCAACCCCAAAGTCGAGATACTCAGAATTTTCCTTTATCTTATGCCCAACAAAGGCTGTGGTTCTTTAGCCAACTAGAACCCCAAAGCAGTGCGTATAATATTCCTGCCGCCATCCGTTTAACAGGCAGGTTAAACATCGCCGCTCTAGAAAACAGCATCAACGAAATCGTCCGTCGCCATGAAACGCTACGCACCACATTCACAGTCGTCGATGGCGAACCAGTCCAAGTAATTAATGCAGCAGATAAGCTACAACTACCCATCATTGATTTGCAGACGATCCCCGCAACCGAGAGGGAAACTGAAGCTTTACGCCTAGCCATGCTAGAAGCGCAAACACCATTCAACCTGGAAAAAGAATTGCTACTGCGGGTGAGCTTGTTACGTCTGGGTGAGATAGACCATGTAATCTTGTTTACCATGCACCACATCGTGTCCGATGGCTGGTCAACAGGTATACTCATCCGCGAATTAACAACACTTTATCAAGCTTGCGATCGCGGTCAACCGTGCAACTTACCCGCACTGCCAATTCAGTATGCAGATTTTGCAGTTTGGCAAAGACAGTGGTTACAAGCAGAAGTGTTAAACAACCAGTTAAACTACTGGAAGCAACAGCTAGGTGGTGATTTACCAGTCTTAGAATTACCCACAGACCGCCCACGCCCAGCAATTCAGACTGACCGAGGCGCAACTGAATCTTTTGCACTCTCAGAGTCAGTAACAGCAGCACTCAAAAACCTCTGTCAGCAGGAAGGAGTCACCTTATTTATGACCCTGCTGGCAGCATTTAAAGTCTTGCTGCATCGTTATACTCAACAGGATGACATTCTAGTTGGTACTCCGATTGCCAACCGCAACCGTTCCGAAATCGAAGGGTTGATTGGCTTTTTTATCAATACTTTAGTATTGCGGAGCAACTTAGCAGGAAACCCGACTTTTAAAGAACTACTAGCACAAGTACGCGAAGTTACTATTGGCGCTTATGCTCGTCAAGATTTGCCCTTTGAACAATTAGTAGAAGAATTACAACCAGAAAGAGATTTAAGCCATAGTTCTCTGTTTCAGGTAATGTTCATTCTTCAAAATGCACCAACAGAAGTTTTACATCTGCCAGATTTAACCCTTAACCCCTTAAACGTAGAAAGTAAGACAGCCAATTTTGATTTGACGCTCTCAATGGTAGAGACAGAAGCAGGGCTGAAGGGGGGAATAGAATATAACACAGATTTATTTAATGCTGACAGAATTAGCCGAATGTTGGGACATTTTCTAACCTTATTAGAAGGTATTATTACCCATCCTGACCAACCTCTGTTTGACTTACCCCTATTAACAGCAACAGAACATCAGCAAATACTAACTACTTGGAATAGCAATCAAATATATGTACCTCAACAGTGCATTCATCAACTGTTTGAAGCGCAAGTAGAAAAAACTCCTGATGCTATAGCAGTGGTATTTGAGAATGAAAAATTAACTTATAAAGAACTCAACCAACGCGCTAATAAACTAGCACATTATTTGCAAACTCAAGGAGTCAAACCAGACGTTCTAGTAGGTATTTGTTTAGAGCGTTCCTGCGAATTACTAGTTGGACTTTTAGGAATTATCAAAGCAGGCGGAGCCTATCTTCCACTTGACCCAGCATATCCCCAAAAACGCTTGGCATATATGTTAGAAGATGCCCAAGTATCAACCATCCTCACACAAGAAAAACTGGTTAACAATTTACCAATTCATAATATACAAATCATTTATATCGACTCTAACTGCGAGCAAATTACTAATCAAACTAGAGAAAATCCTGTAGGTCAGGTAATAGCAAATAATTTAGCTTACGTTATTTATACTTCTGGTTCTACAGGTAAATCTAAAGGTGTGATGATAGAACATCGCAGCTTAGTAAATGCTTACTTTGCTTGGGAAGAAGCTTATCATCTGCAAAATAATGCCACCTCTCATTTGCAAATGGCGAGTTTCTCCTTTGATGTCTTTTCTGGAGACTTAGTTCGCGCTCTTTGTTCTGGTGGTAAATTGGTACTCTGTCCGCGTGAGTTATTACTAGAACCAGAAAAACTTTATCAACTCATGCTTCAGGAACAAGTAGACTGTGCAGAATTTGTGCCTGGAGTTTTGAGAAACTTAATACAATACTTAGAGCAAAGTCAACAACGCCTTGACTTTATGCAGTTGTTAATTTGTGGCTCTGATAGTTGGTATGTCCAAGAATATCAAGGCTTTAGGCAATTTTGCAGTCCAAAAACTAGGCTAATAAATTCTTTTGGTTTAACTGAAGCAACTATTGATAGTACCTATTTTGAAACCGGATCAACTAACTTATCTGTAGAGCAGTTAGTACCCATCGGTCTACCATTTGTTAATACTAAAATTTATATTCTAGACTGCTATTTACAACCCCTCCCTGTGGGAGTAATAGGAGAAATTTACATAGGTGGTGCTGGTTTGGCGCGGGGTTATCTCAATAGACCAGATTTAACAGCAGAAAAATTCATTCCTAATTCTTTCACTCAAGAGACAGGAGAATATCTTTACAAAACAGGTGATTTAGGTCGTTGGCTACCAGACGGAAATATTGAATTAATTGGTCGGGTAGATAATCAAGTAAAACTACGAGGTTTCCGAATTGAATTGGGCGAAGTTGAAGCTGTACTTGGCAAACACCCAATGCTTAAAGAGTCTGTAGTTTTAGTTCGGGAAGATAGACCCAAGCAACAGCAATTAACTGCTTATGTTGTGCCAGAGTCAGCACATCTGAACCAGATAAACTCTAGCAATTTGCAGCAGTTTTTACAAGAGCAGTTACCCAGCTACATGATACCTTCTGCTTTTGTTATGCTGGCGGCTTTCCCTCTCACACCCAATGGTAAAATTGACCGTCGCGCTTTACCCAAACCCAACCTTCAAGAGATTGAAAATACTTTTATTGCTCCTCGCACTGAAACAGAAATAAAGTTGGCGCAACTTTGGTCTGAAGTGTTATGTGTGGAAAAAGTAAGCATTGACGATAATTTCTTTGAGCTAGGAGGTAATTCTTTATTAACAACCAAGTTAATTTTGAAAATTCGGGCAGATTTTCAAGTAAATTTACCTTTACGTGTTTTGTTTGAATCACCTACCGTGGCTAGTTTAGCTATTAATTTAGAAAAGCATCAGCAAGGCGAATCTAATAATAAATTGAGTCAAGAAAATATTATCAACTGGAATCAAGAAACTATTCTTGATTCAACAATTTATCCAAAACTTCCTTATAAACAACCTGAATCTGAAGCCAAAAATATATTATTAACAGGAGCGACTGGCTTTTTAGGTGCTTTCTTGCTATTTGAACTTTTGCAGCAAACTAACGCCAAAATTTATTGTTTAGTACGCGCTAACAATTCAGAAGCAGGTAATAAAAAATTACAAAAGGCTCTAGAGTCTTATTTAATCTGGAATAATAGTTTTAGTCAGAGAATTATTCCTGTTATCGGAGACTTATCTCAACCATTATTTGGGCTAAATGAGCAAGAGTTCCAAGAGTTAGCTAATCAAATTGATGTTATTTATCATAATGGGGCTTGGGTGCATCATATTTATCCCTACTCTGTTTTAAAAGATGCAAATGTTTTGGGAACACAAGAAGTTTTGAGATTAGCTTGTCAAGTTCAAACAAAGCCATTATATTTTATTTCTACTGCTAGTATTTTTTCACCCTTGAAAGACTCGGCTGTTACAGTAGCTACTGAAGCAGATAGTATTGATAATTATCCAGTACCTAGTAGTGGTTATTTACAAACTAAATGGGTATGTGAAAAGCTAATTAAAACTGCTCAAAACAGAGGTTTACCAATTAACATTTACAGAATTGGTAGGGTTTCCGGGCATAGCCAAAGTGGAGTTTTTAATGTTAATGACTTAGTGTACAAACTAATTATTGGTTGTGTTCAACTTGGCAGTGTTCCCGACCGTGATATTCAGGAAGATATTATGCCTGTTGATTATGTTAGCCAAGCTATTATCCATCTATCAAAACAACAAAAATATTCAGGACAAGCATTTCATTTAGTGAACAATCAACTTTTACACACGAATACTCTACTTCAGGTAATTCAATCGTTTGGTTATCAAATTAAACAATTGTCTTACGAACATTGGCAATTAAAATTAATTAACATAGCCGGTGCTTCACCTGAACATACTTTATATCCACTTGTGCCATTTTTCTCAGAGGGGAATTCAGATAAGCAACCTGTAAAAACAGGCAGTTTAAAAATTGATTGTCAAAATGCGATCGCAGAATTATCTAACTCACAAATTATCTGTCCAGATATTGATGAAAAATTGTTGTCTACCTATATTTCATATTTGGCACAACAAGGATTTTTAGACAAAAAATAGCCGCAAATTTACAGATAGCTTTGACTAACAAATACATAAACATCATGCAAACACAAGAATTGAACTTACCACAACTTCCTAATCAAAATGGTCTCAACAACCATCAACAGCAGTATCTTAACGATTTTATTCAACGCTACAACCAAAAAACGCCAACATCTAAAAAACAAGCTCATACCTATCGTCATGTTTTAGCTGATGTCAGAGGTTCAGCAGGATTTCGTACTGCTATTAAAGAAATTGTTTATCCTATCGTTGGTAAATATGCCTCTGGTTCACGGATGTGGGATATAGATGGCAACGAATATGTAGATTTAATGATGGGTTTTGGCGTCAATTTATTTGGTTATAATCCAGCATTTATCAAAGAAGCTCTGACAGAAAGATTAGAACAAGGTATCCACATTGGCCCACAGTCAGACTTAGCGGGTGAAGTAGCAGAGTTATTCTCTGAACTGACCGGAATGGAACGCGTAACTTTTAGTAATACAGGTACAGAAGCAGTAATTACTGCTTTACGTCTTGCACGCGCCGCCACTGGTCGTCACAAAATAGCGATGTTTTCTGGTTCTTATCATGGACATTCTGACGCTAGCTTGGTTAAAACTAGAATTCAGGATGAAGTTACGCAAGTAGTACCAATGTTTCCTGGCGTATCTCCTACCGTTGTTGCAGATGCTTTAGTTTTGCAATATGGAAATATTCAGTCGTTAGAAACTATCAAACAACATCAGACAGAGTTAGCTGCTGTCATTGTGGAACCTGTACAAAATAGCCGTCCAGATATCCAACCAAAAGAGTTTTTACATCAGTTGAGAAAATTAACACAAGATGCAGGAATAGTGTTGATTTTTGATGAAATGCTCACTGGTTTCCGTATTCATCCAGGCGGGGCGCAAGCATGGTTTGGTGTACAAGCTGATATTGCTACTTACGGAAAAATTGTTGGTGGCGGTATGCCCATTGGTGCGATCGCTGGTAAAGCTGAATATATGGATAGAATTGACGGCGGAATGTGGAATTTTGGTGATACATCTGCTCCGCAAGTGCAGACAACATTTTTTGCTGGTACTTACTGCAAGCATCCTTTATCTATGGCAGCAGCAAAAGCAGTCCTCAAGTATCTCAAAACCCAAGGTTCTAGTCTTCAAGAAGAATTAAATCAACGTACTTCTCAATTTATTCAACAATTAAATTCCTATTTTGAAGAGGATGGAGTGCCAATTAAATTGTCAAATTGTGGCTCAATTTTTAATGTTGTACCTTTCGGCGACCCATCTAATCTTGCCAATTCGCCTGCATCAGCCAACATGGATTTAATTTACTATCACCTAATTCATAAAGGTGTTTTTCTACGTCCTGGTGGTGGTTTATTATCGACAGCCCATACAGATGAAGATTTAAATTTCATTATTCAAGCAGTTAAGGAGAGCGTTAAAGAATTGCGAAATGGTGGTTTTTTACCATAATAATGTCCATAAATAAGCTTAACTTTGTAACAATTAGGAGATTGGCAAAATGGTGGCACTAAACATTAACTCTAAATATGACTCTTGGGCGCGTATTTACAATCAGTATTGGGGAGCGAGATACTGTGAAAATAATTTGCCACCTTTTGAACAATTATTACAAGAATATCAAATTTACAAAGGCGCAAGTATTCTTGATTTATGTTGTGGTACTGGACACATGGCACAACATTTAATCGAGCAAGGCTATAAAGTTACTGGTCTTGATATTTCCGAAGCAATGTTGCGATATGCTCGTGAAAATGCTCCAAATGCTCAATTCATCCTTGATGATGCTAGATTTTTTAAGTTGCCACCTAGTTTTGATGCTGTAATTTCTCCTAGTGGCAGCCTCAATCATATAATGACCATTGAAGAACTGCAACAGGTTTTCACGAAAGTGTATAATGCACTGCTAGATAATGGAGTTTTTTTGTTTGCTTTGAATTTAGAAGATGGTTATACATCATGGAATGGTGTAATCACAGATGGAGATGTAAAAGACGATTTCGCTTGGGCTTGTTGTGATAGCTATAATTCGAGAGAAAAGATAGGACAATTTAAAATAACTATCTTTCAATTGGTAGAAAAAGTTTGGCAACGTTTTGATATTAATAATTTAGTTAGAGCTTACTCTCAAGGAGAAATTTCATCGGCTCTTGAATGTGTAGGGTTTAAAAATATTAATGTCTATGAGCGCAATGGTAATTTAGCTAACTCGGAATGTAATGATTTTGCTATTTTTGTCGGTCACAAACAGTCTAATAAATAAAAATAAGTTTGAGGTAAATCAATAATGAGCAGTACACGAGATGAGGATACAACTATTTATAAAGTTGTAGTCAATCATGAAGAACAATATTCTATTTGGCCTCTTG
Source organism: Nostoc flagelliforme FACHB-838 (assembly GCF_014698065.1). Lineage (GTDB taxonomy): Bacteria > Cyanobacteriota > Cyanobacteriia > Cyanobacteriales > Nostocaceae > Nostoc > Nostoc flagelliforme_B. The sequence continues at coordinate 114,767 of NZ_JACJSI010000013.1, forward strand.
AGCGAGAAAATGCTCTCGGCTGGAGAGATGCAGGTAAAAGTGGACTCAAAGCAGAATGTCTAGAATACATTAAAGAAGTGTGGACTGATATGAGACCTCTAAGTTTAAGAAAGCAGATGGAGGTAACATCTACTAAACATTAAGCATAAATTATTTCTCGATTGCTATTTGTAGAGAGGTTTAACTTCTCTACAATTACGATCGCACCTGCGGAATCTGGGTTTAAAAGATTAAAACTAAAGTTCCCATAGTTACTAAACTGCTTCCTAATATTATTTTCCAGCTTAAGGGTTCTCCCAGAAAAATAACCGAAAACAATAAAACTAATACTAAACTTGATTTATCAATTGGTGCAACAAGGGAAGCTTTTCCTGCTTGCAAAGCTTGGAAGTAAAAAATCCATGATAACCCTGTAGATACTCCAGATAATAATAAGAAAATCATCGTTTTTTGGGGAATAGCTAAGAGACTAACTACATTTCCTTGAAAAAATACTATTCCCCAAGCAACTACTAAGATAACAACAGTTCGGATTGCTGTTGCTAAATTAGAGTTGACATTTTCTACCCCAATTTTGGCAAAGATAGTTGTCAATGCTGCAAAGCCAGCCGAAAGTAGTGCATATATCCACCATGTTATGGTGTTGTTCTCCATCTTGCCTCCTGGTTCATTAATAAATTACTGACTGCAAATTGCGATGTCTGCGACGGGCTACGCTTACGCCCAAAAACTGTACAGTTTTTGGGCGTAAGCAAGCGCTAAAAATTGACCTCAGAATATTTTACGTTCTTCTAAATGGGCGAGAATATCAGAGCGATCGCGCCACACAGTCCGCAACTTTTTGTTAGCAAACATCTGTAACTGATCGCCAATGTGGGGCGATCCAGGTTGAGATGCATTACCGTAGCTGGTGAGTGCCATTGCTCGTACAGGGTTAGAAAATTCAATTGCAGCTGTATATGAATCACCTCCAACAGCTTGGAACTGACCATTTTCTCCGGGAGCAGACTCTAGTACCCGAAAAATTCCCAGGTCGTCATCTCCACCATTACCAGGCAAATCCACATTACCCAACCGTAGCCGAAAAACCTGGCCCCACGGTACATCAAGCGCCCCATAGGTCTTTTCTACCTCTGCTGCGACTGCTTTTAGAGTTGCAACTGCACTTTCAGGATTAGCTAAACCATCCGGTGTAGTGCGTGGAGAATTTTCGTTCCAAGGTTTGCTAAACGCCTTATCTAAGTCCATCTGTTGTACCCAAAAGGCAAATAATACAGCTCCTCGACTATCTGCATTGGCTTGCCGATCCCAGGCTTCTAAGACATTAGCTGCTTTTTGCCCTAAGTCCTGGCCATATTTGCGTGCAGCTGGAATTAAATCATCCAAAATCCGATCAGCCAGTTCCATACGGGTAGAGTGCTTGTATGCAACCATTTCATCAAAAGAAATTTTGTCATCCTCAGCCAACATCCTTACAGAACGTTGGGAGCGGAAATCCATGAAACGAGGTGCCATGTAAGGTGGGTAATCATCTGCTTTAATGGCGGCTGGAAATGTAGTTGTCCAAGGTGGGTCATTGGTATTTTGCAACCATCCGCTCTTCGGGTCAACTATGCGCGGTAAATCTTTGTAAGGATGAATTTTTGTCCACAAGGTTTTAGATGTATTTCCTGGGATTATGCCTTCCCAGTATTCGAAATCACCACTAGACCGTACCGGAACTTGACCGTTGAATAGGTGCATAATATGCCCTTCTCGATCCGCATACATCACCGTAAACATTGGCAATTGCAAGCGCTGAAGTGTCTTTTCAAACTGGGCAAGGTTTTTTGCTCGTGCCATATCCCACCACTGCTGGAGTACACCTGGTCGGTCAAGACCTGCAACTCTCAGCGCCACGGCTTTACCATTTTTCTCGGCTACCACTGGCCCGTGGACGGAACTTTTCACTACTAATGGTTGCTCTTGCAAGGAGCCATCTTTTTGCTTCACCTTTAAGGAGAGGGTTTTTGTCTGAAAGTTACGAACTTTGTCATCAAACTGGTACCCATTACCTGCCAGTGTGAGTTCATAAACATCCCAACCATCATAAGTATTAACGGTGTGAGTCCAACCTAAGTTGTTGTTAAAGGCGATCGCTAATACGGGAATACCTACAAGTGTTGCCCCATAAGCATCAATCCCTGGTGCGGTGATTTGGGCTTCATACCACAAAAATAAATTTGACCAAGGTAAGTGTGGGTTTGCTAACAACATGGCGTTCCCATCGGCAGAATGATTTGGTGCGATCGCCCAACCATTAGATCCTGCTTGCAACTTTTCTTTACTTAGGTCTAATACTTGCCCCGGATTGACCACAAAGGTGAAATTGAGTACCCGATGTAAGTGAGCCATGACATCTTCTGCCTTGACTGGTAGCACTATCTCAACTTGATCGTCAATTAACTTCGGATTTTGTTTTGCATAAGCATTGATCCCAGCAGCAAAAGCATCGAGATAACTACGAAAAGTTGGACTCTGTGCTTTATACCAAGTACTAGCGCGTTCTGGTACTCCCGCAGTCTGTACCCAACGATCTGACTCCAGGTATTCCTCTCCCCAATATTCGGCTGCGCGTCCCCGTGCTTGACCATAGAGACGCAAAAGTAAATCTCCATGACTTTGCATTTGTGCCCAACCAAAGGCATAAAATGCACTCTGGTTATCTTTGCCGTAGATGTGCGGCACACCATAAGTATCCCATAATATCTCTGTGGATTTTGTTGGTACAGCCATAGTGCCGCTTCCGACAAACAAAACCAGTATCAAGCTGAGTATTAAGGGTAAAACGCGTATTGATTTTCGTTTGTAAACCTTAAGTAAACTATCAATCCTCATGAACACCACCATTTACAGATGTAACACCTGGTGACTGAAACTGCTATTGGTCAAAAGACAAGCAGGGAGAAGAGTTTTCCCTTTGCCCTGCTGCACATCTGCTAAGGAACTTCCAAATCAAAAAACATCCAACTCTTCTTATGGGGTAGGTCAAAGACCCAGCCCGTAATTAGGGGCAGACAAGATGTCCACCCCACAAGTAGTAGTAAATTATTTCTTGGTAATCCCTAAGAGCAGCCTCTTGGTAACAAGGTAATAGCTGCACGCAGGTGACTTTGACAAAGCAGATTTAAGTTGATCTAACAATACCACTTTGTTGAGAAATTATATCAAAGCTATAACAGTGTGCTTTATTGCGTTTAAAAAATGGGGAAAACGCTACACGATCGTGTAATCTGTATATTTATCAAGAAAGATTATCAACTCCCATGAGTAAAAAGCTGTTAAATATTGAGAGTGCCCATTGAAAAAACAAGTAACCAGCAGAGCATAATATTTTCCAGTTACGGCAGAATCAGATGATAAAAGCGACTACACTCTCACCTAGAGAATTGAAAAAGCCACAATTGTCAGCCTTATTTGGTCTGATTTTGGGACTATGTATGCTAGTAATTTGCTTGCTGTTCAGTGTGACGCTAGGTGCAGCAGAAATACCACTAGGTAAGATTTTGACATCTTTTATAGCCTTTGATGGTTCCTATGATCACTTAGTTATTCAGACCGTGAGATTACCGCGATCGCTAATTGCTATCTTTGTTGGTTCAGCTCTTGCTGTATCGGGAGCATTGATGCAGGGTTTAACGCGAAACCCCTTAGCAGACCCAGGTATTTTGGGTATTGAATCGGGAGCCGCGCTCTTTGTAGTTGCCGCAACTTTTATTTTTGGCAGCTCATCCATAGGTGTTTACGCTCTTGTAGCATTTCTGGGTGCGGGAGTAACAGCAGTGTTAGTTTACATCCTTGGTTCGCTGGGACGGGGAGGAGCCACCCCATTGAATTTGACGGTAGCAGGAGCAGCTTTAACTGCTTTGATTTCTTCCCTCACCACCGGTATCCTCATTGTCAGCCAACAAACACTTGAACAAGTCAGATTTTGGTTAGCTGGTTCATTATCTGGTCGAGATTTTAATTTATTCTTACAATTGCTGCCTTTCGTCGGTATGGGATTAGTAGTAGCTTTTGCCCTCGGCAGACAAATTACTACTATGAGTTTAGGTGAAGATGTCGCCAAAGGCTTGGGTCAAAAGACAGCTTCGATCAAAATAATTACCGCTATCAGCGTAGTTTTACTCGCAGGAAGTTCCGTCGCTCTTGCAGGGCCAATCGGCTTCATTGGTTTAGTCGTTCCCCATATAGTGAGATTTTACATTAAAGCCGATTATCGTTGGATATTACCTTATTGTGCAGTTTTAGGGGCAATTTTACTATTGGTCGCAGATATTGCCGCCCGTATCTTGCTCAAACCACAGGAGTTACCTGTAGGTGTAATGACAGCAATCGTTGGCGCTCCTTTTTTTGTATACCTGGCTAAGTCAAAGGTGAAGAAATGAAGGTTGATTGGTTAGTCATTCGTTCCCAAGCGATATCTTTCCGCATCGAGCGACGTGTACCAGTCATACTGTTATGTTTGGCAGTAGCGATCGCAGTGGCGATGGTAATGAATGTAGGGCGGGGTGAATATCCAATCTCACCTTTGGATATCGTGAAAACTATATTGGGTTTAGATACAGGAAACCCAGACCATTCATTCGTGATTCAGAATCTGCGTCTACCCCGCACCCTTGTCGCTTTTATGGTAGGAATGGCGCTGGCAATTTCTGGCACTATTTTCCAAGGGTTGACACGCAATCCATTGGCTGACCCTGGTATTATCGGCATCAACGCTGGGGCGAGCCTGGCGGCAGTTACAGTAATTGTACTATTTCCTTCAGCACCTATTTATACCTTGCCTCTATCAGCCTTTGCTGGTGCTTTGCTGATGGCGATTTTAATTTACTCGCTAGCTTGGAATAACGGTAGTTCCCCGATTCTATTAATTTTAATGGGTGTTGGCTTGTCTGCGATCGCCAGTGCCATAACCAGCTTGATGATTACCTTTGGGGAAATTTATGACGTTAGTAATGCTTTGGTTTGGTTAGCTGGGAGCGTCTACGGCCGGACTTGGGAGCAAGTCTTTTCTCTATTACCTTGGTTAATTGTTTTTGTCCCAATGGCTTTGACACTAGCAAGGCATTTGAACGCTTTAAATTTAGGAGATGATGTCGCCAAAAGTTTAGGTAGTCAAGTGGAATGGCAACGTGGTTTACTCGTGCTGGTGGGTGTAGCTTTAGCAGGTTCAGGAGTCGCCACCGCTGGAAATATTGGTTTTATTGGTTTAATCGCACCCCATTTAGGACGACAGTTGGTAGGTGCAACCCATGAAGGCTTGATTCCTACTTCCGCACTCTTAGGGGGAGTGATTGTTGTGATGGCAGACTTGCTAGGAAGAACACTGTTTGCACCTATCGAACTCCCTTGTGGGATTGTAACTGCTGCTATTGGCGCTCCTTATTTTCTTTATTTATTAATTCGTAACCGCAAAAAATAAAGCTGGGAAATATCACTTATGAAAGGACTCTCAACCAAAAGTCTGTCTTTAGCTTACGATGGTGCGTTGATTATCCGTGACCTGAATTTGGCAATCCCCACCGGACAAATTAGTGGTTTAGTTGGTGCTAATGGTTGTGGTAAATCAACGTTGCTACGAGGTTTAGCAAGATTGCTTAAACCCTGTGGCGGTACGGTATATCTTGATGGAACATCTATTTTTAATCTTTCTACCAAAGAAGTAGCACAGCAGTTAGGTATTTTGCCCCAAGGGCCAGTAGCACCAGAAGGATTAACAGTGCAAGATTTAGTAGCACAAGGACGTTATCCTTATCAAAATTGGTCGCAGCAGTGGTCGACAAAAGATGAAAAAATCGTGCAGCAAGCACTAGAAATTACAGATTTGTTGAAATTGGCAGATAGAGCATTAGATACTTTGTCTGGTGGACAACGACAAAGAGCTTGGATTGCAATGGCGTTGGCGCAAGATACAGATATTTTACTTTTAGATGAACCGACTACTTTTTTAGATTTAGCGCACCAGATAGAGATTTTGGATTTGTTGTATGAGTTGAACCAAAATCAAGGACGGACAATTGTGATGGTGCTGCATGATTTAAATCAGGCGTGTCGTTATGCTGATTACTTAATTGCAGTCAAAGATGGTCGAATTTTTGCTGCTGGCCAACCAAAGCTAGTGATGACTCAAGAAATGGTTCAGGAAGTTTTTGGATTGGAGTGTCGGATTATTCCTGACCCGGTGATGGAGACACCGATGTGTGTACCGATAGGACGCAAAGGAAAAGTAAATAACAAACAAATGTACTTAAATTCCTGATTCGATTTCAAATCGCCTCTTCCGTTTAAATATTTTGGGGTGAAAAAAATCTGTAAACCTAGCTACAAAATTAGATGCACTTACCCTGGGGTCTTGCTGAATTTCACTTTTATCCAGGCTCGTCCATATTTAGATGCGTTTGTCCTGATTATTAAGTGAAGCTTTTTTAGACTAGGAAATTAAACAATATGTCGAAAGATGACTTTTAATAAATCTCCTTGTTTAAACGGCTTACTTAAATAGCCTGATGCTCTGACCATCTTAGCTTTAGCTCTATCTATAAATCCTACTTTTTCTGACACCAGAACCACTGGTGTATTTTTAAAATGTGAGTGTTTCCGCAGCAAAGAGCAGAGTTCATATCCATCTAAATTAGGCATCGAAACATCTAACAAAATTATGTCAGGTTTTATCCGGACAATCTGCATTAAAGCTTTTAAAGAATCGGTGGCTCCGATAACAGAAAAGGTTTGCTCATCTAAATAACTTTTAATAGCATTCAATACCGTAGGACTATCATCAATACAAAAGATTGTGTAGATTTTTTTGTCAGCAGGCGACTGGATGATTTGCTGACTCCTATGTTCATTAGTATTAATAGAGTAAGCTGCTGGTTTATAGCTGTTTATTCTAGGCAACTTTGGTGGAGTTTTGGCTTTAGGTTGCAACTCATTTATTTGAAAAAATTGTGAGGCGTGCGATTGAGAATTTGACGATGTTTGACAATAACCTGCTTCTCCCTGGGGCGTTAGACATCGTTCAACTAGCAATCGGAGATTTAGATGACAAAACTTTGGCATATCATCCAGAAAGCTTTCAGGAATAAATTCATAACTCCCTTCTTCTAAGTTCAGAAATGACTCCAGAACTTCTAGCGCCAGTTGCTCTATCAGCATTGCCGCTTGAGAGGGACTGATATATTTCTGATTTACTAACCAGCAAATAGCCAAATAATCCGGATTTGGTATTGCTTGATTTTCAATACCAGTTTCAAATATCGCCCGCAACTGATCTTTGATACCGTGAGGGAGAGTAGAAATTTGCTGACTCAAGCGTTGCAAATTTCTGTAAAGCGGCTCAAACATTTTCTCTGAGTAGCACGCATAAATTAATTTACCCTCGTCCACATATATTGACCAAGAGCCTGACGTGCTAAACACTTGCAAGCAACCAGTAACCGACTTACCAGTGATTTTTTTCAACAAAGGTAGGGGCTGAAGCTTTTGGAAAAATCTGTATCTACTAATTGGAAGTGTCTTCATTGGCATGGCTTGGGAATAAAATTAACATTTGCAGGCGAAATTAGTGAATTACCTTTTCGGAATTCACTGCGATTTTGTTGGAAGCACTGTCAGATAAATATAGCGGTCACATTCGAGTTAGTACAGAGATTCCATACCCCCCAACTTTTAATTCACCAATCTCTGTTAAGCTGTAATGCACGAGTTACAACTAAACCAATTTATGCTACTGACCAATAGCAAAATTGCCTGACTAGTTGCCAGGATATAGTATTTCAAAAATGAGATTGGTTTTCTGTATCTTTAGCTAATCTAGCCAATCTAACAATAGCTCAAGTGTCACGTATAGACTATTGGCTCTCGCCCATCAGTCACAAAAGTATCATTCTTATCCGTATTTGGCAGCTTGAAATTATAGATACTTTAGCTCTCTTGCAAAAGTTTTGTTGCTCCTAATGCTAAAATCTAGAGCGACCAAAATCTACTGTTATGTAAACGTAAATTGCTCTCTAATAGGGCTTTTAGCTATTAAGTTCGCGCTGACGAATTAGGTTTTTGTCGCTTTGACAAGAGTCGTCGGGTACTTTTCCAAGAAGTTTGTTCTTGAGGGAAACAGCATTAAGAGAAAAAGTATGATTAAAAACTAAGCATTCAAAAACTTCAATGTCTTACTTAGATTTGTGATTGTAGAGCAAACCTCAATACTACTCTGTTAAGAAATTTTGTAGGTTGGCTTGAACAAGAAACAGAGAAGTAAGGAGCAAGGGAGATAGAAAAGAATTGGGATTCGACACCTTGTCTACGCAGTTCGACTGCGCTCACGGTAAACTCAGTAACCACCCCACCTGTTGCGTTAGCTTCCCGCTTTCTTACGAAAGCCACTGGTGGAGAAGTGGGATTAGACCCATGTTGCCCCTGCTTCTTCGTTGAAGGTCGTGAAAATCAACAAAGCCTCGAAAATGTTGGGTTTCGTTCTTCAAACTAACCTACACCAAAGTGATTTTCTAGACAAAACCTAAGCAGTATTTGAGCATCTGTTAGTGTTGGGATTAGGGAGAATTATCACTTGCACAACAAGAATGGTAAACCTCCGGACAAGGATGAGTTAGCTGACAATTGCCGCCATGATAGTGTGTGGTGAAATGCACAGACGACAAAATCAGCAGAAGTGAATCTCTTCATAAGTACTGGAAACGGGTTCTAATGTTATGTGGAGCAAATAGCCACCCTGCACAATTTGGAGCGACAAATTCAAGAACTTACAGCGAAATTCTTGATTATATAGTACGTGCCTGCAAAATAGCTCTTTTCAGCTAGATGGTAGATAACATTCAGAAGGCGAAGAAACTCACGCACCAATACGTGTGGTTTAGGCTATGGGTGGAAGTTTTGTATCGCATTTCGTGCAGCTACGCTAATACGTTGTACATCTCGATACAATTCTTCTTTTTAAACTGCGGTTCTAAACCCAGAACTAAAGTTTTAACTATACTTCTCTCCTTTCGCCCCCTGCCCGACGCTCGCGGACTCGCTAACGCTGCGCTATCTGCCTCCTGCGTTTTCTTGTAACGTACTCACTAAAACTCAGGTTACTATAATTTTCAAAAAAAGTTAGCAGAAAAATATAAACTTCATGAGAAATCAGTAAAGTAAACATGAAAACTAATTAATAGCATCTTCCAGACAATTGTTATAAATATTTATTTGTTTAAATGTCCGGGAAGGTGGAAAATTTACAGTAAAAAATAATTTTAGATGCTTATTTAATTGCAGTTAAAAAATGAGTGAATCATTTTATAGCAGCAATTTGTCCGAAAAATCTCAAGTTTTAAAAATCACAAATATAAATACAAAATTGTACGCGCAGCCTATCGCCGCTATCTGTTAGCGCAGCAGGAGCATCAGTTTTAAAGACAAATATTGTATTTATTAACCCATAATCTATATGTAGCAAAAAGACGCAAATAATTTATTTGCGTCTTTGGCGTGAGATTTATAAGTAGATATTCTCACCGTTATAGTTCTCCATCTACTTAAACTTGCTCGCGCCAGCACCAGTTTAAAAGTGTGCCACATGCTACAAGCTTAATTAATTCCAGTAACCAATAACTGCCGTGTAGTAAATTCATTGTCGATGGAATAGCAGCAGCAGCTTCAAATAGGTTGAGTTGAACTCCTATAGCACACATCTGCGGAGTTAAGAAATAGGTATCAAGCATAGCTATAGTTAACAACAGCCCAGATAAAACAATACTACCAATACGCCAGTGATATTGGGTTTTGCCTAAAGCTAGTGCCCCAGTCAATACCACAGCGGCAGATAATAATTCCATCCGATTGAAGTTCCAAAAAATCGTATAGCCTGCTGTTGTAAAACCAGCTTGGCTCATCATCCCAGAAAGATAAAGGCTAGGCATAATTACCCAGTCTAAAACTAGACTAGCACTGAGCCAAAAGCCTAAAGTCAATATGATGGCGGTTTGCCAAATTGGCCGTTTCAATTCAAGGTTAGAGATAGCAGTCATAAAATAATTGCGTGTGTTGTATTTCTTTAGTTTCTAACTTCACCAGCAGTTTGACAAGAAATATCAACTAACCTTTACAAAGCGATCGCTCTTAAATTATGAACTCAATAGCAAGATTTTTTAAACTTGATTAAGAAATGTTAAGTTTTTTAAAAAAGTATTTTAAACTTCCATAAAAATGTACCATAGCTTAAAGACAAGGAAGAAAAGAAGTAAATTTCTTCGTTATCAATACTGAATTTTTGATACGATAATAGCAATTAGTACTGCAAGACCTAGCGTTCTGCGAAAATAATTAACACCTTGAAATAATTCTAGCCATGCCCAAGTATACAAGGAACCATTTGCCAGTACATCTAAGACCGTATTGATTTTGCCACTTGTAAAAACCAAACTAAGGATACTAGCTACTATCCAAACAATAAGCGGTAAGTTTGGCATCTGAGCCAAAACAATTTTACCCTCGTTGTCACGAAAGGTTTTATCAACTAATGTATTTTCCGTCATTTGAAGTTGCCACTTAGCTAAAAGTTATTAACTTACAAAAAATACTGAGTATTCTATTGGGAACAGGCTGACATTTAATTGCAAGTTATTTAATAATATTAAAACATTCAGGCAAATCTTTTTTCAAGCGTCTAATTGCTGAGATCAGAGTGGTCAGTATATTCATATATGACTATATTGAAAGGCATAGAGTTACTTGCAAACTGCTGCAAACGGTCTCTTACAGCAGAATTCAGAATTAGTAGCTTGCTTCCCGGTAGGGGTACAAATTGGGAAACTCGCCTACGGAAGTTTCCTCCTCTGAAAGACGAATTATGACTCAAGAACTATGGACAGAAGTTGACCATTACATCACTGATTTGCTTGTGCCTGCCGATCCCGTATTGGATAAGACGCTTCAGGCTAGTGATGCGGCTGGTTTACCACCACATAATGTTTCGCCGAACCAAGGTAAGCTGCTGATGCTATTAGCCTTAATCCATAAGGCACACACTATTCTGGAGATTGGTACGTTAGGCGGCTACAGTACAATTTGGTTAGCCAGAGCATTGCCTGTTGACGGTCATTTGATCACCCTAGAGTCAAATCCCAAGCACGCCGAAGTTGCCAGTGAGAATATTGCCCGCGCTGGTCTGGCTCATCTTGTCGAGGTGCGTGTTGGCCGGGCAATAGAGACACTGCCGCAACTGGCTAACGAGGGATACAATTCATTTGACCTAATTTTCATTGACGCAGACAAGCCAAGCAACCCAGAATATTTTGCATGGGCGTTAAAGCTTTCCCGGCGGGGCAGCTTGATTATCGCTGATAACGTTGTACGCAATGGATCTGTAATTGAGGCGAATAGCGATGATCCTAGTGTTCAAGGAATACGTCGTTTTAATGAGTTACTCGCATCTGAACCGCGTGTGAGTGCAACTGCCATCCAGACTGTAGACAACAAAGGGTATGACGGTTTTGCGATCGCTGTTGTTACCTCTGACAATAGTTAGAACTTCGCCTTCTTCTAACTCAAATGGCATAGGCAAATGATAATACTGAGTTTGTGGCGAAATGAAATGCTGATAATTCATCTAATACTAACTGAGGAGACAATAAATTCAAAATTCTGAATTTTAGATTTGGGGAACATGAGGAAGAGACAAATGATATCATGTTCGACTTAATACTTATGTCATTGCGAGGGTAGCGCGGCAATCCCAAACCTTTGCGATTGCTTCATTCCACTTCGTTGCATTCGCAATGACATATTATAAGTGATTTGCCGAACATGATATGACCAATGACTAATCTGTTAAAATGCTTGCTCAAAATCTTCTTTGATATCGTCAATATGTTCAATACCCACTGATACACGCACCAAATCAGATGTCACATCGGCGGAAAGTTGTTCCGTATCACTTAGTTGTTGATGGGTTGTGGAAGCAGGATGAATAACGGGGGTCTTAGCATCCCCAACGTTTGCTAAATGACTTGCTAATTTGACCCAGCCATGAGCAATTTGGGAATCTCATCTGGAGTATGGGCAATCAAATCAGCGCCATGAGTTTTTAACTCTTCCTCAGTTCCGTAGCCGTAGGTGACACCAATTGTAGTCAGATGATTGTGCTTGGCTCCAATCATATCGTGAGAGCGATCGCCTACCATAACCACATGAGAAGGTGAAAGCTTTTCTGTGGCTAAGATGTGATAAATCAAGTCAGCTTTGACACTCCGCGTGCCGTCAAGTTCACTCCCATAAACACCATTGAAAAGTGACGACAATCCAAAATGTTCAATGATCTGTGTAGCATAAATATGTGGTTTAGAAGTCGCAACAAAAGTTTGATAACCAGCAAAACGAATAGTGTTTAAGGTTTCTGAAATCTGGGGATAAAGGGAGTTTTCAAATAATCCGATCGTGGCAAAGCGGCTGCGATAAAGTGAAATGGCTTGCTCTAAAACTGCGTCATCTGAAGTCTTTAGTAGCAGCGAAAAACTGTCTTTGATTGGAGGGCCAATACACCAATGCAATTCATCAGCATCGGGTGGTTTATAACCGAGTTCAGATAAAGCAAACTGAATGCAGCGAGTAATACCAAGCTTGGAATCTGTCAAAGTCCCATCTAAATCAAACAGGACAGCGTAAATAGACATAATTCGTAATTCGTAATTCGTAATGACGCTCGATAGCGTTAGCGACGTAGGAGCGTCTGACTCGCTACCGCTACGCTAACGTAATTCGTAATTAATAATACTTTTAATTACTCTCTGCGCCTCTGCGTGACGGACACTTTCCTCTCCTGAGGGAGACGCTGCGCGTAGCTTGCTTCTCCGGAGGGGTACAAGTTGCGAAACCCGCTTACGGAAGTGTCCTCCTCTGCATGAAATCAAAAATTAAATACTTTACAAATTAATCACTCATTAACTCCTATTTTTGAGCAATTTTATGGGCTACGTCTACGTACAAAGCTTTCTCCACTCAACAGTGCAATTCCTAATGTGACAATACCAATCCCCAAGCTTTGAATCAGGTTTAAAGTTTCGCTAATTGTTGTCCATGCGACTAATGCTGTTAACGCTGGACTGCTTGCGCCGATGATAGAAGCTTTAGTTGCGCCAATCATGCGAATTCCCACATTATTGAAAGTGTGTCCCATGAAACTAACTAAACCAGAAAAAATACTGCCAATCCACAGGGGTGTCCAATCAAGTTGGGTATTGGGAAGTGGCCAGAACAGTAAGCTTACACCAGAGAGTAGTAAAGTGCAGGTAAAACTAATCCAGGTGAAGGGAACTGGATGGAATTTTTCTAAACATTTTTGGGCTAGGACTTTATAAAACGCATAAACAACTCCAGAACCA
>NZ_JACJSI010000130.1 GCF_014698065.1 Nostoc flagelliforme FACHB-838
AATCTTTTCCATTAATCCTCTAGCTGTCTAGGCTAATGCTCGGCTAGATTTCCTCACCTACATGGATAGTGAGTTGTCATTAGTTGAGGATTAAAGTGCGAACTCTACCCATAATAGTGGGTTACTCAACTATTGCCAGTCATCCCCCCTATTCAGGTTTCGACTGAACGAATCGCACGCAAATAAGCGTTTGCGGCTTCAATGCACCTCCGGTTTTCTTCTAGCGTATAATCAAATCAAAAGAAAGTGCCGAACAATAAAAACTTATGAAACGAACTTTTGCTGCAAGCGTATGGCAGGAAGGTAACTGGTTTGTGGCACAGTGCTTGGAGATTGATATTGCTAGCCAGGGCGAGACTGAAACTGAGGCATTGGCTAATCTTGAAGAAGCTTTGTCACTACATTTTGAACCACCAGTAGCTACTGTTCTTCCTCAAATTAAGACACTTCAAATAGAAATAGATGCCGCTTAAACCATTACCTTATCGTGAGGTTAAGCGTAGATTAGAAGCAGCAGGCTTTGGGGAAGTTAGCCAAAAGGGTAGTCACGTAAAGTTTGCCAAATCTACCGATGAAGGAACCCGTACTGCGATTGTGCCTCGTCATCGAGAAATTAGTATTGGTACGCTGGGCAGTATTTTACGACAAGCTGGGATAAGTGTAGAAGAGTTTGAGGTTTTGTAAGGGCGGCGTAGGGATGAAAGGGGTTATGGTTAAAGCGATCGCTTCAAAGCTTTTTATGAACTCTCTATTTATCCTTTACTGTCCAAAATTTTGAAAATAGCTTCGCGGCTGACAGTTTCAGTATTTTCACCTTCTTTAATAGCCCTTTCTAAGGCTATATCTTGCTGCAAACTCTGCCCAATGTAAAACTTGAGTAATGTATCAAGTTTCATGTCTCGATTAGCTGCTACTTTTTCGAGCGATCGCAATGTATCTGTTGGTATCTTTATTGATACTGTTTCTGTAGTACGGGGTCTTAAATGTAATTCTAATTCTTCGTATCTATCACCCACTGTTTGACCTTCAACTTGCAAGATGTGCCAATAATTAAGATGGAGTGATTCTAAAAAAATATCTTTTTTATTAGGTAATATCCAAAACCTTCCCTTTGTAAAAAGGCAGTTTGAGTGAACCAATGGAAAATGATTCTAGATTTGTTCAATTAGAAATACCAGGAATGGAGCAATTTGTTGTCCAAAATAAAACTGTCTCAGAAACAACCAAGATGACTCTTCAAGCTATTACAGATATTTCGGCTAAGAGTCAGGACAATCAAATCGCATTCCATCAATTAGCAATACCAAGGATGGAAGAATTTCTCGCCAAATTGAAAACACAGTCAGAAGCGAACAACTCAATTGACTACAGCCGCATGAGTGAAGATTTTGCTGCTTGAAGAAAAAGCGATCACATTACCTCATAAGCCCACACAGGTGGGCTTTGTTCGTGTATTCTATTTTGAGGGTTTCAACCTTCTAGCAATTTAGCAAACGCCTCCTCAACTAACTCCTTTGCTTTCGCATCCAAACGCAGCCAATCGACTTCACCAAGTTCATCAATTAAACTAGTATCAATATCAGCACCTTCCTTCTGTGGGCTGTATTCAAGAAAACACACCTGATAACACAGTTCCCACAAATCGATACTCGCTTCTTGCTGTTGACGCTGCAAACGTAGATGATATCCTGGATGGGGCATCGGCAGACGAGCCAGGGTCTCTTTGATTTCATCTGCTTCTTGGGGTGTTGCAGTTTCCATTGCTTGCAACAACTCAGTCACCAATGCTTTGATTTCATCAGTGGTGCTAGGCGGCCAAATCAAGACATCGTGGTAAGTCCCCGTCCATGAAGATTCATCAAGCTGCTTGCGGATATTGTCGATAACGCGAATGAAAGCAGGCTGCATGAGGATTTCAGCCTGCTGCCATGCAACTGAGTTTGTTATTTTAGGTGGCATTGGTAGTAAACAGGGGCACTAAAAGAAAAATAAACAGTCTGCGTTTATTAAAAAGCTGCGTTTTTAATCTAAATCTTTTCTCAAGATAGCGGATTTCATTGAAGAAAATTTGGAGATATTTATTACCAGCTGGAAAATTAGGTAATAACTCTGGGGAGTGAACATGATAGGCAAGCTACTAGACCATCGTTACCAAGTAATTCGAGTCCTGGCAATGGGAGGATTTGGTCAAACCTACATTGCCCAAGATACTAGGCGGCCAGGCAATCCCCTCTGCGTTGTCAAGCACCTCAAACCCGGAACTGACCCCAGAGTTTTTGATACTGCTAAACGCCTGTTCAACAGCGAAGCCGAAACTTTAGAAAAACTGGGCAATCATGACCAAATACCCAGGTTGCTGGCGTACTTTGACGAAAACCAAGAATTTTATTTAGTACAAGAATATATTGAAGGACATACCCTAGCTGAGGAACTTATATCTGGTCAGCGCTGGAGTGAAAGCCAAGTTATTCAACTATTGCAAGAAGTTCTGCAAATTCTCGAATTTGTCCATCGCCAAGGCGTGATTCACCGCGATATCAAACCGGATAATATCATTCGTCGCGCTTCAGATAATAAGTTAGTTTTAGTGGACTTTGGAGCAGTGAAACAACTGCGTACACAACTGGTAACAGTGGGCGCACAACCCTCTGCCACAGTAGTTATTGGCACTCCTGGCTATATGCCGACAGAACAAGGGCAAGGTAAACCCCGCCCCAACAGTGATATCTATTCCCTCGGCATTATCGCCATTCAAGCGTTAACAGGATTACAGCCAACACAATTGCAAGAAGACCCGGAAACAGGGGAAATCATCTGGCGGCATTCAGTAACCGTGAACCATCGACTGGCGGCAGTGTTATCCAAGATGGTACGTTATCACTTCAAAGACCGCTACCAAAACGCCACGGAAGCACTGCAAGCATGTCAAGACGCAATTAATCCTGTACCTGTACTTTCCACACCTCAAGAATCCACCAAATCTCGACCTCAAGTATCTCGGGTGCAAACGATTGCAGTTGCACCAGCAAATCCTGTCCCCGCTAAACCTGCGCGTCAAGACTCTAATAAATCCGACCCATGGCCGTTATTAATTGGCATATTATTGGCGGGTAGTGCGGCTGCCTTGGCAGCAAATGTATATCCAAATGTGAAAAATTTAGCTTTAAATCTTACAGGTAAGGACACTGCCTTAGCAAACAAATGCTCGGCTGTTGTCGTCAAAAATTCTAATATTCGTTCTGAACCTAGTTCGAGAAATTCTGATAATGTTGTGCAAACAGTTGCCGATAACACCAGTTTCGAGGTAACTGGCAAACAGACAAAACGAGGTTGGATAGAAGTTAAACTTAAATCTGGTGATTTGGCTTGGGCACGCTCGAATGTGATAACCAATAATCAAGAATGGGCTTCTTGCTTGCGCGAAAAAGGCATTGCAACTAGGATTGTAGATGATAGTAGGTTGATTGCGACTCGACCGACTCCCAAGGCAAAACCAAAGTCTAGAAATGTCGCAACTCCATTACCCGAAAAGCCGAAGGGGTCAACTGACGATACTGGTAAATTAGAGCGATCGCAGCCTAGTGATAACAGTGCCAATATTATAGAACAAGCAAGGCAGAAGTATGACTCAGGAGATATAGTTGGAGCGATCGCACTTTTAAGAACGATTCCGGCAAACGCTGCTTCTGGCATCCAAGAGACGGGCAAAATGATTGCTCAGTGGCAGGAAGATTGGGCTAAGGCGGAGGCGTTATCTAATGAGATTAATAAAGCAATAGATGATGGTAAATGGGATAAAGTTTTAGATTATAGAAACCATCCAGAAAAGTTGCCTAATACTCAATATTGGCGAAACAGAATAGAACCATTATTTAAACAAGCAGCCGAAAATCTGGCAAAACAGGCACTACCTAAAATAGAAAATCAAGGTAGTCAGAAAAATACTCAACAAAAACTTCCCGATACTAACCAACCGGCCACTACAGAGAGTCCTAATGCTACAGAAACTCCTAACGGTGGCTTTTGAAGAAGAATTTAGAAGTCAGAATCAAGACCTCTCTGCGAAACGCTGCGTGTAGCTTCTTGATAGAAGTATGCAGACTCGCTTTAATACCAATTCTGTATGAAGATGCGCTAAACCATATTTAAGTACAAAAAAGAAAAACGTAGACGCATTAGCGTTGGCGTTCGCGGAGCGTGTCGCAGACAAGCCTCTCGTAGAGAAGCGGTAGCGACGTTCGCGTAGCGTCTCGCAGAGAAAGAGCGTCAGCGGCTTGCCGCAGGCTATCGCATACTCCTACGGAGAAGCAAGCTACGCGCAGCGTCTCGTAAAAGTTAGACGCAAAGGACAGGAAGAAAGAAAGAAAAAAAGTTAAAAGGGTTTGGCGCAGGCTCACAAAGAAATGTTATAAGCATTCGCGTAGCGTCTCTAAGAGGTACTATGCCGTTGGCGTTGACTTCTGAATCCTGAATTCTGTTTAGGATAAAAAAACCCTCCTCGCTGGCGAGGAGGGGGTTGGGAGTGGACTTAATATCCGCCTTCTTCTTCGTATTCTGGCTGTCTTTCCTTGATTTTCTTGGGGATATTCACCGGTTTTGGCGCATCTTCCCAAGCATCGCCCTCTACGTCGTCATAATCATCGTATTCATCAACATAAGGCTTCTTGCTATAAGGCTGGGCATCATACTTTAGCGGCTGCGGTTGTTGATACCTGTCGCTGCCTGTTGCCTCGCTCCAGTTATCTTCTTCCTCATCTTCTTCGTATTGAATAGATTCATACTGCCGCGCTTTCATTACCTGACGCTGTGGTCTTTCTTGTTCCACATAGTCTTCTGTCCATTCCTCTTCCCGCGCTACGGGTTCGGGGGCGCGAACTTTTTGCCTGGGTGGTTGCAATGGCACTCCACTAGGTAGTTGATTGGCTGGGGCAACTTGGCGGGGTGGAGTATAGCCGTATTCTTCTTCTGCATCGCGTTCCCACGGTGCTTTGCCGATACCCAGACGCTCTAGTAAACCAACTGTCAACTGGTTTATCCGTTCTTCGGCTCCCTCAAACACAATCAACCGATTGGGGCCAGTGCTGACAATCTCATCTACTGAGAACTCATAAGTACTTAGAAATTGATCGGGAATTTGGGGCAATCCTAAAGAAGCAATAACTATGGAGTTAAGCTTCCCGCTTTCGCCGTTGAACTTGAAACCCCGAACTTTGCCTAATACTTCACCTGTTTCTGTAATTACTTCCCAGTTAATCAGATTGCTGAGAGATTCAACTTCGATATCTTCAATGACATCTTCGTTATCAACCAGGATGACATCACCAATTTGGCTGATGTTGTTGAGGTACATATAGCGCGGTATGCCCGAAATGGAGATCAGGCTGTCTCGCAAACCAAGAGCCACAACCTCTCGTTGATCTATATCAACCCAGACTTGACTGATGATGCCTAGCCGCTTGCCGTTGTCGCGGGTAATCACCTGGGTATTTAATATGTCGGAACGCCTAATTATCTGTTCGGAGGTCATTCTATACCGAGTCCTGATCTCGAATCCGGTTTAACGCGATGTGCAACTTATTCTTAGAACCCCTCTCCAAACCTCTTTTCCACAGGGAGAGAGGCTTTGATTTTTGCTCTCTTTCCCTGGTAGGGAAGGGTTTGGGGGTTAGGTTTGAGAGAAACTCGCACATTACGTGGTTTATCTATACACTATTATTAACAAAAACTCAAGCAGATGTATTGGATGATTGTAACTTAATCCCCAAAACTTGAGTATAAGCTCCTCGTGCTTGAGTAACGCCAATTGTGCGTTCGGCTGATTCTATCATCGGACGACGCAAACTCACAACTATAAATTGCGCTTGTTGTGACTGTTGTTTAATCATTCTAGCTAATCGCTCTACGTTTGCCCCATCTAAGAACATATCTACTTCGTCAAAGGCGTAAAATGGCGATGGGCGGTAACGTTGCAGGGCAAAAATAAAGCTCAAGGCTGTAAGTGATTTTTCTCCCCCAGACATGGAAGCTAGGCGCTGTACTGGTTTACCTTTGGGATGTGCAACTAAATTTAGCCCACTACTAAAGGGATCTTCGGGATTTTCGAGTTGTAAGAAGCCGTCACCGTCTGAAAGGATGGCAAAAATTGATTGAAAGTTTTCGTTAACAGCGTCGAAAGCTTCTTTAAAGCCAAGTTGCCGCAATGTGGTAAAGTTTTCAATCCGCAAAAGTAGTTCGGTGCGTTCTCCTTCTAATGTTTCTAATTTTTGCGTCAGTTCTTGGAGACGGTTTTGAGTGCGTTCGTATTCTTCTAACGCCAACATATTAACAGGTTCCATTGCCTGTAAGCGTTTAGTAAGCGATCGCAATTCTTTCTGCAATTCTTCCAAGTCTACTTTATCTGGAACTTCCGGCAAGGGATTAGGTAATTCTGCTCCCATATCCCGCAGCTGGCTTTGCAGTGCAATTAGTTCCTCCCGCCGCCTCTCTTGGGTTTCTTGGAGTTTTTGGATTTCCCATTGCAATTGTTGTTGGCGTAAAAGATGCGATCGCACTTCCAGTTCTGTAGCGTCGCGTTTTTGTTTTTCTTCTCCCAAATTTTGTTCCATAAGACTCAGCGTTGCCCGTGTTTCGGTAATTAGAGTGCTGAGTTCTGAGTGTTGGGTGCTGAGAGAAGTTAGTTGATTTTTTCGTGTCTCTTGCTCACGATGATATTGGGCAATTCGCTCTTCCCCTTCTTGAATTTTCTCTTGCAAACGCTGTTGCTGATTTTCCAAATTTTTTAATTTTTGTTCAGCTTCCCGTAATGCTGTCTCCCGTTGTTGCAATTGTTGCTCTTGAATTTTAATTTTCGCCTGGATTTGTTGCCATTCGCTGGGCGTTTGGGATGCTTCTAACTCTGCTAATGCGTGTCGTAATTGTTGTAATTCATTTTCTTGCCCAGGTAATTCCCGCTCTAAAATTTCCAGACGGGATTGGGCGGTGGCTAACTTTTCACTGTTTTGGGCAAGTTGCGATCGCGTCCCCTCTAATTGCGCTGTCAAATTCTTAATATCTTTTTGCAACTGTTCCAATTGCAACTGCTGTTCGCGCCGCGCCTGACGCGCTTCTGTGAGTTCTTGAGTCAGTTTTTTGGTTCTGGCTGACAAAGTAGCGATCGCTTCTGTACAACGCTCTAAAACTCGTTCAATGTCCACCAAGCGAGTTTTTAAAGCGATCGCTTCATCAGATTCCGCCGCTTCCGCATTGCCAAACCGCAACGCTGAACGTTGGGTGTTGCTACCACCAGTCATTGCACCACTGGTTTCTAAGAGTTCCCCGTCTAAGGTGACGATGCGATACAGTCCTAAATTTTTCCGCGCCGCTTCAAGGTTGGCAAAAACTACGGTGTTGCCGAAAACATAGCTGAATACGTCTTTGTAACGGCGATCGCAATCGACTAAGTTAACAGCGTAGTTAACGAAGCCGCTAGCAAAACGCAGCGTAGCATCTTGAGTAAATTTAGGAGCATGAATTTTATTTAGTGGTAAAAAAGTTGCTCTCCCTGCACGCTTCTGTTTGAGCAATTCAATACCCGCTGCGGCTACGCTATCATCTTCCACGACTATATGTCCCAAGCGTCCACCAGCAGCCATTTCCAAGGCTAATTGATGGCGAGGTTCTACCCTTCCCAACTGCACAACTAAGCCACAAAGTCCAGGCATTCCCGATTGTAAAATGACTTTACTCGCTTGGGTTCCTTGAACTTCTTGCTGTGCTTGTGCTTGCGCCTCGATTTTATCCAACTGGCGTTGTTTTTCTCGTTGTTCTAGCAAAAGGCGCTTTTGGGTTTCTTGTTGAATTTGCAGTTCTTGTTCTGTGGCTGAGAGATTTTGGGCTAAATTTTGGATGGGTTCGCTAGAGGCGTTAAATTCCGTTTCAATTTGGCTGCACTGAGCTTGTTTTTGGGCTAATTCGGGTTCGTCGCGTTCAATTAACTGGGTTTGCTCTTGGATTAACTGCTGTAACTGATTATTCCGTTCCCTGAGTTGTGCTTGTTCTGTGCGTTGCGGTTCCAGAGTTTGCAGCAAAGTTTCAATTTGACGGTTAAATGCCGTTTGTTGCTGCACCCACGCTTCGGAAGCGGAGGCTATTTCTGCGGCTGCTTCGCGGGAAGTTTCTAAAGCTTGCTGTGCCTCATTTCTTTGTTGCTGGAAAGACGCGATAAATCCTGTCTCTACAATCTGTGTTTTGGCAATTTCTTCTAAGGAAAGATGGAATTTTTGAATCTCTTGCTGAGTTTGAGTCAGACGTTTAGCAGTTTCTTGAGAAGCTGTTTCTAATTCCGTTAGCTGACGCTGGAGTTGTTTTCGTTCTGCTTCTTGGGTGGCGAGGGTAGATTGTACCGCCAAAAGTTCCTCTTCTCCCAATGCTTTTACATGGGCATTGAGTTGTTCAAGTTCAGCAGTTTTTTGAACGATTTCGGAATTTAGGTTTGTGAGTTGGGTAGTGAGTTCAGTAGAATTGCGATCGCCTGTTTGAATTTCGTGAACTAACTTTTCTTGTTGTGCTTGTAGCGATCGCCATGATAAAACAGCTTCCCAAGATTGTTTCGCTAGAAATTCCGTGCGGAGTTTTTGATATTTCTCAGCTTTAGCACGATCTTGCGAAAGGCGATCGCGCTGTGCAGTTAATTCTGTCTCAATAATCCGACAGCTATCTTCCTTTTCCTTCACCTCATCTAAAGTTGATTTGGCTTGGATAATTTTGCGATCAAACGCCGCCACCCCTGCCAATTCATCAATAATTTCCCGCCGTTCCCGCGCATTCATTGAGATAATGCTGGTGACATCCCCTTGCAGCACCACGTTGTAGCCTTCAGGATAAACCCGTAGGTTACTTAGTTGTCCATGCAACTCTGTCAGCGTGCAAGCTTCACCATTGATATAGTAATTCGACGTATAAGATCCTTGGTGAGTAACTCGTAGCCTTCTGGTAACACTCCATTCAGTTGGGGAGTGGGGAGTGGGGAGTGGGGAGTGGGAATTCTCCTGATCTTCATCTGCTTGCTGCCTTACAGACTGGGTATCTTTGTGTGAGATTTCATCCGACAAATCAAACGTTACTGTGACGCTAGCCTCAATAGAAGCACGTCCTTTAGCTGTTTGAGTGTTATTTACCAAATCCGGCAAGCGATCGGCTCGCATTCCCTTAGAACTGGAGAGTCCTAGGCAAAATAGCAGTGCATCAAGAATATTAGATTTACCTGAACCATTTGGCCCAGATATGACAGTACACCCCGGTAGCAAAGGGACTGAGGTAGTGCCACCGAAGGATTTAAAGTTCGTAAGTTCCACGCGCTTGATATGCACCATAGGCGCTGGTTCACTGGGCTAATGAAGAACAAGTGTATCAACTAATTAAGAATTCGCAAGAGGGTAGGGAGGAGAATTAAGGATTATCGTAAACGCGTAGCGGCTTGCCACAGGCTACCACAAAGACGCAGAGGGGGTAAGGGACTTGCAAATAAAAATACTCAACTACTTCTCGTGGGGTGGGGTGGGCGTCTCGCCATTGGTGTCAACTTAAGCAAAAACTCTTCTAAAACCTCGTTTCCAGCCTAAATGCAAATCAAAAGTGGCTCTGCCTCAAGACTTGCGGCAGAGCCTCAACGAAGGGCATTCCCAGCCGGAGACTGGGAACGAGGCAATCCTAAAAGCTTTTTCTAGACTGGTTTTTACTCTCGCCGAGCGCTCAGTAACTAAAGGCGGGTTGCCCACTTCCTCACAAGATTGGGTAATTTACAGCATATTTCAGGTAAATGAAGTACATGGGTAGGGGCACAATATGTTCCCTACGATTATCTGTACCTCACGCCTGTTGCAATCTGCTGTATTTGTTAGAAGTCCCTAAAGAGAATTTTGGTTGAGAGAAAAGCACAATATTGCTGAAGTTATACCAATTTAAAAAAATAATGCGACAAATAGACTATTTGTAGAAACGCGATTCATCGCGTCTTTACCCAAAAATGTGTTGCAATCATCAATTGAAATAGTATTAGCATAAGTACAAGATTTAATTGCCCTAAAAAACCCCACACCGTTTAAGGAATGGGGTTAGTAAAGTGACCAAAATTATTTAACTGCACATAAACTTACTCAAATTGCATAAGCGATCGCCCTGATACAATAATGAAACCAACAGAATCAAGCCTCAGAAGTGGCTGACGAATTCCTTCTAAAATCGCTGCATTTAAAGCAGTTTCTATTTTCAATTCTTCAGCTAATGCCTGATCCCAACTTTGCTGGTTTAGGCGCAAACGTAATTGTTCGACTCTATTGGCTAATTTTTTTTCGGCAACCTTAGCACAACTTTGGCATAACTCAATAAAATCGGGACGGTTGGCGAGTAATTCTGAGGAAGTATTACGCACTTGGTAGCAAAAATTTTGCCATTTACTAGGGTCAACAAAATCGTCAATAATTCCTAAGCGCTCTTTTGCCAAGTTGTAATCTCGCCCTTGATTATTGTTTTTATCTTTGTAGGGACGTTGGAGAATATTTAAGAGCGCTTTATCTTCAACAACGCGTATTGGCTCCTTGCGACCATCAACATAGATAGTTTCTATAATTGGCGGAAATAGAGCATCAACACGCCGCTGCAAGTTTTTGAATTGAGAATTATCTAGTTTGTTATCTAGTAAAACTTGTTTGGCAATTCTTAAATTTGCTTCAACTACATAATTGCATTGGAAACCGAACCATTCCTTCCCTTCTTTTGCATCCCAAGAAGCATCAGTGCGCCACAGCGCAAAGGCTTCACCTCGGTCATCCCAGTTTATATAGTTCCAGAGTGATTCTACGAACCCTTCACCAATACGAAAGAGTTTAACACCAGAATTCTGATTTGCTACCCTGCGATTATAAGTACCAAATTGGTCTAAATAACTCTCCGCAAAACGGTTTTTTAGCTCATTTATGGGAACCAAGGTGCGCGTTGTTGGTTGATAACGTCGCATCTCTGATGAATCTGGGTTATTGAGCGCCTTAAATCCTAGTGCATCGCAAATCCAGCCTTCAATTGCCCGTTTAATTTCTAGATGGCAAGCATCATAATTATCTAAATCTTGAAAATATTGGGTTGCGATTTCATCATTAGCGTCAATTTCATCTAAAGTATTTTGTTCGCTAATTTTCACTATTTCCGCTTCAATTTGCTCTTGAATTGGCGGAATCATCTCTAACAGTCCAGCAGCGCTTGATTGAAACAAAACTGTTTCTAATTCTGCAAGTTTCTCATCGACGTAAAACTGGAGACTGGCAATTGATTGTTGGAAAATACCAAACCCATCTTTTAAGACTTTATACCAAGCATTGTGAGGGCTATCTTCTAAATAAGGGCCAATCAAGGCACAGGATTGGATGCCAATTTTGCTGCCAATGCGGTCAAGTCTGCCAATTCTCTGCTCTAATTGATTAGGCGACCAAGGAAGGTCAAAATGAATTAACCAATCGGCAAACTGGAGGTTACGCCCTTCTTCTCCAGAGCGATCGCATACTAAAATAAAGCAGTTTGGGTTATTCTTGAACCTATTTAAGCCTTCCTCAACCTTGTCTGGTGATTCTCCAAATTGATGGCTGGCTACTGTCTCTGCACCAAAGCTATCAGATAAATACCGGACGATTTCGCCACAACTTTGCACAAAACTGGTAAATACAATAAATTTGGGCAGAATATCGCCAGTAATTGGTCTTTTAATTCTCTGCTGTATCCTAGTGATGAATTCCTTTTGATTCTTGCGAACGTTTGCGGGAATTTTGAAGTATGTACCTAATTGATTTAGTAGCAAGGTTTTCAAACTTTCCGTGCGTTGTCCATCCTCTTGAGGTTGACGAATAATTTTTAAGAAGGATTGCAGAATCTCTTCTTCCCCTGAGAATTTGGGGGTTGTAGTTAATAGGCGAACATCATCTTCTTTAAACTCTTGGATGAGTTTAGCATGAGGTTTACCAGTTAATCGGGCGGTAATTACCTGCTCTAAAATGCCTAACCAAGTACCAGCAGCTAAGAATAACAACAGAAAAATTCGCTGATATTCCTTTTCACCAGGAGCAATACTACGCCATTGATTGAGCAGTTCGTGAATATCAAGCGATCGCTCGTCTAAATCGTACTCTTCTTTGGGCGTAAAATTGCGGTCAAATATCACATCTTCCACCGCAGCGCGACGGTTGCGGAGCATTCGGCGGTGTAGTCGATAGGTATCGCTGACATGGACGCGAATTGCTTGGACGATTTGCTCTTGCTCAGTCGAATTTGCTTGTAAACAATTTTCCAAATCATCCGCCAGCTTCAGTAAATACTCATCCTCAGTAAAGAGACTTCGTAGTTGCTGCAAGTTACTTTTGAGAACCAGAGGCTCTGCATCTTCTTTAAAAGAAAGCAAAACTTTACCAATTTCCTGACGGCTTTCAATTTTGGCGCGAAAACCTGCTAAATCACCAATTTTATAGGTTGTTGGGTCGAGCAAGTGCAACATGGCCAGAAAATCTTGCTCATGGTTGAGAACAGGAGTGGCAGATAATAAAAGTAAGCGATCGCTTTTATGAGCAATTTCTTTGCAAGTCTGAAAACGCTGGCGCACTGTTGCATCCTTAGAAGTCGCCATTGCCGCAATATGATGGGCTTCATCTAAAATTAAGCAGCCTATCTTCGCTTTCAGGTTGATTTTATGGATATCTTCAACCGCCAGCACCGCTACCCGTTTGCCAAAATGGGAGATGTAAAACTTGTTTTCTAACTCAGTCCGCCACTGCTTGAGTAAATATTGCGGAACTAGTACCACCGCATTTTTTTTCGGTTCATCAAGGAGGAATTGACGCAGAATCGCACCCGCTTCAATGGTTTTTCCCAGTCCCACCTCGTCTGCTAGTAAGTAGCGTTGAATTGGGTCTTCCAGTACCCGCCGGACTACTTCAACTTGGTGAGGATAAAGATTAATATTTGCCGAAATCAATCCCGTCATCCCGCGACTCACAGCGCGTTGCTTAATTAAGGATTTGACGAAAGCCAATCTTTTATCGTGGAAGTAGGGCGTTTCGTGACCCTTCATTCCCAGAGTTTCGATGGGGTCTGTGTTGGGTAAATTGCAACGAACGTAAATATCTTCTTCAGTAGCGATCGCAGTTTTCTTATCTGGTAAATCAATTTGATACATCTCTGTATCTTCATCCCAAATAAAAACTCTACCAACAATCCATTTATCCTGAGTTTGAGACTTAATATAGCATCGAGCCTGGGGTTCAAGCTTGACTTGAGAGAGAGAATTTAAAGGTAAAGTTTTTTGAAGACGTTGCCCTATGGAGCAGAAATACTCAACCACCGCGTTGGCATCAGATATTTCTGTAACTTTTCCGATACCCAAATAGTTATTCTGGGACTGTACCAATAAACCGAGCTTAATCATAGATCCAGTCCCCTGAACAGACTTAAAGAACCTTCCAGACTAGTTTATTCACCTATATCTGGCAGTTTTGCCGATTAACATTATAGATAATAAACTGGCATCACAGTTTTTTTCATAGCGATCGCTATGCTTTTGTAAAGATACAAAGCTTACTCAAACTCAGCCGATTTCTACTTTTACTTAAAACTACTGAACTTTAAGTATAAATTCATCTTCCGATTGATAGACTCAGCAGCTTTTAAAATCAGCATATCTGTTTGGGGCTAGGCTTCTCTTCAACAATATCCATTTAAACTGGACAAAGTACTTGATGTTTAATTTAATTTAATATGGACTAATGTAGCGCCACAGATTCACGCTTTACCTTGATAACACCCGCCACGATACAATTAAAGTAATGTAGTTTTATTTAGTATGAAAAAGATCAGAGATAATACAATTAAATTAAATCAGTTTTTAAAGTTGATGGGTATAGTACCAACTGGAGGCCAAGCCAAGCTGATGATTCAAGGTGGCGATGTCCAAGTAAATGGTATGCTAGAAACCCGACGAGGACGGCGACTAGTACCGGGCGATCAAGTGACAATCCAAGGACAGACTTTAGAAGTCAATTTGAACAACAATGAAGACCAAGATGTAGTAATAAATTTGGCCGAAGAAACGGAGTAAATAATTTGTATCCGAAATTTAAATGTTCCTCTTTTACCTTGTGAGTAATGCTGCAAATTTCCAATAAAGTTATTATCCCACAGACTGATATTGAACTTACTGCGATTCGTTCGCAAGGAGCAGGAGGCCAGAATGTAAATAAGGTTTCCACGGCGATTCACTTGCGGTTCGATATTGCGGCTTCATCATTACCCGATTATTATAAAGAACAGCTTTTAAAGTTAAATGATCGACGCATCACTCAGGATGGAGTTGTTGTAATTAAAGCACAGGAACACCGAAGTCAAGAGAACAATCGGGAGTCAGCTTTAAAACGACTTCAAGAACTCATTCAAAGCGCAGTTGTTGTGACAATAAAACGCAAACCCACCAAACCGACTCGCAGTTCTCAAAGAAAGCGCCTTGACTACAAAAGTAAACGTGGACAGGTTAAATCTAACAGAGGGCAGGTGACAGATTGTTGAGAATCAACTATTTGTATAAAGTACAACCTATTATTAAAAAGGAAAAAAGATGAATAAGACATTACTAAAAATTTTTATATTTGCGCTTCTAATCTTGTTTATCATCTCTCCCTTTGCTGCCCTTGCTAATTTAATGCTCATACTATTAGTTGCAGCATTTTTATTTTTACTAAAGGACGTGTTTCGAACACTTCTTGGTGGCGACACCGACCCTAAAGGGTCATAATAGCAAAATTAAAAATGAAGATGGGGATTTAAACAAAAAAGCCGCTTTCAAGGTGCGATCGCTTTAGCGTAGATAATTTTCAATCTATCAGAGCTACACCAATAGGGGCGCACAGATGTATACCCCTACTATATTTATTTTTAGTTAATTCTTTCTTTCTTTACCTTACTCATACGGGAACGTTATATTTGAGTAATTTTCTACTTTGTAAAAAAAAATATAACCTGTAGTTATATAGTGAGTAATAATCTTATTTTATTTGGATCGGTATAACGAAAACTAATAAAACTAAACTAGATAAAAACATTATAAATTAGTCGTCAGAATCTACTAAATGCTAACAAAATGAATTGTTGATATAGTTTATAACAGCTTAAACATTTTTTTATAGTCAACTTAAAGCAGAATATATGAATGCGGATAATTGGACATTCAACTACAAAAGGTACTAACCATGAGTTCCCGCGCACTGCTGTTAGTAAATCGTCATGCTCGCCAAGGGCAAAAGGGTCTGTCGGAAGCGATTCAATATCTAAAGGAACTTGACTTTGATTTAATTGAGGAGTCTACAGAAGACCCCAAACATCTTGCTGAAGTCATACTCCGCTATCAGCATCAAGTTGACTTGGTAATTATTGGCGGAGGAGATGGGACTCTCAATGCCGCAGTAGATGCTTTAGTTGATACTCAGTTGCCCTTGGGAATCTTGCCTCTGGGAACTGCCAACGATTTAGCAAGAACTTTGGGAATCCCAAATTCCCTCAGGGAAGCTTGCAAAATTATCGCACATAGAAATTTGCACCGTGTAGACTTGGGGTGGGTGAATGGCAAGCACTATTTTAATGTTGCCAGTCTGGGATTGAGTGTAAAAATTACCCAACGGCTTACCAAAGAAGTCAAGCGTCGTTGGGGAATATTTGCTTATGCTGCTACTGCATTACAAGTACTTTGGGAAGCTAGACCTTTTACTGCGGAGATTGTAATCAACGGTGAATCAGTTCGTGTAAAAACAGTACAAATTGCTGTGGGTAACGGTCGCTATTACGGTGGTGGTATGACAGTGGCTGACGATGCCACAATAGATGATCAAAGGTTAGACCTTTATAGCTTGGAGATAGAACACTGGTGGCAGATTATATTATTACTACCCGCAATGCGACAAGGGCGACATATACATTGGGAGAATGTACGGTCTCTTCAAGGTCAAGAAATAAAGGTGCATACTCGTAAACCACGCCCTATCAATACAGATGGTGAAATCACTACCTACACACCTGCTCATTTTCGGGTTATACCTAAAGCAATAGCTGTTTTAGTACCCCTACAAGCCAGGAATTAGGAGTTAGGAGTTAGGACTTAGGAGTTATTCTCCCTCATCTCCTCCATCTCCCTCTACTACAAATTGGGAACTCGCATCAACTAACGCCAAATGCATCTGAGATTTTCTCAAGATATAAAGTCCCTGTTGCAACGCCTAGCTAAAGAACCATTGACTCTAGGTGATATTCTGGCAGAAACTTCAGAACGAGGGTTCAGCCTGGTAATTACATTATTAGTTTTGCCCTTTTTATTTCCTATGCCACCGGGATTAACTGGCCCTTTTGGTGGTGCTTGCTTACTATTGTCAGTGCAAATGCTTTTAGGGAGGCGATCGCCTTGGCTACCAAAAAGAATTGCTAACTACAAATTTCCTCGTCCCTTCGCCCAGTTACTTTTGCAAAATTTGGGACGTATTACCAAAATTTTCCAAAAAATCGCCCGTCCCCGATTGGCAAAAATAGCCTCTAATCCTTTGATTTGGCGAATTAATGGGTTTTGCATCTCTTTATTAACAGTATTACTAATATTACCAATTCCCTTTACAAATCCCATTCCCACTATAGGTATTTTACTTTTAACTGTTGCTACCATCGAATCAGACGGTCTATTAATTTGCATTAGCTACGGCATTACTACCCTGATTACCTTACTGTTTGGATTTCTTGGTTATGCAATGTGGTTAGCTCCAAGTTTGCTGCCATCTATATTTAGATAAAAAAAGCCCGCAACTAAAAGCTGAGGGCTGTAATTTATTAGGGTGCATCTACCATTTATTAATCCACTTTATTAATTGCTATATCCGGAAATATCTGAGTTATATACAAAATTATTTTTTTACGCATTACAGCAATAAAAAAGCCCGCAACTAAAAGCTGAGGGCTGTAATTTATTAGGGTGCATCTACCATTTATTAATCCGCTTTATTAATTGCTATATCCGGGAATATCTGAGTTGTACACAAAATTATTTTCTACACAAATCACAAAATATCAGGCAAGAAAAAAGCCTTCAACTAAAAGTTGAAAGCTGTGATTTAATTAAGGTGCATCTACTATTTATATATCCGCTTTGTTAATTGCTATATCCGGGAAAATTAGACTTGCATCAAAATTTATTTTGCAGAATAAAAATATTATCAACAAAAAAAAGCCCTCAGCTAAAAGCTGAAAGCTATGATTTAATTAAGGTGCATCTACTATTTATATATCCGTCTTAGTTCTTACTGCATCAGGAAGAATTAAAAAAATGGCTGGCTGTAAAATTGATCTCGTCAGCTATAACGGTAGTACTAGAACACCGATTCAGTAATCGAGGAACAAGAGAAAAATCAGCCCAGAGAGAAGTAGATAGTGGGAAAGAAAGCAGCGAAAAGGCTTGTCAGTCAATGCTTATAGCAACAAA
>NZ_JACJSI010000131.1 GCF_014698065.1 Nostoc flagelliforme FACHB-838
TTTTTTTCAATTGGTTAATTGTAGAAATCCTAGATACGTTGTTACCCGAACGCGTTCACCGTACTAATCCCAGGGTTGTAAAAAGACCTGTATCAAAGTTTCGTTCTAAAAAACCAAAACACAGAGGTACTGGACAACGAGTCGAAGCTCCGAAATTTAACGTCACTCATAAGCTTTTGAGCCTTAACTGAACCGTATTGGTTAGATACAGGGTTTGCCTGGTTTTGAAGGCTAGGGCGCATTTAAAATTTAGTACATTGAAAGGGACAGCAATGTTTAATTTTTAATCTTTTTAGCTTTAGTTCTTGTTTAAACACCCAAAAGACAGTTGAGCATCGTACAGCTGACTAATTAAAAAAGGGTAATTCTTCTGGTTATTGGACTTGGAACTTGAGTATATAAAGTTACTTTTGTTCTCGACCAAGGGAATAGTTTGTAAAGTTATTAACGGTTAAAGATAAAAACTTTGGATAAATTTTACGACATTCCTATGTTCGCTCTCTATTTGATTAATCATTTGAGATAGTTCAGCCCATAATTGGTTATCGGCAGAAATTTCTAACTTTTGACACATCATTCCCAACCTTGCTGCACCAATACTAACGCTAGGAGAGCGCAAAGGGTGAGCCGCTTTTTGTAGTTTTGTTCGCTCACCATTGGCGGCAGCATCTTTAATCATCTGCATTCTAAGTGGAGTATCTGTTAAATAAATATTTAGCAACTCGGCAACAAATTGATCGCCCTCGCTGTCCAACAGGGTTCGCAAATCTTGTAAAATACGCAAATCAATTACCACCTGTAAATTGGGAATTCCAAACTTTTCCACAACTGCTTCGAGCGCTTGAGTATCACTTGGATGATTA
This sequence comes from Nostoc flagelliforme FACHB-838, assembly GCF_014698065.1. Lineage (GTDB taxonomy): Bacteria > Cyanobacteriota > Cyanobacteriia > Cyanobacteriales > Nostocaceae > Nostoc > Nostoc flagelliforme_B. The sequence continues at coordinate 864 of NZ_JACJSI010000131.1, forward strand.
GTTCGGTAGCTCACAAGTCTAAAAATATACTGCTATTCTATATTTTACATTTTAAAAACTCAGTGTCAATTGTAGAATGATGGACTATTTGCTCGAAACCGCAAATTTTTGTCACCAATCCAAATTCTTCTGCATTACCTGTTCAAGCTGTGTCGGGCGATTGTCATGGTGCTTACGTGTAAATAAATATGCTGTATACACTGCATAACTGATTAACCCTTTTTAGTCATTCAGGGAGAACCAATTGCTGAAAGCGGTTTAGAGCTTACTTTCGAGTTGAGAGCTATAAATTTGACTGCCCTAACTATTTCACTAAATTTATAGATGAAAGCAGCTTCCAGCTTATTCAAGTAGTGTAAACAATTCCGTAATTCATAACTAATATTCCTTTGAAAAATTTACAAAGACTCAGCTAAAATCCAGTATTATCACTGTAATTAAATTAATCTTTAAGTACTATTCTTACTAAATAGATTCTATAAAATTGTATGGGCATTATGGTGAATAAACAGAGTGACGTAAGCAAAACTTTGCGTAATCGTTGTATTCCAGCATTAGTAGGTGAGTTTCACCTTCACATAGATGCTCAAACACTCTCAAAATCGTTTGAGAATTTTCTGGTAGAAAATCAAAAGTTTTGGAATTCTGACTTCTCAGGGTATCCAGAGCAATTTAGTCATCGTCCTCCCAAAATACATTTAACTAAAAAAACTAAATATGCCCAAGAGCTTCGAGCAACCTTTAATGCTCTTATTAACTATATAAAAGATAATCCTAAATCTATTGAAGGTTATATTGAAGCTGAATATATACCTCTTGATGTGGACATTGAAGAAAAAGCTTTTAACCCACAAGTAGAAATACCTCTAATATTTCAAACTTCATCTCTTTTTCCTGGAACCTTTCGTCAAGATGAAGTCCATATAACTTTGTTACGAGAGTCATCAGATCAAAGATTGCTGAATTCTTTAAGAAGTATGGGATTTTATTCTGTATATATGGAAAAACCATTTGGAGAAGTAGAAATTTTTACAGCTCAAGGAACACGACGAATAATACGCCAAATTTTACCTAAGTTAATTACATATTTAAGAGCAGTAGGAGGTGCGACAAAATGTAGTATTAAGGAAGAAAGGATTATTTCGTGGTGGGCAAGCTCTTCTGAGCTTTCATTACCCTGTGTCATTAGCTCAATAGCCTAGATATACTAACAATATAGTAACGCAATTTACTGCCTGCAATTTATATAAATTAGCAGTGAATTGTTTACTCAATAAAGATCAAGAATAGTAGGAGCTAGTTTCTAAAATTTTTAGCTCTTGCAATCGGCTCAATTTAGATGTAAATTCAACATCATCTAAGTTGTTAGTTTTATCTTCTAATTTTTACCTCTTTCCATCTAAAAGTAGAGTTTTGTGAAAAGCTGGACTAACTTAATATTACAACTTAATTTATCACAATATATTTCCCCTAAAATCCAATCTACCTTGTCAAGCGTAAGCTTAAAAAACAAAATTATTGGTGGATATGCCTTGGCTCTTAGTATTGCTGTAGGGGGAACTACATTTGGATTAGTTCTTGGTAATTATTACCAAATGAAAGCAAGTAACATTCGAGATTGTGCCAATCACCAAAATCAGTTATTAAGTGATTTACAAGTTGCTATGCTTGAAACTCTTCCGACGAGAGAATTTGTTCCTCTTTTGAAGAAACCAACGGAGTTGGAACTCCATAGATTACAGTTACCCCTACGACAGGAAAAAATTCACAACCTGATATTGGAACTTAAATCTTCCCCGATCTCTATTCAAGACAAAAATTTAAGTTTATTATTATATGACAGTAACCAAACAGTAAAATCTTTTTATCAACAGCTTGACGTAATATTAAAACAAATCGAGTTTCTGAAGTTAAAATCAGAGTCATCTGTTGCGGCTAAGAAATTAATTACTGATTTTACAGGTGGTCATGAATTTGGGTCAGTTGTTAGTTCTGCCTATGAATTAACAGCATTTATTAAAGCTGCTCAAAAACAAGAATATCAGGCACAAGTTGCTTTAATTAAAGCAGAAAGCCTCCGAAGCCAGATTATTGCTTGCACTATGATACTTTCTGTTCTATTTGCTGCTTTGTTGTCCTTTTCTACCAGCCGTGCAATTGCTCGTCCTATAGAAGCCGTAACTCAGGTCGCTCGGCTAGTTAGTAATTCATCGGATTTTTCTTTACAAGTTCCCGTCACTACATCAGATGAAATTGGGTTATTATCCGCATCTTTTAATAATCTTATCCAAACTATTGCAATTTATATCCAAAAACTAGAGAAAAAAAATCACAACCTAGAGCAAGCAGAAGAAGCACTTCGGCAGGGTGAAGAAAAATTCCGTACTATTGTTGAAAACGCAACAGATATAATTTATTTGCTTAAACCTGATGGATTTTTTTCTTATGTTTCTCCGAACTGGACTGAAATTTTAGGACATGACATAGAGTTAGTTGAAGGAAAATCATTTCATTTATTTTTACACTCAGATTCTCTGCCTGCTTGTAAAAACTTATTAGAATCGCTATTCAGAAAAAATCAAAGGCAGGGTGAGATTGAATATCAGGTAAAACATAAAGATGGAAGTTGGAAATGGCATACATCAAACTTATCAGCTTTAAAAAATTCTCATGACGAGGTATTATACTTTATTGGAATTTGTCGTGATATCACTGAACGAAAACAGCATGAAGAAGAGTTGCACTTCTGGCAAACGACAATCCAGGAAATCTTTACCTCTGAAAGTTTTGACTCAGCACTCTTAATTGTTCTCCAGAACGTATGTATAGCTTCCAATTGGAATTTTGCAGAAGCTTGGATTCCCCGCTCTGATGGCACATGTCTTGAATGTAGTTCTGTATGGTATAGCAATGCTGAAAGTTTAAAACCATTTAGGATAGCAAGTGAAAAGTTGATTTTCGAGCCAGGGATTGGCTTACCTGGACGCGTGTGGTTATCGAAACAAGCAGAATGGCACCAAGATGTTTGCCCTGCTTCAGACAAAACATATCTACGTACTAAGATAGCTTTAGAGAGCGGACTGAGAACTAGGCTAGCAATTCCAATTATCGCTGATGATAAAGTCCTAGCTGTACTTGTTTTCTACACATTTGAGTTGCGACATCCTGAGCAACGCTTGATTGAACTACTTTCAGCTTCGACTGAATTGGGTTTGATTATGCAGCGTCAGTTAATTGAAGAAGAAATTAGCAAGGCTTTACAACAGGAAATAGAACTCTCAGAACTTAAATCCCGCTTCATTACCATGACCTCTCACGAGTTTCGCACACCCCTAACTACAATTCTTTCATCTGCGGAATTACTTGAATACTATAGCCAAAACTGGAGTCAGGAGAAAAAAGTTGAACATTTACAACGTATCCAAGCCTCAGTTGAACAGATGACTCATCTGTTGAATGATGTCCTATTGCTAGGTAAGGCAGAAGCCGGCAAATTACAATATCAACCTTGCCCAGCCAATTTGTTTAAATTCTGTAGTGATTTGGTAGAAGAACTGCAACTGGGAGATGGCAAAAAACACACTATTGAATTTATTAAGAAATTTGAATGTAATACAATTTACATGGATGAAAAGCTCTTGCGTTCAATTTTGTCAAATTTGTTATCTAATGCTATTAAATACTCATCTAAAGGTAGTATTGTTCAATTAATAGTTTATTGTCATTTAAAAGATATAGTTTTTCAAGTAAAAGATTGTGGTATTGGCATTCCCGCAGAAGATATACCACGGCTGTTTGACCCTTTTCATCGGGCTAGGAATGTGAATGACATCCCTGGAACAGGTCTCGGTATGGCAATTGTCAAAAAAGCTGTTGATTTGCATAGAGGGCAAATTACAGTCAATAGTCAAATAGATGTGGGTACCATTTTTACTGTGATCCTACCCTTAAAATAGTAATTAGAGATAATTTATGAAAAAGCTTTTAGTCATTGAAGACGAGGCACCTGTCCGAGCCAATATTTTAGAGCTATTGAAGGCGAAGAATTTTAACACTAACGAAGCAGAAAACGGGCATATCGGCGTGCAAATGGCGCTCGAACATCTTCCTGATTTAATCATTTGTGATGTTATGATGCCTGGACTTGATGGCTATGGTGTGTTCAATACGTTACGTCAAAATTCTCTGACTGCTACAATTCCTTTCATCTTCCTTACTGCCAAAGCTGACACAGCAGATTTGCGGATGGGTATGTCTTTGGGAGCTGATGATTATCTAACCAAGCCATTTCGAGCAAGGGAATTGCTACAAACTATCACTACAAGGTTAGAAAAACAAGCCATCTTAGAAAAGCAACAAGCACAGAGGCTTGACCAACTACGCTCCAGTATTACTTTATCTTTACCTCACGAGTTGCGAACCCCTCTCAATGGAATTATTGGACTTTCTGAAGTGATGATTGATCATTTCGATTCGTTATCACTAGCTGAAAGCTTGGAAATACTAGAAGACATCCGAGCTTCGGGAAATCGTTTACATCGGCTCATCCAAAATTTTTTGCTCTATGCTAAATTGGAGATAGTAAAAACGGATAGTGAGCAAGTTACATTTTTTAGAAGCCACCAAACTCTTTGTGCTAATCAAGTTATTGCTGAAGAGGCTATTTTAAAAGCTTGCTTTGTTAACCGAGAAGCTGATTTGCACTTACAACTTATTGATGCTGACCTTCAAATTATAAATAGCCATCTGAGCAAGTTGATTGAAGAACTACTTGACAATGCTTTTAAATTTTCTAACACTGGCTCCCCTGTGAGAATTACTACCTGGCAAGAGAACAGTTTTTTCGTTTTATGTGTTAGTAACTACGGTCGAGGTATGAGCATTGAACAAATTAGCAGCGTCGGCGCTCATCAGCAATTTGAGCGGAAACTTTACGAACAGCAAGGAAGTGGTTTAGGATTGTCTATCGCTGTACAAATCGCTAAATTATACGGAGGAAAGCTAATTATTGAAAGTATTCCTACTCAACAAACAACTATATTTATTCATCTGCCTCTAGCTTGCTTATAAACTCACAAAAGATAGCAATTTTTTATTAATCAAACCTTCTAAATATTGCCTTGAACTGATTTAGGAAATAAGTATTTCTGACCATTTTAACAAACTTTTGTAGGGTAAGCTTTTAGCCAATCTGGTTTTTCATAAATCAAATATAAGTCTTATACACTTTTTAACCGACGGACGCAATATTGCTAACTCAGAGCGCAATACTTTTGGGATAAATCCAACAATCTATCTTTTAGTCTGGGGAAAGGTTAAAGAGGAAGGGGTAAAGGTAAATATAAAACCCTTCCCCCCGCATTTCTCACAAGCTTGAGGGAAGGGGCAGAGGAGCAGAGGGAAAAGAACTTATACAATAACTCTCCTCTGCTCCCCTGCTCCCCTGCTCCCCTGCTCCCCTGCTCCCCTGCCCCCCTGCTCCCCTGCACAAGCACAGGCTTTGAGCATCGGTGAGAAATCCGGGTTCCCCTTCCCCCAAAACCCAAAAAGTATTGAACAAGCACAAGGTTACTTATTTTCAAAGCCCTTGGATCAAGAACAAGCAAGAATTTTATTAGCTTCTGAGCAATCTTTTTTCAGCGCATAAAAGCATCCGATTAACTCAGAGTAAATAAATGCTACTATTCAGATGAAGGACTTAATCCTGATCGGAATCTGGATCTGAAAGTCTGTGCCTTGAAAAGGTTGTGTAATACACTTCAGCTGACCACCATGCTTGTCTACAATTTTATAGCTAATTGACATTCCCAAACCTGTACCTGAGCCAACAGGTTTAGTTGTAAAGAAAGGGTCAAATATTTTTTGCCTTACTTCTTCTGTCATCCCACAGCCATTGTCAATAACTCGAATCATTACTTGATGGCTATCTAAAATTTCAGTAATAATGCGGATTTGAGGATTGTTATTTACTGGTTGTTGTTTTCCAGTTCTTATAACATTACTCTCTGGCAGTGGACAACCAACTATTGACTCTCTCAAAGTATCAATGGCATTAGTTAGAATGTTCAGAAATACCTGATTAAGTTGCCCCGGATAACAATCAACTTGAGGGAGTTCACCATATTCTTTAATAACTTCAATATTTGGATCTTTTCCTTGACCTTTTAATTTATTTTCCAAAATTAAGAGACTGCTGTTAATCCCTTCATGAAGATCAACTCTTTTTATCTCGGCTTCATCTAGCCTCGAAAAATTTCGTAATGATAAAACAATTTTGCAGATGCGTTCAGCTCCTATTTTCATTGAAGATAATATTTTCGGTAAATCTTCTTTAACAAAGTTGAATTCTATTGTCTCAGTTAAAATCTGAATTTTTGATAGGCTTTGTGGGTAACATTCTTGATAAACTGAAATTAATTTCAATAAGTTATTAGTATATTCATTAGCAATGCCGATATTACCATAGATGAAACTAACAGGGTTGTTAATTTCATGGGCAATGCCTGCTACTAACTGCCCTAAAGAGGACATTTTTTCAGTTTGAATAAGTTGAGTTTGCGTATCTGCAAGTTCTTTGAGAGTAAGTTTTAGTTGACTGTTAGCTACTTCTAGTTGTGCTGGACTTGGCAAAGCTAGCGCCTGGGGAATTATCGGCACTAATGTGAAAGCTGTATAAACCGATATCAAAGCAGTCAAAGCTTTTATAAAACCAGATAGCCAATAAGTTGGATACCAAAGCGTCCAAATTTCCATTACGTGAGTTGTACCACAAAAGATAATGAAAGCTCCAAATAGTAAAAGTGTTGATTTAAAGGGTAAATCCTCCCGCTTCCGAACAAAGTAAACAAGTGCTATGGGGATAGAGAAATAGGCAAGAGCAATTAAAGAATCTGATAAAATGTGTAACCATACTAAGCCTGTCTTCCAGAGATAACAATGTCCATGAGGGATAAAACCATTTGAATAGAAGGAATAGTTTAAGAATGCTAACATCATGGTAGAGATTGCTGGGATTTTCGTGTATTGTGCAACTCTAGTATTCCCAAATCATCACCCAAGCTGAACTTTCATCCCCTAAACTATCCTGACTTTTCACGGGATGTGGAAAGTCAGCAAAGCTTTGAACAGTCTGGCTTTAAAGTTTTCGGACAAGTTTATTAGAAAGTTAGGCTAACTGGTGCTTAATAAAATACTATATTACTATTTTTATAGTACATCAGCACTACTTTGTTCAAATACTATATCTGCATTATTCCCCAACGAAACTGCTACGGCGGGGTCAATTATCGGCTATTCCGTACCTCCCAGTTTTGCAACTCAATTATTCATGTCAGCACAAAGTATTTTGAAAAGAGCAAAAGTATGACTAACCTTGTGCACGGCTTAGAACAGTGCTGGTACATCTCTCCACCTTCGGGTCAACGAATCCCGCCGTTGCTAGTAAGTTTTTTTGAACGGGTGTACGTGAAGAGAGTCAAAGCATTTGGTTACTGCTGTGGTGTCGAATGGTCGCCGCAAGGCTGGAAATACGAAATCAATACTTGCAATGACAATATTACTGTTTGGGGTAGTGAACTTATTGGTGCAGGTAATTTGCGTTCGCCCTTGGCGTTGGCGCAGCCATCACTGCCCCAAGAAAAACCCGTTTTTCGCCTGGGTGAGTTGGTCGAGTTTCGATTTCACGGTGATGGGCCACCGATCCGCGACCATGTGAGGAAGTTCAGTTGTTAAGTTGGGCGAAGGGCAACTGGCTAGAAATGTAAAAAGAGTAATAGCAGAATAGTTTTATACTAATTTTGTACTTTGTTAGCGCACAGCGATGAGTAGGCTATGGAAAATCTGAAACAAACAATAGCTAGCTACTCTAATAAAGATATAGAAGTGCGAAAACATTGGTACTCTCCAGCAGCAGAAGCTTACAACAGGGCAAGACCCCGTTATCCACAACAATTAATTAAGCAAGTTGTCGAGGTAGCCCAACTTTTTAGTGAGTCAAAAATTTTGGAAGTAGGATGTGGCCCGGGAACAGCAACAACATCATTTGCTCAATTAGGTTATTCAATGAAATGTTTGGAACCAAATCCAGATTTTTTAAAGTTAGCCCAACAGAATTGTCAAACCTATCCCGATGTAGAAATTCAGAACACATCTTTTGAGGAATGGAAATTAGAAGTAGGTCAGTTTGATGCTGTATTAGCAGCATCTTCTTTTCATTGGATATCTCCTGAAATAGGCTATGCAAAAGCGGCAAGTGCATTGAAGGATAACAGGTATTTGATTTTACTGTGGAATAAGGAACTGCAACCTAGGTACGAAGTTTATCAAAGTTTATCAGAAATTTATCAAGCATACGCTCCATCTGTCGCTCGTTATGAAGATGATGAAACACAACAAGAAATCCTCAAACAATTAGGGAGTATGATAATTGATTCTAGGCAATTTAAAGACTTGAAGTTTGGACAAGTTAAATCTGAAGTAATCTATAGCTCAGATGAATATTTAACTCTGTTAAATACTTATTCACCGTATTTAAAGTTAGAACCACAAAAAAAAGAATTGCTATTTGCCGGGTTAAAGCAACGAATAGATAATGACTTTGGAGGACAGCTTAAACTTTCATATATTTCGGCTTTTCATATTGCCCAAAAGAATTAAAATGTTGGACTACTGCCTCAGAGGATGTTTAAAAAATTCTTAAGTGTGTGTTTAACTACCCTGGCTACGGGGAAACTGCCACGAGAGAATCGGAGTTTTGGGATTTGAGATCGCGCCTCTGAGTCGCACTTGAAGCTCAAGCCGAGCCTTTTCAAACAACCTTTAAGGATAAAAGCGCATCTTACGTTGCCAAGTCTGCTGAATCTTCGCCATTGCTTAAATCTCTGTACTAGGAGTTTTACTGGGGATCAGGGTTTCTGCTTGCTACACTTGAGATTAACGCTTTTACGGACTGTAACGCAATATTCTGGTTACAGCGAGTGAACAACGCACTGCATGTGTAACTCGATTGTTGGCAGTGGGTGCAAACTGTATTTCGCCTACCTATACAAAAAAACTGCCCTGGGGCAAGGAGTCCAGAGCAGCGCTTACAAAAAAAATTAAATATGGGAGTTTTAAACTATTGCCCCCTGCTTTACATATAATTCGTTCGCTATGTAATACTCTTCTGTTCAAGTTTTGTAATTTATGCAAAAAGAGCGAAAAACTTTTAAAGCTGCACTATGCAAAGATTAAACGCAATGAACCAAGCCCAATGCAACACCCTTAACTGAATGCGTGTTAACCAATGGTTATCAAAATTTCGTCAAACATGAATGCACCATTACCTCAAGGAGCAATCGTCGGCTGTGGAGGGTGGTTGTAACAAGGGTAAAGGATTGGCGATCGCTTACGGTAGGCATACTTTCACAAAAATACTCTACCGAGTTATTCACATCAGTAGAGTATATAAATTTACTATAATCATCTTTTACCAGCATTCAGTTTATACTTTGATAATTATTTATACCTCTGTATAAGTACTGCAAATCTTGCCGAAAGCGATCGCACCAAGCATTGCATGAGGTCAAAACAATTCAAAAAATGGTTAATCACTCCAAAATCTACTCTCATCACTGCCGCTATCTTCTGATACGTCTTAATTAACCTGGTAGATAGTGCTGTTGACTGCTACTAACTTGGCGATTAAGAGAGACAGAATCAGCCGCAGATATACCAGAGAAATATCCGTCTTTTGAACCACACGATGGTAACGCCATTTGTTTAACTTTCACATTATTTAGATATGCTTCTAACTCAGATTCTAGTTTTTCGTAGAGTGCTTGCACGATGATTGCGGGTACTGCAACCGACTCAGCAGTTCCAGCAATCCCTCCATTTTTCTGTTGTTCACGATTCTCAAGAATCCTACTTACAAGTCTATTAGCAGCACCTAACTTAAAAGCATTTCTAAAAGCGCGATTACCTACGGCTTGTTTTGCTAGTCGTTCAATGGTTTGTTCAAGATACTCAAACTGAATCTGAGTAGAGATGATATTCACTTTTCGTCCTAAGATAATCATTTTAGACCCGCTATGGTAGTGTCTAGTGATCGCACAGCAGTAATTCCCCCAACAAACACCACTTAGTAAAATAAATTTCCATGATGTCATGCGTTTAAACTGGCGAATGACTTCTTCTTCTAGTGGTTGAGGTGTCCAATCTTGGAGTGAGGCTATCGATAAATTGTGCCGGGTTAGCATTTCTTGGGCTTTAGCTGCGGCGGCGCTTGCCTCTGACTCGTTGGGAGATTCGCTAAGTGCGAATAGTTTTCTAATTTTGTCAGCGATTTTTTCTAGTTCTAACGCCTGTGTCTGCATTCGTATCACTCAAGCAAATTTTGAAAGGAAATATCTTTTAATATACTTGTGTAAAATCAAAGATGTAGCTAATTTTTATTCATACATAGCAAGTTTTGTAGCAATTATTCCTGCTAAAAACGGATATTCGGGATGAAGCAATGATTTCTGAAAATGATGATTCAATCGATGCAGTGAATGAACTAGTAAGAAAAATCTCTATTAAAGAAACTCAGCTAAAAATAGCCCAAGAGTCGAATCTCATTCAAACTGCTGAAGCCTTAGAAAATCAACTATCCCAACTCTTCAAGAACTGGGAGATAGTTCAGACACACAATTGCAATCATTGATGAGCTTGTGAAATGCTTACAATGGTAACTGAAATTCGCGGCATAACGGCTGCGATCAGAGGTTGCTAAAAACTCGAACTCAGCACGAGCGGCTTTCTTTAATCCGATGCGCCGCAATTGTTAGACATCAGAAATGAACAAACTAAGACTCTTACTATCATCAGATAGTTTAATCATTCGCTCAAAGCTTAGTCCTAGTTTTTTGAGCAGCTTTGCTGAACCATAATTGTCCGGTGTAGTGATAGCGACAATACGAGTTAAGCCGAAGGTTCTTCTTCCATACATGATGACAGCAGAAGCAGATTCATAAGCGTATCCTTTTCCCCGGAACTTAGGAAGAAAGGCAAACCCAACATCCACATCCTCCAAGGAGTCTCTTTTTATCAAACCACAAATTCCAATTGAGATGCTCTTCCCCTTTAGCTCAACCAAATACAGCCCAAAGCCGAGACGCTCGTACATAGCAACCGGATTCTTCAAAATATATTCACGAGCATCATCAAGAGTTCTCACACCTTTATCACCAATAAAGCGCAACCACAAAGGGTCATTCAATATCTCAAGAATGAACTCGCTATCTTCAACACTCAGCCGACGAAGAACTAAACGCTCTGTTTCAAGAACTCTCATAGTCGAACACCTTGTTACTGATGTCTAACTATTTATTATGCTGATGAAACTGGGCTGATTGTTCCTATTGCTTTCTGGGTACTGCATGAAACTTGTTGTCAACTTAAACTAAATTTGATTTACAACAGCTTTCAAACGCTTTAAGCGCTGATTCTGTTGTGACCACTTTTTGCAGTTAAATATAGTACTTGAATGGAAGTCTATATCTAGAGTAGTTAGTTAACTTCACCTTTGCGTAAAGAGCAAATGAAATTAGATGCAATTGTCTGAAGATAAGGTTTACTAAATTCAATTGGCAATACTTGCTGAGTATACGCCTCTTGCAAGGCTCACTCCAATTGCGCTTTGCTTAACAATATTTACCAAAAATACAAGCTCATTTAAAATGTTCTAAACTTCATATAAATGATTTATCAGTGAAGTTTTGGGCTACAAGTAAATACTCTGGGGAGGGATGTGCTAAAAATGGTTTTACGGCAAGTATGCTGTGGTTAACATCTATATATTTGTTAAGTATTGCACAAGGCATTTAAAGTCTAAATAATTCATTAAATTTGATCAATAGGATAAGTCATGAACAAAAAATGGGCCGCCAAACGAATCACAATAAATCTTGCATCAGTTGAAAGCGAAAAACTTGAAAAATATTGTGCAAACACAGGTAGACCTGCAACTGATGTGATTCGGGAGTTGATTCGCTCTCTCTCCATAACTGAGTTGTCAGCTTCTGAAAAGACTACATCTACCCTAAAATATGATGTTCCCATTCTGAAATAATGGCAATTGAATCACTTGGGTTTGTTTGGCGTTATCAAGGTTAGACAAGGAAATGCCAAGCAACCTAATACTGCGATTCTCCAGATCAATCGACTCAAACAGCGCTTTGGCTATCTCAAAAATCGTAGATAGTTCACTGATAGGAGCAAGCATTGTCTTACTGCGGGTTAACTGACGATAATCAGAGAACTTGACTTTCAGAGTTAATGTGCGGCCTCGCGTTTCGTGCTGCTCTAACCGTTGCTCGACGATTTGGGCAATCTGTTCAAGTTCTTGCAACATCTGGCCGATATCGCTTAAATCACTTGCAAATGAGGTTTCTGCACCAACAGACTTACGAACTCGATTCGCTTCTACTGGGCGGTCATCTTCTGCCCTGGCAATCTTATAGTAATATTGCCCTGCTTTACCAAAGTGGTGTGTTAGCTCCAAAAGCGATCGCTCTTTCAAGTCTGCGCCAGTATGAATCCCCAGTGAGTGCATTTTCGCTGCTGTAACTTCTCCAATCCCGTGAAACTTTTCAATCGGCAGTTGTTCTACAAAGGCGATCGCTTGCTCTGGTAAAATCACCGTTAGTCCATTGGGTTTATTTTGACCTGATGCCATTTTTGCAAGAAACTTGTTAATTGACACGCCTGCGGTTGCTGTCAACTGAGTTTCCTGGAGAATCGCAGTTTTGATATGTCTTGCGATAGTAGAAGCGTAGGTGATATTTTGCTTGTTCTCAGTCACATCCAAGTATGCTTCATCTAGCGCAACCCCTTCCACTAAATCACTGTAGCGTTTAAAGATAGCGTGGATTGCAGCAGAAATCTCTCGGTAAACGTCGAATCTTGGTCTGACAAATATCAGTCCAGGGCATTTGGCAATTGCTGTTAATGACGGCATCGCAGAGTAAATACCGAATTTTCTGGCTTCATAACTGGCGGCTGCAACCACACCTCGCTGATTCGGGCTACCACCGACTACTAACGGTTTTCCTCGGTAGCTAGGGTTGTCCCTCTGTTCCACCGATGCGTAGAAGGCATCCATGTCTACGTGAACTATCTTCCTCGTCTGCATTGTTTTTGAAGTATTACCATTTCTACCAAGCGGCGGGAACGACTATTCTCTCTTTAATTCGTGATTCAATATATTTGAGAAATTTCTCATCACAATAGTACTTTAGTACTAGCGCTTTTGAGCATTCTCAGCTTTTTTATTGAGAAAGTTTTTGTAACAATAACGTTACACTTGATTGAGTAGCATTTTGTCATCACGTTGCCAACGCACGGTATCAGAGGGAGCAAGGGCATGACTATTGGTGTTTGGGTTCTCGGAGATCAACTTTGGGCTGGGCAGTCAGCGCTAGAGAGTTGCCTACAACAACACCAACAGACTCCTGTGATTTTTATCGAATCTCTTGCCCATGCAGGGCAACTTCCTTATCACTTGCAAAAACTGGTATTGGTCTGGTCAGCCATGCGTCACTTTGCTGCCGAATTGCGATCGCTTGGCTGGGCAGTCACATACACTCAAAGCCAAGATTTCAAAACACCTTTAATTGAATGGATAAATTCATACCAAATTAGCGAACTGCGGGTGATGACTCCAACGGATTGCCCTTTTGTTGCGTTGATTCAAAAGTTAGAACTTCCAATTCAAATCACTTTCACACCAAATAATCGTTTTATCTGGAGCGATGAAGAGTTCAAAAACTGGGCCGGTAAACGCAAACGCTTAATCATGGAGGATTTCTACCGCCAAGGGCGACAGAGGTTCAACATTCTGATGTCCGGCAACCAACCTGTTGGTGGTCAATGGAACTTTGACAAGCAAAATCGCAAACCACCAAAGGGCAAACTGACCTTGCCCGAAGCTTTATGGTTTGAACCAGACTCAATTACACAAGATGTTATTAACTTCATTAGGCAATCTGAGGCTTTCCAGGACAATCAAAGTTACTGGCTTCTTGAACCATTTCGCTGGGGTGTAACCCGACAGCAAGCACTACAAGTAATGAAGTTTTTTATCGAAACACGTTTGTCTTCATTCGGGCCATACCAGGACGCGATGGTGACTGGCGAACAGACAATGTGGCATACAATGCTTTCTCCCTATCTCAATATTGGATTGCTTCATCCTTTGGAAGTTGTTCAGGCGGCACAACTTGCATATTTAGACAACAGCAGTAACTGGGAGCTAAACAGCGTTGAAGGCTTTATCCGTCAGGTGCTTGGCTGGCGAGAGTATATGCACGGTGTTTATGTTTACCTAGATGATGACTATTCAGAACGTAACTGGTTTAACCACACTCATCCACTGCCTGCTTTTTATTGGACTGGCGATACACAGATGAATTGTCTGCACCAGATTCTAACTCAGGTTAAACAAATAGGTTATGCTCATCATATTCAACGGTTGATGGTGTTGAATAACTTTGCTTTAATTGCAGGTATCTCCCCCCAAGAACTTGAAGACTGGTTTCATGCTGCTTTTATTGATGGCTACGATTGGGTGATGCAAACCAATGTCATTGGCATGGGGCAGTTCGCTGACGGTGGAATGATCGCTTCTAAGCCTTATGCTGCTTCTGCTAACTACATCAACAACATGAGCGACTATTGTAAAAATTGTGCTTATAATCCTCGTGAACGCACCACTAAAAATGCTTGTCCTTTCAACTTTTTTTATTGGGACTTCCTGGCTCGTCATTACGACTTGTTAAAAGACCAGCCACGTATGACTCAAATACTGCGTAACTTGGAGCGCCTCTCTCCATCGGAACTTCAAAAAATCCGCTCTCTAGCTTCTAATTGGCACACTACGTAATCAGAAACCGCTGATTATTAGTGTAAAGGAATACCCGCAATCATTTCAGACTGGTAATCGTAGGCTGTAGAGGCGCGGTTGTGGTAAGGGCAGTTTCGGAGGCGATCGCTATGCAGAGTGTGTAAGGGTGCAATGTGATCACCTACGGTGGGCGGGTACGCCATCGCAAACGTGCAAAATTTTCGCAGCTTTTAGCGCTCCCCATTATACTATCTTTTTAACCTTTTCCAACCCCGACTGAGCAAAGAAATTTCACGGTTGAGGATGCTGAAAATAGTTATCAATGTTACACTACCTTCGCCAAAACAAGAGTATGAAGACAGAGGGCACTTTGTAGTAAAGTTGTTGTCTTACCAAACGACAACTCAAAAACTGCAATTCGGTCATGTTCGACATCCTATCACTCATTGACCAAACTCTTGACGGTAAGTATCCTTAAACTCCAGCACCACGCCGCAACGCTCATCAATTCTCTGGGTTCTGAGCATACTATGTAGTGTAGTGAGCAAATTTTAAGTATTTTTAATTTAGAACTAAAAGTTATGTCATTCACCCAAAAAGTCAACTTACCAAAAGTAACGCTTCCTAACAGCAATGAGATTTTTTGCCTGCAAAAAAATGAAGAAATATTTTTAATGTACGAGCAAGTACAAGAGTATTTTCGACATGAAGTTGAACTAAATGAAGGCGATACAGTGTTTGATATAGGAGCTAATATTGGTATGTTCTCCTTATGGGTATATAAATTGTGTAATAAAAATGTAACCATATATGCTTTTGAGCCAGTTCCTCAAATATTTCAGGTCTTGGAGCAGAATCTTAAAAGCCTCGATCCAGAAAAAATAAAGGCAGTACCTTGCGGCATTTCACAAAAATCAAAGGTTGAGGCATTTGCTTACTATCCTAATACTACATCTATATCCACTGCATACCCAGATGGTTCAAAAAAGGAACGAGATAAATTTAAAAAAGCTGCTTTTCAGAAGATCGATGCTATTCGTGATAGTAAAGACTTATCTTCTCATTTATACTGGTATGCTAAAATACCTCAATTGCTACTCTCGTTTGTGCTTGACTATAAATTAAAGCAAGCTTTCATAGTAGAACAAGTTACTTGTCAGTTAAGAACTTTATCAGAAGTAATACAAGAGTACAATGTTCAACAAATTGATTTACTAAAAATAGATGTAGAAAAGAGTGAACTAGATGTACTTTTGGGAATCGAAGAACAAGATTGGTTAAAGATTAAACAGATTGTTCTTGAGGTACACGATCTAGAAAATAGAGTGGAAAAAATTTCAGTATTATTGAGAGATAAGGGATTTAAGAAAGTTATAGTCGAGCAAGAACAATACCTTAAAGGTACTGATATCTGCAATATGTATGCTTTCCGATAAAAGGATAAATAAAAAAGTTAAATGATTCGGCTATAGTTAGGTGACTTGCATGATTGTTGTAAAAAGAGAAATTATGAAAAAAGTAATCTAGACTCAATACTGCTCGGTTAAGGGAAAATAGATAATGGAATAAATCATAATTTGTTCGCGTATAATCTACGAGAACAAAAACAACTAAAAAGGTTGCTTGTACCTGAAGGCACTCTCGAAAAATTTAATTGTCAATTGCTGAGAATATTTTTAACCTGTTGAATTAGAAATTGA
>NZ_JACJSI010000132.1 GCF_014698065.1 Nostoc flagelliforme FACHB-838
TAATACTACTTCTTCTCATTAAGTCTCTTAACTTTTTCATTCAAT
This sequence comes from Nostoc flagelliforme FACHB-838, assembly GCF_014698065.1. Classification (GTDB taxonomy): domain Bacteria; phylum Cyanobacteriota; class Cyanobacteriia; order Cyanobacteriales; family Nostocaceae; genus Nostoc; species Nostoc flagelliforme_B. The sequence goes on from NZ_JACJSI010000132.1 coordinate 46, forward strand.
TTAGTTCTTATGTACTACTCTGTCAGCTTTTTGTTGATGTGTGACAGTTAGGGTGCGGAAGGTGGGATATATAATAGGTTTGCCATTAACAAGCTTGCCATTGGGGTAAAAGTCCTTCTCACCTTCATAGTGCTGATAAAGGCTGTTGCCAAATGTGAGTCATGTCGCACACCATCCAGTGCAACCCTGTTAACTTGCCTTTAAGGTTGTAGATAGAAGCTACAGCTACAGCAGCCTCAAAAGGCTCACAATTACGAGGCTGTATGCGTAGTATCCACTTTTGCACATAGTCACGCTCACACTCATGCATCTGGTTTAGTTGGCAACGAAATGCGTGACGTTCTTCGACTGCGATGAAATAGGCCAACGGTTTGTTGAGCAAAAATCGTTATTGAAGATTGAACAGTAGGGCAGTGGCACGATTAGCTGATAGAATTTTTCCTTGTGTGTCACTCACCAAGTAAGCATTTGGTATTAACTCGAACAGGTCTTGGTAGCTCTTGGATGCTTCTCTAAGCCGCGTTTGTACATTTACCAATTTTTGAGTTTTCTCCAACACCTTCTCTGTAGCTATCTCCACCTTTTTTGAAGCAGTATTAAGTTCTTTCAAGGCTGCTAAGAGCAAATCGGCTTCTGGCTGTACTTCCGGCAACATCTAAGTTTAAATTCCTGAATACAAGGAGACTGTTACTTAATTTATAATAACCCTCTTCCGTCAGTTTTAGAAAAAGCAATTGCTGCAAGGCTTACAATACCTCGGTTTTCAAGTTTTAGCTATATTTTTGAATTTCTCTTTAAAAATAAAGTCTTAAAGCTTTCCTACTGAACAAATAAAAGTCTCCACAGCGCACCCACACCAAAGCCCCCTTCCAGTAGTCTTTCACTACTTCAAATTGCCACCGCTGGAAGACGAGATTGTAGACTTATACTGGAGGGGCCTTTTTGTAACTAGCAACTTGGTTTTTCTAAGTAAATCTCAATAGAGTTGATTCGAGAGACGTTAATTCTACAGGACTAAACCTCAATCATGTAAAGCTAGCTTTTATACCAAGCGATAGAAGGACAAAGGTTATATCAGATGGTAAAGTTAATAATACTGCATTCAACCGTTAGCGCGTTATGGCTGTAATTGACCAATCAGAGCTAGCAAATCTTATGCGTGAAACCCGACAACTTCTGGGACTCTTGCAGGTCAAATTTACTGCAACGTTAGGAGTTTCTTTTGAAAGTGTGAACCGCTGGGAAAACGGACGGACAAAGCCCTTACCAGTCGCGTTGAAGCAGTTTGAGTACTTGCTGTATCAAATGGGTGATTCGGGCAAGGATCTCTTAGTCAAGTACTTCTCAGTGTGAAGATGGAGTTTGTATGGTATGAAATATCACCTCCAAAATCACTCTATCCTTTCCCAAAAGGGACTATCTCAAAACAGCAGTGGGGCGCTCACCGAAGCCCATGTCCTCATGCCTGGGGCATTGATGGAGCGTCCAACAAGACAAGCCGATTTAGAGGCAGAAAACCAAGCTCTGCGGACGCTATCTCAACAACTGATGGACAAGCCGCAATCCCTGCTCAGAACACTAGTGCAGATTGCCAAGGATCTCTGTCAAGCGGACACGGTCGGAGTTAGTCTTCTAGAGACTTTACCCAATGGTAATTCAGTCTTTCGCTGGGTGGCGATCTCTGGGGCATTAGAGTCCTTGGAGCAAACGACCACACCAGCCAACTTTAGTCCTTGTGGCACGACGCTCCGTTGCGGTTGCCCGCAGCTCTATGCACGCCCGGAACGGTATTTTACCTACTTGCATCATCCCCAATTCCCCATCGTTGAGGGACTGCTGTTTCCACTTTGCGTGAACAGTCAACCGCTCGGCAGTATCTGGATTCTTTCTCATCATGAGCAGCGACAGTTTGATCGTGAAGATCAACGGTTAATGACCAGTCTTGCAGCGTTTACTGCCGCTGCGTTGCAGAGCATCGCTCTGCGGCAGACGGCACAGCAAGCCCCGCGGTGGGAGCAGGAAATCCGCAGGCAGCAGAAACAAGCACAAACGTCGCTGCGCCAAAGTGAAGCCTTCAATCAGCAAATCCTGGACAGTAGCGATGACTGCATTAAGGTCTTAGATTTGTCAGGGCGGCTCTTATATATGAATCAAAGAGGGCAGGCGTTGATCGGCATTCAGGAGATGACCCCGTTCCTGAATGCTTCTTGGGTTGAGTTCTGGCAAGATGCTGACCAACTAGCAGCGTTAGATGCTCTTGACATGGCAAAAGCAGGCAAAGTTGGCAGTTTTCAGGGCTATTGCCCCACTCTGGCAGGTGAACCAAAGTGGTGGGATGTCAAGCTTACTCCGATTCGGGGGGCAGGGGGGCAAGTTGAACGGTTGTTGTGCATCTCGCGGGACATCACTGAACGCAGGCGAATCGAAGAGGAACGTCACCAAAATCAGGAGCGCTTGCGTCAGAGCGAGGAGCGCTTATCCGCAATTTACTCACAAGCCGCAGTAGGACTCTGTGAAATCTCACTTGAGGGTCATTTCCAGCAAGTTAACGATGGGCTTTGTAAAATGTTAGGGCGATCGCGTGAGGAAATGCTGAGTGCAAGCATACTTGATGTTACCCATCCAGATGATGTACTCAAAAGCCTCCAGGCTCTTGAACAATTGGTTGAAACGGATCAGCCAGTCTCGTTCGACAAGCGCTACCTGCGTCCAGATGGAACGATTGTCTGGGCAAACAGCAGCCTCACCCGCCTCGACAACGAGCAAGGATGTTCATATACTGTGTTGGCAGTCACGGTTGATCTGAATGAACGTAAACGGGCAGAAGAGGTTTCGCGCTGCGCCGCCGAACTCGATGCTTTCCGCGTCTCTTTAACCGATGCACTCCGACCACTTGCTGATCCGGTAGATGTTCAAGCGACAGCCAGCCGTGTGCTGGGCGAATATCTCGGCGTGAACCGCGTGGCATACTTTGAGGTTCGCGGCGCGAATTACGTGGTTGAGCGTGATTACGTTAATGGAGTCGATGCACTGGCTGGTTGCTACCCAATTGATTCGTTCGGACCGAAGCTGCTGGCAGCATACCGCACGGGTGGTGCCGTATCCGTGTCCAATGTGCAAGCCGATCCTAACCTGTCCCCAGAGCAGCACTTTGCCTACGCCGCGATCCAGATTGGTGCTTACATTGGCATCCCGCTGCTCAAGGGCGGCGAGTTCGTGGCTGGGTTGGCAGTCCACGCGTCTAAGGCGCGAACTTGGATGCCAGACGAGTTGGCTCTGACCGAAGAAGTCGCCGAGCGCACTTGGGCGGCAGTCGAACGTGCCCGTGCTGAGTCAGCGCTGCGTCAGAGCGAGCAACGTTTCCGATTGATGGCAGATGCCGTTCCACAAATTATTTGGACTACAGATGCAAAAGGGCGAGTTGAGTTCTTCAACAAGCAATGGAGCAAGTACACAGGAGTCCCTTACGAGCCGACGACGGCAGCCCAGGTGGCTGCTAATTTCGTTCACCCGGAAGATAGCGATCGCACAATGGAGGCGCTTAACGAAGCGCGGCGCAGTGGGGGCATTTTCTCAGTTGAACATCGGATTCGCTCTGCGGCAGGAACCTATCGCTGGTTTCTCGTCCGTGCCGAACCTTATCGAGATCAGCAAACGGGCGAGATTGTTCGTTGGTTTGGCACATCAGTCGATATCCACGAGCACAAACGCATGGAGGCGAATCTTGGCTTTTTAGCCGAAATCATGGCAGATTTTGCGCCTTTGAAAACTGCTGACGAAATTATGCAGACGGCTTGTGCAAGAACAGCAGCGTATTTCAACTTATCTCGCTGCTTACTGGTAAAAATCAACGATGCAATGGATGAAGCAGAGGTCGTTTACGATTTCGGCGCAAATGACTTGCCCAGTCTTGTCGGCACTTACCCGCTCACTGATTTTCATACCGAGGATGAGGTGCAAGAACTTGCTGCCGGACGTGTGATCGTCATCAATAATGTCGCTACTGTGCCACGCACCTCTGAAGCCGGCGACAGATTCGCCCGGCTGCAAATTGGTGCGCTGGTGAACGCTTCCTACATCAGCGACGGACAATGGAAATTTGTGTTGAGCGCGATGCAGACGAAACCGCGTGTCTGGTGCAATGATGAAATCGAACTTTTACAGGAACTTTCAGCACGAGTGTGGTTGAGGATTGAACGCGCCTGCGCCGAAGCCGTTGTTGCAGCCGACCTTAGAGATATGCAGCGACTGCGCGAACTGAGTGCGTGGCTAGTGAGCGAAGGCGACATTCAAACGCTGTATCAAGAAATTGTCTCTGCTGCAATTAGTTTGACACGGGCAGATGCCGGTTCAATTCAAGCGCTGGATGAATCGACCCAAGAGCTAGTGCTGATCGCTACCCAGGGGATCGATCAAACCGTTACCGATCATTTCCAGCGCGTGAGTACCAATTCAATTACGTCTTGCGGTGTGGTTTTGGCAACGGGTAAGCGTACCTTTGTGGATTTTGATGTACCAGAAAGCGAAGACCTTGACGGATCTCTGCGTCTACATCTAAACACTGGATTGATTTCTGCACAATCGACTCCGCTCATCAGCCGTTCAGGTAGACAGATTGGTATGGTTTCGACGCATTGGCGCAAACATCACCGACCGAGCGAGCGCGAATTACGGTTTCTCGATCTGCTGGCTCGCCAAGCCGCTGACTTGATCGAGCAGCGGCAGACTTCTGCCGAACGAGAACAATTGCTTGCCCGCGAGCAAGCCGCCCGTGCAGAAGCTGATCGCGTCAACCGGATCAAAGATGAATTTTTGGCGGTGTTGTCCCATGAATTGCGCTCGCCGCTCAATCCGATTCTGGGTTGGTCTACTTTACTCTTGGGTAAGAAACTAGATGAAGCTAAGACCGCCCAAGCCCTAGCAACGATTCAACGCAACGCCAAGCTGCAATCTGAACTAATTGAAGACCTTTTGGATGTATCCCGGATTTTGCGCGGTAAACTTAGCTTTAATGTGGCTGTAGTGAATCTTGTCTCCATCATTCAGGCGGGAATAGAAACAGTACGGCTAGCAGCAGAAGCTAAATCAATCCAAGTAGAAGCAAGCCTTGCACCAGATGTGGGGCTGGTTTCGGGTGATGCCACTCGGTTACAACAAGTGATTTGGAATCTCCTCTTAAATGCAGTGAAGTTCACGCCCAACGGAGGTCGGGTAAACATCCGATTGTCAAGTCTTGACTCCCATGCCCAGATTACAGTAAGTGACACCGGGCAGGGAATTGAACCTGACTTTCTGCCCTATGTGTTTGACCACTTCCGTCAAGCTAATGCTACAACCACGCGCAAGTTCGGTGGACTGGGGTTAGGGCTGGCGATTGTACGCCACTTAGTCGAATTGCACGGGGGCACAGTCGGGGTTGAAAGTTTAGGAGTGGGGATGGGTGCAACCTTCACAATCAGGCTTCCACTCATGTCCACACAGGCAACCGCCAATCAGAACGGTCGATCATCAGAGTCACCTTCCGATTTGAATGGTATTCAAGTATTAGTGGTGGACGATGAATTAGATTCACGGGAATTTGTTGCCTTTGTGTTAGAGCAAGCTGGAGCAGACGTGATCACAGCAACGACTGCCAATGAAGCATTGATAATGTTAATTAAATCGAAGCCGGATGTGCTGCTCAGTGACATCGGGATGCCAGATAGCGATGGCTACATTCTGATGCAAAAGGTGAGAGCATTGCCGCCAGAGCATGGCGGACAAGTAAGAGCGATCGCCCTTACTGCCTACGCTGGGGATTTCAACCAACAACAGGCACTCTCTGCTGGATTTCAACAGCATCTGTCAAAACCAGTAGAACCAGAGGTGTTAGTCACAGCGATCGCAAGTTTGCTCAGTCAGACCAAGCGTTAAAAGCTGCTGAGGCTGTATAGTAAAGCTTTTGTTCGCCAAACACCACACTATCGTCACAGATAATCCGAAACTACCGACAATGCGCTACAAAAACGCGACCAGAATTGATGAAGTCAGCAAGGATTTGACCAGGGCTAACAGAGGGCAGGTGGTCAATGTCATTGGCTAACAAGGCGATCACTGCCATTGTAGTAGTCTGCGGTACTTTACGACAGCCTTGAGCGCACTTCACTCTTGGGGGCAATTGCACATAATTGTCCCTGTGTGGAGTTATTCGCGGCGATGCTCTTGTATTACCAGTAATCCCAATATTACCGCCCACACCAATATAACTAGCGCCAGAACGGGTAGCTCTACCAGGCTCCAAAGTTTGAGCTACTTCTTGGGTTCCAGTAGTTTCGGGGGTTTGTGCAGTTTGTGGTTGTATCGGCTCGGTTGTTAACAAAGTTGCAGAACTATTAGGAATTGTATTGATTTGTTCTGGCTGATTTGTCACAAAATTGGCTTCATGAGCAGTAAAATTTGTACTTTCTGCATAAGCAGGTAAAATCCCAGAAATAACAACTACAGTAGCGAGAGTTAATAAGCTAAAACTTCGAGTGATCGAATTACTGTTCATGCTGCTCATTCCTTTTGATACTTATGTCTCTATTGTTGGCGACAAAAGTGAATGAAAAGTGACCAAAGCTTGAGTACTTAAAAAGTATTTATTAAGGTATATACTTTAAGTTAGATATTTAAATAGTTTTAAATATTAAACATATCTGCACCAATAATGCAAATGGGTGTAAAAAACCTCAGCCTGAATCGCACTATAGCCTACTCTTCAGCTATACAGTCTTAAATCGTCGTCACTTTTTAATCATATTTTTCTTGAATACTAAATATATAGCAGTCGCAAATAATATGCGGCACACTATTAAGTAATTTAGCAGTATCAGTAGATATGAAGTTATTTTCTCTTGATGAACTGGCAACTGGAGTGATTATTAATTTATTTGAAACGGATGAGTTGAAAGGAGAGTAATTAAATTTATTTATAGCAGACCGAAATAAATTCACCTTCCGATAGATGACTAATAAAAAATATTGCTTAGTTCTGAACAGAGGGGTTGGCTAAGGTCGAAAATATTTTTCTTTATATTAATCTTCAAGATATTGTGGTAAATATCAAAGGTATCCGTAATCGTTTTAATAAATTTAAAAAACACCGAATTGCGCCACCGCAATTATAAGAAATACGTAGTGGGTTATTATACGTTTAAACGAGCATACTCAAGAACGCATAATACCAACACAACTGACACTCCTATAAAAAGTTTTCAAAGAAGAAATGGGTCAACATTTTGTCCTAATTTGTGAAGTTGGTGAAATTGAGGAAGTTAGAGGAATCAATACAGAGGATTCTAATTAAGCAAAAATAGTGCTGTGCTATCGCTCACACAAGCTCTATTGCAATAACAAAGCTAGGAGGTATGCGCTGATGAGAAGCTTATTGATGAAAAATCCTGTAGTCATAGGGGTATCTTGGATAGCTACATATATTGTAATTATCCTATTCCCGCTATTTATACTACTTTTATATCCACCTACACCCAGCAATGAACGTAGTTTTTTATTAGAATTTTCTGCTGCTTTGGGTTTTATTGGTTTAACGATGATGGCAATGCAATTTGCCCTAACTGCACGTATTAATCGCATCGAAGCCTCTTATGGTGTTGACTTAATCCTTCAGTTTCACGGCTACACCTCGATAGTTGCTTTCTTCTTCATCTTGGCTCATCCCATAATTGTGTTTATTAATAATCCAGAGACACTGCAACTATTGAATTTTTTTCAAGCACCTTGGCGAGCTAGAGCAGCAGTTATCGCTACTTTGGCACTAATTGCAATTATTGTCACTTCCATTTGGCGTAAACAGCTGAATATTGGCTATGAAAATTGGCGTATAGCTCATGGCATTTTAGCAGTTATTATCGTTGAATAGGCAAAACATCCCCTACGCTTCTACTATCGCAAGACACATCAAAACTGCGATTTTCCAAGAAACTAAGCTGACAGCAACCGCAGGCGTGTCGATTAACAAGTTTCTGGCAAAAATGGCATCAGGGGAGAACAAGCCCAACGGACTGACGGTTATTTTACCGGAGGATGCGATGCCGAAGGCGGGCGCTCGCGCCATCGCCTTTGTAGAACAGCTACCAATTGAGAAGTTTCACGGGATTGGAGACAATACGGTTCAGTTAAGCATTTTTTTCTTCTCTCTGTTCCCTCTGTGCCTCTGCGGTTCGTTAAAAAATTTGACTTTGATAAAGAGTTTTAGCCTTAACTGAACCGTATTGGGATTGGAGAGGTGACGGCGGCTAAAATGCACTCACTGGGCATTCATAGTGGTGCAGATTTGAAGGTGCGTTCGTCGAAGACGTTGCCGAAGGCATCGCTCTTGGAGCTAACACACCACTTTGGTAAAGCTGGTCATTATTACTATAAGATTGCCAGAGCAGAACGCGTGAAGTAAGGAAGTTTTGGTTAATGAGTCAGAGGGACTGTGTAGTTGCTTGCAGTTGTTCGTAGTCCTTTGGTGTATCAATATCAATTGCACCTAATGGAAATGGAACGCAGAACACTTCCTTCAAGTGTCTATTAATCGAATGCTTTGCGCCGATAGTTTCTCCTAGCGCTGTTAGTTCTGAGAAAAAAAGGTGGTTGAACAAAGCAGGTACGCCTAATGTTTGTGCATATTGGGAGGCTATGATAGGTTTTCCTGTGGAATGATATGCTTCAACGAGGAGATTGATAATTTCAGAAGAAATAAATGGCTGATCACAAACAGCAATAACTGCTGCATCTACGCTTTCACAAGCGGTTGAAAGCGATAGAATTCCACTACGAATTGAAGAACTCATTCCTAAATTCCATTGTGGGTTTTCAACAATCTGTACAGAAGGCTGTCTGGCTTCAGAACGTATCTGTTGGGCGTTTGCTCCCAAAACAACCACTACAGGTTTGCATACTGAAGCGATCGCACTCTCAATTGTATGCTTAAGTAAGCTGCTTCCTTGGTAAGGCAAAAGTTGTTTAGGCTTCCCCATACGGGTTGATGCACCTGCTGCCAGAATAATGATAGCAACATTTAATTTAGCCGTTTCTACTTTGGGATTGGTAATTGTCATTGTTACAATAATAAACAAGGGTTAACCTAATAAATTAAAATCCCGATTTTTCGATTATCACATGAGTAATAATTCTCCCTCAGCACTTAATTCCAGGCAGCGAAAAGTCTTTACTAATAGCAATAATTTGTTCAAATTCCTCATCCGTAAACTTGAGATTAAGAGGTAATTTTAAAGTTAAAGCAATCATAACTTCCTCAACAATTATGAACTACTAATTGAGATTCTTTGGCTTCATGCCGTTGATGAATTGGTAAAGAGCGTTCTTTTAAAAAACCACCACAACGGTTTGACAGGACAGTTTGAATCTCAGCGATAATGGATAAGGCTATTGCTTCAGGCGTATCGGCTCCAATGTCAATACCCACAGGAGCATACAACCTTTGTAGGTGTTCGGTAGTGTAATCTACTCCCTCTGCATGTAAATCTCGAAGTAATCTTTCGGTACGATGTTTCGCTCCCAAAAAACCTAAGTAGCGTGCAGGAGATGGCATTAGCATTTTCAGGATTTCTAAATCATCAAGGTAATTATGAGTCATTACCACAGCAATAGTGCGTTCATCCACGGTTAGCTGTTTGTGTAGAATTCCTCGACGAGTGAGAATTACTTCATCAGCCATTGAAAAACGCTCTTTAGTTGCCTCGCTAGCTCGACAATCAACGATGGTAACGTGCCAGCCCAAAGCTTTAGCAAACTGCGCTGTAGGTACAGCGTCATAACCTGCACCAAAAATTATCAGGCGTATGGGCGGTTGGATAACTTCAATGAAAACATCAATTTTACCTGATATTAGTTGGTATTTGTTAACAGTTGAATGTTGAGATTTAAGGGCAATTTGAGCGTCTTTAGTGAGGGAAACACTCAAAGAAGATTCTTCAATGTCGGTGGTTACATTACCGTCTGAATTGAGCATTAAACGTGCCCCAACTTTAATATCAACTTTACCTTCCACAGCAAAAACAGTTGCAATAATACCTTGCTGCTGGTTACAGAAACATTGTTTAATGAAAGATATGGGGTTAAGTGGGCAATCGCTTAAACATTCAATCAGGACTTGCACGACTCCGTTACAGCCAAGCCCAAATCCCCAAACAATATCTTCATTGGCAGTAGTGTCATATATGGCAACCATCGGTTGTCTATCTGGCATTGAAAAGCGAGTATGCTCAAATACATCTTTTTCCAAGCAACCACCACTGATTGTTCCTACCATTTGGCCTGCTTCTGTCATCAACATTCGGGCACCTGGTTGGCGATAGGTAGAGCCTTTAACATTAACAACAGTAGCAATAAATACTAGTTCAGTATTGTGCTGATTTTCTTCAAATGCCTTCAAAATCGCGTGTAGCTCGTTCATTACCGATTATAGGAGGGACATAGGGCATGAGAAATGAGGAAGTTGCAGTAGTAAGTTTTTCCCTCTGCCTCTTCCCAATGCTTTTTAGAGCAACTTGTCAGGTGTAATGGGTAAATCACGGATGCGCTTACCTGTAGCATGGTAAACCGCATTGGCGATCGCTGCTGAAACACCTGTGATTCCAATCTCGCCTACACCTCGTACACCTGCTGGGTTGAAGTTGAGGTCAGGTTCGCCGACGAAGGCTACCTGAATGCGAGGAATATCTGCATGGGCTGGGACGTGATAGGTAGCAAGGTCATAAACCACGGGGTAGCCCATGTTTGGATCAAGGTGACATTCTTCCATTAAAGCTTGCCCGATACCCATGATCACACCACCACGTACTTGACTCGCTGCTGTCTTAGAGTTGATGACTCGCCCGATATCCATCACTGACACCCAGCGCGTTACCTGCAAACGTCCGATTTCTTCATCTATGCTGATTTCACAAAAATGTGCGCCCCAAGACTGGAACGCCCATTTCTTCGCTTCATCACTAGGAGCTGAGGATGCTGTTCCCTCAAAAGCTGCGCGTCCAGACTGATTCAGAGTTGCAAACGCTTCTTGTGCGGTCTTAGCATTAGCAGTTTTCAGAACTTGCTCACAAGTTGACATGACTGCCGGGACGAGAGATGCTGTCATCATGGAACCACCCGCCATGCCTCCATCTGGTAGCAAGGAGTCGCCCAACTCTACGTGTATCTGTTGAACGGATAGCCCCAATGCATCTGCTGCTGTGGCTGCAACAACTGTATATGCGCCAGTGCCCATGTCATTCCCGGCGGTGAGCACATGGGCAGTACCATCTGCTAGCAGCCGTACCTTGACTGATGCTTTCGCCCGCAAGCCAGGGTAGGTTGCTGCCGCCATCCCCCAACCAACGAGTTTGCCATCGCGTGTCAAAGAACGCGGCTGTTTTGGTCTGTCTTTCCAGCCAAATTGCTCTGCACCCAAGAGCAAACAGTCAGCAAAATGTTTGGCTGAGAATGGCTGACCTTTGCGCTGATGTTCTTTAGTTTGGTTTTTTAGGCGCAGTTCTACCGGGTCAATCTTTAGCATCCAAGCCAGTTCGTCCATCGCTGACTCTAACGCCCACATCCCAGGATTCTCTCCTGGCGCGCGCATGAATGTTGGTGTACCGATGTTCAGCACTCCTAGTTCCTGCTTCAGTTGCAAATTCGGCGCTGTGTACATAGTTGGCGTGACCGAGGTACAGCCTTCTGTAAAGACATCCACTGGTGAGGTATAGGATTTAACCTCATGGGCGATTGCAGTTAAGCAACCATCAGTAGTTGCTCCCAAGCGTATAGTTTGCTCGGTTTCGGAGCGGTGTCCTGTGTTCGCTGTCATTTGCCGTCGGCTGAGGACGACTCTGAGAGGACGCTGAAGTTCACGGGCAGCCGCAGCACAGAGAATACCGTGGGGCCAGGGAAAGACTTTGGAGCCGAAAGCTCCACCCAAAAAAGGTGTGACGACACGAACCTGTTCAGTTGGCAGTCCAAAGAGTTGTGCATAGGTGCGCTGGCTTGCCGACACCCACTGGGACGGTTCGTAAACAGTCAGTGAATTTGCATCTTGCCAGTGGGCAATGATGGCATGGGGTTCCATCGCCGCGTGCATTTCGGTGGCTGTCTTGTAGGTGGCTGTAAGTTTCGTTGTTGCACTTGCCACCCCTGCCGCAAAATTCCCCTTTTCAAACTTTAGCTCTTGACCAAACTGCGGTGGTGCCTCCTTGAAGGTGGCTTTCGCAGCTTCCACGACTGGCTTTTGGCTTATGTATTCCACCTTGACCAAATGCGCCGCATCACGCGCCCGCTCGAAGGTGTCTGCTACTACCAAGCCGATAATTTGTCCTGCATAGTGAATTTTGTCATCCGACAACGGCAGACGAGCCTCGTAGATTTTCGAGGTCATAAAGTCGTTTGCTGGCGTAAACACTTTAGGCAAGTTTTTATGCATGAAAACATCTATGACACCTATTGCCTTTTCTGCCGCACTGGTGTCGATGCTTTTAATTTGCCCATTGGCAATGCTGGCGGTGACAAGATACCCGTGAACCAGACCTGGAATTTGATGTTCTGCGGCGTAGGTTGCCGTGCCCGTAACTTTTGCCCATCCATCCTTGCGGTTGACGGCAGTCCCAATTACTTTGTTCATACTACACCTCCTCCTTTGGCTGACACCGTGAGTGCGCGACGAATTGCCCGCTTTGCCAAGTCAACTTTGAAACTGTTATGAGTTAATGGTTTAGCTTCTTGAAGTGCAATTTCTGCCGCCTGTTGAAACGTTGTAGTATTGGCACTCTTGCCGATCAAAAACTCTTCTGCTTCCTTTGATCGCCAAGGTTTATGGGCTACGCCACCCATTGCCAAGCGCACATTCTGAATCTGCTCGCTTGCCAAGTCAACCGCAGCTGCCACAGAGACTAACGCAAAGGCATAGGAAGTTCGATCGCGTAACTTTAGGTAAACCCCTGATTTGGCAAACGGCACTGGGGGAACAATCACAGAGGTAATCAATTCACCTGGCTCTAAGTTTGTATCCCGTTGGGGTGTGTTTTCTGGTAATCGGTGAAAGTCTGTGAATGGTATCTGCCGCTTACCTTTGGTACCTTCCACAACAACAACAGCATCCAAAGCCGCGAGAGGGACACACATATCCGAGGGTTGAACTGCCACGCACTGGTCACTAGCCCCAAGGATGGCGTGCATCCGGTTAATGCCTGTAGCTGCCGGACAGCCGCTTCCCGGTTGTCGTTTGTTGCAAGGAAAGGCGGTATCGTAATAGTAGGGACAGCGAGTGCGTTGCAGTAGGTTGCCCCCTACCGTTGCCATATTGCGGATTTGCTGAGATGCACCGGCAAGAATTGCACGCGATAGTATTGGATAATCGCGGCGAACATCCTCATGGTCTGCCACTGTTGTGTTACTTACCAGCGCTCCAATGCTCAAACCACCCTCATTTGTCCGTTCAATGCGCTTCATCTCTAATCTAGAGATGTCAATAAGTTGCGATGGCTCATCTAGGAAAACTTTGAGACGGTCGACCAAATTCGTACCACCTGCAATCAACATTGCATTTTGGTCAGTAGTTGCCCGTTGAACGGCATCTTTCACAGAGGTAGCACGGATGTAAGTGAAATTCTTCATGTGAGCATCTCCTGGCGTTCCTTGACCATCACAGTTGCGGCAGGAGAGGGCGGTGTTTGTCCCATTACCTGCTGAACTGCTGCGACAATGCCGTTGTAAGCGCTGCATCGGCAGAGATTACCACTCAGCCGCTCCTTAATTTCAGCTTCCGAGAGTTCAGCCAACTGTGGGGGACGAGCCAAATCTGGGGTGATAACGCTGGCACAGCCCCGTTTAACTTCATCAAGTAAAGCAACAGAAGCACAAATTTGTCCTGGAGTACAATAGCCACACTGCAAGCCATCATTCTCAATGAATGCTGCCTGCACCGGATGGAGAGTCTTGCCTTTCGCTAGCCCTTCAATGGTGATGATCGCCTTGTCTTCCTGCATCACTGCCAGAGTCAAGCAGGAATAAACTCGCTGACCATCGATCAAAACAGTACAAGCCCCACACTGCCCATGATCGCACCCCTTTTTGCTGCCCACTAGCCCCAAGTGATCGCGTAGAGCATCTAAGAGTGTGACACGCGGCTCAAGGTCTAGGGCTTGCTGCTCACCGTTAACAGTAAGTTCCATCATGTTTATCTCGCCTGGGTTATTCCAGCTATTGCCTATTATAAAGGCTGGCGACCGAGCTATGCGGCTGGTACCCATCGGCTTTATTCAAATCCGAGTATCGGCTTGTTTGGCAGACTTTACGTACACTCGCTCTAACAGACTGACCAGTAACGGCGGGATTTGTTGACCCCACAGTGGAGAAATGTACCAGCACTGTTCTAAGTTTTGGACGAGGTTAGTCATACTTTTGCTCCTTTCAAAATACTTTGTGCTGACATGAATAACTGCACGGCAAAACTGGGTGGTACAGAGTAGCCAATAATTGACCCCGCCGTAGCAGTTTCGTTGGGAAACTCATACCAATCAGGAAAACCCTGTAACTTCTCCGCTCCCGCAATAGACAAAGACTTGACCGTATCATCAGGCAACCAGATATCAGCGAACTTACTACGGTTGCAGCCTTTGTGATCAGTGAAATGTGATCGCAAGATAGTGTTGCAAGGTAAATGCCCAGGCTTGTACTTCAGTCCGTTGCGTCCTCCAACTCTCTCTAGTAGCAGTGGTGTTGGTTCATTAGTTGCTAGAAATTGTTCTACCGCTTGCCGTTGTTTGGGGAGTAGTTGGGAATCGGGCATCGTAGGGATTAGATGCCCGATCGCTGTATACCAACCACAAGCTGTAGCTCCCAAAGGTAAGGCAACGCGCAACCCCCTACTTGCAATCAGAACTAACCGCCGCCGCGCCTGGGGTAGTCCGAATTTGTCCATGCTGACCACGCTGTAGTTGACCAAGTACCCCTCTTGCTCCAAAGCATCCAGAATGATACTGAAACTCTGACTGTTCTGATACCGCGGCACATTTTCAAGAGTAAACACCCGTGGCTGCAACTGTCGGATGGCTTCTGCTACAGCAAACGCAGCCGTCAGGTCGTCAGCCGTTTCAATGCCCTTACCCGCTTTAGCTGTGTGGGCAAGGCTTGCGTTGGCGCACACTGGGGAGGCATGGAGGTAATCGGGGCGGCGGGGAAAATCTAGAAATCCTGACTGCGCTACTTCTTGCACTGTTAACTGGATTATTCTACAGCCATACTCGCTAAAGTTGTGGTGATGGGTTTTGGCGATCGCCCTGCTCAAGTCTGGTTTACTTGGGTCAAACTCTACTGCAATGACCGGACGAATCCCGGCTTGCACCATCCCCGCTTCAATCCCGCCGCCACCTGCGAAAAGTACTACAGCGATCGAGGCATCATCTGGCAGAACTGGTTTTATTTTTGTGTTATCAAAATTTTTGCAGATATATAATTTTGGTGATGGCTTTTTGGTTTTGGCTTTTTTGATAAGGGCTGTTGGAGTCATATACCAGTCGCCTCTTTCACCAAATCATCTGGCACTTCAAAAATCCCCAACCGCCCAATGTAAGGAATCGGCGTAATTTCTCGCGGGTTCTCCAGCTTCCAATGGTATTGCCCAGGCATCCCCCAACCAAAACAATTCGCAATTCGCAATTAATTTCATTGCTTGATTTTCTCTTTAACTTTTCGAGTAGATGCAACTAAGATTTTTCCAATTTCTCTAGTTTCTTGAAGCAAGGACTCAAACTTATTTTTATCAACCAATTCTGCCTCGATTAATATTTCTAACCAGTATTCAGTCTCTCTTTCTTCCTTAAGCGCAATTTCTAATTTGCTTAGAAAGTCTTTATCAGATTGGGCAGATTGAGCTTCTTTAACATTTGCACCTATAGAAGTACCACTTCGGAGTAACTGCTTTGATAATGTTCGACAAACTCCGGGCTTTTCATCTAAAAAAGTACAAGCTTTGACTATTCTTATTGCTAAAGCTTTCATTCTATCAGCGATACTAATTTTTTGATTCATACCTTTTACTCCTAATTAATAATTGCGAATTGCGAATTGCGAATTGCGAATTGTTTATTGCCCAAGGCTGACGAACGGATAGCGCTTTCATATATCGACCTCTAAGCCTTAAAAAAAGTTTATTGCATGAAATTATCTCGCCAAGTTCAAAAATTTCGAGGTCGATAAATCGCACAACATCGTCGCAGTGCCGAGCTTACCGTAAAGCCGATTTTTCTCAACAATTAACTCGATAGTGCGATCGCTTGGGTCTTTTGTGTAAACAGCATCGCGGTAAAGCATGATTAACTGGTCACAAACCTCAAAGATTTCACCAGAGTTGCGGAGTAAATGACGATTAGGGCGTTTATCAGCCGTTGTTTGATTGCCCCGATTGATTTGACAGCCCAAGAAAACAGGGATTTTGTGAGACTTGGCAATGTCCCGAATCTGGCGGGTAATCTTGCCGACTTCAAAGGCCATATTCCCGCCAGACTCCAAAGGAATCTGCTGCAAGTAATCAATAAACACAGCACCAATAGAACAACCATTTTCGGCAATGGCACGGCGCACAGCAGAAGCAATCATTGCGGTTGTAGGGGACGAATGCTCATAGACTTTCCAAGGTAGTTCCACCATCTGGACTATGCCTTGTGCTATTTGCTCCCAGTAGCATTGAGTATTGGTTTGAATCATAGAAGCGTCTACGCCTGTGATTCGGGCTAGCATTCGGGCATTGAG
>NZ_JACJSI010000133.1 GCF_014698065.1 Nostoc flagelliforme FACHB-838
GATTTACCAATGCGACCGGGTAAGGTTGAAAGACGGGAATTTGAGTATATTCGTCATGGTACACAAACTTTAATCGCTAATTTTGATATTGCCACTGGTAAGATTATCGAGCCTAATTGTGGAGATTCCAGAACCGAAGCCGATTACCTCTTTAATATTCGTCGAATCATTGAAAGTGACCCCAATGCCAAAAAATGGCATTTAATCATGGATTGTCTGAATACTCACCAGTCTGAGTCGCTGGTTCGGTTCGTTGCACAAATTGAAGGTTTGGATATAGACCTGGGTATTAAGGGAAAAAGTGGCATACTCAAATCCATGAAATCTCGTACTGCTTTTTTGAACGACTCAACACATCGAATCGTTTTCCATTACACCCCCAAACATTGTTCTTGGCTCAACCAAATTGAGATTTGGTTCAGTATTTTGGTGAGGAAATTACTAAGAAGAGCCAACTTCAAAAGTCAGGATGACCTCAAAAGTCGAATTCTTGAATTTATCGACTATTTTAATCAAACAATGGCTAAACCTTTTAAGTGGACATATAAGGGTAAAGTGTTGGCTATCTAATACTTGGCTTATTTCCGCCTTGCAGTACTAGTAGTTCACTTTCGTGACGAAAGCGGGGTAAAGAGGAAAAGGAAAAGGTTAAGGGATTTCAACCCTTTCCCCCTTTTCCCAGCCTGAAAAAGCACATTTTTGGGTTGGCAAACTACTACTCTGTTTATCACACCAGCATAAGAGCGATATGGCTGGAGATAGCCCGTACAAATAATCAAACTCCACCTCCTGTAGAGTTGATTACTTGTCCAGTTACCCATTGTGCGTCATCTGTTACTAGCCAACCAATTAAACGGGCTGCATCTTCGGGTTGCCCCCATCGCCCTTGAGGGTTGGCTCTTAAAACTGACTCATAAAGTTCACTACTGGCATAGCCTGTATCTGTTGCTCCTGGATTTATGGCATTGACCGTGATCCCACGCCCGATTAAATAAGCTGATAACGAAAGTGTCAGTTGATGTAATGCACCTTTGGATGCAATGTATGATAGTTCCTCTGGCATCGGATTGAGATGCTGCCCAGAGGTGAGAAGAACCACTCGACCACCAGAACAACCACTATGTTGAGCAGCAAATGCTTGCACCAATAATAACGTTCCTCGGACATTAATATGCAAATGCGTGTCAATTTCTGCTGCGGTCAGTTGCTCCAAATTTCCCATCTTGCTGTAAGCATGATTCGCAATCAAAATATCGATGTGTCCCAATGTTTGAACCGCAGTACCCATAATTTGACCTGGTACAGCAGGATCGAGAAAATTTCCTTGGGCGTGTGCGATCCGAGTACCATACTTTTGAAGCAAAGCAATCAATGCAGAAATCCCATCAGGATCGGCTCCCCAGGGTTGAGTAGCATCATAGGGTGAATAGGAGTGAATGAAAACGTCTGCACCCAACATTGCTAATCGTTGCGCGATCGCAAATCCTATTCCTTTACGCCGACTTACACCTGTAACTAGGGCAACACGACCTTTCAACACTGCTTCAGGCACAACAAGAAAACCTCTGTACTACTTTGACGTACTACTAATGTAACTTTTAATGCTTCAGAAACAACTCTCAAAGCCTGCCTGAATCTTAGGGGAGTAAACATCATCAGGTGAAAAAACTGATAAACTACCCCTGTTTTGTCACTTTGGGAGAATGCAATAGCCCAAATGGTTACGGAGTCTAGCTTTTGGCTATAAATTTGTGAGGATATTGCCTACACCACCGCCAACCAATCGCACACCACAGGCCTACACCCGTCAGCAAAGTTAACCCAAACCTGCCACTGGTTCAGATACCCATTCCAGTAAGGCTCACCATCAGCAACACCGATAGCTTTGCCTATTGTGGAGACTAGCTGTTGGTAGAACTGACCAGCACTGTCGAGTCCAAGGCGCATTTTCAGGTTCAGCCCCTTCCATCCTTGGGTAACAGGACTTTCCACGGGCGTGAGTGTTTGAGGAATATCCTGGAGAGTGGTGTCAATGACTGGTGTAGTTGTACTTATATTATTAGTGACTGACACCGACTCACTTTTAGTTGCTTCATCTCGATTTAACCACTGCCCAAAAATTGAATCACGCTGATCATCAGGGGCAACAAACTGATAAACGCACTCCCGATTTTCACGCTTACCCAACCGACCAATGTAGTCCAACCTCAAATCAATCTTGGCAAGTAACTTTTGAGCGATCGCTATCGGTGTGTGTTTTTCAGAAATGGAAACATTCAAGTAATTCTTGATAACGTGCCTGTGCTGAACAGCAAGTGCCTTAAATTCCACCATCTTGTCGTCGCTGCCCCGCAACTGAACGTCTGGTGTAAGAAACTGCGACAGATTCAGATTTTCGAGTAACAACACAGCAGGCAATAACTGCCCCTTGTTAAAATCTGGTTTCCAAATCGAATTCTCCCCAGCCTCTAACTGCGCTGCTGCCCGTTTAGCATCACGGGTTGTCAGAAATTCCCGCCCCAGCGTCAAATAATAGTGCATCCGCAGTTTGGGATACCAGCCATCATCATCTTTCTCGACCAAATCAGGGGTCACGTCAATTTCATAGCGACGGGATAATTCAGCCTTGCGCTGCTGATGTCGTTCGATTTTGGTTTTCGCCCTTTTATCTTGCAGTTTTTTCAGTTCAGCTCCAGAAAGTTCATCAGCTTGCGCGATCGCTTGACATTCAGCAGTATACAATTGCTCACTTGCCGCCTTAACAGACTCGATTACAGCCCCACTCTCATCATCCGATGCATCGTCGGCATCAATAACGGTGTACCCATCTTCGACCAAACCCGCAAGAACAGACTCTCGATAGCGCCGCATCTCCACGTTAATCACAGAGCCACGTTTCCCCCATGTCTGTAGGGATTCGGGCTGAAAATTTTGGTCAACATAGCTGTAATCGTCATTATCCGCCGCCGACAACAGCGCAATGTTCGCTTGTGTGGCGATGTGCTGACTTCTTAGCAATCCTCCGATGGATGTAGAGCCATTCCCCACAACCGACATCCCCCATTCTCTGACCCAGATATGACGGTCAACTGTTTCCCTAACCCTTGCCAACATCTGACGCACAGAGTTAACCGGCTGCACTCCCTGAAAAATGCCCCAAACACCATCAAAATGTCCTCGAATGTCGATGCTGACCCCAGTTTCTAAACTTGGAGATGCGATAACTAAATCGTACTGTGTCAGAATGTCGTTGAGATGAGCGATACAACCAAAAGCTGCATGAGAGGGATCAGCAACAGATTCGCTGTCAATTCTCAGGATTCGCAGGTGAGGGAATTTGCGGCGAAAACGTTCTTCAAGCGCCTGAGTTCCCCACTTAGACTTAGCCTTTTGAGCAGAGCAGCACAATAGATGATGCCCTCCTTTAGAAATCGCTTTGTCCAATGCAGCGATGAGATTCTTCGGGTTACTGCCAGAGTAGTTGTAACAATTTCCAGCTAAGTGCCGATAGTTGTTTACGATGACGAAGGGATTAACTCGATATTCCCCAGCGAGTGATAAAACATACTTTACATCAGTATCTGACACATCGGCACTTGATAGGTAAATCTTGCCGTGTTCGCTACCGAGAACATTCTGCACTAACTGCTTGAGGTTTTTGAGAACGGATACACGACGCTTCTGTACTTCCGTACCAGAGTTGAGAAGATGCCAGAATACTTGGTCGCACTCGTCAATAATAATGACATCATTCGCCCAGTCATTGGGGTTGAATCGCGCCTGACTTTCTTGATGCAGCGAATCAACACACACCCCATATCCCAATAATGTGCCTGTTTCATTCGTGCGGACTTCGGTAACATAGTTAACACCAAATCGATTACACAATGCCTCACCTAGCTGGATGCGATGAGTGATAATTAATACCCGCCTCTCTTGGTCGTGTGCTTTCGCTACCTCAGTTGCTAGCCATTCGGTTTTACCAGTGCCTTTAGGGGCTTTGAGGATAATCAGTTTTTCGCCTTCGGGGACGAGAAGTTGGCCCAAGAATCTTTGATTGAGTGCGATCGCAGGCGAGTAAGTCAACAAGGTAAACAGCTTGATTTCCCACAACTCTAATGCAACAGCAGTGTTGTAGAGTGCGTCAAATGCCGATTGACCCTTGGCAACAATAAAATCATCAACCCCTTTTTCTGCCCCAATTGGTAAATCAATCACTCGCAAGGAACAACCCTCATTTACCAGCAGCCGTCCCATGCGACTGATAGCGGTTCTGACTCGTTGAACTGTCTCAGGTTTATTGTCTTGGTCAAAGCAGATGTTAACCTGTCTCCCCTCTGTTGCAAAGTGTTTGAGGTCGGGGATGAGGTATGGTTTGCCATTAGCTGTACCATACTCATCAGTAGGGGTGCGGTATCCAGCGTTAACACCGGGGATAGCGATCGCTGCATAACCAGCAGTCAGTAATGCCCCCGCTTTCTTGACACCTTCCACGATTGTCACTGGCACATTATGCCGCCAAACCCAATGCCAGAAACCGCTAGGATGCTGTAGGTCTTCTTCAGTAATGGGAATGCCGCTACGATTGGACACTTTTACCCAAATGCGATTCGGCACTAATAGGAAGAAGGCGCGTGTCTCTTCTCTGAATGGGTGTTCATACTTGATGAATTTGTGAATCTTTTGGCGGTCACGTCTGGGGTGGTCGGGTTTGAAGCAGCCCCACATCATCAGGACGTAGTTGTTGAGTGGGTCAATCCTACTGCACCACCAGCCGCCAAGTTCAATGTGTTGGTATTTTTTCAAATCGTGATCGCGCAGTCGTCCATCATTGCGACGGGAGATTTTAGGACTGTAGAGCAGATATTCGTAGGGTAAACTCCCAGAAAGGGAATGCACATTGAGGGCAATGATTTCTTCGTCAACCTTACTATTGAGCCATTCAGTTAAATGCTGGTCTTCTAAACTAATTGTAGTCATGTTTCCTCCAGAAATAGACGCATGGTGCAGGGTGCGGCACTTGAGTCTGTGCCGCCGGTTCAACTTTTTGTGAGAGATGTGCTGGCTATGAAATCGTCAACAGCCAGCTACAGCGTTATCTCCCGCCTCCCGTGTGTGGTCGGAATGTGAGATTAATACGTGTGCTAACCACTTTGTTGGTTTTGGGGACTTGATGCAGATGTGTAGACTGGCAGCCAGGGTGCATCAACACAATTCGCAATTCGCAATTCGCAATTCGCAATTCGCAATTAATTATGCTTGTTAATTTTCTCCTTAACTTTCCGAGTAGATGAAACTAAAATTTTTCCAATTTCTCTGGTTTCTTGGAGTAAAAGTTCAAACTTGTTTTTCTCAACCAGTTATGACTCTATTAATATTTCCAACCAGTATTCAGTTTCTCGTTCTTCTTTAAGTGCAATTTCTAGCTTGTGGAGAAAATCTTTGTCAGATTGAGAAGATTGTGCTTCTCTAACATTAGCTCCAATGGAAGTTCCACTTCGGAGTAATTGCTTTGATAATGTTCGACAAACTCCAGGTTTTTCATCCAAGAAAGTACAAGCTTTAACTATTCTTATCGCTAAAGCTTTTGTTCTGTCAGCAATGCTAATATTTTGGTTCATGTCTCTTTGTCCTTAATTAATAATTGCGAATTGCGAATTGTTTTGATGCACTCCAGACGAGGGACAGGCATTGTTTTTCCCGCAATTCTGATTTGATTCTGTTGCCACTCCAGTTTCAAGCAGTGTTGGTAGAGTGAGTTGGCAAGTTCTTGATTCAAGAAATCGGGGTAATAAGTGATGGGTAAAACTGGGACTGATTCAGCAAATAAATTGAGTTGTTGCATAAAACGAAGATTGTAATTTTTGATGGTTCGAGTGATGGAGCGAAAACTGATACCATAAAGCCAGCACTGATCACATATACAACCAGGCATTCGCCTCTGGCGTTGGCGCAGCCATCGCCTTTGACTAAGGAGTGCGAACGCTTTCATTTTTTGACCAATACCCGTGTTTTCTTGGTACTAAAAGCCCCCGCACTTCTTAGTGCAGTAGTCGGGTTTGGGTGAGCGAAAAACTCCTCAATTGCCTTGGTTAACCCATTTGCAACAATTGGGTCATGGCAGGCGTAAACGTAAACTGGCTGCTGAGTGCCGTTAACCAGCCGCATCTCCTGACGTTCTCCCAGTTGGGGGTAAAAAGTACGAACCCAAGTACCGAGATGACCGCGATAATGCGAACCGTTAAGGGGGACTTTCTTACCCAGTTCGCTCTCTGCAAAGTTGACCACACCCATCCATTTCTGTTGGCTACCGGAAAGTGTTTGTTGATTGTGTTGGGCAAGAAGATTAGCAGCAAAGTCTTGAAAATGCTGTTCCATGTATGGGTTCAGTCTGCCACCTGTGAGTTGGGCTAAAGTTTTCATCGCCTCGGCCAAAGTTTGTAGGCGCTGCTCAACCGGTGGGAGAGCAGGAACAGGTGCAGGAGTTTGAGGAGTGATGCTTGGAACTGCTGCAACCAAATCTAAAATGATGGTTCTAACTTGCGCTGCTACTTGAGATTGCTGCAAGATCATTGCGATCCTTAACGCACCCAAAGCCGAAAAAACTCTAACCTGGGAAGTTCTAGATGGTAGACAGAGTGTCTGTCGAGCATCACGTAAGTCAATGCCTGTAAGGGTTTTAGTTTCTTGGGTTTGGAATTCAGATTGATTTACTCTTGTAAGTTCTTTGACTGCGGACTCTGTAACTGAAAAATATTCCGCTATTTGTGCAGTAGTTGCCCAGCCGCTACCGTTCCATACAGCGAACATTATTGCCTTTGCTTTGCTGAGAACAACTTCTGCGC
Source organism: Nostoc flagelliforme FACHB-838 (assembly GCF_014698065.1). Lineage (GTDB taxonomy): Bacteria > Cyanobacteriota > Cyanobacteriia > Cyanobacteriales > Nostocaceae > Nostoc > Nostoc flagelliforme_B. Next base: position 6,846 of record NZ_JACJSI010000133.1, read on the forward strand.
GTGAATTATCTAAATTAGAAAGTGCAGAAGTTCTTAATGATGGAGACTCGACTAAAATACTTTGATTGAAAGATAAACTCATGTTATTTAACTCCTAACTAAATCTCAAAACTTTAAACATTCACACGCACCAAACTTTTTTCACCAATCAGTGAGAAGCGATTCGATATAGTCCGTGATTGAGTTAAAGTTGGCGACATCAATTCAACAACGTAAAACCAAGAATTATTCACAAGCCCAATCCCCAAAATCAGCCGTTGTTTTGTTCCCTTATCGTGAGAACAGAGCATCACTCTTTCGCCCAGAACAAAAGCAGGTTTTTGCACCTTGATGGCTTCTAATTCTCCCGTCCCGATGATTTGGTTTTGTGTAGCGTGCAGTATTTCATTACGGCAATCAATTGAATAAAGCCAAGTTTCATGTTTCCACTGGACACCGCAGCAGTAGCCAAATGTTCTCGTGGTTCGCAGGTAAACTCTCTCCAGTAAATTCACCTCAACGGGTGGAGTTGTTTGGCCCCAGGGTGGCGAGAGATACCAACTTGTTTTCAGCGCGTTAATGTTGTCAATCATGCTTTTCTTCCCAATAAGTAATTAATGGCTTCGGAGTCAATAGAGGCAATACGCTTTTTTAGATGTTGTGGAGGATTGTCAAAACAATTCGCAATTCGCAGTTCGCAATTCGCAATTAAAATACAATTGGATAATTTAATTGGTATGCAAACCTCTCCATTCATTGATAAAAACAGAATTAATATTCAACCATCCAACTTCAGATATAAGGAAGCAAATTGCGAATTGCGAATTGCGAATTGCGAATTGTAAAAGTCTCACCCAACCAGAAACAGTAGTGGAATGCACACACAGAACACGGGCAATTTCAGCACTACTATAGTTATCAAGAAAGGGGCTTGTAGAATAACCCAAAGCCCAAAGCTTAGTAGCAATTGCAATTGGAGTGCGGAAATAGCCATGTCTTTTTAAGATTGAAGCTATTTGTTTAGGGGTATAAAGTTCAGCTTTAGCTTCAATGATTCCGAGTTCTTCATCAGTCCATTTGGGATTCATTTATTACCTCCAATGTTTATGCAGATTTAGGAGAAGAATTTTCTTCAACAATCCGAGCGCTGATAGATTCAAAGTCCACTTGGAAGATGTTCATCTCGGTCTGCATTCCCCCAGTGTTGTAGCGGTCTACGATGTGCTGTTTAATTGCAGATTGATTCAGCCCATCAGGGATATCGATGTGCGCTTCACTTGTGATTTTTTCAACAACTGTAACGATGACTTTCATGGGTAATTCCTGCTTGATTAATTGAGGATTCAGAAATAAAAATACTCTGAATCCTGATTTCTGACTTTTGATTTACACTGCCCCAGTCTTTACTGCCTGTAACTGTTGCATCCATGCGCTGATTGCTGTTAGCTCATCCATTCCGCTAGTAACAGCATCGACAACCTGCTTTTGATACAAAGATTCGGTATGATTGGGATATTCGCACTTATCTGCTGCCCAAGCCAAACACATAGTCTTCACCAGTTCATCAATCTTGCTAATATGCAATTGACTGGGGCTATTTGTGTCTTGAAATTGCAACCACTCTCTGACCAAATCAAGCGGATAATCAAGCAAGGTGCGAATATTTTTAACTCGTAAATCCTGTGGGTGTACTGGTTGAGGGACTACGCTAAGTTTTGGTGGAGTCAGTGGGGATTCGGGAATGGAGCTTGAAGTTTTACCCAATAAGGATTGGATATCACGAATGATAGTTGCCCAATCCAAATCTCTACTCCATTCCCTGTAAATCTTGGTTTTGGTTGCAGCATCGTAAAGATTACAGAAAACTGTGTTTTCGTCGCCAGCATTAGCAACAATAATCAGTGGTTTAGAGAAATCTTGAACAATTGATGCAGCTAGAAGAAAACTTCTAGCAAAGTTGGTTTCAATACCAGTTCTGACGATATAAAGCTCATCGGCACTGATAACAATATCCAGCTTCAAATTGTCCTTGCCTTTGAATTCTTTAGTAGTCAATCGCAGTTCTGACAGATACCCAGTTAATGCCCTTTGAGTAACAGGGATTTTCTTATCCTGGCTGAGATTAAACTTGTACCAAACGAAAGATTCACCGTCTACTTCCCCCTGATTGACAAATAAATAGATGGGTTCGGGAGGGTTGCATAAACCTAGTTTGATTTCAGCAATCATGTTTTGTTGACCTGTGCAATAATTAGTGGTTTGTAAAACTAAAAATCCTCGGCAATCTCCAACAAAAAGCCGCGTCCCGTGTTCTGTACTTGCACCAGTTCTCTATCCAGCAGTGTTTGAATGACTGAATCGGAGAATTGGAATTGCAAACGGTGCAGAGGGACACAACCGCCGCAAAGCTGAAGTGAACGCAGCAAATGATTTGCTCTACGGTCAAAGCTTTTGTCAACCGTTTTAGGCATTTGTGAAACCTCCGGTTAATACGGCTAACTGTTGCTTGAGAATATTTATCTGTTGTTGATAAAGCTCAATCTCTGCGCGTATCTGTAAGAATAATTCCTGTGGGGAAAGCGGTTGGATTTGAGACTCTTGAAAATGGAATAGTTCGTCAGAGTTTTTATCAGGCATCAGGACATAGCGCCAGCCACCACCGAATTGTTCAGCTAATTCAGTACCGCTTGGGTAGTAATAAAATCCCAGAATGATGCCGTCTTTAGTACGCTGTTCCAAAGCAAAGCGAGGGTAGCCCCAGTGTTGCGGGATTGAGATTGTGGGTTGCATAGATTTAATTGGGGATTGGTGAATAAAGCAGAGGAGCAGAGGAGCGGAGGAGCAGAGGAGAGGTTTGTACAGATTCTTTCCCCTCTGCACCCCTGCCCCTCTGCCCCCCTGCCTCTTTACGCTGTTACTAACTCCGTTCTCTCCAGCAGCCGTTGCAATTTATCGCCAGTTAGCTGTTCTAAGGGTTGCTCTAAAAAATATTCATCAAAAACGGATTTACTATCAGTAGACACGTCCACCATCGACAGCGATTGAACTGCTGACATTGCAGAATCACAGGGTATGCGCTGGGTTTCGTCTGCTGCGCGTGTGAACCACCAGCCACCATCAGTTTGTCCGACTTCGCCTAATTTCTCGTCATTCTGGTAAATGCCCTCGTTGAGGATTTCAAAGCCAAACTTCTCGCATTCGTTGAAAATCTGCGCCATAACTTTGTTACCAGTGGTAGAAGAAGGCATGGGGGCAGAGGAGCGGAGGGGCAGAGGAGAAAGCTGTTGTAAGTTTTTCCCCTCTGCACCCCTGCTCCCCTGCACAAGAGCTTCTACTAGCAGTGTGCCGTCTTTGTAGTGAGTGCAGATGAAGCGATGACAGCGCATTGGGGTATTGGCACGAAATAATTCTTTGTCGTTGACCATAACTACCCAGCGTTGCGTTAAATGGTTGTCGTCATGGGCGATGCTGGCTACCAGTTCATCACCAGCGTAATATTCGTGATGGTCAAACGAGATTTCGACTATTCTGAGGAGTTTGGGAACTACGGCTTGGGCTTGGTCAGCGATGTAGTTGTCGAGTTCGGCTTGAGCGAGGGCTTGTTCGTCGGGGGCAGCAGGGGTGAGTTTCTGAATTTTGCTGGCTTGGTAGTTAGCGATCGTACTAATCCAGGCATCCTTACAGTGTTTGTCGCTTACTTCGACTGTGCAGCCGATTTCGCTGTAGATTTGCTTGAGTCGGGCAATAGATTTCATTTGCAGCTGTTGATGGCTGTAGATGATGTAAGTCATAATAAATCAGTTCCTAACGGGACGGAAAGCGCTCAAGATTCGCAGTCCGGGCGCTTTCTTTATACTTACTAATGTAAACTGTCTGCATACACTTGTCAAGCGTCTGTAGACAAAGTACAATAAAATTAATTTTGGAGAACTTATATATGAATTCAGTGCAAGTAAAACGAGTAGTTGAAACCGTCTTGGACTTTCCAGGATTGGGGCAAAAAATAAGACAAGCAAGGGAGCGTGATCAAAGAACGTTGACTGATATCTGTCGTGACTGTAAATTAAGTCGTTCTTACTGGTATCAATTGGAAAACGAAGATTTAAGAGCGCCTGCAACAGAGGATGTTATTCGTAGAATTGAGCAGGTTTTGAATATAGATTTAGGTGTAAAGTTTGATGGTTGACTCTCAGACTATTAATCCTCTTGCCCTGTCTTCCGATTCTTTAAAGAAGCGATGCCTGTGCTGGGCTATGCCGGAGCAGTTATCAACTACTTCCAAAATTCACGTTGCAATCAATTCTGAAAAAATATTGTTGAATTAAAGAGGTGGAATAATGGCTAAACCACCATCTTCGCGCAAAAAAGCCACCTCAGCAGTATCTAGCGACAGCACATTACCCGATGGCCTTGCCGAAGAAGAAAACCCAGCCTTAGCAACAATTAACGTTACTGCTGTTGAAGTTCCAGAGTTGACAGAAGAAGAACAGCGCGATCGCCTTCACCTAGAGCGGCGTGTGGAAAGAGCGTTTTTTGAGGCAGGTAAGGCATTGACTGAGTTACGCGATCGCCGACTTTATCGTTCCACACATAAAACCTTTGAAGAATATTGCCGTGATCGCTTTGCTCATAGTCGTCGCCAGTCTTATCTTTTAATGGATGCGGCTGTTGTTTTTGATAATTTGCTTGAAAAATGTGATCCAATGGATCACATTTTGCCAACAAGCGAACGCCAAATCCGACCAATGACAAAGCTTGAACCCCAGGAACAGCAGGAAGTCTGGCTAACGGCAGTAGAACTTGCTGGCGGCAAAGTGCCAACTGGTAGGATTGTGAAAGATGTTGTGCAGCGCATCATGGAGCGAACCCAAGTACCCAATACCTACCAAATTGGCGAGGTGTGCCAAATACTAGCAAAGGACAACCCCGAACTCAGAGGCAAGGGTGGGTGTTGGGCAATTGTCAGCGCAGTGAATGAGTTTAGTTGCACCCTGAGAGTCTGGGATGGCGAGTACACAATTGGGTTGCAGCACTTAAAGTCTTTCAACTACCTGCCCCAGGAGCGTGAGCAGATGCAATTAATTAGCGATCGCATCAATCGGGTGTATTCAGATTCGCTGGAGGAGACAGTCAAAAGTCTGTTGCAGTCGTTGGGGAAGGTAAATCGGCCTTATCTTACTGCTGTGGAAGAGAAACTTTTGAGTGTGCTGGAATCAGAATATAGTAATGAGATAAAGGTTTAAAAACTATGGCTATTGTTAGTCAGTGTGCAAGAGGAAAAGTTAGCCATCATGGTTGAAGTGTAATACCAGATGCTCCTCATCGAAATATATACCATTAATAAATAAAGCATCACATTCTAAACCGAAACGCTCAAAACCCCGTGACCTATAAAGAGAGGCGGCTGGTAAATTGTTTGTAGTGACCGTGAGGACGATTTGTCGTAGACCAGTAAGGTGTCGGGCATGGGATAATGCCTCATCAAGAAGGGTGGCTGCAACGCCTTGCTGTCGATTCTCAGGCAAAACATACATACTCCAGAGAGAACCAATGTGAATACGCTTCAAACGGCTTTCACGTGAGAAGCCGAGCATACCAATAAGTCGATCTTTGTTGCTGAAAGCACCAAAAATAGCGTTAGCAGAATCATTGTGAGGGCGAAGTCTGGCAGCAAAGTCAGTCAAAGGAAAACAGGATTCCTGCTCATAACTGGAAGCAAAAGCCGTCGGTGACTCTATCAATGCTTGGAGACGCAGGTCACGGTAAACGATGACATCCTGGGAGTTTAAAAATCGGATTTCCATTTCAAAAGCGAGAAAGGAATCTAGAATTTTTCTGGATACTGTTCAACAAAGTATAATATGCAAAATTTTTTTGCGATCGCATCAGCCGAGTGTATTCCAGTTTTCTAGAGGAATCGGTTCAAAGGTTTTTGGAGTCGTTGAGGAAGCTGAATCGTCCTTATTTGAAAACTATAGAAGAGAAATTGTTAAATCTTCTGGAGTTTGAGTATGGGGATGAGATAAAGTTTTAACAACTTTTGCTATTTATAAATTTCAGCAATATTTAAGTAAGTTTGACAGTTACTTAAGATAAAGCCCATAATCAGAGGAGAGACTAAAGTGCAGAGTATAAATGACTAAAGCCTCAAAGCAACAGAGTAACCCTTTTTCTACTGGTGGTGGTGGACTGAACTTTGAAACGCGAGTTCAAGCAGCGTTCACTGTTCTTATGCTAACCGGTCGGTTTGCGCCCTGTCTACCACCTTTTCCAATCATAAAGGTCAAGCTACAAGGACGTTACGCTGGCTTTAATACTGATGATTTCATTGTATTCACGAAACAGCCAGAAACAGAGAGAGAAGTAAAGCTGTTGGCTCAAATCAAACATGATATTAGTATTACGGGAAAGGATACAACATTTGCTGAAGTAATTCAAAGTACCTGGAATGATTTCAATGATGAAAGTTTTGATTCCAGTATTGATGCCCTAGCTCTTATTACGGGGCCTTTGAGTGCAACTGATACAAACGATGTGCGACCTATTCTTGAATGGGCAAGGCACGCTGAAAATGAAGAAGAATTTTTAATCAAAATTAATACTGCTAATTTTAGTAGTGATGCAAAAAGAAAAAAGCTAGAAGTGTTAAAAACACATTTGAAGACTGCAAATAATGAAATCCATGTTTCTGACAGGCAGTTATGGGAGTTCTTAAAAGTTTTTTATATTATTGGCTACGATTTAGATACAGAATCAGGAAGTACATTGTCCTTGCTTCACTCCTTGATTGCTTAATATTCAAATCTAGCTGCGCCATCATTATGGACGCAAGTTGTTAATGTTGTTCAAACTGCTAACCAGAATGCAGGAACACTCACTTTAGAAACTTTGCCCCAAGATATTAGGAATGCATTTAATACTGTTAATTCTTCTAGCTGGTCATCCGATGTCAATAAACTCAAGGAGCATGGTAATTACATTTTAGGTGGTATAAGAACTACTATTGGTGGATTTCATGTTAAGCAACCAGATGCATTTGCTAAATTACTTAACTTGACTGAAATCTCCAGTTTCGTCTTTGTGTCTGGCGAACGTGGTGCTGGGAAATCTAGTCTAATACGAGAGTTTTCGGACTATATAGGCGAAAGCGCTCCTATCTTCTGTTTACGCACAGAGGATTTAGAGCAACCTCACCTTGATAACGTTTTTTCAGCAATGGGCTTAAAAGGTTCACTTCGCGATTTAGAAGCAGGTTTTGCTTTAATGCCCAAAAAATACTTGGTTATTGAATCCTTAGAAAAGCTGCTTGAGTTAGAGAAAACGACAGCTTTCACAGACTTGCTTCATTTACTGAACAAGCATCAAGGTTGGACTGTGATTGCTACTGGTCGTGATTATGCATACCAACAAATAACTTTTAATTATCTTCAACCTTTTGGGGCTAGTTTTGCAACGCTTACATTAAGTGGTTTTAGTAATGATCAAGTTCAGAATCTGTGTGAGCAACTTGAACCCTTGCAAAAAATTGCTGATAATCGGATTTTGAATCCATTGCTAAAATCTCCATTTTTGGCAGATTTAGCATATAGAGTTCTTCAAACCGGAACAGAATTTACGCTTGAGGATGGTGAAAAGGAGTTTCGCACCGCAGTCTGGCGAGATGTGATTGCAAAAGAACAAGAGCGAGGGAAGGCGATGCCACTTAAGCGGAAGCAAGCTTTTATTAACATTGCAGTCAATCGAGCTAAACAAATGGTTTATGGAGTTTCCGAGGCAGAGTTTGATGGGGATGCTGTACTCAAGCTCGAAGAAGATAATTTAGTTCGTCGCCATTCCAAGAATGGTCTTATTAGCCCAGCGCATGACGTTCTAGAGGATTGGGCACTCAATCAATACATTGAGGATGCTTATCGGAGACACTCAAGCAAAACACTGGATTTTCTTGATGCAATAGGTCATGAACCTGCAATAAACCGTGCGTTTCGCTTGTGGCTTCACCAAAAATTAAGGTATGGCGAGAATGTTGATGAATTTGTGCGCTTTGCTCTTAGCAGTCAAGATATCCAGAGATACTGGCAAGATGAAACAATTGCTGCTGTACTTCAAGGTGATAATCCAGACGGATTTCTCAGACTGCTAAAGGCTCAACTTTTTTTAGATGATGGAGAATTGCTTAAACGTTTCTGCTTCATTCTCCGAATAGCCTGCCAAACGCCAGAGCAGACATTAAATTCAAAACTCAAAGGAAATGATGGTAGGGCTTTAGTTGATGCAAAGCATCAACTAAAGCCCTACGGTCAAGCCTGGAAAGCCATGATTTGCTTTCTGTTTGAAAACAGAGATTCTTTGTTCGAGGGTTTAATACCACATGTAACAGCAGTCCTAAATAATTGGTCTTCTCTATTGAACCTAAATGAGGATTTACCATTACCAGCCCGTGAAGCAGGATTATTAGCCATTCACTTATTAGCTCCTCTTAAAGAATCGTACAGAGATGATGGTGATAGAGAAAAACTACTTAGTATCATAATAAAAATTATTCCAGTAATATATGAAGAGTTTTTGGGGCTTTTAGAGGCTGATGTTTTTACGAATCAAACTGATAAGCAATCGCGCCGACCAAATTACGTTGAAGAGTTTTGTAAAATGGCTTTTCAGGGTGTTGAAGCAGCTTTCTTTTGCAAACATGATCCAGACACACTAATCAAGCTATCTTACTTTGAATGGTTGGTTGGCGAGTCTAACGAAGATGATATGCCTCGGTATACAAGTAGAATAGATGTAGCTGGTTGCTTTGGGCTTCATAAATACAAATATGAGTTTTCACCGGCCAGCGGAGCAAAAGGCCCATTCCAAAGTTTACTGTATCACCATCCCAAAAAAGGACTTGACTTTATTCTTAATCTTCTCAATATAACAGCGGACAAATATGCACATTCAGATTTAGATAGTCCGAGTCAATTTAGTTATTCGAGAATTAGACATTCTGAGCCTCTTGTTGAACAAGTTAATATACACCTAAACGATGGCTCAGTAATAAACCAGTACTGCTCTAGTAATTTATGGGCTGCATATCGTGATTACTCTTTAGGTTCTTATGTTCCTAACTTGTTGCAGTGCGCTTTAATGGCGCTTGAGAGCTGGTTAATCGCATACATAGAGTATTCTGAATCAGACCAACTAGAGTGGCTATTCGACTATATTTTGCGAAGTAGTAATTCTATAATGCCCACAGCGGTTCTGGCTTCTGTAGCAACGGGATTTCCTGAAAAAGTCGGGAAATCTGCGCTGCCGCTTCTACGAACCCCCGAACTGTATCATATAGATCGGAGCCGTACTATTTATGAAAGTGGCGGCAATAGCATTAATTGGCATTCTGTCCTTCAAAGAGATGTACTATCTGAAATTTATTCTGAAGAAAGACGTACTGCTGCCCTGCGCCCGTGGCGAAGAGAGCATTTAGAAACGCTTGTTGTACGCCTTCAGTTTTCGGAATGGAGAGATGACGTGCTTGCTGCTATTGATTTGCTGCGTACATCTGAACTTCAGGATGAGACGATGCGGTTTTTCTTACATAGGATTGATAGTCGAGGTTGGAAACCTGTTGAAGATAAAGAGAATAACAGAATTATTTTCGAGACTAAAGGTTTGGAACCTGACTTAAAAGATATTCAGCAGCAAACTCAAGAAAGGATGCAGGTACAAAACCGCTTTTCTATGCTATACGTATGGGCAACTAAAACTTTTGAATACCAGCCACTGGAGACTGAATACTATGCAACGTGGCATAAAGCTCTTGCTGAGACGAAAGAGCTTTTTGAAGGGAGCATCCAGTTTTGGAAGATTTACCATTTATGGGAAAATGTAAAGGAAGATAACCCTGTGCGATCGCTGACAATGAACCAAGAGAAACAAGAACGGATCAAAGCCTGCTTACA
>NZ_JACJSI010000134.1 GCF_014698065.1 Nostoc flagelliforme FACHB-838
GGTTGCTGGGATATGCTTTACTCATGTCACTCTCTCGGTACTGTTTATTATCTATTCACAGCTTATACTGAGAGAGCTTTTTTACACCTTTTCCGACTTTTCAAACATCCTCTAAACGAAAATCAGATATTGCAAGTGGTTGTGCAAGAATTAACCCTCGTGCTAGGTACAATCTGCTGCCATACAGCTTCCTATAACCTGGGATCTGCCACTTCCACTGTCCGTTATCAGTACACAATCTCTGAACATGAAATTATTGCCTCGTCACTTCCATCTGTTGGTCAGGTAGTTTTCATGAACGCTTTCCCTGAAGTGTACCGTCAGCTTCTGCAAGGTGAGCATTTCCAATTTTGTGAAATAGATGTCAGCGCGGTTCGCAAGCCGTTGGCAATTTTGGCTTGCCCGATTATTGACAATCAAGCCATTTTAGGAGACCTTTGGCTATTCAAACAGAAAACGGATGCCTTTAATGAGCTAGAGATCCGGCTGGTGCAGCAGGTTGCGAATCAATGTGCTTTTGCTATTCGTCAAGCTCGTTTATGTCAGGCATCTCAACAGCGAATTGAGGAACTTGAACGATTGAATCATCTTAAAGATGATTTCGTAAGTACAGTTTCACATGAGTTACGCGCACCCATGACTAACATCAGAATGGCAATTGAGATGTTAGAAGGTATTTTGAAACAATCACAGACACTTGAAGCTAAACACAGTAGTGCCACTCGTTATCTGCGAATTTTACGAGATGAATGCCAGCGAGAAATGAATCTGATTAATGACCTGCTGGATTTAACTCGTCTTGATACCAAGACCGAACCATTAGTGCTAACCAGCAAGAATCTTAGTTCATGGATTCTTCAGATTATTGAACCTTTTGAAGAACGATTTTGTACTCAGCAGCAACAGTTGCACATAGATATTCCGACTGAAATACCTGTCTTAACTACTGATTTCTTCCAATTAGAAGGTATTCTAGTGGAGCTATTCAATAATGCCTACAAATATACTCCTGCCAACGAAACTATTGCAGTATTGCTACGTGCCACACCGTCAGCTTTGCGATTAAGCGTGAGCAATTCTGGTGTAGAAATTTCTACAGATGAACTTGCTCATATCTTCGATAAATTCCACCGCATTCCCAGTCATAACCCTTGGAAGCATAGAGGAACAGGATTGGGGCTGGCATTGCTTCGTAAGCGAGTGGAACAACTTCAAAGCACCATTATTGTATCTAACGAGCAGAAGTGGATCACCTTTACACTGCAAATTCCTTGGAGCATAGAGCAGGATTAAAGGATTTAATAGCTGTAGCGACCTGCAATACTAATGGGTTAAACCTGCAATCAAGGTATTTTCAAACCAGGATTAAATGCAACTATAATTGTGCTTCAGCCAGGATTGGGCGATTGGCGGCACAGGCTGGGCTTGATATCAAAGTTCACTGTCACATGATGCGCCATGCCTGTGGGTACTATCTGGGAAATCAGGATTACTACAACACCAGGGAAATACAGGACTTCCTGGCTTAGGCATTCATTTATTCCTCCTCACTGGATTTAGAGCTTCGCAGCACAAACCCACCTATTGCGTCCTTGTTCTTTAGCTTTATACAAAGCTTTATCAGCTGCATTAATCAAGTCTTGAGGTGAACTTTTAGCTGTTGGTTTTTGAATCGCAACACCTAAACTGACGGTCAAAAAAGACTGAAAGTTATTCTGATTTCTATGGGGAATCTTTAACTGTTGAATAGACTTTTGAATTAACTTAGTTACTTTGATAGCACCTAATTCGTTCGTATTTGGCAAAATGACAATAAATTCTTCACCACCATAACGAGCTAGTAGATCAGTAGGACGCTTTAATACAGCTTGTGCTGCACGAGCAACTTGTATTAAGCATTCATCTCCAACTAGGTGTCCATAAAAATCGTTATAACCCTTGAAATAGTCAATATCAAATAGAACTAAAGATAAATAATTCTCAGTTCGTCTTAGTCGAACCCATTCCTGCTCTAAAAATTCATCAAAACAATGACGGTTTGCGATTTGGGTTAGACCATCTAACTTACTAAGTTTTTCTAGCTGAGAATTTGCGAGTTCTAAAGCATGGTTCGCTTGAGCAAGTTGATGAGCTTGAGAGCGGGATTGCTCTAATAATTCGGAATGTTCTAAAGCCACATTAAACTGAGCTGCTAACTGTCGGATAAATTGAATTTCAGGCGTTTTCCATTCGCGTGAACAACGACACTGATGAACACATAACAATCCCCATAAAGTTTTTCCTTTCATTAAAGGTACAACAATTTGCGCCTTGATTTGAAATTGCTCTAGCAGTTGAAGGTGGCAATCCTTTAGCCCAGCTTGATAAACATCTGATAATACCTGTATACGCCCTTGGTGATAAGCAACTGCATATTTTTCACTAAAACAATCATCCTTCACCTTGATGGCGATCGTCGAATCGTAGTCAGGCAATACATTCTCGGAGACAAATTCCCCAGAGGTATAGTTAGATTCCGGGTAAAATCGAAAGATACTGACGCGATCAGTACGGAGAGCTTTACGAATTTCTCGTGCAGTTGTCTTAAACAAGGTGTCTAAATTAAGAGATTCACGAATTTCAGCAACTAAATTAAACAGAATATCTTGCTGCTCATTCGCTTTATGCAGTTCTGCTGCTTTTTGTTCTGCTTGAGCTAAAAATTCTGCTTGTTTAACTGCAAACCCTAACTGTGTTGCAATCTGAGACAGAAACCGAATTTCTAATTTTTTCCATTCATGTGGCTGTGAGTGCTGATAAGCAGCAAGTACTCCCCACAGTTTTTTTCCAACAAAAATTGGTGCAGTTGCATAAGCTCGAATATGGAACTGTTCTAAAATTTCTAAATGGCATTGAGACAAGCCGATTGCGTAGACATCTGAAACAACCAAAGTTTCATTATTACGATATCGTCCACCTTGATGCTCTTGTAGATAAGAGTCATTCCAAACTGTATTTTTTCCTAATGTGTCTACATCATCCCATCCCGGCTCTGCAAACTCAAATTCGCTGACAAATTCTCCACCCCAGTTTTCATCGAAACGATAGACGGCAATCCGTTCGATGCGGAGTAACTTGCAAGTTTCCTTAGTAGCTGTACGAAAGATTTTTTCTAACTCAAGAGAAGCTCGGATTTTGCTAATCACTCTGTAAAGCGCCCTTTCTTGCTCTTCTAGCTGCTGAATTTGAACGTATTTATCATGCAGTTGAGTTTCTAAATCACTAACACTAGGCTGTCCTAAAAGCTTACAGAGTAAATAAGCAAATACTTTCAGTATTTTCCGAACAATCTTGTATAACATACTTAGAGTGTATTAGTAAAAATACAGATGAGCAAAGATAGCGACAACGCTGTAGAAACGTAATTTATTTTGTATTGTATAGCCATTATCCCGCAAGGAAGTTTCGCAGTACTAGCAGATCGACAATGAAATGCCGAAAGCAGATAAAGTTTATTTACTACAAGAAGTAATTAAAAAATACAGACTATTTAAAAACTTGAAACAGTCTGAACTGACTTGAGATGACAAACTGTTTATAGAAAACTTTCAGACTGCATTACACTTTTGGAGTCCGGCGAGAATCTACCTCTACGTAGAGAAATTTCTTGAACAGCTACAAAAAAAAGACTCCTTTTACTCTTGTAAGCTGGGCTTTCTAAGGCATAAAAAGTCGGAAAATAGTAGTTAAGCGACATACTTTGCGCTAAGGCACGAACCCGTCATAAAATGCCCCAACAATTAGGTATTCATCAGCCTTTGAATGCCTATTTAATAGGTAATTTAGCTATTTCTTTTGGCACTGATCTGTAAATAAAGCAACAAAAATACCAACAGCAACAGCGTGCTTTTAGTCGGTGATCTGAACGTTGCCGCCGGAACTCATTGCCGCTTGGCTCGAATCTTTTTGTTCCTCAACCTGATTGAAGGTAGATGAATTCGTTGCCGCTTGGCTCGAAACTTTTTGTTCCTCAACCTGGTTGAAAGTTGAAGTGGTTGTTGAGGTAGCTATCACTTTTTTCTCGGTCTGACTGATAATATCTTTGACTAATCTCTCGCTAAAACCAGCTACGAAAGCAAGTGCAAACAGGGCATACCATTCATCCATTGGTCTGCTGTTATCATTTTTGATTTGTAGTGGTAAAAAACCTGAACTAAGCAGTGTAAACAAAAATATACCAAACGCTCCACCAATTAAAGGTTTAAAAGCACCGATAAGAATTGGAAGAATAGTGTCAGTATATTTTTCATTTTCATATTCTTTGATTCTTGTCAAAATACTCACAATACTGCCAAGAGAGCCAGCAATTCCAACTAGAACCAGCAAGGCAATTGTTCTATCAACGTCATATTGAGTAATTGCAGGTCTTTCTAGCCCCTTAGATGTGGATGTTGATACATTCTGGCTCAAACCAGGATGTTGATTTTCAGATATGATAGGCGCAATCAAAGGTTGAACGATAATCTTCTTATATGGCAGGTAAGGAAGCATTAGATAAATAGGAATCGCTAGACCCAGACCGAATAAGACTTTTACAGAGGTGTTTGACTCGTACAAAACATACTTAAAGCCATTAATTAAGCGCCCAATAATTGGATTAGTAAATTCCCGAACAGTAAATTCGGCATCTCGTCTGATTTTCTTAGCTAAAACTAGTTTTTGTGGACTTTGCTGAAGCAAACTAATTGACCAATTCAAAGTAGACGCAATCACTTCTAATTGTTGCTTTCTTGTTTGATTGTTTTCGCTATTTGCAACAATTAAACACCTGTCAACTCTCCTCAAGAGCGCAATTGACTTAGACATCTCCTCTTGCACATCACTGCTCAAAATTGAATTGCCAGGTAATTCAAACGTTAATAACCTTTTTTCAATAGATTGACTAAGTTCGTAATCCTTACTTGAAACTAGCTTATTCATAAAATTTTTCTCAACTAGCGAATGCTACCGCCCAATAATTTTTACGTTCCTGCAAGTCCAAGTCCAGCAGATCACTTGGCATCAGTGATATTTGGCGAGACTAAAACAGCAACACCAATGACCGCTCTCACAGTTGCCATAAACATGGGAGTTATATCCCGAATTATTTCTGGGGTGAGAGATTTCATACAAGTCAGTTATGGAATTGATTTTGTTCATGGGGTAAATACAGAGCATCAAATTCCAATTCCAGAATTTAGAACCAGTTTTTTTTCTAGAATTTTTGAGTATTTTTTGTGGTATGTAATCTAAAACCTAATCACCGAAACAGCTTTTCGCTTCTGCTCTGGCGTAACCTCGCTTATAACGCTGCAAAGTCCCCAGGTCACTATGACCAGAGATTTCTTGAATAGTTCAAGGGAGGTATCCCGGCGCTTGACATCTGCGCTCTGGCAGTTCGCCTAAACGAGTGGGTGCTGACTCCTTCTAGTAGAGAGTTCGTCGAAAAAAAACTTCGTATACGAACTAAAAACTTACCTCAATGGCTTAATTTTGGCTTCTTTATGTATTATCAAAAATTGGCTCCCATTATGGCTGATTTATGGCACGCCAATGGCATCTTAATGGCAAATGAATGGAAGGAGTGAAACCTCAATTCTCAACTAATCATCACTATTGAGAATTAGGGTTAAAACTGGCACAATTATGGCACGCCAATGGCATGGGTATGGCACAGCAATGGCAAATCAATGGAAAATGCCAGAATTTCTGCATTTTTAAATATCACAGTGATATTATGCTCCAGCCAAAAATTAATATTATTTTCTGACGCACAGCACGCCACGTTTGGCAGAAAGTTTTTTTGAAAAAAAAGTGATGATTTCAATGAATTTCAAATCACTTGAAGCAAAGTAACTACTAAAAAGCTACGTTTATGCTACAAAAACCAATGTACAGTTCACTCTTTTCGACGCTGACTATTAAAGACTCAATTCATCATCCTGCTCCTGCTGTTGCTGATGCTGTTGCCTTAACTGTCGCCCATAATCAAGTAGCTGCTGATTCCAATCATGTGCCTGAGATTTTTTGATTTGGGACTGTGGTATTAGTTCTAATACACGCTGTGCTGCCGCATCAGAGCTTTTATCGTTACCAAACGCCACCACTATATTATTGATGTCTCGCAATCGCTCAAGCGGTAAACTTTTGAAGTCATCAATAGCCATATAGACTGTTCGTTCGGGTGGAACATCGCCCCTGATAAGATATTCCAGCATGGCTCTTGAAATAGCATCAATGGGAGACTTACATAGAATCGCTGTTGAGGTTTTATCATTAGCCTTACCCCCCAAGTGGAAGTAAAACCAACTATCACTGCGCTTAGTGCCTTTAGAGTATCCCTTAAAGCTGTTGTTCTCCCCCCTTGTTCCTCGTAGGAATGCACCGTTACGTTGACCATCAAGATTTCGCATGACAAAAACAGCATTTTGTTGCTGATCAGCGTAAACTAGCCCCTGGTTATGAAGCATTTGAATACAGTCAGAGGGGATGCCACGTTTTTGAGTGAGGTAATGTTCAATGGCAGACCAGTTAGCTTTATCCTCAACAGGTGGGGCGAATTGGGGACGTGGTTCAGTCTGGATAATGTCAGCCGCCCTGTTCTTAACGTGAGCGATCGCTGCACGTTCTACGCCAGCTGACTCGAATCGCTCATCTAACCAGACAACCGCTTGCCGGAAATTGCACTGATTAACGTGCATTACCAAGTCAATTGCACCACCTGATCCCTTTTGTTGATCGGGGGCAAAGTCGTAGAATTTGGGCCCATCTATATTAATGATGTGTCCGTGACCCTTCCATTTTCCTTCCTCGTGGTGTAGCCCCAACTCCCAGGCGACATCCTCTAAGTCCAAGTCGCGCAGTTGTTGGGTTTTCAATTCCAGCGATCGTACAATTTCTTCTAGCCGTTGTCGTTCCTTCTCGCTGGCCCTAGCCCGTTGCTCCGCACTCTCTAGTCGCTCTTGCATGAAAGCGCGGTCAGCCAGTTGGTGGTTGATGGCGTGGAATTGGTGATCATTCTGAATCCGGGCAACGTAATTTGTAGCGGATTCAAGCGGTTGGGGAGCTAGTTTCTTATTCGACCAGACGGCAGTGAGTGGTTCACTGTTAACCGCTTGGTAATATTCCTTTACTTTGGTATGGGTTGCCTTACTGCCCTTAACCCCTCGTTCAATGCCCAAA
Organism: Nostoc flagelliforme FACHB-838; assembly: GCF_014698065.1. Taxonomy (GTDB): domain Bacteria; phylum Cyanobacteriota; class Cyanobacteriia; order Cyanobacteriales; family Nostocaceae; genus Nostoc; species Nostoc flagelliforme_B. The sequence continues at coordinate 7,201 of NZ_JACJSI010000134.1, forward strand.
GGAGCAAGTGCAGCAGCATAACTGTCTTGGAGTTTTGATAACTTAATGCTGGCAGCGCGACCATTACCCCCAAACATTTCTTTGTGGCTTAACTGCTTAGTTTTCTCGTTGATGGGTACGACATAGGCATGAATGTGGGGAGTCGCTTCATCCAAATGCAACTCTGCCCTGACGCACTTATCACCATAGTTGTTGACTAACCAACTGCGGGAAGCCTTAACAAAGTCCAACATTCGGGGATTATCCCATTCACCCGCTAAAGATGGATCATCAGGGCGAAAATATTCTGGGGATGCCGAGAGAAAAATATCGCTACACAGCACGGCATCCTTGCGCGGTTTGTGTAAAGTTGTCTTGGCTATCTTGTTTTTCACCAAAACTTCAAGCGGTGAATCATCCTCCATGCCAATCAGCCGGATATTTTTTTTAGTGGTGTCGGCATTTGGGGTATCTTGTAAACGTGCGGTATGCTTCTCGCTGCCGCCAATGTTGCCGAAAGACTTGAGTTTTTCAACGCGCAGAATCGCTAAAGCCACCATTGTTTTTTCTCGGATTTTGCAGTTGTGCCATCATGGGTGCAAACTCCCCGCAGGGGCGAACGCAACTTTTGTGTTCTGAGCAGAGCGAAGAATGGGCGCAGCCCACCCGCAGGGCACGAAAGTGTAGTAAGTACACCACCAACATGGTACACCGAAGCGAAATTCTGCGGCAACAGCATCCACTCCCACTGCAAAGCGACCTCTTGGCACAAACATGGAGCTACTCAGCACAGTAACAGCGCAACTTGGCACAATTTGGTAAGTCGAAATCAGCATTTAGGGTTATGAACCGAGGTGAATCACGAGTGCCAGATTGTGCTAAATTAGTGCAATATCTGCACTATATAGTGCCAATCTGCTCTAAATCTGCACCAAAATTAAATCATCGTTTTAACCAGCTATTTGCATGACTGACATTTACCTCAGCGTGGACGTTGGTGGGTCGCAAACTAAGATAATTTATCAAGTGGATGACCAGACTAAACCAAATTATGTTCTGCTGCCACCAGCGATAGAAGAGATTACTAAGGATAAACTCAATTTTTTCATGGAACGCTTGGGCTGGATTGGTAGCCCCTCACCAGACCAACAACTGTGGGTTGAGTGGAATAACAGAGTGGTGGTGTTGGGTGAGTTCGCGGCTAACTTTGATCCGCTTGACCGCATTAAGGAACTCAAATATGAGAATGCCTTGTGGAAAGTATTGAGTGCTGTTGGCTTAATTGTTGAACTAAGCTTAGTTAAGGTGACGGCGAAAAAACAAATTAATTTAGAGTTGGCGTTACTTCTGCCGTGGAATGAGTACAGCGATCGCCGTCGCTTTGAAGAACAGTTACGGGTGATGCTGGCTAATTTTACGGTACGCAAACAATATTTAAAGGTGAACTTAGAGCGTTTCTTGTGCCGTCCTGAAGGTGGGGGATTAGCAGCACTGCGAATCAAACAGCAGGGGGTAGACTGGTTACGCAATCAACAACTAGCTGTATTGATGTTCGGTCACAGGAACACGACAGCACTTTATTTTGACCGGGGGCAACTGAAGCTGGGAGATAGTCCACTGTTGGGCTTTGCCAATATGTTGGATATCGTGCTGGATATGACCAGTGGTTTAGACCGAGAGCGTTTAGCTAATTCTTTATTTGATGCACGCTACACGATTATTAATAAGGTCTACAGCAAAGACCGTAATTGCTCGGCACGCCCTGATTGGATAACTTTTGACCGAATACAAGCCCTAGCAAGTGCGAAAGACCCCACTTTAAGACAAAAAGAAATTTCTCATATTGCTGATGCAATTAGAGTGGCAACAGCCCAATATTGGGATAATCTATTGCGGTGGATGGACAAAATATTACCCAGACCGTTGAACGAGGTAATCATCGGTGGGGGCGCTGCTTACCATGTAGAAGTTGAGTTGGAGAAGTATTTTAATTGTGCATGGCAACTCAAGAAAATAGATACGTATAGCAGTGTTTACGAAAGAACTGGTGAATACATCCCCAAAGACGACAAATTGCCAATGATACCGATGGTTTGGGGTAGCGGTTTTATAACTCAGGTGCAAGAAACTTTTAATTTAGATGAGCAGCAAACGTATAGGTATAGTACGTCAGCGCGTCTGGTGGACTGCTTTGGGATGTTTGATTATTTGTTGGGGATGGAGACAAGTCAATGAACCAAAGCAAAAAGAAACGCAAGTCTCTGAGTTTGCGGCTTCAGCCGTATGAGGGTGATGTTTTAGCGGAGGTTGTCGATTACTTGAACTCGTTGCCCAAGGATGAGGCACAGCGTAAGATGGCTGATATCTTGGTGGCTGCTTTCTTGCCAGTGGCGCGATATTCAAGCGGTAATTTTACGCCAGAGCAGATCCGTTTTGCTTGCTGGGAAGCGCAGGACTCATTGAATAAACACGGTAGTTATATGCGTTTTGCACTGTCGGTGGAACAACCGCAGTTTGTTCTATCACAGCCAGCGTTGACTGCACCAGTTGTAGCGGTCAATGCCCCAAGTTACAAGAGTAATGTTTTATCCGAGCCTGAGATTTCAGGGGAAGCGGCTGATTCAATCAGACCTGCTTCAATAGTTCAAGGTCAGGCTTCGTCTCAAGAATTGGATGCGATTTTTGGAGGAGATTGAGCGAAGAATATTTGAACAATAGCCGCCGCAGTTGTAGCTGTTAACTGTGAGGCGGCTCTTGTCGTGCTTATGTAGTTTATTAGTAGTCTTTTTTGAGGGCTATTTTTTTCTTTTTCGGTTTTGACTCTCAAAAACTTTCCGCGCCTTTTGGCGTACTGTGCGTAAGTTTTGGTCAGAAATTTTTGGCGGAGAAATCAGGGTGGTAAATGAGGTTTTTGGGGTCGAAATCCTTCTTATTACCTTATGTTTACCTTTTCGTGACTTGAGAAAAATTCTACGGCTTTGATTCATCTGTTCTCCGCAGAGCATTTGTAACGGTGCTACGAGTTGCTTCGGCACCGAATCCCCAAGCAAGCAGGGCAAAATAATCCCTTAACCCATCAGCACCAAAAGTCGAGCGCTCCAAGTACAGTTGATTGAAACCTGTTCCTGCCAGGAACGTGATCGTAGTTAGATAACCTGCAAAGGAAAAGAGTTGTAGCCGACGATTTGGATTAGGTATCAGCGTTGAAATAACCTTCAAAACCGGATTTTCGTCAGTTGGCAAAGATGGGACTTTAGTAGCAGGTGAGACAGGTACTTCGGTGACTGGCTCAGTAGCAGGAGTTTCACCTCGTACCGACTTGTCTTGCCCACGTTTGAATTCTCCCAAATTGTCGATTAGCAGGATATCCTCAACTTTATTTTTCAATGCCTTGAATGCTTCAGCAGCCTGATTGATTTCCGTCTCAATTACCTGTAGTTCAGCTTGCTCAGGCTGATCGGAAGGCAGAAGGTTGCTCAACTGCTGCTTGAGGTTGGTAGCGTTGTCTTTCAAGTTTTGCAATTTTTCCTGATCAGGTGGTTCCAACTTGTTCATCTTGAAGTCATCCAGCATCTTCTGAAAATCAACCAGTTGATGATAAACACGCAGGCAAAATGCTTGTTGTCGAGAGAGACAGTTAATTTGTTGACCAAACTCACTGGGATTGGCAAAGTCCGCCACTCTCAACAGGATGTCTTTCAAATCACGCTGAATTGCCTGAATGTAGCGAGTTTTGAAGTCCTGCGTGGCTAGGCTTGCCAGTTTCTCTTCTAAGCTTGTTCCCACGTTCAATGCCTCTAGCCATTCTGCCCGCTGGCGAAACCACTTACTCCAAAGATTTCTGGCTTCCGTAATTGACTGTTGAGCTGCTTCCAGTTGCTTGGTATCCCGTGCGAGTTTGCCATCGACTAGGTGGGTTGAGATGCGTGATGCAAATGATGGGGGGATGTCTTTATCACTTTCAAACTGTGTCCGCAAACTCTCTAAACCCACGGTAACTTCATCAGTGGTTCTGCCCCAGCGGCTGTAGCTGGAAACGGTTGTCCCCAGAATCACACCAAACACCAGTAGGGCAAATGGCAGATACCAGGGGTCTTTAACCCGGATGATCACAGGAACCGAAAGCTCATTGCCCTGGTAGCTAATCAAGACATCGCCCCGAAACTCACCGCTTGGAGCTTCCTGTAGATTAAATTCCACAGGAAAGTTCTCTAGATTATCGACATTAACCTGGGCAATGGTGGAAGGAAGGGTGATCAGGCGCTTGGGAAAGACTCGATCGCGATCGGTGTTGTACAAATCAAAGGCATAGATGCGTAAGTTCGTAACAGGAGCAGTTGAACGCAGAGTTAATGTGCGGGTTTCACGGGCAACTGCTCCACGCGTTCCCGTCACCGTTAAAGCCTCCGGTGTCGCAAGCACTTTAACCTGTGCCAAGACTGGCTCACTGAAGAGAAATCCCAGCGTTAATATGGTCAGACTCAATAGGCTATATTTAAGGACTTTCATCATGGATGCAAGGGGGACGTACTGGAAGGGCGGATTGTTGCCTGGAGTAGTTTATCTCTTAACAGAATTTAACCAGAAAACCTTCCTTGTAGAACCACCGTGAAGTTTTATTAGCAAAAGACCTACCACCCTTTTTGTAGAGGACATAATCGTTGAAAGAGTATCCGAGCGGACAGAAAGGTGACAATTGAGATGAGCGATCGGTTTGAGCAAGGTTATGCCTGTGTGATCGGCATTGGTGGAGATTTACCCAGCACTGTTGGCGATGCGAAAGGTCTGGCAAAAATCCTCAAAGATCCGGAGCGGTGCGCTTATCCAAACAATCAAGTTAAGTTGCTGACAGGTGAAGAAGCAACCCGCTCCAATATCATGACAGCCCTAAAGACCTTAGCGAATACGACGAATGCTGAGTCAACGGTACTGATTTACTTTTCTGGACATGGACATCAATTGATCAAGCCCCTCAAGTCTTACTACTTGATGCCGCATGGGTATAACACAGAGGATTTGCCGGAAACTGCGATTAGCGGTGGAGAGTTTACAGACCTACTACGGGAGATTCCTGCACAGAAGCTCCTAGTAGTGCTGGATTGTTGCCATGCGGGTGGGCTGAGTGATTTATCTAGTTTCCAAGTTACGAAAGCTCCTTTGCCTCCTGAAGCGCAGAGAATGTTTACCAAGGGTGGTGGTCGCATTATGATTGGCTCTTCACGGCCAAATGAGTTGTCTTATGCGGGTGAACCCTATAGTGCCTTTACTTACACGCTGATTAAAGGGCTGTGTGGAGCAGGAGCCGTTAAACAAGATGGATACATTCGGGCAACAGATTTGGCGATGTATGCTAGCAATATTGTACCAAAACTGACGGATGACAAGCAGCATCCCGTTTTAGACATTGATAAGGCGGACAATTTTATCCTGGCGTATTACGCAGGTGGTCAATTGCAACCGAAGGGCTTGCCAAGTGAGTTAGAGGATCAGCCCAAGATTGAGTCAAAGCCAGGTCAATTGAATGGCTATTCACAGCACTTAGAGGCATCTGGCAAAGGTGCAGTCGCCGTTGGTGGGAGTGCCAATGGTGCAACAATTATTACTGGCAAGCAGATGACAGGCAAGTACAACATAGATTTTGGTAGTGCCCAAGGCATTACTACTTCAGATGAGCTAAATGGCGTAATCGAGCGGATTGAAGCAGGTACTTGGACGGGGACTGAAGCAGACCTAATAGATCTACGTTCTGCTCTAACTAACAGCCAGCAGGTGGTGCAGCAGCTGGCAAAGTTTAATGTCAGCCTTGGAGAAGGGCGAGGTATTCATATTGGCGATCACACCTACTACTCCTGGGGTGAAGAAGCACTTCGTGCCTTAGCTTGCATGATTCATTTTGGCATTCAGCTTTCTGATGGTGAGTCTCTAAAATCTAGAGTTAGAGAGAAACAAGCTTTCTATCGAAACAAAATCCAAGAAATTAAACGTAAAAAAGACGATAGATTAAGTCAGTTAAACTCTGAATATCAAGATAAATTAAGGCAACTAGAGTCTAATCATCAAGATAATTTAAGAAAGATAGAAACTGAGCATCGAAATGAGCGGGATAAAGAAATAGAGCAGAGAATCTTATATTTGACAACAAAGGAAAGTGAGATAAATCAATATATAAATAAACAGTCACAATTTCTTTCAGAGGCAGAAAAACAAGGTCGATTACCATTTGATGTACATCGTGGATATGCGCAACGACTAACTTTAGCTAGACAAGATCTGGTTAAAGTTGAGCGTGAAATTGAGTTTTTGAGGCAGAACAGGTTCCGTGTTGCGTCACAAGGTTCAGCTGCGCGTTTGTCTGTAGATAGGTATTTCGAGGGTAAAAGATTAGAACTTGTCAATTATTTAGTTAGTAAAAAAAATATACTAGATTCAGATTTACAGAGAGATCAAGTAAAAGAAGAAGCAAGTGCAGCAAATGAAATTAGGAAGATTGAAAAGGATGGAAGAGAAGAAATTTATAGATTTATAATTCAATTTTACCTATTTAAAGAAGGATATCCTTTCAGTCAAAACTCTCTTGATGAATTAAAACAATTAAAATTAGAAATAGAAATTAGAACAGATGAGATTGAGACAGTTGAAGAATCAGAAATTAAACCTTTTTATCAAAAAAACTTGAATAAGTATAAGGAGACATTTGCCGAAATAATAAATAAGGAAGGCTACCCTTTAGGTAAAACGACTCGTACTAAGCTAAACCAAGAGCAAGAACTATTAGGATTGAAATATACAGATGTAAATCTTGCTGAAAAATTGATTATAAAGCCTTTTTATCAAAAGAATCTAAATAATTATGAAAAGGAACTTTTACAAATAATAAATGTAGAAGGTTATCCTTTTAGTGAAATATCTCGTAAGCGATTAAATCAGAGGCAAATATCATTAGGGTTGAAATGTGAAGACATAAACTTCGTTGAGGAATTGATTGCTAGGCATTTATACGAAGAGAATTTGAATCAATATAAGAACGAATTTATAGATTTGATAAGTGAAAAATCTGACATTTTAACTCAAGAATCCCTTGCTAAATTTCGAACTAAGCAGAAAAAAATAGGACTCAAAAGTAAAGATATTAAAGCTATTGAACGGTTAATTATTAAACAATTTTATCAAGTAAATATAGATAAGTACGAGAAAGAATTTAATCAAATAGTAGGGAAAGAAAAGCACTTTCTAGATAAAGACATTAAAGTTCAATTAAATCAAAGACAACAATTGCTGGGAATTAAATTATTAGGTTTTAGTAACAAAGATATAGAGATCGTTAAACTTCTTATCAAGAACAGTAGAGATAGACATGAAACTATTGACTATTTATCTAGCGACTTGTTCAAAGAACACTACCAGAAAATGCGGAATCTATTAGCCTCTTACTATTGGAAAGAAGCAAACGAAGAAACTAAAAGTATTTTATTTAGGTTAGCAGGAATTACAAAGCGAGACAATCTTAAATTAATAGAGGAGAAATCTATAGAACAGATTAATGTAGAACGTATGAACAGTATTGAGGTACTGCAACTTAGTATAATCAGTACACTGTGGAATGTATATAGTGAGGGGAAGTTCGGCTTTCACAAACAAAGAAAGCTTTTTGACCTAGTAGGCAGAAATTATAAAGCTTTTAGCGAAAATGTAGGATGGAAAGAAAGAACGTTTTTTCTACTTGATTTTCTGAGTTGGAAGTGTGATAACGACATAATTTTTAATATTGATGCTCCTGAAGGACACTTACCTTTTTGGAGACCTTACATTATTGAGCCTGAACAGTTTTTAATGAAGTTTTAGACGAGTACCGTGCTAATTCAAGTACGGCTTAAGAACCGATGGCAGTAAGCTAATTTCAGTCATTTGGGTTTTATGGAAGTTGGCTAAATCTCATGAAGACCTTTCGTGTCAACCTTTTCTAGATTTTTGTACTGTACTGAATCCTCTAATAGTCTAAAGGCTGATTGTAAAAATTCTGGAGGTGCAACCGCAAACAAATTCTGCGTGATAGTAGTATTTGTCCTAAGTAGTAGCAGATCGCTTTTTTGCTCCATTTCGGCTTGAACAGCCAATTAGCGAAAAAGCGATTTCGTTATTTCGTTAAATACATATCTCTTACAAAGAACGAAATCGTCTTTGCATTGGGACGAAAACACGATATAACTAATTCGCTATAGGGCGAAAGGACGAAATTTCATGACCGTATTGGTGGGTGTCATTTCTCAAAAAGGGGGGGTAGGTAAAAGCACCCTTGCTCGGCTTATTGCTCGTGAATATGCTGCTGCTGGCTGGGATGTAAAAATAGCTGACCTGGATATTTCCCAAGGTACAAGTACCGACTGGAAACAACGCCGCGAAGTAAATGGTATTCAGCCGGAGATTGCTGTTGAACCATTCCGCACTGTTGCTCAAGCTCTGAAACACGCCTCGGTTTATGACCTCATGGTTATGGACGGGCCACCACATTCTATGCAAGGGACACTGGAAATTGCCCGTGCAAGTGATTTACTTGTCTTACCCACTGGTTTATCACTGGATGATCTCAAACCATCCGTATTGTTGGCGCATGAATTGGTAAATGCCAAAATCTCTACAGATAAAATTATTTTTGTTTTATGTCGAGTCGGCGATCGGGAGAATGAAATTGAGGATGCCCGATCATATATTCATAAAGCTGGATATGTCACAGTGGCTGGCTCAATCCCTGAAAAGACGGCTTATCGTCAGGCAAGTGATAACGGTCGTGCTGTTTCTGAGGTCACGTTTCCTACTTTGAAGCAACGGGCAGAACAAGTAGCCCAAGGAATTATTGATTTATTGAGCAAGCAAGAGTCCTAATTATGTCAACTAAACCACCTCCACCACCTCGCAAACCAAGCAAAGGTGAACCCCCTAGCATTAAGGAAACAAAAGACAACTTGGAGAAGCCCGATCCAGGGGAAATTTCCAACCTGAATTTTAAAGTACCTGCCGAGTTTAAAAAGGATTTTAAAATTGCAGCTGCTACTTACGGTTGTACCCAAGTCGAGTTATTGCAACGGATTTTTAAATACTGGACGGATAATCACGGCTAATCAAGATTCGTCATTTAGCGAAATAACGAAAAGACGATTTATTGCTTTAGTGAGAGGCAATAATTAAAGAGAATTTACACGGGTTGGGGTATGGCGGATAACTTATCACCAATGGATAGCTATGATGACTTTTTACGAGAGTTAAAAGAACGTATACGCAACGCCCAAGTAAGAGCAGCTTTGTCCGTTAACAGTGAGTTAGTGTTACTTTATTGGCAAATCGGGCGCGAAATTATCATCAGACAGCAGCAGCAGGGATGGGGTGCAAAAGTTATCGAACGTCTCGCCAGAGATTTAAAAGCAGCT
>NZ_JACJSI010000135.1 GCF_014698065.1 Nostoc flagelliforme FACHB-838
TGCATCTGACCGAGAGTTCAGCCTTTAGTGACAGTAATCTGCTGTCGGGCTGGCTTAGTTATGTGCGGACTGACTACCGTGATTCACTAAGCAACGAATCGCACAATTTCTTCGTACCAGTCAACCTGCTGCTGTGAGGATTGCTGATTATTTTTAGAACTATTAACAGTGTCACCATTCGGTTTGGAATCTTGCTTCTGCTCCATACCTTTGATATCAAATTCAGGTATTAGAGCTATAAAAGGATTACCACGAGTTGGAATTACCAGAGCATATCGAACTCCGGCTTTATCTAACATTTCGCAAGCCTGTCGTAAGACTGACAAAATCTCCTTTTTAACGTTTACAAAGTCTTGTGGATGGTCAAGGATATAACTCGATGTCTGCCCTACAGCAATAAAGCAAACGTTTTTCAGAGATGGGCGGCTAAATCCGGTTTCCCCAGAGAGCGGGGACTGGCCCATGAATAGCCCATGACCTTTTAACCCAGCAGTGAATTTGATGACATAGTTCCAAAAACCCTGCAAATCTTTGGCAGTATCAGCATCAACCATTCCTGGAAGTCCCTTGCCACCACCAAATACAGAGTCCACCTCATCTTGAGCAAGAAATAATTCGGGAACGCCCTGACATTCACCACCAACAATTGATACTCTGGCTTTTTGTTGATCAATCATGCCAGTGGCAAAGGTAATCCAGTTTTTTAATTCTTTCATGCCGTCAAACTTACGGCTAAACTTGCACAGCCATCTGGTGACATCATCCTTTGGCTCGCTGCCGATAACAATTGCTGGCGTTTGAGATTTTGCAGCAATTTTGTTGATAATCACCCCTGCTAAAGTTGATTTGCCAGATTGTGTCCCACCAGAAAGGTAAAAATGGTGATTACTGCGAAGAGTCATATCTTGATTAGATGCAGCATCACACAGTTCATCAATCCAAGCACCATCAATTCTGATGTACTCAGGATAATTAGCTGCGATTGCTTGGAGAACTTTCATCGCACCCGGATTAATCACGGACTGCACAAATTCTTCATCAATATCAGCAATATCGGGATTGGGAATACCAGTCGGTGAGGGTGATTGTTGGGCTGGTGGTTCTGGGAGTGTAACCAACCCTTGCAACTGATATTCAGCAATCCACCGGGGGCGCTCTTGCATTGGTAGCCGATTCACATAATCAGCAACTCGGCGTTTGGCAGCGATCACAGTAGTGACATAATCATAAACAGCTTCACCTTGCAAATGCTGTTTGAGTGATTTCAGGTCAGCTTCTTCTAAAGAGCGGTATACTTTCTGTTTGCCTTCACTAATTTGGGCAGATACTCCAAATAAGCCAGCACTTAGGGTTCCAGCACCAAGTAGCATCCCGGTTGTTATTCGGTCAGTATTTAAGAAAAAAGGAGCAGATAGGCATAATACTGCACTCGCTCCTAAAGAACATAAGATAGTCCGTTCTGCATGAATCACCCCACTGGCAGTCAGACGTTGTAATTCAAATCCCATAATTTACCTCACCCCCAAAGCGACACCAGCTGCAACTAAGGTCAAAAAGACAAATAGAAATATTACCCCAGGCATTAACCCAATGGTGAAAGTCTTGCGGTTGAAACCAAAACCTTTGACGACTAAGCCAGCGAAGTTAAACAACCCCACCGCCAAACCACAAATACAAATCATGCTGATGATCCATACTAAGAATTGACTGACTGGGCTGGCAACTGATAGAAAACCCATTAACATTGACAGCCCGACTCCAGAGACGGCATATCCAACGAAAGATAGTTTCATGCGATCAACTCAAATTAAGGAAGATTTGGTTTTTGACCTCGTTTAATAGGGCAAGCACGAACAACAATGAATTGTTCTGAATTCTTTAGGTTGTGACAGAGTTTGTCATACAATCCATAGCAGTAATCGTTGATGTCTGTAACTTGGTTGGTTTGACTATTAAAGCCAGGGATAACGTAATTAATCACTAAATAAAATTCGTGGGTCATATTTAAAACCTAAAGCTATCACCCACTTCATTGAATGCCTGCTCGTATCCCCCCAACTGGCGTTGCTGTTCCTGGGAACCAAAGGCATGACGAATTACCGCCTCCCCATGTAATCCCCTAGTTCGCTGCAAATCCTCCTCAATCTTCATAGCTTCTTGAGAATATGCCAATTGGTTTTTATACATCTCTGCTAGAGATTGCAACTGTTTGAGGTTGTGTCGGGAGAACTTTGTATGTAGCCACTTCTGTGCCTTCAAATTGCCAGCCACTTCTGCCTCATTCAGAACCTGTTGTGCTGTAGTGTAAGCTGGCAATGTGTAGCGATCGCGGATTGATGAAGGGAGATTTCCTTCAATTTGGGTCGCATCCCCAACTCTTAAATCCGTTGATACTACTCCATCACCTTTACCGCCAAACAAACCAGGAAGCCATTTTCCTAACATTCCTTTCTCCCCTCTAACTACTAATTAAAGAATTCAGCTATTCTGGAGCCAGGAGCCAGAATAAAAAATTGTAGTACTGAATGAATAGACTATAAAGCATTAAACTTTCACCTTTCAAATCTATCTATTCAGTTCTCCTGAATTCTGACTCCTGACTTCTGACTCCTGTGTATAACTCTCTTGCACTTGTTGAACTTGTGAGCCGATATATCGAGTTATGCCATATATGCCCATGAACGAAAACATCAATACTGTTATTGCTGCAATCGCTGTTTGAGCCATCATCCCTCGCTGCATCAATTCCTCAATCTGTCTATTGGAATGGGATCGCGCAATTGACTCATCAATAAGTTGCTGGACTATTAGGAATTCTTCTGAAGATAGGTTTTCTAGTGTCAGCCCCGACAGATTCAACTCTCCGTCCTTCTTCAGGTGAATATTTAATGCTTTGCGATGGGTTTGTTCTTGTTGCTCCATATAATTGCCACGCCCAAAACGAGGGTCAATAGCAGCAGATTCAGTACTGCTGCTACCAAGATCAATTTATTCGGTCGCATCTGCATTGCCAGCAGAGAGATAGAGCGATGCAATCTCCTGACCGAACCGAAAAAAGGCTTCTGGCTCACCTTTATAATTTCTGGCATACTCGGCAATTTCTGCGAGATATTCGTTGGTTACACCATCTAAATCTTCAATAGTTTTTTGCGCTTCTCTATGGGCAAACTCTCTGACTCCCTGGCTAATACCAGTGTTGAAAGCAGAAATTTCTTCCAATTTCTGTTTTGCTTGGTTGGCAAGAGCGATTTTGTAATCGTCCATACCTTCTTGTGCTTTCTTGGTCTTAGCCCTTGGTCTTTTAGCCGCTTTTCCATTTTTCCCATTGCTAGTAGCAAGCGTAGCGGATTGCCCACGCTCAAGAATTATCTGGTCAGCCAGACTCATAGCATCATCATCACTTAATTCATCCCAATCAAATCCACGCTTTTTTAACTCTGCTAATAACTCTTCATCTGAGAGGTTAATGTCATTACCTTGTAACAAAGAACGTAAAACTTCCATCATTGGCTCCTAGCTACGAATGTTCTGATTTTCAGGAAAACTAAATTTGGTTTGAGAAACTAACTTGATAACCCACTTTTGAATTTCATAACTCGTGTAAACTCTATCTACACTAAAAGGGCATTTTATTTCCTGCCCCCAACGGTAAATAGTTGCTACGGAAGGATTTGGCTTTAATCGTTGGAGGGCAAGCCGTAACTCATCACCTTTACAAACCAACTTAGGAAGATTGTCCAAAAAGAAACGATAGCGATTTACATCAGCGATTCTAATAGCTTTATAAGGATTGCGTTTCCTCAATTCGCCATAAGCTTTGACTTGCGACATAAGAGAGGTATCGTCTTCGTCCTTTATGTTCAAGCGTTTTTTAACTCTTTGCCAAGTCCGATCACATACCTTTCTGCCAAATGATCTCTGGTACTCCAACCTCAATCTAGATGCCATTTCCTCCTCTTTTGCGACAAACAAGATTTTTTTTCTTAATCGCTTCTATCCCTTGCTCAATAAGGAATAGGACTCGCCGTGAGAACCTTTAATTAGATTTAATGATGAGAAATTTATTGGTTATAACACCCAAACCCCTTTGATGCCGTAAAATTTTGCTTAGTTTCGGCGACAGATTCTCATGGCTTGTCGCTTCATACATATAAAAATACCCGCTTTTCTTGGGCGGGTCATTACTTGATTAACTAATAGTTAATAAACAGGAGTTAGGAGCCAGAATTCAGTAATCAGAATGGTATTCAGACCTGGAACTTTATTATTGACTACACTTGTGCCTTGTTCTATTACCAGCAAGTTTTCTTGTTTTGTGCGCTGCAAAAATGTCGATTCTTCATCTGTTCTTTGGCCGGAATACCTAACTAACTCTTGACTTTTGACTCCGGACTTCTGACTCCTGACTTCTGACTCCTGTTTCGACAACTAAGCAACAAGATTTCGTTTAAGTTCATAGAGCCTAGCTATTAAAACGAACTTAAGCATATTTCGTGTTCTCTCAGGCATCTGAGGAAATTTAATGCCGGGGCCCCATTTGATCTGCACTGTTTTGAAAGGTACATCGAGTTCTCTTGAAAGAATTGAACAGTACTCTTTGAAAATTCCGCGATCGCTCTCAAGGTATTCTATTGACTCCAGAGACATTCCAGTATAAGCAGATTTTATTTGTCTACAAAAAGTTAATGGAGATATATCTGGAATGCGCGTTTTTGGTAACATCTATAAATCCTCCAAGGTTTGTTGGGGGTAGTGCTTCGGCATGAGCGATCGCAGTCTTAACCCGATGCGATCGCTTAATAAATTTATCGAAATAGAAATCAGGAGCCAGGAGTCAGAACACAATTCGTGTATTCCGACCGAAAAAGCTCATTTTTGACCCCTAGTAAAGAAAGCATATTTAGTGGTCAACTTTCCCATCTGCGGGACTGAATTCTCCCTACTTAATTCTGACTCTTATTTTATTACCATACTGTACCATAGGAAAATTTGCATCTATGACGTAAACTACCGTACCATCAGAAAACTAATTGCTCTACCGAATATGCCGAAACCAGGATTTAAAACCATAACAGTTCCTGATTGGATTATTGAGGAAATTAAGAGACAGCCTGACTATAAAGGGAATCAAGCTGCCACTTTGGGGGCACTTGTTAGGGATAGTGTTGCGGCTCGTGGCGGAGAATTAGAAAACCCAGCAATATTCCTTGCACGAATACTCAATCACTTACCTAATTGGGAGCGGCGCGAATCCTGGGAGTTGGCGCTGACTGTTTTAAGATGGCTACAAGAAAATGAGCATAATGCTGATTGATCAGATTGATAAAATTGGTTCATAGGTAATTTTGGTGCAATGCTTCCTTTGGTAAAACTAATTTGTGGTCAAGATAACACGATTGTAGAAGGAGATTTAGTAGAGCTAGCGCAAAAGCACATTGATGATTATGCCAACAAGTGGAAAGAACAATTAAAATTGCACGGGCAATCAGACAAATTCTGGGACTGGGAGTTTAAACTGGAGTTTGTCATTAATAGACAAGCAAACCGTGAAGGCTTTGCGATTGAATATGAAGATGAAACTCAAGGATTAATGCTGATTGAAACCAAAATGCACGGTTCTCGCTTGGTAGAGGGTAAACGCTTGGTATATATTGACGGTATAGCTACCGCACCTTGGAATCGGACATATATCCAAAGTCCCCCCAAATTAAAAGGTGTTGGGACTGCATTCTTGGCATTTGCCAGAATCCGCAGTATGGAATTAGGGTATGAAGGTAGAGTAGGATTGCATTCACTACCGGGAGTAGAAGAATTTTATGATAGCCAAGGCATGATTGATGTGGGAGAGGATGAAGATTACGACGATCTAGTCTATTTTGAGTACGGAGTTTTCCGTTCTCCTGGATAAGGTAGCAAAGGTAAATAAATGAGCCAGCAGGAACAGAGTGATAATCAAAGCACCTTTAACCAAGAAAATGCAGTAAATCCAATGGGTTTATTATTTGATGAAGAATGGTTGCGAAAAGGTGTTGAAGCTGAGGATAAAGTTGGTGGCAATATTGGTGCTGGATTAGATTGGGGTTCAGCATTTGGCTTCTTAGCATTCAATCTAGAACTTTTGGGACGTTTCACAACATTGCGTATTTCTCTAAATAGAGAAGTGCGGTTGCTGCTGAATAATTGGAATTTAGGCACAGCTACGAAAATTGCCGTAAAATCTGCAAGAGAAAGAATACTTGAAAATTTTAGATTGCCGACACCAGAGGTAAGAGAATACATACTTGCTACTCTGGAAAATGATGAACTTTATGGTGAAGAATTCATTTCTAATCGAGAGATACTGCGCGAACTGCTTGGGTTGTTGTTAAGACAAGAAGATTGGGAAACCATTGCAGCAGTTACAGCAGATTCGTTAAAGCAAGAAATTATACATCAAGCTGTTAGTGACAAAATTTCGGCGTGAGTTTGAGAATTAGGCGCTTGACAATTCATTAATTTTTAGAGCATTTGCTCCGATCTGAGTACTGCGCTCAACGGCGGGTACTTCCTACAGGCTCCTTCGATTGTGCGGGGGTTGGCTTTTGTTTGGTTTTGTCCGGAATAAAATATGTTACTGCACCAATCCCAGCCATTCCACCGCCTATGATATACATAATGTTTTTAGTGAAGTATTGGGAGCCGATGTATCCAAAGGTGATAGCTGCCACCGTTGTGACAATCATTTGAGGTAGTTTCATAATTTAGAATCTTGTTGTTTGTTTAATAAATGAAGCAATGATTCTTGCTCTTTGACAATTGGTACGTACTATTCGTTAATTTGTTGCTGAGGCTTTTCACCGAATGAAGCACTAGCAACAAAGCTGGAAAACCCAACAAACATCCAACCCAAGCAGATATGTTTTCGTACCTGCCATTCATACTGCTTACTAAGGGTAATTGGTTTTGTGTTCGCTTCAATAATCTCTAACCCCCAACATGAAAGCGTACCTATCCCAAACAAGCAACTACTGGCAATAGAGGCAATCGTGATTGTATCTAGAATCCGAACAGTCAAACGCGGATTTATTACAACAGGCTTTTGTTGACGGCGATTACGGAGCAGAGCTAATTTCTCTGTGTTTACACGCTCTATATGCTCTTGTTCGATTAGAGGGTAAGCGATTTGTTGAGTATTCCTCATTTGTTATTACCAGAATGTAATTTTAACAGCATCCATATCAGTGAAAACATAATAAGCTTCCGTTAGAGGTTGTACTACATTCCACAGAGGGGGATCAATTTTTCTTTAGTAAGAATTCAATTGCTGAATTCTTTTTTAATCATTTTCCAGAAACAGTTGAATGCTGTTTGACTGCTGGGCGATCCTTTCCACCTCATTAATTGCCTCTACTACTTCTCCTAAAACATTGAACGCGTCATTTAGCACCACATCATTTGATGTAGAAAAATGCTCTGACGATTGAAGCCTGCGATAATCCTTACTACTCCCCACAAGCCGCAATGTATATTGACATCCTTGCAAGATAGTCCGAATCTCTGATGTAGTTAATTTGATTTCCATCGTTGTTTCTTTCCCTAAAATTTATCTCGTTGAATACTCAAACTAGCTCCGACTAAAGAAGTCCCTAAGAAGGCAGAAAAACTGACCAACATTGCACCTAAGCAAATGTTCTTCTGTTGCTGCCACCCAGAGATGGTTATGTTGGGATTATTAGTCTCAATAATCTCCATTCCCCAACAAGCCATTGCCCCTACTCCTGAAAAGCCAGTCAAGAGCAGAGAGACAATTGCAGTTGTTTCTATGGTGCGGTCGATAAAAATCCTGGGGTTGAATCTTCTCCTAGTACGGCGACGAAGAACCATTTTACTCTTGTGGTCTAATTGAGATTGGTAAACAACTTGTTTGTGATTAGTCATTTGGAATCCTCCAATTCAATAAAAAAACCTGCACCAGTATTCTTAATTTTTACCTTTCTTTGATTGACTAGCATTTGAATCACGCTAAGACTGAATTTGATATGACACAATCGAGCGCTACCCCCACAGAAAACTCCTGATAAGTTTGGGAGCCTTGTCTCTTTAGAGCAAGGAGGAAAAACGAACAGCGACTTTAGTCGCCTAAGCTGTATAGCTATAACCATCAGCACGGTGAATCACCTGTAGATATCTTGGATGAACATCGAAAATCTTGGTGGACGCTAGCTTAAAACTCGGTCGAGAACGAACAGTGATTCGCCCTACCCATCGCCCTGCAAATTTACCTGAGGCAACAACAGCGCGTACTAAGTCGCCCGTCTGAAAGCCAAACCAGCTTTTCTGATTAGTGCGATGTCTATTGGGAAATCCAAACTTGTCAGTGCCGCACATCTGCCGCGTTCCGTGTCCTTTTGCCGTAATCAGCAACGGATTTGAGGTCAACACTTCAAGCGATTCGACTTGACCAACACAAGCCGCATCTAGCCAATGAGATTTAGGCAGATCTAATCGAGTGCGATTGAACTTGGTTTGTCCGCCTGTCCCAGTTGTGACTAGCAAGCCTGTTTCTTTCAACGCGTGAAACAATGCCCAACGGGTTGAATTAACGGCGGCAGCGTCTTTGAGTGGGGATTTTGTTTGCTTGAGAATACGATTGAGTAAATCAGGTTTGTCCGAGAGAAAATTTGGGATGAGAAAAACGCTGTTGTTGATTTTGATGGTTTCCATAATTGCGTTGTTGTTACTAAAAATTGCGTTGATACTGGATAGTGTTCGACTTAGCTATTTATGACAGTGCAGGATTGCTTTTAACTAATAAGTCAGCAGTTCAGCAATTTTGAATTAATAATGCGTGAATTTTGAACTGTTTTGACTTCAACAATTTCCTCGACGCACCCCATTGCCTCAGCCAAATAGTGCAGAACATCATCAGCACTCGATTACAACATTCTCAATACCAGCATCCAAGATACCTTTACTGCAATAGACCGCTTCGAGTGGCAGGCAATAGAAGAACTGCGGGTGATGCGAAATAACGGCTATTACTCTGATGCTGGTTATGCCAGTTTTGAAGATTATTGCGAAAAAGAACTAACCAAGCACGGTGGGTATCGTCGGGTTAGGGATTTGTTGTCTGCGAAAAAGGTAGTTGATACTCTGCCAGAGGAACTCAGGGAAAAGATTACTAAACCCTCTCAAACTCGCCCCTTACTCCGGCTGGTTAAAACTCCTGATAAGTTACAGGAAGTCGTAGCGATCGCAGCCAAAGAAAAACCCTTCCCCACTGCCGCCGATTTCGCCAAAGCAGTACAACTTGTCGCACCAACAACTAAACGCTCCACAAAAAGCGAAAACCCCAAAACGCAATTGTGTAATTCTGTCACTGTTTCACAAGAATCACACCCAAGGTATGGGGATTCGGGAGTGATTGAAGCAGACGCACCAAATCATTGGCAGCAGATTGTGACTTTTCCTGATGGTGAAAGGCTTTTGGTCAACAATGCTGATTTGGATGCCCCAAGCGTTCCATTCCCCAGAGAGCGGAACTATCCACCAGAATATACAGAAGCGATCATGGCACTTAAAGAGCAACACCAGCAGGAGCTAGAGCGTTTACAGCAGGAATTGAGGATTGGGCTACAGTCAGAAGCCACAGCCAGAGCCGAAGAACAAGTAAGTGAGCAAATCCAATCTCTGCAACAACTGTTTAAACAACAGAAAGAAGAAAATATCCAGTTACAGCAGCGATTGGATGAAATGGAGGGGTTACGAAAACTGGAGATTGAAAACCAACAACTCCAGCAGCGCATTCAGGAATTGGAACGCGCCGTTGAACAGCGTCCTTTGCAACAGTGGGGGAATACCATGACGCAACAGGCGACTAAAGTTTTGAACAAGCAGGTGAAACAGGCGTTAGAAAAGACAATTGATTTGCGATCGCTGGCCCAGGAACCCCCAAAAGAAAATGCACAAGAATGCTTACGACTCATGGGTATGGCATTGAAGAATCTTGCCAGTGCGATGAACAACACCCAAGCGCTCGAAGCTGCGGCCATAATTCTGGGGAGTGAGCCGACACCATCTGTGATCGCATATCGAGCCGAGCAACTAGAAATACTACCCCAAGCTGTTAGTGATATTAGACGGGTGCTTCAACTTTGGCGATCGCTAATCAAACTCAGGGGCAAGTAGAACAAAGTAATTCCGCTTCGCTGTTGGCTGAAAACTCAGTTTTGGGTGTAGAAATCAAAGCAGTTCATGAAGGTACTTGTTCCGCCGCGTCGCCTGCCCAAATTGAAAAATCTTCAACTTCAGCGATCGCAGATCAGAAAATAGAACCGAGTCGCCCCTCTGCTGAGTTAATGACTGAAAGTTCAGTTTCGGGTAGAGAAGTCAAAGCGGATCATGAGGGTGAAAGTTCCGCCGCGCCCGTGCCAAATCCTGAAAAATGGTCGCATGAGGCGATTGTTGCGAGGTCAAATATGCGACCTGTAAGAAGGGAAAAACTGAATCGAGCGGCGAATTCAGGGGAGAATCCGGGGTTTGACTTTTTGCAGGAGTGCTGGAGTGATGATCCGGCTTTGCAGATTGTGATCAAAAAACTATTAGCGAAGTTTCCGCAGTGGAGAATTGTGGCTGTGGATGGGGTATTGGTAGATTGGGAGGAGTAGTGAGTCTGTACAACAGTCTATAAACTAAACTATTCATATTGTTATTTACGTATTTGTAATGTCTCGGACAAAACGTAACTTGCAATTCTGGATTTTGCTACCACATTACAACCTGTTGCAACCTTTGAGTTTCGCTTAACACGGCTGGAATGTCGTGAAGTGTTGCTTTATGCCATCAAGAAAGCACAGTCAAAGTATGGATTTAAACTTTATGCCCTGTGTATTATGAGCAATTTACTTAAGCTAATCTGCATTTAAGCTGCAATATAGCTACTATTCCCCTTATTTGTGATTTTCCAATACCATTTAATCACTAACTCGTCCTGATTTAATAGTTTATCTAGTAAAGATTTCAATTCATCTACTGATTTAAATAGACGATGAGCGAATGAGCGACAAATTTTCTGTTCTCTACGAACAACGTTCATCCGTAACATCAACTTCGCAACTGCTTTTAAAATTTTAATTCAGTGTTAGCGTACACCTAAGTTTAAGCAACCTACCCTCTTAGAGATTCCCCTAAATCTATCTTAAACAGCGTAACTTTGAGGCTCTTCTTCCCCCCTTTTTTAAGGGAGGTTAGCGAAGATAAGCAAATATTTGATAGTTCTCAGATGCCCTCTGAGATGGTGGATTTAAGCATTTGTTTACTATATTTAAACTCTTACCTACTTTTCAAGGATAATTTCGGATTATTATATGTTTGCTGATTAACAGACATAGTATATATTAGTATTAAAGCCCATAAAATATTTAGCAATCGCTCTTCGGAGAAAACTTGTTGATTTCTTAATTTATGTATAGTTCATTTTTTTTCACAACAAATCTAAAACTGTCAGATGCTACTAAACATGAAAAAAATTAAATTTAAAAGCAATGCTGGTAAACTGACTGCACTTTTAATTTTAATCACCATTTTATTGACACCGTTTATAATCGTCAATGCTGGAGAACGTGGTGTATTAATGCAGTTTGGCGAAGTACAGGAAACAGTACTAGGAGAAGGAATACATATAATAATTCCTATTATTAATTCTGTAAAAAAACTCAGTGTGAGAGTTCAAAAGCAAGATATTTCTGCTGAGGCTTCTTCTAAAGATTTACAAAATGTGTTTATAAATGTAGCATTAAACTGGCATATTATACCTGAAGAAACTAATATAATCTTTCAAAACATTGGTGATGAAAAAGATGTAGTTGAAAAAATTATCAATCCAGCAATAGAAGAAGTGCTAAAAGCAGTGATAGCAAGATATACGGCTGAAGAAATAGTAACTAAACGAGGAGAAGTAAAATCTGGAGTTGATGATACATTGACTACAAGACTGCATAACTACCACATAGTAGTTGATGATATTTCACTAGTTAATCTCAGTTTTTCTAATCAATTTAATCAGGCAGTAGAGGCAAAACAGATTGCAGAACAAGATGCAAAACGAGCCGATTTTATTGCCTTGAAAGCAGCAAAACAAGCAGAGGCTAATGTCAATTTAGCTAAAGGAGAAGTAGAAATAAATAAATTGTTACGTGAAAATTTGACTAATGAAATTTTAGAAAGACAAGCAATAGAAAAATGGGATGGTAAATTACCTCTAATTATGTCTAAGGATGCTCCTAAACTTTTCAATATGAATGAGATTTTAAAATTAAAATAACCATAAAACATTAATACTGGTTTTATGGCTAAGTGGAAGGGAATAAATTAGGAGTATCAATAATATGCAGATGGATTAACGCCACAATCAAAAAAGTATATACAGTGGAAGAAACTAAGCCTGTTAATAATTCTTTTTTTAAGTTGTGTTTTTGGGTTTGTTTTTGTAAAACATCAATCGCCCCTGCTTGCATCAAAAGAATACCAATAATGTTAGATAGCCAGTAACCAAGGATGACACAAGGCATCAGTAATTTAGGTGAAAAAAGGCTGCAAATATAACCGAAGGCATAAGCGATTGGTAAGTTGAATACCAAATCATTCCACCAGCATAAGGGTGATAATAAATATCCAATGACTAAGAAGAATCCACCTCTTAGCTTCTGCAACAATATTTTGGGTAGGCTTTCTGGAGTTAGTGATGAAAATTCTTGATCACCTGTTTTGATACTTGTCATAATACAGTAATTCTAGCGGCTTCCCGTAGTTTATAGCAAAATACGAAATAAGTCCAGCCGTCAACACAAGTTTGATTTCAGATAGGTAGAAATTACACGTAATGATGCTGTGTAAAAAAGCCTATTCTTATGAATACAAAATTTTTATTCTTCATTTATTAATTGGTGTTCCTCTGGGAATAATTTCGTTTCACTCGCTGGCTGTTCACTGATGATATTTGCTGACTGTGAAAATGGACGAATAATTAAACTCACGCCAATTGCCCAAGCGATCGCTACCATCCAACCTGCAATAATGTCACTGGGAAAATGTACTCCTAAATATAGGCGTGTCCAGCCAATGGCCAAGATAAACACACTACCCAACATCACTGTTAACCAGCACCAAACACTATCCCAAGTTAAAACTACCAAAATAACAATCAACGTCATACTTGTCATAGCATGACCACTAGGGAATGAATAATCAAATTCTGGTGCAGCTGAAGTCCACATATCAGGACGGACTCTATGCCAAAATTCCTTGGCTGTGCGTTTGATAGTGGCACTACCAGCCGTAGTAATCAGTAAATAAGTGAGCGATCGCCAACGACGTTGTAATAGTAAAATCAGAGCGATCACGCTCAGAGTAGGTAACACAGTCCAAAAGGAACCCATTTTAGTTAGCAGCACGGCAAATTCATCTAGCTGTAGCTGTGCTACAGAGTGAATCGCGACTAAAATCGATAAGTCCCAAGGAAATCCACCTTGATTTTGCTCCACCTTGAACGCCAGCAATCCAAAAATTTGTAGTGGTAGATATACCCCCACGAACAGCAGCAACAAAGAACGCCAATGGTTAATCAGCAATTTTTGCCCAAACGCTATGGGTGACTGTGGTTTTGACCGTAATGTTTGCTTTTCTAACTTTACCATACTAAATACGATATTTCGCTGGAATTAAAGTAGTTTTTTGAATAACTAGTAATTATTTTACTACTGAGGCATGAATATCTGCTAAACAGTCTTTTTCTAGAAAAAATCCTATAAAGTTTGTATAAAATAACACTAAACTTTTGTATACTTTCACAAAAATGTAGACTTTGATTATATTTTAAATATAAAATACGGTAAACAGGTAGATTTTTAGTATTTAGTGGAAATTTTTCCACATTTATTTAAAACTTGCAGTTGCCTAAAACAGTTTGCACAACAGCATTCAAACCAATCTTTTCGTTTCAGGTAAACACAAACGTATCTACAAAACCCCAGGTAAGGACAGAAGTATGGATTTTTTCTTATTGCCTTTCTTCAGCTTTCTAGTGGGAATTATTGTTGGTTTGACAGGAGTTGGTGGTGCTTCTCTCATTACCCCGATGTTGATTTTTGTTTTTCAAGTACCGCCTGCTGTGGCAGTAAGTTCTGATGTCGTTGCAGCCACACTAATGAAAGTTGTTGGTAGCATCAAACACTGGCAACAACAAACCCTTGATGTGCAGGCGGTGAAATGGTTAGCTTTAGGAAGCGTTCCCGGTTCTCTTGTTGGGGTAGGGATACTACACCTGATTAAACAGCAAAAAGAGCATCAACTGAACCATATTACCCTACACTTACTAGGTTTAACAATTCTGTTAGTTACTAGTATTAGCTTTGGTACAAATGCTGCTGTTGACTTTCTTCCCCAATCTCCAGTTACCTAAACTCCCCAAATTTGACTTAACAACTCAACTAGGACGCTTGCAGACAATAAGTATAGGAGCATTTTTAGGTTGTATTGTTGGTTTGACAAGCGTCGCTTCCGGCTCAATGTTTGCCTTAGTACTGATTACATTTTTCCGCTTGGATGCTAAGAAGTTGGTAGGAACAGATATATTTCTCAAGCAGCAATTCTCCTACTATTTACTGCGGTTGGGCACCTCACATTGGGAACAGTTGATTGGAGTTTAGTCCTACCGATATGGCTTGGCTCAGTACCAGGTGTATTACTAGGAGCTAAAATCTGCCAATCTGTACCTTAAAAACCATTGCAGTTTATGGTTTACTTTATTTTAATGATGGTGAGTGCCAAGCTAGTTTATTAGTTTTCCAAGGGCTGGGATGAAAAGGAAGATTATTTATCTCCCTCCTTTCTTAAACACGCCCAAAAACTCCGATTGCACCTTCTAATTCAGCTCCGCGTAAGTTAGCTCCATTTATATTTGCATTAGTGAGATTTGCTTTCTCCAAGTCAGCATTTTGGAGATTTGCCCCTTGTAAATTTGCTCCTTGTAGGTTGGCTTTTTCTAAATCGGCATCAAATAAATTTGCTCCTTGTAGATTTGCTTGTGCAATATTGGCTTTGCCTAAATCTACTCCCTGCAAGTTTGCTAACTTGAGGTTGATTCCTTGTAAATTAGCTTTTTCAAATTTGACATTTTGCAAGTTTGCTGATTCTAAATTAGCACCTAGCAGGTTTACCCCTTCAAAAGATACTCCATTTAAGTTACATCCGACACATTCATTAGTTTCCAATAAACGTCTCACGTTTGCTGTAATTGATTCGGCAGGTAACACTATGGGAGATTCTACCGGAGCAGATGTAGATGGGGTTAGATTAGGTGATGTTTCCACTTGAGCTAGGGCGTGGGGTTGGTTAAGCAGAGAAAATATCATTACAAGCCCTAAAATCCAGGAAGTGATTTTTTTGAAGTTGAATGTGTTCATGAGTTTCTCTTTGTGATTTTTTGAGAGTTTTTAAACGTAGAGGTTGGCGCAGGGTAGGAACGCAGAGTATTTCTGAGAAAGATCCTTTAATTAGAAAACATGGCAAGAGTCGGAAAGAGTCGATAGTTTTCACTGTCCATTAAAATGGAGTATCCCAACCAAATTAAGGCAAGGTAATTTTTAAGTTGAGGGCAGATTAAACTTTTATTAGGCTGCTCTGTCTAGCATTAGCAGACAATAAGTTTTGTAATTTTTTTGATCGCTATCAAATCAACTGGTAATTCCTGAATGAGCGTTTTTTCAGCAAGTTATACAAAATTGCATCTAAATTTAATATTATTGCTTTCGGTTTAATAAAAGCAAATATTCTTTGTGATTAAAAGGATAAACACAGTTTATTAAAAATTTACTACTACTTTTTGTGTTAAAGCTAATTACAATTAGAAATTTATAAAATTAAAAACAAATATTCAATATGAGAGGTATTGTCACGCAGCGCAACGCACCATCCTTATTTATCTCAGTGTATTATAAAGAAACAAATTAAATGTCCCCCTTAGACATCTCCAAAATAGTAACATTCTGTGGTAAAAGAACATCAGATATCTTTTTTGACACAGAAACATGAGCGATATACTGAACCACATTAAAGAAAATCCTAAAGAAACACAGAGGTTAATTGGTCTAGGGTATGAACAGTTACA
>NZ_JACJSI010000136.1 GCF_014698065.1 Nostoc flagelliforme FACHB-838
GCAACTGTTTCTATTAGTTGATGTATGCACAGATGTTTTGGGTATTCTGTTTGGGTTTGGTTCCACTCAGTTAGTAGAAGTTGTTTTTGTGATTCTGATATTAATGGTATTTCACTTAGTTTCTGGGTTGGGTTACTGGTTACTGCTTCTAGGATGGTTTGCAGATTTTCTAGCATCAATGTGACGCTTTCTCCTGTAAACAAGTCAGTACTATAATCTACCTCCATTAGCAATTCATTCCCAAACTCTATGACATTCAAATCAATGTCATATTGCACATAACCTTTAGGATAGGGAACTAAGCTTAGTTCCAGCCCTAGCATTGTTGGCACTACTTGTGGTCGGTCTAGGTTGAATGTTACGTTGACCAAAGGAGAGCGGCTAGGATCTCGCGGTAGATTTAGCTGTTCAAGTAACTGGGCAAAAGTGTAATCCTGGTTTTCGTAGCTATCTAACAAGATATGCTTGATATTAGCCAAATATTCCAAAAAAGTCGGCGAACCATCAAGATAGCTGCATATTGGCAGTAAGTGAGCGCAATAACCTACCATCTTTTCACTACCTGCAAGTCCTCGACCCGCTACGGGAATACCGACTATAATCTCATCCTGATTACTCAGTCGGTGTAGCAAGGTCATATAGCCCGCTAATAGGGTCATAAATAGCGTGCAACCATTCTTTTTACTAAATTCTTTGAGTGCAGCATAAAGGCTGGTATTAGCCTTCATACTGACTCTGGCTCCCTTATAGGACATTACAGGCGATCGCAGGCGATCTGTTGGTAGTTCTAAAATTGGTACTGAGTCTACAAATTTTCTTAGCCAATAGGCTTGTTGTTTAGCTATTTCAGCACTCTGACTTTGCGATAACTGCCAGTGTATATATTCTTTAAATTGTAGTGGTGCTTCTGGCTGAAAAACTTTGCCCTGACACTCTGCTGAGTAGAATGCACCTACCTCTTGCAACATCAAACCAATTGACCAGCCATCAATAATAATGTGATGTGCTGTGATAATTAGTAGATGTAGTTCTTCCTCTAACTTCAGAAGATTTATCCGTAATAGGGGACCGCGAACCAGGTCAAAACTTTGTTGATTCTCCTGTTCTAACCATTCATCTATTTTAGTTTGGCGATCGCTAGCATCAATATTCGATAAGTCAATGAGTGGAACTTCTATGAATATGTCAGATAAAACTAGCTGAATTTCACCAGATAAATCTATAATTGTTCGCAATGCTTCGTGACGAGCTACAAGTTTTTTGAAAGCGCTACGCATTGCTGACAAATGCAAACAACCTTGTAGCTGAAGCATAATAGATTCGTTATAAGCATTTGACTCATCTTCTCCTATTTGGGCTAAAAGCCAGAGTTGTTTTTGTGCTTGAGTCAGAGGGGCTTCACTAACTATTTGATTAGGTAGTGTAGATATTAGCTCAGATGTATCTTGAGCTTCGTAACGCTCTCTTAATAAGTTTAAATAAGATAGACTTTGTAATACAGAGTCAGCATCAACTCCAAAATCAATCAAACAAGCAACTTCATCAACGCCAATTCCCATCATGTGATCAATGATTTTTGAGCAAGAATCTGGCGTTCCAATCAAGGCGCTTGTTTGCACATAACGTTCATAAGCAACTGATAAAAGGTAATTTTTATCATCTTCAGTCAAAGTTTCAAAACTTATATTTAAACCCTGGCTCTTGACCAAATTCTGCAAAAGTCCAATTGAACTTTGAAGATATTTGAAAAAAGGTTGATGAGCCTTTTTCCGGACAATATTAATATCTTCGCCAACAAATGTGTGCAATAACACTGTTACATGGCCAGACTTGGGATCATGACCATGTTGATATAAAGATTCACGGTATAGCTTGATGTTCTTGGCTAAATCTTCAACGGTCTGACCCATAAGATTTGTTAAAACGCCTACACCTATTTCACCAGCCTTAATATAGGTTTCTGGATTATTAACAATAGTTATCCAAATAGGCACATCAGGCTGCACTGGCATGGGAAAAAGCTTAATATTTATATCCTTTCCAGCACCATCTCGAAATTGAATAGGTTCTCCGCGCCAAAGTTTTTGCACTGTTGCAATTTCTTGGAACATCAGATCACGATGTTTGCCGTAGGCATCAGGTGCAAACACAAAATCATTAGGATGCCAACCAGAAGCAAAAGAAATGCCGACTCTACCTTGCGATAAATTATCGACTACTGACCACTCTTCAGCTACTCTAATTGGATGGTGTATTGGTAAAACAACACTACCAGCGCGCAGTTGTATCCGTTGGGTTACTTTGGCAAGTGCAGCACTAATTACTGATGGGTTAGGCGAAAATCCTCCAAAAGCATGAAAATGACGCTCAGGAACCCATAAAGCTGTAAAACCATGTTCGTCAGCAAATTTTGCTCCTTCAAACAACAGGTTATATTTGTCTGAAACGAATTCGGAATCATATTGACCAAAATAAAATAAGCTAAACTCAATTGTCTTTTTACTATTTTGGCTAAATTTTATTTCGGGAACTTTATTAGTAGTAAGAGAAGGTTTATATTGGCTCCGTTCCCAAAAACCCTGTTGCTGATTTGGGTTTGATTGAGTTAATTTGTCAATTTGTTTATTTAAAACTGGAGCTTCGATATTAACAGACTTTAATTTTGCAGATTCAGCTAAGGAGGTAGTTAAATATGAGCTATCTAAAGTGTTTAATTCTACTGAAAGTGAAGGAGGAAAGAAGCCTGCTGTTTGCAACTGTTCTACACTTATTTTAAAAGCCTGAATTACAAGTTCAATATCTTCATTTGTGTGTGCTGTAGATATAAAACAATTACGTCCTTCCCAAATATAAATTCCTTTTTCAATTAAGTGATAAAACAGCAAATCTACTTCTAATGGTTGGTTAAAAACGCTATAGTTATCCTTAAAAGTGAAGCGAAATAGTGAGCCAAAATTCACCATTCGTAATGGGACATTATTTTGCTGAAAGTATGTATTTAGGGTTTCGGCTAGCTTTGATGTGCGATCATTTAATTGCTCTTGAACTGATGTTCCAAGCATTTTCATCTGCTGGAGTATAGCTCGTGCTGCTCCCATTGTTAAAGGATGCTTACAGAAAGTGCCAGCAAAGTAGGTAGTTTCTGCTTGAGGATATGATGCATCACCAAAGTTCCACATTCCACCATCTATGCCATCCATGTATGCAGCTTTGCCAGCTACAACTCCAATTGGCATACCACCACCAATTATCTTGCCATAGGTGACTAAATCTGCTTGGATACCAAACCACGCTTGTGCGCCACCCAAGTGAATGCGAAAGCCTACAAGCACCTCATCAAAGATTAATGCTATTCCTGTCTCGGAAGTTAATTGTCGGAGTTGCTGTAAAAACTCTTTTGGTTGTAAATCAGGTCTTCGACTTTGTACAGGTTCAACTAGCACGGCAGCTAATTCTTCACTGTGAGCTTTGATTGTTTCTAGAGATTCAAAATCACCATAATTGAGTACCAAAATATGATCTGTGATATGTTGGGGTACTCCTGGAGCAAGTGGTACTGAACGTAATTCTCCTTCAACTTTCTGTCCTACAGCTAGAGTGCCATCAAAATGACCATGATATGAGCCGGCAAATATGGCGATTTTGCTACGTCCTGTAGCGGTTCGCGCTAAACGAATTGCCGTCATTACAGCTTCCGTCCCAGAGTTACAGAAGGCGGCTCGCTCTACACCTGTTAGTTCACAGATTAACTTTGCTACTTCTCCTGCTAGTTCTGAACGAGGGCCGATTCGAGTTCCTTGTTGCAATTCATTTTCTAAAGTTGCTTTGATAAACGGTGCATCATGTCCAAACAAATACACCCCAAATCCCATTGCTAAGTCTATGTATTCATTACCATCTACATCCCAGATTTTAGAGCCTTGTGCTTGCTTGCCAATGATGGGATAGCACATTTCTTTTGTATCTGAACGGAAACCTGCTATGCCTCTTCTATCAGCTGAATATTGCCGTTCAGTTTGTGTTTGTTGTTTAGATTTCTGAGTGCGCTGGTTATAACGTGTAATCAGTGCTTGTAGATGCTGCTGCTGTTGTAGATTTAATTTTCCATTAACTCTTGTCGGATCTAGATTTGCTTGAGGTTGAATAGATGCTGCATTCTTAGGATAACTAGGAGTAGGTACTGATTGTTCAGGCGCAATTTGGAGTTGATGTGTATCAATTTTTCCATTTGACTGCGACTTGTTATGAGGTTCTAAGGATATCCCTATGGATAAAGGGTTGTTACGTAAAACTTCCAACTGTTGGCGCATAAGTTCATGTTGACTCGCATTTAGATGCGTCATTACTTCCAACTGCTGGCCAATAATTCGTTCTAGTGCGGTCTCGGACACTGCTATTGTTTGTTTGTTATTTACTATGCCATTTTCATTTATAGATGCTGGTATTATTTTTTGTGGTGCGACAGGAGGAGCAATTTTAGGTTGTACAGTATCTGTTATTAGGCTTGTAGCTATTTGGGATGCTAATTTTGGAGATGAACCGTCTAACTCGGGCTTTGGCTGTGGAGAATTTTTTAACACCCATTCTGGAGAGATATTTTTATCAATGTAGGTGGACAGAGAATCTATAGTCGTACACTCTTCAAAAAACTGACGAATTGCAACTTTAATTCCAAAAGCATTCTCTATAGTTCTTACCGCTTCCATAAGTACGAGGGAGTCAGCTCCCATTTCTAGAAACGGTTCATGAATATTGATTTTACTTGTTTCTATATGTAGTAGTTCGGCAATAAGGACACGTAATTTAGGCAGAATAATTTCCTGATGTGTATTTATTGTGCTGAGATCAACTTCTGCCTGAGTCAATGGGGTATCTAATTTTTGAACATTCATAAAATTTCCATTTCTGTGCTTATCGTCAAACTCATACCAATAACGTTGGCGCTCAAAGGGATAGGTCGGTAAAGAAAGACGGCGACGTTGATAGTGGCGATCGCATTCTGTCCAGTTAATCTCTACACCTAGAACTGCCAATTTACCTAAGCTGTTTAAAAGTACCTGCCAATCTTCTTGTTCGGGCTGTAGTGAAGGTATCCAAGAATGCTTTGCTTGACCGAGACACCTTTTACCCATACTAATTAGGGTAGGACGCGGCCCAATCTCTAAAAAGATGTTACACCCAAGATTGTGTAGTGTGTTAATCCCAGTGGCAAATTGTACAGTTTGGCGGAGATGGCAACGCCAATAGTTGGCATCTGGGATTTCTTCTGCTAAGAATATTTGACCCGTGAGATTTGAAATTAAGCCAATATGTGGGGTCTGAAACTGTACTTGTCGTGCTTGACGCTCAAATTCGTCAAGTATCGGCTCCATCTGTGGTGAATGGAAGGCGTGAGATACTTGTAAATACTGTACGGTAATTCCCTGAGACTTAAACTGTTCAACGGCAGACTCTACAGCCTCTTTCTCACCAGAAATAACAATGTTTTGCACTCCATTGATTGCGGCCAGGTGAATTTTTCGGTGATACTCAGCTAAAGTTTTGTTAACTATATCTGCATCTGCAAACACTACTACCATTGCACCATTGCTAGGTAAAGATTGCATTAGTTGGCTGCGGTGTACAATTAGTTTGAGTCCGTCTTCTAAACTAAAAACTCCAGCTACGCAAGCGGCAACATACTCCCCCGCACTATGTCCCATGACTAGATCGGGAGTGATGCCCCAAGAACGCCATAACTCAGCTAAAGCATATTCCAAAGAAAATATTGCAGGCTGGGTATAGGCAGTTTCGTTCAGAAGGTAACTCTCATTGTTTCCTGGATAAAGAATTTCTAGGAGGGGTTTTTCTAGATGAGAAGACAGAATTTGATCGCAACGGTCTATAGCTTGACGAAAAGTAGGCTGAGTTTCGTAAAGTTGATGACCCATACCTATATATTGAGAGCCTTGTCCTGTA
This sequence comes from Nostoc flagelliforme FACHB-838, assembly GCF_014698065.1. Taxonomy (GTDB): domain Bacteria; phylum Cyanobacteriota; class Cyanobacteriia; order Cyanobacteriales; family Nostocaceae; genus Nostoc; species Nostoc flagelliforme_B. Next base: position 5,959 of record NZ_JACJSI010000136.1, read on the forward strand.
AATAGCCATGCTATTTTTGGGCGATTTATGCTATCTATTTGGCCTCTAACTAGTCCAGTAGTATCAGTTTTGGTGATGAAACCAGCTAATTTTTCAGCCATTTGCTTAGTGGATTCGGCAACTACAGCTAAACGATATTCAAAATGCGATCGCCCTGTGTTGGCTGTAAAACAAAAATCCCCAAGAGCTATTTGTGGATGAGACTGAATGTAACTTTGATAAAGACCTGCTAGGGTATGTAGTGCTTTCTCGCTTCTGGCTGACAAGCATAAAAGATGAAAAGGACGTTCGGCTTCTAAATATACAGGTTCAATTTTGGGAGCCTCTTCGAGAATCAAATGAACGTTGGTTCCACTCATCCCAAAAGCACTCACGCCTGCTAGTCGTGGTTCTTGTGTTGACCAAGGAATAAGTTGACGAGGAACTACTATTGGTAGGCGCTCCCAAGGAATATATGGATTTGGCTTGTGAAAGTGCAGATGAGGTGGTATCTGCTGGTGTTGGAGAGACAGTACTACCTTGATCAGACTTGCTATTCCGGCGGCGGCTTCTAAATGCCCAATATTAGTTTTGACTGAACCAATAGTCAAAGGGTTATCTTCTGAGCGTCCCTGACAAAGCACTTTCTCCAAAGCAAAAACTTCGATTGGATCTCCCAAAGGTGTGCCGGTTCCGTGAGCCTCTACGTATTGAACTTGATTCGGCTCTACTTTGGCATTTTCTAGTGCCTCCCGAATTAATGCTTCTTGAGCAGAACCATTAGGAGCAGTCATCCCATTGCTGCGACCATCATGGTTGACTGCTGAACCACGAATTACAGCCAGAATATTATCTCGATCTGCGATCGCATCAGATAAGCGTTTCAGTACGATAATACCACACCCTTCTCCTCTACCGTAGCCATCAGCAGCAGCATCAAAAGTTTTACAATGACCATCGACTGATAGGGCTTTGAGCTTGCACAAACCAATGCTGGTTTCTGGCGATAGGATTAAATTTACACCACCTGCTAATGCGAGATTCGACTCTTTAGCACGTAAACTCTGACAGGCTAAATGAACTGCTAGTAGAGAAGAAGAACAAGAAGTATCTAATTGCAGACATGGGCCCTGAAAACCAAAAATATATGCTAATCTCCCAGCAGCAATTGAACGAGCATTTCCCAGACTGCTGTGAGGATCGATACGGGTAAAATCCCCAGAATTGATTGTTAGCTGAGAATAGTCTTCGGAACCAATACCAATAAATATTCCTGTCTTACTTCCTTGTAATTGCTGGGTTGCAAGTCCTGCGTTCTCCAGTGCTTCCCAACTTACTTCTAATAGTAGCCGTTGTTGGGGATCTATGGCGATCGCTTCTCTAGGAGAAATATTAAAGAATTTGGGTTCAAATCCATCTACTCCCTCTAAGAATGCACCGTACTTGGTGTACATTTTCCCTGGGGTCTCAGGGTTGCGATCGTAAAAAGTATTGATGTCCCATCTATCATCGGGAATTGCTGTAATTGCGTCTAACCCAGTTTGCAGCAGATGCCAATATGCTTCTATATTGTTAGCTCCACCTGGAAAACGACATCCTGTTCCGATAATGGCTACTGGCTCGTGCTTTTGATACTCTGCTGCTTCGAGTTGAGTTTTTGCTTCCTTAAGGGCAATTAGTAATCGTTGTGATGAAGACAACTGTTCTGGATGATTTTCGGCAGTATAATAGGTCATCGATTATTTCCTTTCACAAGATATCTGTAACTCCTATACATAGCAATCGGAAGTTTTCAATAATAAATCATATTCGTGGCTATCTTTTTCGAATCATCGATTTTATTTTATTTAACACCCGCTACTGCCATCGTTCGCTCTTACTTTGACACTCGGTTTTCCTATTTCTTAAGATTTTTTTTATGGATACCCTCTAGCAAATTTTCGATTGCTGCGAGTTCTTGAGCAATTGACGCTTGAACTTGCACTTCAGAAAGTTGTTCTACCTCTGTAGCAATTTTTTGTTCTAGTGAAAAAACACCAAGTTTTTTAACAGATTGCTTGACATCTGTTCGCGTTACCTCTAAAGCTAAAGATGAAGCTACCAATATATTTGAAGTTAATTCATTAGCTAAGTGATCTGACAAAGATTCAATACTAGGAAAACTCCAAGCTATGGTTGGCTCAATCTCTTGAGGAGATTTTAGCCAATTTTTTAAATTTTGTGCTAATTCTACTGCCATCTGTGAATCTACTCCATATTCAGCAAAAGACTTACTGGGTTCAATAAATTGAGCATTTATTTTCAATGTCTTACTCAACCAATTTATTATCCAGTGTTGAATTGATTGAGCATTAGGAGTGGAGATGTTCTCTAAAAAGTTAGTTTGTTCGTTACTTGAAATCTTGTCAAATACATGGTCTGTGAAACTTTCTAAAGAAAGGTTGGAATTGCTTTGGGATGCTTCTATTGAGAAATTATTTGCATTCCAATGTCCTACTACATCTAAACTTCCAGCTAAAAACTCAGCTTTACACGCATAGCGTTGAATCTTACCACTAGAAGTCTTGGGAATACTTCCAGTTTTAAGCAACAATACAGTATAAACTTGTAATTCGTGTTGCTCTGACACTGCTTTACGAATAGCTTCAATCACCTCATTCACGTTTAGTAAACGCAGGTAACTGCGCCGTACTTCCTGAACAATTACCAACCGCTCTTGACCTTCCACATCTATGGCAAAGGCAGCTCCGCAACCAAACTGTAATGCTGAGTGGCTTTGTTCTACCGTGAGTTCAATGTCTTGAGGATAATGATTACAACCCCTAATAATAATGACATCCTTAAGCCGACCTGTGATAAATAACTGTCCATTCCGGAAAAAACCTAAGTCCCCAGTTCGCAAAAATGGGCCATTACCGGTATCTGCTAAATAAGCATTGAAGGTTTGCTTGGTCAAATCTAGTCGATTCCAGTAGCCCTGAGTTACACTCAGACCTGATACCCAAATCTCTCCTACTCGGTCAGTATCACATGAAGTCAGCGATTGAGGATCGGCAATAACAATTTTTGTATCAAGCCATGCATGTCCACAACCTACCAAATGTCTAACTCTGGTAGTATCGTTACTGACTTGCACAAGCCGTTTTTTTTCTAATGCTTCTGCCTCAACTGTATAGTAAACTGGCTCATCCGTAACGCCTCCTCCAGAAATCATGAGTGTGGCTTCAGCCATGCCGTAACAGGGGTAAAAGAAGTTTGCTTGAAAACCACAAGCTTTGAATGTGGCAGCAAACTTGTCTAAGGTTTCCCGACGAACAGGTTCAGCACCACTATAAGCACTACACCAACTACTCAAGTCTAGGCTTTCTCGTTGTTCTGGAGTAATCTTGGTGACACAAAGTTCATAACCAAAATTAGGCCCACCACTATGGGTTGCTCTGTAGTGGGAAATAGCCTGAAGCCATCGCATCGGTTGCTGAACAAAGGATGCTGGTGGCATGAAAATACCCAAAAAACCTGTGTATAAAGGCTGGAGCAACCCATCAATTAATCCCATATCATGAAAACTAGGCAACCAAGTTACTGAAATACTATCCTGTGTGAGTTCAAAAGCTGACTTGATATACTCGGAATTGTGCAACAGATTGCTATGACTAACCATCACACCCTTTGGCATTCCTGTAGAACCCGAGGTGTATTGAAGAAAAGCGAGACTACTGCTATCTAAAGAAGTCGGTTGTTGCCAATTTGATGCTAAATCAATATTCAAGCCATCGGTTGCCAGCAGACACAATTCTGGTAATTTTAGTTTCTCTTGTAATCGGTTCTCCAAATTGACTAACTCTGATGTAGTTGTTAGTAAAAACTTCGCTTGACAGTCTGTGATGATTGCTTGTAATCTACTCACTTTTTGATTACGCCGGAGTGGATAGGCGGGAACAGCAATTACACCTGCATACAAGCATCCGAAAAAGGCGGTAATGAACTCTAATCCTGATGGGTAGAGCAGTAAAGCTCTTTCTCCAGACGCGCCAATATTTTGAAGCTGTGCGGCAATTGTGCGAGCTTGAAAGTCTAGCTGCTTATAAGTCAAATGGAGCTCATCGATTTCTCCGCCCCGCAGAAATATGTAACCCTCCTGTTCATTCTGCTGGAGTGCTCTACAGCGGAGAAGATCCACGAATGTATAACAATTAATAGGTAGTTCAAAGTTGGATTTGTTCATCATTGAGTTCCTTTGGCAGTTAGCAACCTGTAAAAAAATTAGTGCAATTCAATGTTATTAATAATTTACATACCTAACTGTAATATGGAAATTACACCCGATAGGAACAACCTTTATAGTGCTTCCTAGTGTATTGAGGTACAGCTAAACCTCAGATATAATGGTAATGAAATGTGTAGTTACGCGACACCCAGAACAGAAAGAATTTGTTGTATTTCCTAAATTAGGAAAAGTTGAAACAACTTTTGGTTCAACTGGTCTCGCTGGTTAAGAAAGATTATGAGGTTTTACCTGAAACAACAGAGGCTCTTATTTATGTTGCAATGATTCTTTTCATATAAGAATTTATAATTGTAAAAAAATTGGCTTTTTAATTACCACCCCAATCAATACCTTTGCCCATTTACGAGGGTAAGTTGATATATTAACTCCCTTGTCTCTTGGGTTCGGCAAAAATAATAAGTCCTAAAAATTACTTCAAGGTTTACCGCAAGCTTTTTTTTACGTATCACCTGCATGGTAAAGGGTTCGAGTCTCCAAACTACCTTGTAAACTAAAGGCCCTTGTATCAGTCTTTTTGGCATTTTTGCCAAAATTTTAGTAGGCTCTTATTTTGGCAAAGGTATTGCCCAATCACTTGATTTTGTTTCATTAGGATTATCTAGATAATTTTTTCGATCATCAAAATAGCTCAACTACTTGTCTATTCTGAGTTAAACATGATTTTTCATGAGTATAAATATTCCTCGAAAACTTTCAAGTACAAGCGTTTCGGCTTTTCTTGGTGCTATTCGGCTATGACCGACTACCAAAAATTACTTTATAAGTCCCGTCTAAGATCGGGACTACACCTCCTGTATCAGAATTACTACCTCCATTCCCTAATGTAACAATTATTGCATCGCTCTGATCGGGAAAGTAACGCATCTCACTACTATATCCAGGGTTGTCACCACCCTTACCCCATTCTCTTTGCGAAGAATTTTCAAAACTAGCTACGCCCAGTCCATACTGATTACCCTCATAAGATATACCTTCATTCACGAAAGTCAGCATTTCTTTGAGACTCTTTGATTTCAGCAATTCACCACTAAATAGAGCTTGATAAAACCGGGCTATGTCTTGGCTGCTAGAAAATAGCGTTCCCGAAGCTAAATATAGTGATGGATTAGTATCAGTGAAGTCTTCAAGAATCCCATCTTCACCAATATTCCCATCTGCATCAAGTGCATCTTGATAACCCCTAGCCAATTTACCACTAAGTTGATTTTCTCCACTAAAAAAGGTATTGTTAAGCCCTAAAAGTTTTAAAACCTGTTCACGCATCACATTAGGAAATGAAGAATTTGTAGCTTTCTGCACAATCAGCTTGGCTAAAACAGTTCCTGTTCCTGGATATGTCCACACTGATGAAGATGCCTCTCCTGAAAAGCGTGGTTTGTCGTAAGTGTAAGCGACTAAATCCTCTGAACTCCAATTTTTAGTTGAACCATTCAAGAAATCAGTGGTGATATCGAACCGCCACTGCTCATCTTCTCTGTAATAATAAATCCCACTTGTGCCATTTAAAAGTTGGCGGATTGTAATGCTTTCCCCATGTAAAATATTTTGAGTAATATCAGGCAACCATTTGCCCAAAGTATCATCCAGGCTTAGTGTTCCTTTTTCCGCCAATTTCAACACTGTAGCTGCTGTAAATGTCTCAGTAAGAGCGCCAATGTTGAAGATTTTGTCAGGCGACATCAGATTTTGGTTTGTCAAGTCAGAAACGCCACTAGCTCCTTCCCACGTGAATCCATCTGGAGTAATAACTGCTACTGTTGCACCAGGGAGATCAGAATTCTTGAGATTCTTATCCACAGCATTCTGAAGTTGCATGGCTAACTTATAGTTACCAAAAATAAAACTATTAGCTGTTAAATGAGAGGCTTCAATTCCCAAAAGCACAGCCAGTATATGTCCTTGCTCCTTAATTGTGGTTTGTTTCTGATTGTTTTGGCCTCTACAGTTTTGAATAGTTAAGTTGTCAAATCTAGCTCCCAAGTGCCCCACTTTAATTTGATCCATTCCAACCTGGAAGTCTGTAATAATGGTGGGAGTATTAGGCTGGCTCCAATTACCTAACCAAAAAAGGTCAGATCCTTTCCCTCCACTCATCAAGTCGCCGCCGCCGTAGTCGATTAAAGTATCATTACCTTTGCCACCATTGAGATAATCTTTGCCTGTACCGCCATTAAGTAGATCGTCACCTCTATTGCCAATGAGTCTGTCTTCACCTGAATATCCATAGAGTGTGTCATCACCGAAGCTACCATTGAGCTTGTCATTACCTATGCTCCCTCTAAAAACTGTACCGTCATCGTTCCAGCTATCTGGTAGTTGTCTGCTGTCAACGTGCTTGTAATCAATATTAGAAGCAAAAAAGGTACTGCTACGATCATGTAACGGATAACTGAGTTCTAAATTACTGTTTAAGTTATCCTTGACAGGCACTAGGCTTTGATTCTGCTCCAAAAAAAAGTCAAAATTGGGGTTAGTTTCTAACATGACATCACCTTAAAAATAAACTTAAGATAGCTGCCGTAACGTTTAGGAGTAGATAAGCTTAAATGGTCTAAATCTTTTAACTCTTAAGTTGTTTATAATACAGTACAGTAAATATATTTAAAAAAGATTAAGAGGTCATTAAAAATGGCTCTTCAGTACTTGTTATGCTTAACTAATAATTAAAATGCCAATTCCATTAACAATAATGATAATAATTTTAAGGGGAATGCTGTTTGTGCAAATTAAAAGCACAACAGCTTAGTACGTAATTACAGCACTTTCGTCAGCTATGAGGTACATCCTAAAAGCTGAAAGCGATGATAGGAGAGGGGCAAGGAGAAAACTATATTGCATAATAGCCGGAAGCGCTGTAAAGTAGGAACTATTTATCATCATCAAACTGTTGTCACAAATTGTTACTTAGCGATCTCCAAGTAGTTTTATCTTTTTTATGAGTTTTTGTTAAGACAACATTAAGGTGGGTTTAAACTCTTCTGTATACGCTAGGCATAGATTAAATAAGTTTGATCAATTTATATGACAAATTTTATGCTATGAGACAAACAGAACGATCTATTGTATTTTTAGTGCAGCAAGCTTTTATGTGCTTTGCGTTCGCGTAGCATCTCATAGAGAGGGATGTACATGGAGAGTCTTACCAGAGGACTTCCCACCTTGGCAAACCGTTTATAGGTAAAAGATACATGGGCGCAAGCTAGCTTTGGAAGCATACCTTACAGGTCGGGAACCACTATATATTAATATCATGAGCTTTTTATCTTCAGTTTTCTTGTGTCAGTCTTTTGAAATTGATGTTCAATTAATTTTCGAGTTATGAATTTGATTATGAACCCTTCCCCATCATTCCGTTGGGCTTTATGTTACGTAGAATGGATAATGATTGCTGGAATTACCTTAGGTTGCATAATTGATGGAACTTTTCAGATATCTACAGTAACAACTTTATATGTGATAACCTGTCTTGTTGGATATGCAGTTTTAAGTTTATTTTTTCCGATTGAGCGTCCACTTTGGCAAAGAGAAATATACATTTTAATAGGAATCTTGCTTGCTCTATCTGTAAAGTTTATCGGCACCGGATTGGAATTATTTTTTTACCTATATATTGCTAAAAGCTGTTTTTTACTGAATCGCAAAAATCTATTATTAACTGTCATATTAATAGTATCATTAGGTATATTAACATCCATATTAGCTGTACCCGGATCAGTCAAAGCTCAAGCTAATTTATGTGAAATGTTACAGGAATCTAAGCAAATAAAATTAGTTATTATTGAGTATTTTTCAAACAATCTTGTTAGTATTCCCTTCATCATAGCTTTTAGCTTCATGATAATTTCTGAACAGAAAAGCCGACAAAGAGCGGAAGCTTTAACCCAACAAGTAGAGACTTTAGCAGCTGCTCTAGAACGCACTCGAATTGCACGGGATATTCATGATTCGCTAGGACATAGTTTAACCAATCTTAATAGTAGGCTCGCAATTGCCCAACAGAAGTTACGCCAACATGATATCGATAGTGTCTCTCAAGCAATTGATACAGCAAAGTTTCTAGCTAGTCAATGCATTGAGGATGTTAGTCGCTCACTAAAAACAATGCGGCAAACTGACTTCAATCTCAACCAAGCTTTGACTACTTTAGTGGAACAGTTGCGCTACAATCAAGCTTTTAATATTAAACGGGAAATTAATTTACCACAACTTCCCTTATCAAACAGCCACCACATTTACTGTATTGTAAAAGAAGGATTAACTAATATTCAAAAACACGCTTGTGCTTCCCAAGTATTTTTTCGAGGAAAGTCTACACCTGAAGGAATTTTGCTAGAACTTAGAGATGATGGTCAAGGTTTTGACCACACAATGCCATATTCAGGTTTAGGACTCAAAGGCATGATAGAACGAGTAGAGTTGCTTGGTGGTAATCTGATAATTAAGAGTACTCCAGGGCTAGGTACGCAAATTAAAATCATAATTCCACTATGATTCGCCTCTTAGTTGTTGACGATCAAGAAATTTTTCGGCAAGACTTAGTTACATTATTGTCTAGCGAAGACGATTTGGAAGTGATAGAACAAGCAAGCAACGGTAAAGAGGCAATTGCTTTAGCAAAGCAATTGCAACCGAATGTTATTCTAATGGATGTAAGAATGCCCATTTGTGATGGGGTGATTGCTACTCAAGAAATTATTCAACGTTACCCTTGGATAAAAATTTTAGTTCTGACTACGTTTGATGATGATGAGTATATCTGGCATTCATTAAGGGCAGGAGCGCTAGGTTATCTACTCAAACATACCCCAATTGAACAAATTGCTACAGCAATTCGCTCAGTGTATCTGGGATATAGTCAATTGGGCCCAACAATTGCACCAAAAGTTTTTACGCAATTACAATCCGGTAATTCAACTTTAGAGGTTAATTATCAAAACTTGCTTAGTAAGCGCGAATTGGATGTTTTAAAACTTTTGGGTCAAGGAAAAAATAACCGAGAAATTGCTCATGAACTACATTTAACGGAAGGAACCGTCAGGAATTATGTCTCGCGTATCTTCAGTCAATTGGGTTTACGCGATCGCATTCACGCTGTACTTTGGGTACAACAACACCTGCCAGGTTAAGACCCAGCGCTATTTCATTCTAAGAGGGTGTTTGAAAAGTCGGACAGATTAATTAGATTTATCCAGAAATGGGAAACGCTTGCAGTGAAAGAGTTTGAGGGATAATTGTTAGAAGACGAACGCTGGACGAGCAAAAACGAAAGAATGAGGGCTCAAGCAGGGGAAACGCACCTTATTTCCTAACAAAAACTAATAAGGATTTCAAAGTCATCTATACAAGTGCAAAACTTGACAAGGTTATAAACAAAGTAAATCGATTCTTTTGCAATCGTATAAATTAACTTATCTCTAATAAAAGAACTTTTATTTAAGGATAAATTAGTTAACTATTCAGCCATAAATAAGTAAACTCATCCTTGAAAATAAGCAACAATCTTAACTAAATTATTGACAAGTTAGTTTACGCTCAAGCTAAAACTCTTTCTAAATAGTTATTGTCCATTGCTGCCAAAAACTGTTTATTTTTGATTCCCCGTTTCACACGCTTCTCATTACCATCTCTGCTTTAAATAGTTGCTCTACTTCATTATAAAGATTACCTTGATTCTTTTTAAGGGTAATTACGTAATCTGCATTTTGTTGGCTAATTAACTTCACAATCTCGTTCTGGCAACCGATTGCATCAATTGCCACAATACAACCAGATAGTTCTAATACTTTGATTAATTCTGGAATTGCCGTAATTTCATTTGATTTCTCATCCACCTTTACCTGCCCTAACACTAATTTATTTGTAGTTGCCC
>NZ_JACJSI010000137.1 GCF_014698065.1 Nostoc flagelliforme FACHB-838
TTTTTTTCAATTGGTTAATTGTAGAAATCCTAGATACGTTGTTACCCGAACGCGTTCACCGTACTAATCCCAGGGTTGTAAAAAGACCTGTATCAAAGTTTCGTTCTAAAAAAACAAAACACAGAGGTACTGGACAACGAGTCGAAGCTCCGAAATTTAACGTCACTCATAAGCTTTTGAGCCTTAACTGAACCGTATTGCACCTTGGCGTAGCCTCTGTCTGCAACACGCTGCGCGAACGTAGAGAAATTGCAATCTGCTGTAAAAGAGTGTAGAGACGTAGCAATGCTACGTCTCTACAGGGTAATAATGCATATTCAATTTCACCAGAGTCTATTAGAGAACTGGGTTGGGTAGCTGTGAATAGGCGAAATTATGTGTAGGATGGGGCATCGCCCACCCAAAATTGTTATTCCAACGCTTCAGCAGTCTTCTTCTTATCCAACTTGAGAATCAACACACCCAAAGGTGGTAGACATAAATCCAGCGAATAAGGACGACTGTGCAAAGACCAATCATCCGTCCACTTACCGCCTAAGTTGCCCATATTGCTGCCGCCATACTGACGCGCATCACTATTGAACAACTCAGTATAAAATCCCTTTTGCGGTACACCGATGCGGTAGTGAGAATGGGGTTGCGGTGTAAAATTGCAAACCACGATCGCAAAATCATCAGAATCCTTGTCACGACGCATGAAGGAAACTACACTATGGCGGTTATCGCTACAGTCAATCCACTCAAACCCAGGTTCAGCAAAATCCTGGGTGTACAGAACTGGCTCAGAACGATAGAGATGGTTCAATTCCCGGAAAAACGTCTTTAACTGTTGGTGGGCTTCATGCTGTAATAAATGCCACTCCAAATCAGCCCAAGCATTCCACTCACTCCACTGCCCAAACTCCATGCTCATAAACATGGTTTTCTTACCTGGGTGAGCAAACATATAGCTAAATAAACAACGGATATTAGCTAACTTCTGCCATGTATCCCCCGGCATTTTACCGATGATATTACTCTTGCCATGTACCACTTCATCGTGGGACAGAGCCAGCATGAAGTTCTCGCTGTGGTTGTACCACATACTAAAGGTGATGTTGTTTTGGTGGAACTGGCGGAACCAAGGATCCATGCTGAAGTAATCCAGCATATCGTGCATCCAGCCCATATTCCACTTCAAGTTAAAGCCTAGTCCGCCTGTGTAGGTAGGCCAAGATACCATTGGCCAAGAAGTAGATTCTTCAGCAATTGAAAGAATACCAGGGAAATAGCTAAAGATAATGTGATTTACCTGACGCAGAAAATCTGCTGCTTCTAGGTTTTCTCTGCCACCGTACTGGTTGGGCAGCCATTCTCCTGGTTTGCGGCAATAGTCGTTATAGAGCATTGAGGCAACAGCATCAACACGAATCCCGTCAATGTGGTACTTGTCAAACCAGAAGAGGGCATTTGCTGCTAGGAAGTTACTAACTTCATGGCGACCGTAATTGAATACCAAAGTACCCCATTCTTTGTGTTCGCCTTTACGGGGGTCAGCGTGTTCGTACAGGTGGCTACCATCAAAGAAAGCTAAACCATGTCCATCTTTGGGAAAGTGACCAGGAACCCAATCCACAATTACCCCTATATCATTTTGGTGACATTTGTCAACAAAATACATGAAATCTTCGGGGGTGCCAAAACGGGAGGTGGGGGCATAGTACCCAGTTACTTGATAACCCCAAGAGCCATCAAAGGGATGCTCCGCAATGGGTAGTAATTCTAGATGGGTGTATCCTAATTCTTTGACATAAGGAATGAGTCGGTCAGCTAGTTCCCGGTAGGTAAGGAAGCGTGCGCCAGGCTTCAGTTCGGAAACGATAACTACAGGTTCAGTTTCACCATTTGGCAGTTTAGCAGGTTCGGCACTAGAAGCGTGTAACCAAGAGCCTAAATGCACTTCATAGACAGAGACGGGCTGAGTGAGGGGGTCAATATGACGCCGCTTTTGCATCCAGCTTTCGTCATCCCAACTGTAAGAATCTAAATCAGTGACAATGGATGCGGTTTTCGGGCGGGGTTCTTGCTGGAAACCGTAGGGATCAGATTTTTCGTAAATGTGTCCTTCAAAATTTTTGATTTCATATTTGTAATGCTCTCCCACACCAATTTCAGGAATAAACAATTCCCAAATTCCGGTAGGGCCTTTACGCATCTGGTGTTTACGCCCATCCCAGAGGTTGAAGTCTCCCAGCAATGAAACGTTGCGGGCGTTAGGTGCCCAAACTGCAAAATAAACGCCTTTAACGCCGCCTATTTCCGTGGGGTGCGCTCCCAATTTTTCGTATATCCGATGATGGTTGCCTTCACTAAACAAATGCAAGTCAAAGTCTGTCAAGTTGGGAGAACGGAAAGCGTAAGGGTCATAAGTGACACGCTCATGTTCCCCTTCTTTAATCCGTAACTGGTAGTTTGCCAGTTCTGGAGTATCAATGGTGCATTCAAAAAAGTGGGGATGATGCACTGTTTGCATCGGGTATTCCTTGCGTTCTTCAGGAAGAACTACCCATGCTGCACTTGCATTTGGTAAATAGGCCCGCACAGCCCAGACAGTTTTGCCGTCTTGTTCTATGGGATGAGAACCTAATATTTCAAAGGGATCGTTATGCTGATTCCAAACGATGCTGTTAACCTGTTCAGGGGCGATCGTGGTAATGGACATGAAGCTACCTAAGTGAAATAACGTGATTGACTAAATCTACTTTTTTAATATCTATATATATTCTTTACATTTATTTGCAATTTTGTCGCCACCGTTATCCTACATCAGAATGGGGAATGGGCAATGGGCAATGAGGCAGAGAATGAATGACTAATGACAAATGACTAATGACGAATTTATCAAAAATTTAAAAATGGGAAAAACTGAAGTAAGGTTTTACGTACACGAAGCAAGAAAATCTGTTCCCGAATTTTAAGGTCTAGTTTTGGGGGCGGGGCAAGTTGGATCTGCGCTTGTAATTGAATGTATTCGGCAGCTGTTAGTAATTTTCCATCAATAGGCGATCGCGCTTCTATGATAATCTTTGTCCGTAATATTTCTTCTGGTGTATCGTCTGGTGGCGGTAATGCTATTACCTCTGATCCCCAATTACTACTTAAGATAACTAAAGTTACACTAACTACAACCAAACTGAGTAATTTTATCGGCTTTCTCGTTCTAACTCTCCCCATCTCCTAAACTCCGTTCACAACGCCGGATGAAAATCTGTTTTCCCGTGCCCAAATTTTTCCAATAAAAATCTGGCAATATCATACGGACATCACCAGGTCTTTTCTGATATGGAATAGACTACAGGGAATGCTCAAAAGCAATTGCCAGCGATCGTGATAAATTGTTTTGCCCTCTCAAAATTTAGTAGTCTAAGCAATTTAAAATACCAAACGAGGCAAGTATCTTGCCTACAAAATAGCTTAGATTCACTTAACTCCCTTGTACTAGAAACAAGGCTTGATCGGGTGGGAATTTCAGGCGGACACTTGGTTGAGGAACTAAGCCTCTTTACCAGTGTCCTCAACTTCCTGCCCTACATAGCTGATATTTTAGCAAACTCTAGGCTCCAATCTACCAACATAAAAATGCAGGTTTTTACGTGAACCTAATTAATTCAAGCTATGTAGTGAGAAAAGCTGTAACCAAGCAGTTCTGGGCGTGATTTAAACTAAAGTTTAAAATGCCTTATTTGGGAGTAGCAGTAGGAGTCGCTGCGGGAGTGGTTACGGGCGCTACGGGAGTAGTGGCAGGAGTAGACCCACCAGCAGGTGCATCAGTTGGTTCACCTGTAGCCGCTGGAGTAGCAGTACCAGCACCATCACCACCACCACCTTCACAGGCTCCGAGAGTTGCAGCCAGACTTAACATTAGAGCAAAACCAAAGATTTTTGTTTTCATAACTCCTCTTTCACCAATTGTGGCTAAAACAATTTTTCGCCTGTTGAATACGATACCGTATTTATTGCTTTTTTTAAATTCTGCGAGATTACATACTTAAAAAAAACAATCCTTTGGGGTATTGTTCTTGGAATTACGTATCATACAGCCATCTGATTAGTTTCTCTTAACTCAGCATCAAGACGGAAATTGCTAAATTCTTTAGCAACCGGGGCTATGATAGCAAAAAATTTTATTTTTTTCACAGAGTATTGCACCTTGCTACCCGAAGTTGCCATACTTTAGGTGCGATGCCTAAAGAGCAAGCTGTCCAGTTTCTAGTCATTAGATTGCAAATATTGCATATCTAGAGGATGCAAATATTGGTACAGCTATCTATCAGAAAAGTTAAAAGGGTGTAGTCTGTTATGTGTGCTTGTTGCACAGAAGGTGATTTTAACCTCAGCAAAAACAGACAATAAAGACAATCAATCTAAAGTACAGTATTTCTCTTCTAAAAAAATTTATGGTAGTTGCTCGTAAATCTACTGTTTCTGCAAGGGGTAATTGGTTAGTCGGAAATTCTATCCTTTCTTTAGGAAGGCGACGCTCTGCGCGTATAGAATCAGCAGCACGGAGCGCTTCTACACCAGAATCGTCTCAAAGACGACAGCGTTCCTCAAAAAAATTAGCGGTTTCTCCCACAAATGAGGCAGTTATATTCAAATCTGTAAAAGAGTCGGGTAGGCAAGAAGTTTCAAATAATGAGCAGTCGAGCGCAAAACAGAAGAGTTCGGGGCTAGGTTTTCTTCGCATTCCCACAATACCTAATTCTGGGGCAACACCTTTGTGGTTGCTACGCTTATACACTTTTCATCGTTATTCGTCAGTTTTAGCGTTCTTGTTAGTAGCATCGACACTTGCTGTTTATGGTTGGACAGTATATTCCCAAGAAATGTGGGGTAAATCATATCGCAGACTGCAAAACCTCCAACGTCATGAGCGGCTGCTAACAACAACTAATGCGACGCTGAAAAATAAAATGGCTGACGAAGCAGAACAACCAACAGCAGGGTTGGTATCGCCAACTCCTGAAGGGATGATTTTTTTATCTCCAGAATCTCAGAGTTCTAAGCCAGCATTGTCTAACACAACGCCAAATTCGGAAACGCAACAGCAGACACTCACGCCATTGGGATACTAGTTGACTCAAAAGGCAGGGGGCAGGGGAGAAAGATATTGGAATTACCCTGGAAAAGGGGTTTCAGAGCAAATAAATTTATTATTTATGGGATTTTCCCTCTGCTCCCTGCCCCTTTTACTCTTCGCTACTACTTGGCGAAGATGTGGTTCAAATAGATGAAAAGCGCTGTAATCTGAGTTTCCAACTCTTGCATCTGTAGCTTTATTTTGCAGAATTGGTAAAAGGCTAAGAATCATTTGTCATTAGTCATTACGACTCAGGCTTGTGGCTTATGGCAAAAGACAAATGACAAAGGACGAACTCAATGCAGAAGTCACCAAGCAAAACAAAATTTAGAAGGTTTCGCAATCCAGGATTCACCAGGCAACAAAAGGGTTATAAACAAAGCTTTTTGGGAAAATTAGCCTCTAATTTCCAAAACCAAACATCTAACACCAAGTCCCGGCTGTTCATAGTCTGGGGCATATTAATGGTAGCAGGGCTGGGGCTGGGTATCAATTTGTATAACTTACAAATTGTCAAGGGGCCAAAGTTAACTCAGCAGGCACGCAACCAGCAAATGGTGAATTTGCGACCTTTTATGCCTCGTCGCCCGGTAGTAGATCGCAAAAGTAATCTTTTGGCGATTGACCGTCCTGTATATACTTTGTACGCTCATCCCAAGCTGTTTGATAAGTCTAATGAAGATATGGCAGAGCGACTTGCCCCAATTTTGGCAAAAGATTCTGCTGAGTTGGTGAAAACTTTTCAAAGCAAAAAAAGCGGAATTATACTTGCCCCAGCATTAGCAGAAGAAATTATCGATCGCGTCATCTCTTTGCGCTTAAATGGTCTGGAGTGGGCCCAAAAATACTCCCGATATTATCCGCCAGACGATTTGGTTTCTGATGTGGTGGGCTACGTGAATGTTGACCGCCGTGGTCAAGCTGGTGTGGAATATTCTCAAGAGAAGTTGCTAGAACGTCCTGTGCAAACGGTGCGGCTCAGTCGGTCGGGGAATGGGACTCTGATGCCGGAGCATGCGCCCGAAGGTTTTTTGCATTTTGACGATTTGCGATTACAACTCACTATCGATAGCCGTCTGCAACGAATTGCCCGCGTTGCACTCAAACAACAGATGGAAAAGTTTGATGCTAAACGTGGGGCGGTAATTGTTATGGATGCGTTGGATGGTTCCTTACTTGCCCTCGTCTCTCAGCCTACTTATAACCCTAATGAATACGCTAAAGCTAATATCTCACTATTTAAAAACTGGACGGTGGCGGATCTTTATGAACCAGGATCGACTTTTAAGCCTTTGAATGTAGCGATCGCTCTGGAAAATGGCGTCATCAAACCAGATGATATGTTTAATGACTACGGTTCTGTTCGAGTAGCTAATTACACCATCAAAAATGCGATGAATAATGGTTATGGGCGAATCAGCATCGCTCAGATTTTGCAATATTCCAGCAACATTGGCATGGTGCAAATTATCCAACGCTTAAAGCCTTCAATTTACTACAACTGGCTAGAACGCTTGGGGCTAGGACAAAAAGTTGATACAGATTTACCTTTTGAAGCTGGTGGTCGGCTCAAAAGTCAAGAAGAATTTATCGCTTCGCCAATTGAACCTGCTACTACTTCCTTTGGGCAAGGTTTTTCTATGACACCCATACAGTTGGTGCAAATGCACGGTGCTTTAGCCAATGGCGGTAAATTGGTCACACCCCATGTAGTTCGAGGGCTGATTGATAGCAAAGGGCAAATGCATGATTCACCGACTCACACCATCCCCCGCCAAATTTTCTCAGCCGCAACAGCCCAAAAGGTTGTGGAAATGATGGAAACTGTTGTTGATGAAGGCAGTGGGAAGGCGTCACAAATTCCCGGATATCGCATTGCAGGTAAAACTGGTACAGCCCAAAAAGCTAGTCCTAATGGTGGATACATCAAGGGCGCTAGAATGACCAGCTTTGTGGCTATTTTGCCCGTGGAATCTCCTCGTTATGTAGTGTTCGCACTGGTGGATGAGCCAAAAGGAGAAAGTGCTTATGGTTCTACCGTCGCCGCGCCAATTGTAAAGTCGGTAATCGAAGCACTGATTCCTCTTGAGGAAATTCCGCCAAGTAAGGTTATCGAGCAGCAGAAAGTGCCGTAGGTAGGGGAGCAGGGGAGGCAGGGGAGGCAGGGGAGGCAGGGGAGGCAGGGGGAGAGGACTATTGCCCAATGACCCTTTCGTTTAAAACTTAATCTTTCTTTATAACCAGGGAAAGAGGTAGAGAAAGCTATTGGTGTGGGAAGTTAAGTATTAGAGATGAAACTAATTTCTCACTTTTCCAATGCTACGGAAGATTCCATGCAAAGCAATTTAGTTATATTTCCTAATGCTGGGGCTGCGAAAAATAGCACGCAAACAGAAGAAATAACAATTACCAACTACGACCGTGCTGAGGAGCAATTTATAGAACTGCTAGCAATGGAGGATTTAGACACTAAACTGGCTCTAAACCCTGCAAAAGCTAGTGAGTTTGAACACACGCTCTCTATGGCAATTAGCGCCGCTTATGGAAACGATCGCTCTGATGAACAGGCTCACCGTTTTCTCCAACGGATACTTTATCGTATCAATCGGCTAAAGCTGTTTTGGTATGACGATTTGCAAAACTATACCAATGAGCGATCGCTGTATTTATCCTCTTGTCGTGACCAAATTGAAGCTGCTTGGCAACAGTGGGAACTAGCACAACTTGATGTGGATGCATTGCAACAATTGGATGTAAAACAAGCTTTAATTGAGCGTGCATCTGCTGATTTAAATCCGCCTTTGTCAGAGAGTAGCCGCTACATCCGTGAGGAAATGAGTGAAGCTGGTTATCGTCACTTGCTAGCGATCGGCTCCTTTGATGGCTTGGTTGAAGCTAGTCATCTTTCCCGCATTATGGGTGGTGCTGCTAATGAAGTGCAGTGTACGCTGATGCGAGTACTAATAGAAGAATATGGCAATGGTCGTTTATCTCGCAAGCACTCGACATTCTTTGCTCAAATGCTGGCTGAATTTGGCATGAACACTGAGCCAGAGGCATATTTCGATTTAGTACCTTGGGAAGTGTTGGCTTCTACAAATTATAATTTTCTGGTGACTGAGCGCAAACGCTATTTCTTGCGTTATAGCGGTGGGTTGACCTATTTTGAAGTGGCTGGCCCGGCGATTTACAAAAATTATCTGGTGGCGGCGCAACGACTTTTACTCTCAGAAGTAGCGGTGGGTTATTGGGAACTGCACATCAGGGAAGATGAACGCCACGGACGTTGGATGTTAGATGATGTGGCTTTGTCTTTAGCAGAACGATATCCCAATGATGCATGGGAATTGCTGGTTGGGTACGACCTACAAAAACGCATGAGCGATCGCGCAGGGACGGCTGTTGTGCGATCGATACGTGAAGCAGAATAAGTGGCTTTACTCACATTATCAATCCAAAAAATTATCAATAGCAGGTTATTTTTAGCCTTTAATTTGACATTTAAAAGTCACTTTATTGCTCATTCACCTGCCAATACATTTCTTTAGCAATCCTTTGCTAGAGGAACAGTTTTTTATTGCCTGAATACAAGGTAATAAATAACCTCCTACTACATTGATTATACCTTACACCTGGAAGTGCAATCAAATGAAAGACATCTTTTTTTGTCCTGAAGAATCTAATTTCTACTCAAATTGTTTAGAAAGCTTTGTTCTCAGAAATTGTCAAAATTCCGAATCTATTGTGGAGTTTGGCTCAGGAGATGGCAGCCCTGTAATTAATTCGTTATTGAGAAACAAGTTTGATGGACTCATCCAGGGATTTGAATTAAATACTTCTGCATGGAAAGCCGCAAATTCAACCATTGATGAATACAATCTTACTAATAAATACATCATTCATAATTCATCTTTGTTTAATTCTTCTCAACCAGATGCCGAGTATCTTGTAGCCAACCCACCTTACCTGCCAGCACCAGATAATGATATTTATATGCCACTCTTATTTGGGGGTGTAGATGGAGCTACAGTTACCAACGATCTTTTATCGTTAGGTTATGAAAATGTCTTGGTTTTAATATCTAGTTTTTCTAATCCAACAAGTACACTGAACCTAGCAAAAGAAAATGGTTATTGTGTTCAAAACTTTATGGTGTTACCTTTACAGTTCGGCTACTATAGCTCCGATCCAAAGGTAAAGAAACACATAGAAGAACTCCAAAAAAACAAGATGGCATTTTATTCTGGCGATTATTATTTTTTAGCTGGCGTTTTATTTAACAAATGCCAAGAGTCTGTAATTGATTTATCTAATCAATTAGCTCAGGTGATGACTAGTTTGTGAAATCCCTTGTTTAAAGTAGAGATATGTCTCGAAGCGTGGTATAGAGACATATCTTCAAAGATTTTTATAAATCCATATTCTCAAGTAATCACTTTGTCTGCCTGAAGTTATTGGCTTAACTTCTTTGTTGTATAGCTGCACTGTTGAAGTGACGTTTGCGTTTGAGTGCTGCAAATAAAGTTACAGCAACACCAAACGACAAAATAGGAACGCCTGAAGTTGGTTCAGCTACAGAAACAGATGAGACTGGCGTCAAGAGGAAGGCGTGGAATTCGCCACTAACCGCACCATAACCCACAATTTGTCCATTATTATTAATGGCAGATGCTAAGGTCAAGGTAAGGCCAGCGTCTGAACCGGGAGCAATCAGATCATTCAAGCTGTACAGAGTGTTATCACTATAAAGTAAAGCCCCTCCATCGGTAGTGCTAAACCCGACGACTTGACCCAAATTATTGATCCCCTGACCAATGAACACATCTGTAGGACTTAACCTACCGATGTCTTGGAGTCCAGTACTAGAACTATAAAGAAAAGTACTAATATTCTCTCCTTCACTGAGTCCAGAAATACCAATCACTTGTCCTGAGTCATTAATATCCAGCGCTGAACTGTAGTTGTCACCAGGGAGGGTGCCGATATTAGTTATTATGCCGTTGTCGTATAAAAAGGCTCGGCTGGGAGAACCGAAAATGCCAACTACCTGACCTAGATTATTTATGCCATAGGCAATATAATTTTCTTCTAAATTATTGTTAATGATAGTCGTCGTACCATTGCTGTATAGGAAAGCAGCCCCGTAGGGAAAGGCAAGCTCTGGGAATATACCGCCACCACCCGTACCACCAACCACCTCACCTGAGTCATTGATAGCATAAGGAATGGCGTTAAGACCGATACTTTGGGTTGTTCCACCACTGTAAATAAAGGCATGATTATCACTGCCCGAATTACCAACTACTTGCCCCAAATTATTGATATCTTCCACGGCAATTGAATTAGCACCAGGCAGGGGACTAATTTTTTTGAGCGAACCATTACTATACAAAAAAGAAGAAAAAGAATCTCCAGAAGAATTAATGATTACCTCACCTGAGTCATTGATGTCTTCAGCATAACTGAAGGGATCTCCAGTAAGAGCGCCTAAGTCAGTAACTGAGTATAGAGATACCGCTAATGCCGACTTGGATGCAGTCAGACTGATGGCGGTCAAGGTTACTGCTGTTATACAGGATTTCCAGTTAAGTAAAACCATGTTATTTTTCCGTGATTTTTATTACTCTACCAAATTCCTATTGAACAGTAGCATGGTAAGCTGCCGTATCTGGGTAATCGCTAAATACGCCATCAACACCTAAGCTGAAAAATAGTTCATATTCTCCTTGGGGATTTCCTTGAAAGTCCAGTGGCAAAAAGCAGTCTTCATTGCGGAAAGTCCAGGCATGAACCAGCAAACCAGCTGCATGAGCATCTGTGACTAAAGATGTAGGCGATTGCAATCTACCACTACTATCTCTAGGAACCAACAAATTTTTATGAATTCCAACCGCCCGTGCATATTTAGCAATCTCTTCTAAACCTGATGGTGTGACTAAATCTGCATAAGTGCGTTCATCACCACTAACGACAAAATCATAAGGTTTACCAGTGTTATTCAGCAATTGCACCAAAGGTAAATGAGTCTTTGTAGATAAATCTTGTAAATTACTCACTTCAAAAGACTGAATAAAAACAGGTGCGTTAGCTCCCTGATAACCGTTGGCTGTTAAAGTTGCAAGTAGGGGTGGTTCTAGAGCTAACCCAATAGATTGAAAGTAAGTTGGGTGCTTAGTTTCTGGGTAAATGCCAATCTCCCGATTAATTTCGCCACTTTTAAGCTTGACTAAATCGATGATTTCTTGCAGCGTGGGAATTTCTAAGAGTCTATCATAAGCGGTATTTTGAAAGCGCACCTGGGGAATTCGCTCTTTAGCTCGTAGTGTTTTCAGTTCTGTGAGGGTAAAGTCTTCAGTAAACCAGCCAGTTTTTGATTCGCCATCAATGATTTTGGTAGTTCGCAGGTGGCCAAATTCTGCATGCCTTGCAATGTCGGTGGTTTCAGAAATCTCATTTTCGTGACGAGCAATTAAAACACCGTCTTTGGTAGAGACTAAATCAGGTTCAATATAATCAGCGCCTAGTGCGATTGCTAACTCATAAGCAGCTAAAGTATGTTCTGGACGATAGCCGCTAGCACCTCGGTGTGCAATGATAATTGGAGATCCATTTTGCATTGTAGTTACATTTACGAGTATCAAAGGTGGATGAACGGAGATAAAAGACTCGTTAATGAGTATCAAAGGTGGATGAACGGAGATAAAAGACTCGTTAATGAGTATCAAAGGTGGATGAACGGAGATAAAAGCCTCGTTAATGAGTATCAAAGGTGGATGAACGGAGATAAAAGCCTCGTTAACGAGTATCAAAGGTGGATGAACGGAGATAAAAGCCTCGTTAACGAGTATCAAAGGTGGATGAACGGAGATAAAAGACTCGTTAATGAGTATCAAAGGTGGATGAACGGAGATAAAAGCCTCGTTAATGAGTATCAAAGGTGGATGAACGGAGATAAAAGCCTCATTCACGAGTATCAAAGGTGGATGAACGGAGATAAAAGCCTCATTCACGAGTATTAATTTATCAAGAGCCGAAAGCTTTTGCCGCTCTGCCTTTACTAATAGCCTTAAAGCGATCGCTCAACACTTCTGCTACACTCTTTAAGCCTGGAGTCTTTTTTGCAGCTGTCTTGACGTAATCATAAACTGTCAAACTGCCGAGCATCGCTTCGCTTCCGACTGCTAACAGGGTATCATCTACTTGTTCGTTGAGTTGCCGGATTGAGATTAAAAGTTCGCTGAGTGTGGTGGCTAGTTGATAATTCTGGATAAATTCCTCAATATCAAAGCTGGCTGGGAGAATTTCTCGGTTAGATTGAGCAGCATTGACGCTATTGGTAACAAAAGCTAGGCTTTTATCGCCCATTTTGAATAACTTGCGGCGTTCTTGTGCAGTTAAAGCGATGAGAAAGGGCATTTTTTGTTCGATTATTTGTAGCGCTGCTTTAATTTCTTGGATATCTTCTGGAGAAAGAGTGCCTGTGATATTGCGATCGTCCATCGTATAATTACCTGGGGATAGTAGAGAGTCAGTAGCAAGAGTTGCTAAATATATGATTCCCAAAGTAAATACGATGTCAACGACGGGTATAGCTGCGGCACATCTTCTGAGAAGATTATCGAACAGATTATGCTGTTGGTTAAACCAACAAACTATAACTTAGGATTATTTGGGTAGATGTCAAAGGAGCGCTTTTTTGGAGTTTTGCTAATTTTTACGACTCTTCTAGTGTTTTCGGCTTGGGTAACAGTTCACCGTGTGTATCTGCTCAAGATGATTCATTCAATATATCTAAAAGTTCTTGAGCAATTTTGAGAGCTTGCTGTCATTCCGGTTTTGACCAAGACATTTGCCTAGAAATAATCATGAGCAACAACCATCTGCCAAATATTTATCCTGGAGAAATTTTACAACTAGAATTTTTAGAGCCACTAAATATCACTCCTTACCGATTAAGCAAAGATATAGGTGTAACTCAAACAAGAATTAGTGAAATTTTATCTGGAAAACGTACTGTTACAGCAGATACAGCTTTGCGTTCATCTCGCTATTTTGGTAACAGCGCTCAGTTTTGGTTGAATTTACAAACGCAATACGATATACGTCAAGCTCTTGAAGAAAATGCAAAAGTTTATAATCAAATACATACACTTTCATTTCAATGATGTAACTTAACGCGATGTGCAACTTATTCTTGGAACCCCTCTCCAAACCTCTCCCCGAAACGGAGAGAGGCTTTGATTCTTGCTCCCCTTCCCTTGTAGGGAAGGGGTTGGGGTTTAGGTTTGAGATAAAGTCGCACACGGCGTAACCTAATACTTAATTACGTTAGTTAGTCTGCGTACTCCTGTAAAGAAGCAAGCTACGCGCAGTGTCTCGTAGAGAGCATCATTACGAATTACGAAATTATTTTAACGACTTTTCTAGTGTTTTTGGCTCTGGTAGAGGTTGTCCGTCAGCCAAAGATGATTCAATCAGCATTTCTAAAACTTCTTGAGCATTTTTGAAAGCTTCTTCGTAAGTATCTCCGTGAGTATGACAAAACTCTCCCCATTCAGGAAGACTCACAACAAAACACTCATCTTCATCAGACCACTGAATAACTATTGTGTAGTGAGAATTCATTCTTATTCTTCCTCTTGAGCCTTTCTAATTTCTTCTAATATTTGGAGTGCATTATTAACATATTTCT
The DNA here is from genome assembly GCF_014698065.1 of Nostoc flagelliforme FACHB-838. Classification (GTDB taxonomy): domain Bacteria; phylum Cyanobacteriota; class Cyanobacteriia; order Cyanobacteriales; family Nostocaceae; genus Nostoc; species Nostoc flagelliforme_B. The sequence goes on from NZ_JACJSI010000137.1 coordinate 13,812, forward strand.
CCTGGTAAACTTTAGCATCATTCCCGTCTTTACCTGATATAGTAACTCTCCCAGATAGCAGAGGATAATATCAATTAGTGTGGCTACCTTTCCCAGGACGGTATATAAACCCTGCTTGTAGCAACAAGCTTTTGAGTTCTCTGATTTTCTTGGGCATATACTCAGCTTACATTTACTCTCACCACTGCTTTAACTTCTGTTGAGCAAAGTTTCGCACTTGTTCATCTGGGTCATTCTCTGCCTTGTCGCGCAAGAGTGGTAAAGTCTGCAAATGTTGAGAAAATTGCTTGATAATTATCTCTAGTGCAACGTGCCGAGGGTTGGAGTTCCGTAGGGGATGATGTCTACCTACAAAGGAGTCATTGACAGCGCAGTTGTAATAAATTTCAAACAACTCAGGCTGATATCTGAAGTATTTGGCTAATGAATTGCTGGCTAATGCTTCGATGGCTGCACCTCGCACATCCCATGCATTATCAGCAGTGGTAAGGTTTTTGAGAAACGAGCGCGTGTCCGGGTCATCTTTGAAATTGCTGGCTAATGCTTCGATGGCTGCACGTCGCACATTCCCAGATTTATCAGCAGTGGCGCGGTCTTTAAGAATTGAGCAGGTGTCTGGGTCATCTTTAAAATTGCTGGCTAATGCTTTGACGGCTACATATCGCACATTCCATTGATTATCAGCAGTGGCGCGGTCTTTAAGAATCGAGCGGGTGTCTGGGTCATCTTTGAAATTGCTGGCTAATGCTTCGATGGCTGCACCTCGCACATTCCCATCATTATCAGCAGTGGCGCGATCTTTGATAAACGAGCGGGTGTCCGGGTCATCTTTGAAATTGCTGGCTAATGCTTTGACGGCTCGATATCGCACATCCCATTGATTATCAGCAGTGGCGCGGTCTTTGAGAAATGAGCGGGTGTCTGGGTCATTTTTGAAATTGCTGGCTAATGCTCCGATGGCTGCACGTCGCAGATTTCCATCATTATCAGCAGTGGCGCGGTCTTTGAGCAAGTGTAAGGTATCGCTGTTATCTGCCAAATCGCGACGATTGTTGCAACTGCTTGAGTGCGAACTTTTTCAACCAAGTTAGTTTCTTCGCCATCAAGGAGGGTGTAATAGTACCAGAGGTCATATTTAGTTAAGTCCTGTAGCTTATTAAGCAATTTATTAGCCGTTGACGTAATCACCGAGCGATTTCTCACCTCTGCAAGACACTTAGCCGCTAAAAACAGGTTGATAAACTTTTCCTCTTCCTCATCTTGCGCCATCAAGTAATCAATAATTTCACCAACAAATTTCGCATCAATCATTCCCGCAATTAACAGCAATACCTCATGCCAAGTTTCATCTTGCCAGTGTTTGCCAAAAACTTCAGTTTTGAGATACTCAATTGTAATACTGCGTTCCTTCTCAAACTGCCAGACAAACTCCCAAGCACAGAAATATTCTAAAAAAGTTCGATGCACAAAGGCATAGTAATCTGCACCCAAGAAACATAAAATAAAATTGCGATCGCGCAGTTGTTTCATCAACCGTCTGGCTTTATCTCTGGCATCACTCACTGGTATGCTTTGCAGATATTTAGTGAAGATTGCTTCTAAATCATCCGCATAGATAATGTTGCCAGCTAAACCTTTTTCACTGGTTTGCATAAGATAAGCAACTTGACGCAACATTGCCTGTTTATCTTTATAATCAATAATGTCCAGACGTTCATCCGCCTTTAAATTGCGTCCGTCGTCCCAATTATGCAACAGAACCTCTGAAGCATCTTTATACAGTTCACTTCTATCTCTGGGTAATTCTCGCTTGAGATTGAGAATTGCCATCATGGTTAACAGCAGAGGATTTTGTGCTAGTTCTGCAATCGCTTTTGATTCATTAATTACTCTTTGTAGTCGCTCTCGTTTGATATTTTTATCTCTTTCTTCCGCTTGACTAAAAGTTTTATCATGCCAACGCTCAATAAAATCTTGAATCTGTGCTGGCTCTAAATCTTGCAACATGAAGTGGCGAAACTCTGCATCTCGCAACTGTTGCTGCTTATAGCCGATGATCCGTAATCGTTCATGGGGGTAATTTATTGCTGAAATCGAGCAAAATATAATGATTGAAGAAGCTACAGCGACTAAACACACAAGCTCATCGATGAAAATTAAGACTAAATCATCTCGGAAGACACATAATGTATAGGAAGCATTTATTACTTAATCAGTAGTAGGAACTTTGGGGAGTAAGGATGGAGTTGGTTGACTAGAGCG
>NZ_JACJSI010000138.1 GCF_014698065.1 Nostoc flagelliforme FACHB-838
GATGACCAGATAGAGAACCTCCTACGCAACGCTGATATTGCAATGTATCGCGCTAAGGCTTTGGGCAGGGCAGGTTACAAAATATTTGATACAGCTATGTACATTGAAAGCACAAAGCTGTTGCAGTTAGAGACAGACTTGCGACGTGCTGTTGAACGCCAGGAATTGCGGATTTACTACCAACCAATTGTTTCATTGGAAACTGAAAAAATTATCGGGTTTGAGTCTCTTATCCGCTGGCAGCACCCAAAGCAGGGTCTTGTGCTTCCAACAGATTTTATTTCAGTAGCGGAAGAAACTGGACTAATCGTTCCTATTGGCTACTGGGTACTTCGAGAGGCTTGCAACCAGATGCACCAATGGCAGCAACAATTTCCGCAAACCCAACTGACAATCAGCGTCAATCTTTCTAGCAAACAGCTTTTGCAATCCAATTTCACTGAGCAAATTTACTTGATTTTACAAGAAACTAAGTTAGATCCATCTAGGTTAAAACTAGAAATGACTGAAAGTGTACTCATTGAAAACACTCAATCTGCAACAGCGATACTTTGGCAACTCAAAGAAATAGGTATTGAATTACACATAGACGATTTTGGTACTGGTTATTCATCTTTAAGCTATCTGCACCGTTTTCCTATTAGTACGCTAAAAATTGACCGCTCTTTTATTAAAAATATGGACACTAGTAGCAGCTATGCAGAAATTGTACGCACGATTATTACATTAGCTCACAATCTAAGTATAGATGTTATAGCAGAAGGAATAGAAACAGTAGTACAGCTTGAGCAAGTCAAAAAATTGCAATGCAAATATGGGCAGGGGTACTTTTTCTCCCAGCCAGCAACAGTATCAGTCGCAAGTGCTTTAATACTACAGCAGTCAAGTTAAGTACCTCCAAGAGCAACGCGAAAATGTGCAACCAAAGCGTATGCATAAACTCAAAGCCCGTCCGATACATTTGCAATTGTGCCCGAATTTTGGGTATATGCTGAAGCTGAACTTGAGTACGAGCATCGGTTAGAGGAGACCACTTTCACTCCCAATACGGTTCGGTTAAAGGGTAAAGGGGAAAGGTTTTGAATACATCCTTTACCCTTTACCCTTTACCCCTTACCCGCAAACCCATTCCCCAGACCACAAGGAAAGTGAAAAATGCTTATCCGAACCGTATTGCGATGGTAGCGAAAGCAAATGCGTGACCACGTATGCATAAACTCACTTGTTGCAAGCACTTCTCTTCATAATCCGGGTTTTGAGCTTTAGCTACTTGTCCAGTAAAGACGGCAATTATTTAAAAGTTGATATTGAGTGATAAATTTGCTAATAAGTAGTTTTTTTGAGATAAATGCATTTTTGCTATCTGAAGCTGCTAACATACTCATTGTAGTTTGCATTTACGAGTGAAAACGTAAAAACACTCATTTATTGAGGTGATTGTTCACTTGTGGCTAAGTAGAGCAATTACCTACTTTTTATGTATTCAAAGTGTTGGCATGAGGGGACTAGCACTGCAATCGTTAAAGTTTTGCCTGCGGTGGCTTTTTAGCTTCGTTGAACTCACGTAGTTTAAATTGTAATCCTCCTCGCACATAATGTACGAGGAGGATTCAAGACCCCTAATTAGCAATGCTGATGATTGCAGTTATTGGGATCTAGCTGCAAACTTGCAGACATATCTTAGATTCTGTTTGATTAAGCAACGATCTCAAAGTTTATAGCTCTTAATACAGGTGGTGCTGTGAATGCATTGTTATCGTTATCAATGTTGGCAAACAGACTACCTGTGCCAAAGCCTGGTGATGTCAAGTTTTGGTTGAAGTACAAATTGCCAGTTCCAAGGCTGTAAGTAATGATTCCAGAGCTAGTTGCAGCAGCTGCATCATTAGCTACTATCCTAATATCGGACAGATTGTTGAGTCCGACGAAAGTTGTCCCAGACAGAACAATTCTGTCAGAATTGCGGTTGAAGTCAGTAATTTCATCTACGCCTAAACTACCAGCACTATATTGAGCGCCTGAGTTGAACACGAAGCGATCGCTTCCACCACCGCCTGTCAGGATATCATTACCAGCGCCACCCCTTAAGACATCACTACCAGCATCACCATTAAAAACGTCATTGCCAGCGCCACCATAGAGGCTGTCACTGCCGTTACCGCCAAAGCCGGTTAATGGTGTAGTTGTGCCACTACCATCAAGAAAGTCATTTCCAGCACCGCCTGTAAACTGTACTGCCCTGACGCTAGTTCCCGCTAGGTTGTTAACATCAAGGATGTCATCGCCTCCGCCACCATTGATTTCAAAGCTTTCTGCACTGTCTACAGTCAGGGTGAAAGGAACTAAGTTGAGCCGATCAAAGATTGCTCTTCCTAGAGCATCTTGTTCCAGGCGGAAGCTGTCTCCCGCAGCTGCGGCACCGTTGACCTCTTGCCCAAAGGCAATAAAACATATCAGCACCAGCCGATGAAAGCACATCATAGCCCCACTTGGAAACTGCGGCATTTCACCGTTCATTAGCAATTCCTCCTAACGTTGCAGATAACTAGATCCTGCCCTTGCTTTCATCCCCAGGTTCCGTTACTCCATCTGGGGATGAAAGCAAGGAAGGTTAAGTTTAATAATTTTTTGCCATTAAGGAGATCATTTGCAGACAATTAGAAGCAATGGCATTTTGTGGATCAAACTTGAGTGCTTGTTGCCAAGATGAGATAGCTTCTCTCCATTCTCCTTGCAATGCCGATAATTTCCCAGCCAAGGTATGGAAGTCTGCATTGCTGTAATACAAAACTAGAGCTTGATTGTTGTGCGCTGCTGCCTCTGGATAACGCCTTTGTGTCAATAAATGTAGTGCTTGTCTGTGATACCAGATGGCTTGGTCGTGCAGACGGAACAAGTCAGACAAGTCTACTTTGCAGCGTCTGCAAGTTGGGGAGGAAGAAGCAGTGCTGAGTAAGGGAGATGAAGAAGATGAGGCAGATATAGTAGCAGTTTCTTCCTTGTAATCATTATTGTGCTGTTCAATCCCGACTCTGCTCCCCTTTATTGGACGATAAACTGCACCACAGACAGGACATTTCATGATTGCTCACTCTGACTCATTGGAAATTGCGTAGTAAAGAAAATCTGAGAGTTCTTCTTCTAACTGGGGTAGTTCTGGACTATTGTTAGCGATCGCATTTTCAATCTGGCCTAATAAGTCTTGTAATTCAAGAGCTTGTTCAGAGTCTACCGTAAGAAGTGCTTGCCCCGCGCGGTCTAAAAGTGCTGCTAATTCTGGAGCAATTTCTACTATAGGGCTTGTCTCTTCGCTTGAGATTTCAATTGTTTCATCACTGTCAAACAATGCATTTAAATCTGCCTTTGCTTGCTTCAATTCATGGCTAGAAAGTTTTTGTATACCTGCATTATTTACTACTAGCGTTCCTTGTTGCCCTTTGCCTTTCTCAGTAGTAGTGACAGTGAGAATGCCATTCAGGTCAAAGTCAAAGTGAACCTCGACTTCAATACCTCCGGCTGGTTTGGGTGGTAAGTTCTCTACTCTAAAGGAACCTAGAGGAACATTTTCTTCAGCAACCGTATTTTCTCCCTGAAAAACTTCGATTTCTACGACTTCTTGTTCATCAAACACGGTGGAATAAACATGGGAGCGAGAAACGGGAACAACGCTGTTGCGGGGAATAATCACACTGAAGTAACCTGGCATAATACCCATTGGTGTAGGCACAGCCGCAGCAATGCCCAGGGAGTGGGGAATCACATCTACAAGAATAGCATCCACGGATTCACCTACCAGTACCCCAGCTTGTAAAGCTGCTCCTAACGCTACACAGAGGTCTGGTTGAATGCCATCAGTAGGGTTTTGTCCCAGATGCTCTTGGATCATTTGTTGCACTAGAGGAATGCGTGTGGAACCACCAACTAGGATAATCCGGTCAATCTCATTGGGTTCCAGGCTGGCATCTGTTAGGGCGCGGTCAATTGCCTCTAGGGTTTCTGCCAAGAGTGGGCGAATCAATTTTTCAAAATCTGCTCGTGCTACTTCTGTTTCCAGATGTAGTGCAGTCTTGCCTTTACTACCTAAAAAGGCTTCTCGGACTGTAGCAAAAGCATGGGAACTCAGGTCAATTTTTAACTGCTCTGCTGCTCTCAGGAGACGCGCCTGGGTAGCCGCATCATCTGGCACATCGACACCATGCTGTTTGCGGAATAAATCTGTTAGATACAGTTGTAAAAGTCTATCGAAATCGTCTCCACCCAAGCGGTTATTACCATGACTAGCTAGTACTTCTGTCACTTCACCCGTAATTTCAACTACTGACACGTCAAAAGTACCACCTCCCAAGTCATAAACTACAACTCGTTCTGTCTCTTCGGAGCGTAAATCATAAGCCAAAGCCGCCGCCGTTGGTTCGTTGATAATTTGCAGTACCTCCAAACCGGCTATCTCGCCAGCAGTTTTAGTTGCCTGCCGTTGAGCGTCCGTAAAGTAGGCTGGAACCGTAATCACTGCTTGGGTAATTGTTTCTCCTAAAGCATTTTCAGCCCGTTGTTTCAGAGCGCGGAGAATAATAGCGGAAACTTCATGAGGTAAGTATTCTTTATCTCCTAAAGTTGTTTTGTGGTCAGTTCCCATCCAGCGCTTAATTGACTTCACGGTGCGGAGAGGAGCCGCAGCATACTGACGGAGTGCTTCTCGTCCCACCAACAGTTTACCTGTATCGCTAAATCCCACACAGGAAGGTAAAATCAGGTCGCCATCTTCTCCTGGCAATACCCGCACCTGTCCGTTTTCGACAATTGCCACCTCGGAATTCGTTGTGCCTAAGTCAATACCGACTGCTTTCATAATTCCAAATTATTAGTTATCAGTTGCTTGAGTTGTCTTCTCTATTTCTGAGTAGTGGCTAGCTACAATTACCTGTGCTTCCCTCAGAACGCGATCGCCCCAGAAATAACCCCGTACTACTTCTTGAATTACGGTATTATCTGTAACTTCTGCTCTGGATTCACGTCCCACAGCATACATCGTCTGGGAGTCAAAGGGTTTAAACAGAGCTGCAATGGGAATAACACGCCGTTGTCGTAGCACCTCTAAAAGAGATCGCCTAATTAACTCCACTCCCTGTTGATTGCTGGTTAAAATTTCGCTTAGAGATTCTGACGACGGTGTTTTTTCAGACGCTGTTAACTGAGCTTCCTTGCCAGTAAACCACTGTCCTAGTTTCTCCCAGAAACTTTTTTGTGTTGCTGGTTTTAGTTTTGAGGTAGCAGATAATGCTTCTATTTCCTCTTGCCAGTAAGTACAAGCCTGATCTAAAGCATCCAGGATACCCAGCAAATCTTTTAACAGTTTCTCCTGCTGCTGCTCAAATTGTCCCCATGCCTGTTTTTGGCTTTCTTCCAGACGTATTTGCAACTGTTCTTTATCTGCGCGAGTTACTTCCAATGCTTGCACAAAAGCATCTTGAGTAGAACGCAATAATTTACCCTGTTGCTTAACTTCATGGCGCAGGGCAGTCCATTCTGCCACCATTTGATAGGGGTCAAAGGAATTAGCAGATTCTGGTGGTTCACCCAAATATTCAGGGATTGGTTGTTCTGAGTGTAAATAATCTAGAAATTTGGCAAATAAAGCTTCTTTGTTATTTGTCATTTGTCATTGATCAATAGTTAGCGGACATTAGAAAAATCAGTAACTAACAATTACAAATTACGTAAAGCCTGCGGGATAGCTTTGCTTAGAGCGTAGCGGGGCGTAGCCCATTACGAATTGTTTAAAATGTGGCACGAATTAAATCATTCAGGCTAACTTCTAGTTGAGCAAGCGCTTTTTCTCGTACCTGTTTTAATATCTCTGGGTTCAGTTCTGCTTCTAGTGGACGAAATTTTAAGAAATCCTCATGCTGAGTTGTTTCTCCTTTGCGAATTGCCTCGTAAGCTCCTCGAATTTTTTTAAACTCTTCTGGATAAGTATGAGCGGGAAATTCCCGCAGTTTGGCATGATAGGCCGCTTTAATTTCGGCGGCAGTAGCTCCTGGAGAAATGCCTAAGCGCTCGTAGTGGTCAGTCATAAAAAATTCCCAATTTCAAATTTACTATTTGTTGGTTATCACTAGTGAATACAACCCCTTTAAAAAGGAATTTTAAAACAATTCCTGAAAACCACCTTTTCTTCTACCCTTTCGTTTCTTACGCGTAGGCGGTAAGTTTCCAAAGATCAAATCTAAGTCTGGCTCTTCTTCTGACTCATCATCTTCATCGAAGTTAGGCATACTGTTTAACATCTTTTGCTTGAGTTCTGGAAGCATCCGTTCAAACTCAGCTTTGGGCATTTTGTTGCCAAGTAATTTTTGAAGCATTCCTGATAATAAGTCATCAATATTTGACATATCCAGGTTGTCAAATTCCTCTGGGTCTGGCATTATGCTTGTCGTTTCTTGAGCAGAGAGAAAAGCCTGTTCTTCCCGAAATGCTTGTAATGCTTTGGCATCTTGTAAGCGACGGGCTAATTCAAATCCCTGTTGCTTTAATTGTTCATAGTTTGGGTGATCAACATGGTAGGTAGTGGCTCTAGCTAATAGTAATAAAGAATTTTGAGGTTCCCGACGCAATGCTAACTCCAGCACAGGTACAAGGGTTGTAATCTCACCAAAGCGGCGCACTTGAAGTTGAATATTTGCCAGAGCGTTTCCTGGCTGTGGCATGGTGTCGAGGTAGGTACGTAGAGGAAGTTCTAGTTTTTGGGGATTATTTTCTTTGACGGCTAAGACAACTAAATGAGCAACTCTAGCTTCTGGGTGTTCTGTTGATAAGTTAAATAATTTTTGTAGATACTGACTTGTTAAAGCGGCGATGCCTTTTTCACGTTTGGCGAAGAGGTGGATAGAAAGAGAAATTGCCTGCAATACAGGAATTTTTTCTTGACCAGATAATTTTTTCAGGAGAGTGTCCCATGCTTCAACTGCTACTTTTTGGTGTAATGAAACTCGACCGCCGGAATTGGGCGGACTTTGCACTGCATTCACGAATATCTGACAAGCACGGATAGCAGGATCTTTTTTATCTTCTGTCTGCACCAGACGGCTAAATAAGGGGTAACTTAACGTAGATAGAGCATCTACCCAAGGCAATATTTCCACTTCAGTTTCAATACTCAGGTCGCCAAAGTGCTTGCCAAATTTACGCCGAGCTTCATTACGGGCAAGTTTATCTCCTACTTCCTCCCAACATTGCAGCAAAATACCGTAAACTTCGCCATACCGACATCCACCTTCTAGTGCTTGGGTAAGCAGTGAGATCGCTTGAGTATAATTTTCCTCCATTGCCGCAACTAGTCCCTTACGTCCCAGTAACTCTGGCGATGTGGGACAAATGCGTTCTGCTTGTTGCAAAGCTCCTAAAGCGGCTCGTTCCCGACCTAGTGCCATGTAGGCATCTGCCATCCAGCAGTGCAGATGAGCTAAGGTTGGTTTTAAGCGTGTATCTGGCCATTCTTGCGGTTTTTGTTTTCCTTCCTGCTCTAACCACCGCAAAAATTGAGTGACAACGCGTGGGCGTTCTTTGTCAGAATTATTAGCGTCTAAGACTTCTAACAGATTGATTGCCAACTGGGGGTTGAAGGGTTTCTCTGTTAACAAAGACTGCCAAAATAGCTCTGCACATTCTGTTTGTCCTTGATTCAGTGCTTGTTGACCTGCAAGAGTAAATAGTGATTTCCGCAGATTCTTTAGTTCTGAGAAGCGAGTTGAACGCTTGGACATCTGTAGCAACACATGGGCAGCATCATGATGATTGTCACTATCAATTAGCTGTACAATCGCCAACGCTGATAGTGCATCTTGGATAGTTGGATCTTCTCGTTCCAAATTCCGGGCTTCTAGGGGTGGAAGTCCAGTATGAGCCTGTTGGGCAGTTGCCAATCGCTCTAAAATTGGATGTTCCAAATACTTTGGTTTGCCGAAGGTGTATCTAGATGACTGCAACCCCAAAAGATTAGCGGCTGCGTTCCAATTACCACTCACTTGCTGGCTGTAAATAATCCAAGCAATTGGTAAATCTCCTGGTGTGATCGGGTGCTTAATTTTTTGAAAAGATGCCAAAGCGGCTTGGTGTTGTCCATGCTTGAGAGCCAGCACCCCCCGTACCCAGTGGAGTTGGGCAGCGCTAAACCGTTTAGGTTGTTCGTTAATTAACTGTTCAACTGTGACGGTATCTCCTTTAAGCAATAGCAGCTTAAGATAACAGATGCTGTAGTCTTTGATGAGGTTGCCTGCCTCAAAAGCATTTCTGAGCAAATTCAGCGCAGTATCTAATTGGTTCAACTCCAGCAAACATCTAGCTTGCCAGTAGTGAACTTCTCCAACCAAACCAAATTCCAGAGCGCGGGCTAAGGATTTTTCCGCCTGTTTAAAATCTTGTTTTTGGAATTCTTGCTGACCCCGCAGCAACCAAATCTCTGATTCTTTGGGAGTGAATTCGATATCAGGGTGCGTTCGCTGAATTTTTTTGATTTCTTCCAATGCCTGCCGATATTTTTTCTGCTTCAGCAATTCTTGCAGTTGCATCTCAAAGGAGTTTTCAGCAAGTTTTGTCCCTGTGCTAGAGACGTGCTGTTGTGAGCGCTGTTTGGATTGATGTTTAGCCACTGGGCTATCTTCCTGATTGTTTTTTGATTTTCCCTTTCATAGTCAAGGGTGGCTTTAACTATTCTCTTAATCTCAATATTAGTGGGCTGGGGAGCATAAATTTTACAAGTTGCTGTAACATTTTCCCCTGATTGACACTCTCCTGCCTATACTCCACGCTGTTGTACTATCCATACGTCCCCGTTCTGGCTTGATATCGTACACTTGCAGCAAACTTCCTCCAAGTTCTTCCTCAAATAAGTGCCAGTTACGGTCGCAGTCAAGGTAGCGTAATAGAGCTTCTAGACGGTCATCGCTAAGGTCGAGTTCACGTAACTCTTCTCCAAAAAATGTTTTCAATGTTTCTAACCGCTTAGAAGCCCAGGCTTGGACGTGATTTAAACGATGATCTGCTTGTGATAATATGTGTGCTAACCAAATTACTGCTACACTTCCCAAGCTTTTACCTTGCCAATTTCCGTGCCTGGGGAAGTGTTTATCGATTAGCGGTTGTACGCCCATACGCTCTATTTGAGTTAGAAGTATAGGTATATCGTCTATCCGTTCGTTTGTAATTATCGGTTCAGTAGCCATAATTGCGAACATATACCTAATCGAGCCTTTTTGAGAATATGCCTTTCGGTATACTTTTGACTATCTATTTTTCCTAACTCCTGAGAAAATAGGCGAACCGGGAGTAATAACTTGGAAACAGCTAAAACCCTTTTTGATATAAAACTTGAGGAAGAAATATCATTTCCCACGAAGTTTAAGTAAATACACTCATCTTACGAATCCTGACTGTTTTTCGCCTTTTTTGCAAAAAAGTGGGATGCTCCCGATATATTTTTCCTTAAATTAAGTTATCTATTTAGTAATTGACCGGACTAATTGGGGGTGTATTAATCTGTTAATGATTAGTGTGGTTTGGGATAAAAGGTCTATCCCAATATACTTTAAGCTATTAGACAAATTGGGTTCAAGCAATTTTGATGAGCAAGAAGCAGTATTTAAAAAAGCATTACCGATTTTCAAGAATTATAAAACTGTAGTGTTAGGAGATCGGGAATTTTGTTCGATAAAGCTGGCTAACTAGCTCACAGAGCAGAAAGTCTACTTTTGTTTACGTATAAAAAAAGATGCTTTTATAGAAATAGAACCAGGAATTTGGCTGAAATTAAAAAATTCAGGCTTATCGCCTGGAGTTTCGTTCTTTTATAAAGGTATTAAGTATACAAAATCTACAGGATTTATCAGCTTTAACCTTGCTGGTAAATGGAAACGTAAACGTTTTGGAGTTGCTCCAGAGGAGAGCTGGTTTATCCTAACTAATTTAGATGATTTAGATTCGGCGATTATTGCTTATAAACAGCGTTTTGATATTGAAGAGATGTTTAGAGATTTTAAGAGCGGTGGTTATAATCTAGAAAATACTGATGCATCAGGACAACGGCTAATTTCTCTCATATTATTAATCTCACTTGCTTATACAAGTGCAACAATATCCGGTCAAAAAATTAAACGCATGGGCATCCAAAAATATGTTGGACGAATTAAAGAATTTAAACGGACTGTTCGACGACATAGTAGTTTTTATATTGGTCTTTATGGCCACAATTGGGCCAATTTCATGAAAAATTCCTATGAATTAGTCACCGAATTACTGACACTAAATCCTAATAAGCGTAAGTACTATCAACAAGGAGAAAGGGCAATGAGGCTTATTATATCTGCATCCTAGCCCTTTTTGTCCCCCCGTAAGCATTCTTTCTCTGTCGTCAAGAGCTTATTTGAGTTATGTGTACATTGTCAAATATTTGACTTTCCGAAGCTCCATGAATATGGTACTTTTTCATAAATCATTTAGGATTGCTATAGTCCTAATTAGAAAGCTACAATTCCCTGTGGGCGACTTCCACTGTATGGAGTAATTACGAGCGGTGAAGAGGGAACTTCAGATAAAGTGCCATCAACTGAATTTACCTTTAGGACATTGACCCCGTTACCTTCATTGGCTGGTGCATTAGGTAGTACACGTTGACTAATTACATTCAGGAATGATTCTGTAGAATCCAGAGCAATATTAGTGGGGCCTACGGAAGTTAAACCGCCTTGTGGAAAACTATTTCCTTTGAGTTTTACAAGTTGGATTTCAACTGGGTTAGTTGGGTCCGCGAGATCATATACAGAAACGCTGTTAGAGAAAGTTTGAGCTGCGTAGAGACGGGAGCCAGCTTTGTTTATTTGAAACCAACATGTACCCAAACCTGAGCTGGATACCACTTTCAGAAATGTTAACTCTCCCGTATCTTGGTTATAGGAGTAAACAGCTACTTTGTTACTTAAAGGATAGCCAACATACAATAATGGTAGCCTGGGGTGAACTTCAATACCCACAGGCCCAAATTGTGTATTAGTGCTACTTGAAAATCCCACAAATGGTGAGTTTGGACTCTCAGACAAGCGACCTCTTTTGAGGATACGAAAGACCCGAAGTACTTGACCATACTGCTCAGCACTAAATAATAATTTTTTGTTTGGGGAAATAACTATTCCCTCTGAGCCGGAACCTTCTCGAACCTCAAAAGTAGAGACTGGTTTGAGTCTGCCTTTGGGAGTGACTTCAAAAGAAGTGTACTTGGGTAACCAACCACTTGCGTTCTTGGATAAATCTTTAGAATCTAGATTCTTGTGAGCTACATATAAGAAGTCATCTACTAAACCAAGACTGACGGGATATACGCCACCAGAAGGAAATGGAGAACCCTTGACAGGAGATAAATGACCATTGGAGGAAATGTCAAACACAGCAATAGAGTTTGAACCCGAGTTCACAGCAAAAAGCCGTGTTTTCTCGGGATTAGTGATAATTTGTTTGTCTCCATCCGTGGAGCCAATAAGAAATGCGGGATCAATGATGCCTTTTCCTCCTGAAAGGAAAGGTGAATCAGGTAAAGGTGTCAGCTTGCCATCATCATTGCGGTAGAAGCCAAGAATAGAATTGCTGTTCTCAGTTGGGATATTACTTTCGGTGTAAACAATTCTAGATAGGTCGTTTTCCTGTTTTATATATTGTGCCTTAGCAGGATGAAACGTGAGTAAAGTTATAGTGAAACTAGCAATCACTATACCAATTAGGTAAAGTCTGGAAACAGATGACTTTTTAGTAAACATAAATAAATCCTCATTTCAACTTATTTTTTTCTAGGTGACCATATAATGCCGTTCAATTAAGCCCAGAATCTTTGTATAACCCAAGGCATTCTACAGACCAATTTTGTGTATTACGAATCCTGAAAGTAACCATAGATTGTGGTTGCAGTGATATAAGTTTAAAGGACTATAACACAATTACAATGGTCAATATTTTTCAGAAAGTGCGTATTTTTTATAATTATTTCTTAAGTGAAATAAAAAGAATAATAACCTAGTACGAAATATTGATCGTTACTATTATATTTTACATATGCTAAGTTTAGCCAAGCCAGAACAACGCTAATTTAAGTTAGTAAATCTGCCTTTTTACTACATCTTTTCCACTACCTATTTTTGCAATTACATAGGAAAACAGAAATGGCCCAAGCAACAAGTAAAGCTCCAATTAACAAGCTTCATAAACCACAAACAGATGGGACACAGATTTGGGATGCGATCCTTGGCCTGCACACTTCCCCAACTTTACTACTTGCTCATGATCTGAAACTGTTTCCCTTCCTAGCTGAAACACCACGCACTTTACAAGAAATTTCCCAGAGTCTCAACCTTGCACCACGAGCAGCAGGGACGCTTTTATCTGTATGTGCGTCTGTAGATTTGATCCAACTAAAAGATGGGTACTACTCCCTTATGACTGTTGCCTATGAGTATTTACTTGAAACTAGCCCTACTTCTTTTTGCGGGCATTTAGACTTGATGATTGCTAATAGCGATTCCTTCTCCTACGTGGGAATTAAAAAAGCTATTTTGACAGATGCTCCTATTGTTTATGAGGGTGATTCTCTCTACGAAGTTCACGAACAAAAAGATAAAGATCAAGTTACCCGCACTTTTACAAAAGCCATGCATTCCATTAGTGTTGCTCCCGCCCTGGCGTGGCCCGAAACCCTAGACCTCTCTAGCAATAAACATATGCTGGATATTGCTGGGGGTTCTGGTGCTCACAGCATTGGTGCAACCCTCAGGTGGTCTAACTTGAAAGCGACGATTTTGGACATAACGCCAGTCTGCGAAGTCGCTCAACAGTATATTGCCGAGTATGGACTGTTAGAGCAAATCACCACTGAAGTTGGCGATATGTGGAATGATCCTTTACCCTCTGCTGATTTGCACTTTTACTCGCTGATCTATCACAATTACGACCTTGAAAAAAATCGTTTTCTGACAAGAAAAAGCTTTGATAGTCTAGAGCCTGGTGGACGCTTAATTATTCACCAGTGGCTATTTAATGATCATCGGACAGGACCATTAGCCACAGCGGCGTTCAACGTGATCATGCAGGTTTGGTGCGCTGGCGGACAAGAATATTCAGGTCTGGAGTTATCTACCATACTCACAGAGGTTGGGTTTATTGATATTGAAGTTAAACCAACATTTGGCTACTGGAGTATTGTAACTGGTCGAAAGCCAGAGCACGTGATCGCTACAACATCGATTCAGTAATCAAATAGAAGTAGAGGCATGATCAGTAGTGTGAATAAAAATTTTGGCAAGGACATGAAAGAGCGCATTTAGTGGTTGGGGGAGGGCAAAGTAGAATGTGGAAATAAGGAATAGTCCAACAAAGTTTACCCCACACTCAGTTAGCATCAATCTAGCAGATACTATTTCTGGGAAATGGTTCGCCAACACGACACCTACAACTTTTAACAGGTGAACGGACAGAAGTCGATTTAATCGAGATGTTCAACATTGGTATGAACTTAGATGATGGCTCCTGAAGCAATCCAATTATTACCAGAGCCACGGGTGCGGCGGAAAGTATGGCTGCGTACTGCTTATGGTGAGCGATTAGCCTATGCAACTTCATAGTGTCCAGCCAATTATGTGGATAAGTATTTGCAAAATCAAAAGATACAGATTTGGTCTAGTTTATCTGTCCAACGTACAGAGTTGTATAGAGAAATTTGGGGGATTCATTATGAGAAATCGGCTTTTTTGCAGTCAGCTTTTAATCACACAGGAGATTTTTGGGGAGGTTATTACTTATTTTGGCATCAATAACAATCTCTAACGCTGATTTATGAAGTTTTCTCACCCTATTTAATAAAGTATCTCGGCTTAGAGAGTATTGCAATTTTATACATATAAAAGTATTGTACTTCTCTCAGAAAAATAGTTATTTTTATTATTAATGACAGCTTTTTCCGTTTTAAAGCTGTTGCTTTTAGATAGAAAATTAAGTGCTAATAAAATGAAATCGATCAATATTTTTTAATGTTTAAATACTAAAAATCTGTGCTATATTCAAAACTGTAGATTACAAAATTAAGTAAATAAAGGGAAAAATGGCAACAAATATCAAAGAGAAAGATACTAATCTAGGCGCTTTATGGCTGTTCAAACAACAGTTTGGTTTTTCAAATATTCCATTAACAATAGAGTACGAAGCTTACTTTAAATCACTGCTTATTTGTGCTAATGGTGATGGTACATTAGCAGATGAAGAAAGAGATTGGGTAATTGGATATGCCTATGCCTACAATTGCGACCCTGCAATTATTGAAAAACTCAAGATTTACAAGGCTGATGAAAATCTAGAGGCAATAATTAGTGAATATCCTTCTGCTAGTGAATCACGACGTTTCCTAATTTTTGATGCGATACAAGCTTGTTCTGCTGATGGAGAATATAGCGAAAAAGAACGGGCTGTAGTACTCAAAGGAGCAAAGAAACTCAATATTCCTGAAAACGAGTTTAAAAAGATTGAAGCAATTTATTTAGAGACAGTTAAACTCCGTGAAAAACGCCTAGCAGCGATGTATCCCGAGGGTTCACCTTTATAATTTAATAATTTTCTTCCGAGAGAAAATTTTGGCTAAGAATTCAGCATCTAGGAGTCAGAAGTCAGAATTTATAAAGACTTTAGTTGAACTAGGTAGGATATTTGTAAATTTTAGCCTAATTCTTTAACTATTCAGAAAGAATAAATTCTGATTTCTGAATTCTTATTTCTAATGTTTTTTTACAATAATCAAAAGATGCTACTGTTGTATTTAAGTTTAATACATTCGGCTGAAAAATATGAACAAAGTTCGCCCCGTGGTCGATTACTAAATATCAAGACATTTATCAAGCAAGTTATTTGTATTTTAGTAATATCTGTAGTATTTTCAGGGTTTGTAATGCAGTCTGTATATGCTCAAGAGCCTTCATAGACTGACAATTTTGATTGCTCTGCTATGACTGATGGATTGTACCCCAACCCTGACCAGAGCAAACGCATCCAAATTGCTCTTGATCAGAACCAAAGCTAAGAAGCAACGAAAAAATCAGCATTTCTCGTTTGATTTGTTTTTCAACCTTTAGAGCGATCGCTTAGTTATTTTACATATCCCTCTTCTGTCACTTTCCGGAGTGAGCAAGTAGTAACTAAGTGAAATTACCCATAAGCATAACAGGGTTTAAATTGATTGATTGCACTAATTAATTGATTGAATTCCAGCAATAAATCAAAATTATGGAAAATATGTATCCAGGGATAAATCAACCAGAATAGTAAGAGTGGTTGGGCAATGAGATGCAGATTATTAAAAGTATTTTTCCATCCGTATTCATGATTCCATTTTTGATGATTAAAAGAATCAAAAAAACTATTTTATTGTACCTGAGTTTCAGTTTGAGAAGATATATAGGAATCATATTTGATTTCTGAAAAAGACTACGAGATAATACTGGGGGAAATATCGGTCTAAGAGTGAACCATGATAAATCAGCATCTACAAGGGGCGATACCTTCGGTGAGCTTCGCTAACGCAGAACTACAAGAATTTATAGATGCTCGTCCAGATGCGCGTGAGGTCAGGAAAGCATTGGCAGTCAAACTGATTTATCAAGGCTACAAGTATGAAGAAATTCAAACAATTTTAGATGTGTCATACCAATTCTGTATGAAGATGCATAGAAAGAACCCCACCGCCTTCGGCACCTCCCCGATACTTTGGGGAGGTTGGGAGGAGTCAGAATAATGTGCAGCTTCAGATAAAATTGGTATCAGTTGGTTCGATAACAAGTTGGAAGCAAAGTTACGAGGAATATGGGGTTTCGGGACTGCATCTGAGCTATAAGGGAAGGAAAAGCTATTTGAGTACTGAACAACGAGAAGAAGTACTAAGTTGGCTACAAACGAAGGCATATTGGAAACTGGGTGAACTGGAATATAAACTAGCGTTTGAATATGATGTCACTTACGAGTCGAAACGCAGCTATTACGAATTATTTGAT
>NZ_JACJSI010000139.1 GCF_014698065.1 Nostoc flagelliforme FACHB-838
CGCTACCGTAGGGAAAGGGCTTTCACCTCAGCACTTGAGGGGTAGGATTTACACCTACATTATTAATCAGTTGTCTAGGCTTGAACCTAGCAGTCAATCCCCTAGACCCATACAGGTACTAGTTTCTGACTAACGAATCGCACCCCGAAACGGTTTGTATGGGTTAGTCGCTTTCACTAACCCATTTACTCCCATCGCTGGATCTCTCACTACTTGGCGCGGCATTCCATCACTCTTCCACTGTTGCCAAAAATAGGGGGTCATGCGAAAAGGACGGTTATCTTTGTCCTGACACACCAATGTTTTCTTTGGGGTTTTGACACAAAAGTAGATGCGATCGCTGCTTGTTCCTTGCCACGCCATCGCCGCCGAGCTAATGCCCACAGTCAAACTCAGCCCAATTGCAACAGCTTTCTTGTCCATTGATAAGCGACCAAACCACAACATTAAACCCGATTGTTGTGACTCGGATAACTGTTTATGTTTGTCGGTTAAATAATTCATTTCCTCTGACTACCACCAAATAGAAAAATCATTAATAGTGCTACGAATATCGCCACACCTGCACCACTGCCCCAACTGGAATAATCAGCAGTTTTGGGCTGATACATCTTTTCAATTGAAGCATTAGCTGTACTTGTAGAAGTTCTCGCTTCATTCCACTCACCCAACGGGTCAGAAAGCGCACACAATAACGCCAGTGATGCACTGCAACCAGTCATTAAATTAGTGACGAAATTATTGAACCCTTCACCTGTTGCAGTGGCAGTAAAATACAGGTGTGCAGTGCCAACAGCAAGAAACATTCCAACTGGATGAACTTGCAATAGATGAAAGGTAAAAATAACTGCACTGTTTAAACAACTGCCAGCGACAATTTCACAGGCATTACCAGCACGTCTAAATGTTCTACCCCGGTTATTTTCTGGCAGTGGTGGTAACTGTTCGGGTTGTTGATGCTGCTTAGTTGATTGTGGTGTTTGTGCCAGCCCTTCATGCAAAAAAGGGCTGACGCTATGAGGATCTTCATTTCGTTTCCTTACTAGCATCAGCCTTGCCTTTTAACTAATAGTTATCTATCGCCCAACTTCTGCCACAAGTTACCCAACATTGCACCCCAACCGCGAACTGTTCCTGTTGCAGAAACACTAGAAGATGGTGCATGATTTTGGGATTGATATGGTATCACTTCCTGCGGTGTTTGGTTCGGCTCTAGCGCTCGTGAACCATACCGCGCACGGGCTAAAAGTTGTTGGCGTTTCTCTCTCAATCCCGTAGTAATTGCTTGCCTTTCGGCTTGTACAATCTGCCTATTTTCTATGCCGCTAATCTTGTTTTCATGCCGCCAAAGTTCAGCTTGTAAATCTTGATGTAATTGGGCTGCAACTTCAGTTAAAGCGTGTTTACGTTTCTGGTCAATCCGCAACAAGTCGGCTCTATCTTGGGCATCTATTTTACTCATCTCGCTGTCAAATTCAGCGTTAACTTTACGGATTTTACCAATTGCACCCGCAACATGAGATCCGTATTGTTTACGAAGTTCAGTCCAAGTCACCTGACCTTTTGTTAACTTCTCCATCGCCTCAAAGACGACCTTGGCATTGTCCAGAAATGGTTCTAATCGGTCAGATAATTCTTGGGCATTATTCGCATAATCGGCAAACTGTTCGAGCTTATTTATATCAGAGAGATAGCCCAGAATATCAGACTCAAATCCTCCCCAGGATTGCGCTTTCTCGTCAATATGGCTTGCATGACCAACTACCGGATTATGTATTGCAAAGTCCATTAGTTACACTCCTAAAATGATATCTTGACTATATAAGCTTGATATTTCATCGCTGATACTTCAACTGATTGACAATTGCCTCAATCAGCCCTAGATGTTCCCCAATTAAAAGGTTTTCGTTGATATCCTTCATAACTGGGGTCATTCTCTGCTGTGCTTGAGAAGCTGGATAGCTACCCACCATTTTGATTTCTGTTTGCAGCAAGTTATTTGTTAACGAGTGAAGTAAGAAAAGCTTTTCAAGGCGATTTAGTTCTTTAAAAGTGCTACCAAATTCTTCTTGTAATTCATCCAAAAGCGAACCATCCCCCGTTGTGAATGAGCAGTAATATCCGATTGGTTTAGCCATCCTATTTAATAAATACTCCGTTGACTTTGGCAGACTTCCACCCCTCTAATACCTTCCAGCACTTCATTGATTGTGTTGATAGCATCACCTAAAAACACATCATTAGTAGTAGAAAAATATCGTGACTGTTCAATCCTTTTAAATTCATTGGAATTATTTACTTTCATCAGTTCGGATAAACAGTTTTTGAGAGTTGAGGTCAATTGTTGGTTGTTCATGATACCTCGTAGCTTGATTTTTGAAACTAGAAACTAATAAATAACTGCTGAAGAAAAGGATAGTGAAGATAAGTGCGATTGCAGTGGTTTTATATGCTCTCTCGATACGTGCAATCGCGCCTAGCAATACTAAGAATCCGTTAGTTCGTTGCTCGATGAGAGCAGCAATTTTGGGTCATTATCCCAAGCCTCGATTTGTTGAACTTCTTGTGTCAGATGGGCAGTAGAAGCGCTTTTAAAAGATGTTAGAAGTTTTGGTGCGGTTGTTCCTAAGTCACCCTTGCTAAGGCGCATCATCACACCTTGAACTACCTTTGCACCAATGTAGTTAACCATCTCATTTTCAAGATTCACAATGACCGAATCAAAGTCCCCTGCCACTTGTTCACCCACATTTTGACCTGCTGCTTCACTTGCCGAAGTTGGTTGCTTTTTATCGGTTGCTTTCTTGTAGCTCATAATAATCCTCCATGTGATTTTTTATTCTTGAAACTGCGCCTTCGTATTGAAAGCGCTCAACTAATTGCTGAAATTGAAATAAAGCCTCGATAGTTCCTCGGCTGTAGTATTGATTTCCTGAAATAAAGTCAAAGTTTTTTGGTTGTGTTAGGAGAAGACATTTTAAATATCTCCAACAAGTAATTCGACTGATATTAAGCAACTCTCTGACTCTTTCACTGCTTAACCCATCTATGTCAGAAGGAAGTAGGGTTGCTAAGTTTTTTGTTTTTATCTGGTTAAAGTCTGCAACAAGCATGAATAAAGTGTGAAATATTTCATATTTGTTTATCGGATGTTTCACACTTCAAATAATAAAAAAACCCGCACGAAGCGGGTATACAAAATAGTGACAAAAATTTCCTTTAATTTTTAAAAAAAATGGCGTAATTGATTGACCCTAGTTCTTCCCATTCTTTATCAATTCTCTCCAAAATCCATTTCACGTAGTTTGGAGTTTTACACATCCAATTACGGATTGTCCGGGGGTCACGGTCAAAAAATCCACTCAACATTCCTTTTAGGCGACTTTCTTCAGTGCGATCGCCTTTCGCCCATTTGCACACGAATTCGAGTAAAGTCATAGTTGCCCTCCATTGGCTCAATCTTTGGTGGGTTGGAAGCTCCCCGGTGTCGCAAGTACCGGGGGCAATTTGGGTATATTATCATGTTTTTGAGTTTCTAGGATAATTGTGCCACCATTTAGGGTAGAATGAATGCTACAACAGCAATAAAAGTTATGAAATGGCTTATCAGTTTAATCTGTCCTACTACTACATAACTCAAGAACACGATGATTACTTGACTGCTTTTAGCGAGGCTTCTGGCGACAGCCGCCAAACCTTAATCATGCAATATGTGCGTGGTTGGCTAGGTCGAAATCGCTCTTACTATGAAGCTTTGGCAAGATTGGACGTTGCCAAAAGAGGGATAAGTATTGATGAGTGGGTCAGTACAGTTGTTAGTCAAGGATTCGATGCCTTGCCTGATTACAAGCAGCCAATAATAGATGGGGAAATCTCCCAAAACCCGCTAGGGCATATAATTCTGCCTAGCAATACTATCAAGCGAGAGAGCAACTATATCTCGCTAACTAAACAGAATTTTGTTTTGTTGAGAACCGCCATTCACTTTGATGGAGGGCGGATTGCTCATTTTATCTCTAAGGTCATTTACGAGCATCTGTTAAGAAACTGGCAGGCACTATATGCCAACCAAGTCTCGGCAGAAACATCAAATAACTGGTTATTAGGAGGAGAAAAATGATAACTACACCAACAAATGAACTAACGAAAGAGCAAATACAGAAAGCAATTGACTTGATAATCGACCGGATGCCTCAACAGACAGAACTACATCAGGAAGCCCTGACAGCATTCCGACAAGGCAACTATGCATTAGTTAAACGACTTGCTGCATTCAATCCACTTGATCGATATTGCAAAGCATTGAGTTTCATGGGCGGAGCATTTAATCCGCAGGCTATAAGCTCCGGGAACACCTTCACGATTCTCAATGAGAGCATTCTAAACGTGGCTGAACTCGCCAAAGAGCGCACAGCTACAGAGCTTGGCGCAGATATTGCACAAATATTTAGTTGATACTGAAGTGCGATCGCCATTGTGACTCCTAACAGCGATCGCACTTCAGTAGGTTGAAATATTTTCAAAAAATAAATTGATTACATCACAAAATAAGAAAAAAAGACAGAAAAGCTTTTCAGTACAGTGATACAAAACAAGAAAAAAGCAAAAATTAACGCTCCCTTTTTGCTCTCAATCTGTTAAGCTAGTTTTCAATTAGTATGCAATCTTATATACACAAAAAAAGATTGCTCTTTTCATAAGCCTGTATCAGAGGCGAAAAAAGCAACTAACCAAAAAATATTAAAAGTTTAATTTAGTCAATGGTATCACATTGATTGTCGGAGTTGTAAGGTTAATTGCATTAATTTCTCGCTCTTTGGCAGGCTACAAACCCTCGCTTTAAAAGGTTGTAGTCATGACAGATACATTCACTCCGATCGCCACTTTTGACATCCGCAACTTCCAAGACCAACTAGAGCCAGCCAAGGAGAAGGGCAAGTACATATGCCCAGCTTGCGAGGGGCATAACCTATCCATTGTCCCAGAAACCGGGAAGTACAGATGCTTCAATAATTGCGAGTGCAAAGATATCCGAGAGGCGATAAAACCTTGGAATGAAGTGCTGGCGGAGCGACAAAAGACTAATTTCAATGCAGCACCAAACAAAAACCCAATCAAAGCTAAGACGGTCAAGCCCAAAGCAACATCAATCCCCCTTGACTCAAGCTTGGTGATGTTGACCCAAGCGGCGACTGACATACCCCAAACTCAAAACATAACTTGCAAGCTCCCAAAGGGAATACCAGGGAATGCAACACAAACAATCTATCCTTACTCACAAAGCCAATGGGTAATTCGCTATGAATGGGCGGATTACATCAAAGAGAAGGGTTATGATAAGTCCTTCCGCCAATGGCACAGGCTCCCGGACGGCACACCAGAGATGAGAAAAGGGGATGAACCCTGGAAAGCTTACCGCATTGATGAAGCGATCGCTGCTAGTAAATTGATGCAGGGAACCCCGGCACTACTCCAGCATGAAGGTGAGGGATGCGTAGAAGTTGGTCGCTCACATGGTCTTGCTGGGATTACGTTTCAGGGCAGTGGATGGGATAAGAAAACAATCACCCCAGAATATCAACTCCTGAAGGAATCAGGCATAGGATTAATTGTTTTTCTGCACGATGCTGACGACACTGGCTTAAAGAAACTCCAGACCTGCCAGGACTGTGCCGACGAAGTGGGAATTTCATTGATCGGAATTAACCCTCACGACATCTGCCCCGATTTACCATATAAATCAAGTGATATCAAAGAAATCTTGGCAAAGATGGATGTAATAGAGTTTATCCATAAATTAG
This sequence comes from Nostoc flagelliforme FACHB-838, assembly GCF_014698065.1. Taxonomy (GTDB): domain Bacteria; phylum Cyanobacteriota; class Cyanobacteriia; order Cyanobacteriales; family Nostocaceae; genus Nostoc; species Nostoc flagelliforme_B. Next base: position 5,802 of record NZ_JACJSI010000139.1, read on the forward strand.
AAAAGCAGATCCACGCTGCCGTTGCAGAGCGTGAGCAACAGGCTCTTGTAAATGTCATTGATAGTGGTGATGACCAAAATCCTGTTGTAGCCTTTACCCAGCAAGCTTTTCAATCTCTTTATGGGGATAAAAACTGGATGTGCGTTGCAGATAAGCTTTACTGGCATACTGGCAACCACTATAAACACTCTCCAGACTCTAGAGAAATTAAGCGAATAACTGACTTCTGTAACTCCTTTGCAGTTGAAAATGAGCAAGGTAAAAAATCCTATCCCTACGCCTCACCCAGTTCGGTTAAGAAGGTTTTGGAATGGGCAAAGATGAGGACGGGAATTGACCCAGAACTAATTAATCCTCCTGGGGTAAATTGCACCAATGGGATAGTCAAGGTTGAGTGGGAAGGCAGAAATTTTACAGTAAGACTAGCCCCACATACACCGGAGGATTATTACATTTATGAACCATTGATTGAATATAACCCTAATGCTGACGATACATATTGTGAGCAACTTTTAGCTTGTTTAGACAAGCCACAACAAGAAATATTTCTTAGAAATATTGCTGCATCCCTTGACCTTCAAACTGTTAGAAAATTTAGAGGGAGAGAGGTAAAAGCAATGTTTGCAATTGGTCTTGGTTCTAATGGTAAAGATGCTCTGCGCGAGTGTGTATCAACGATTTACGGAAAGAATGGATTAACTTCTGTCTCCTTGGGTGACTTCCAATCCTACGACGAAGGCAGAAAGTTCGGGTTAGCTCCACTTATATATAGTCGAATTAATTGGGCTTCTGAAAACCCACAAACATCGAGGATTGACAGACTCCAAAGTTTAAAATTATTTGTCACTGGAGATACATTACACTGCGAACATAAAGGGAAAGACCATATAGAGTTTTATTCTAATGCAATAGGTATTTTCAACTTAAACGAGACTCCCGCTTTTCAAGGTGTAATACAAGCAATCAAAGACAGAATTGTAATCTTAGAATTCAAGAAAACCTTTGTAGATAATCCTGATCCAAATAACCTAAACGAGATAAAAGGCGACCCCCGATTCCGTTATGACCCAGATTTCATCAGAACAAAATTAGCTCCTGCATTCCTAAATAGAATTCTGAAGGCTCTTAATAACCTTATAGAGTCAGGCATCGATTACGAATGCACAACCGACGCTTTCCGCAACCTTCAGAAGGAAAATAATCATCTGTTTAATTTCATTGAAGATGAAAAACTGGGCTACGTCGAAGGTGGCGAGATGTCAGTAAGCGCTTTGTGGATGTTGCTGGAGAATTGGTATCAGCAGAATGGCACATTAACTATAGATGAAAACAATCGTAGGACATGGATTGACCAAGTACGCCCCAGCGACAAAAACGTGAAGGGCATTAACCAAGTCAGCGCTCGAATCGCTCAACTCTTCCCCAAGGCAGTCATCGCAAGTAGGTACTGTGATGTTCGCAAAAAGCAGATTCCAATACTGAAAGGCATCGGAATTTTGGGAACTACCCGCCCCAGTTTAGAGTCAACCCGCCCCACACCCGCCCCACTACCCGCCCCAGAAACCCAGTCACAGCAAGCAACCCGCCCCACCCGCCCCAGTTTTTCTAATTCCCAAGAAAACATTGAAAAGGAAGAGATGAAAATTGATTTACTTTCTCCTCCAATGGAAAAAGAAGAATATGCAACCCCAACTGGGGCGGGTGAGGCGGAAGTCTTACAGGATAAGGAAAATTGGGGCGGAAACTGGGGCGAAACTGGGGCGGTTAGCTCCCAAAGTGGGGCGGGTAGCTCCCAAAGTTGTGCGGAAAAGCTAGAAAGTGGTGCGGAACCCTTACAGAGCATGGAAAACTCATGCGTCACTGGTGCGTCAGAGCTAGAAAGTGGTGCGGGTGAATCCGAGGAGGTGCGATCTGACGAAGATTCCAAGGTTTTAGCCTCAGAAGCCCTAGCTTGTATCTTGGAATCCCCTAATCCAAGTTGGGAGGTGGTTAAGGATATTTTGAGTGAAATGGAAATTCTTTCTTACTCGGAACTACACGGGTTTTTGACCTTGGGTGAATTCGCGCAACTTGAGATGCTAGTACCAGCCGCCGAGAGGGAGGTTCACTTTGGCTCATAAAAATGGGTGGTCACTGCCACCCGTTAGCTTACTGTTTTATAAAAAAACTACTTAAGGGTATCCGCCGTTCGCTATATTTACCCCAACAAACGGAATTGTTTGTTGGGAACTCGGTTAAAGTGCGATCGCTGAGGTAGTGTTTTCAAGTCGGCTTTCTGCCCGGTTAAGTTCTCGTAATCACCGCGTTACAATCTAGTTCAAAACGAAATTCTGTATGCTGACTGAACAAAACAAAGCCCTCGTTCTCCAGTTCTACAAAGCTTTTGACGATCACAAAATGGAGCAAGCCTTAGAGCTTTTGGCTCCAAACTTTGTTGCTCATCTAGGGGGTATAGCAGAGCCATTGGACGGAGAAGGGTTTAAGCAGTTTGGGATGTCGTTTTATTTAGCCTTCGGTCAGGGACAGCACATTTTTGATGAGGTTATTGTTTCAGGCGATAGGGTTGTAACGTATGGAAAATTCACAGCCACACATCTTGGAGAATTTCAAGGTCTTCCGCCAACAGGTAAACAAATCAATTTGTCGATCATGCACATCGATCGAGTCGAGGATGGAAAGATCGTGGAGCATTGGGGGCTAGGCGATGCACTCGGATTGATGCAGCAGTTAGGGATTGTTTTCTTACCCGCTCCGAAGCTACTACCATATATTCTGAAAGGAGTTGTATCCAAACTGTTTAGGAAAGCCTGAAAGTAGTTGCCAGTGGCAGAACAACCCGCTTAGCACTCGACTGCTGACAGATGCTTGGTTGAGTCGGAGAGGTTGCTAGCATCGGGTGAAGCGGAACGTTATACTGCTAAAATTCCGATGAGAGGTTAATTTATACCTGTCTGCAACTTAATAAATTCAGCCATCAATGATTTGTGCTGAGTATTCCTTAACCAAAAACCTATGATTCGACTGATTACGCCCAGTGACACACCTACCTTGATCGCTTTGGCGGAAGCGTCTGGGTTATTCGAGCCAAATCAAACCGAGGAACTCGCCCAAATGCTGGATCAGCACTTCAATAGCGAACTGGAGAGTCAAGATTTGTGGTTTACCGACGACGATAATGGGGTAGTAGGCGTGGCGTATGTTGCGCCGGAACGAATGACCTCAGGGACATGGAATCTCTATCTGATTGCTATTCACCCGGATCGTCAAAGACTTGGGCGTGGTGGTGTCCTGCTTCGTCATGTTGAACAAGTACTGGCAGATCGCGGTGAACGTGTACTGTTAGTGGAAACGTCCGGTCTTGAGAGCTTTGAATATGTCCGATCATTTTATCGAAAGAATGGTTATGACGAGGAAGCTCGGATTCGGGAGTTTTACAAAGCAGGAGATGACAAGATCATTTTCCGTAAAGCATTTGGGAAAAGCGCTGCATAACAATCCGCTTGCACACGGAACGTATCAAGTTACACGTTAGGGCTATTACGTGTAATGCAGCCGCGAACTACTCTACTTACCAAACCTGATAGTCCAGCAGTCATCTTGTAAATCCGGCGGCAGTTCTGCTGGAAACTCATCAGTGGCATCTATCATGACGCTAAAGTGTTGAGAGGCGTTTTTTCCTAACCTCTTGATTTCACGCAGCCATTTTGTAAGGTTCTTACCCATAAAATCAGGATTAGAGGTATCGAGAATTAACAGACGTACTCCGCTATTCGCCATCCGTCGCAACCGTTTCTCAATTTGCTTAGATGTAATTGATGAAGGTTTGATGCAGTAGGGGTCAGCAACATTGAAACTCATGACAGCTACACTGTATCGACCTTCTTTTATTGCATCGCCATTATCAATACTGCCCATGAAAATGAAAACTTCATGGTGAGGGGGGCAGGATTCGTGATCGACAACGTTCAAAACGTTAGCGGCCATTTCGCTGTTTAGATATTGATGAGTTGTCTCTTCATCCAGCCACTTTCGTTCCAAGCCCATCTTTTTCTGGGTAAATGAATTCATCAATGTCTGGGCGAAACTCTCCAACATTAACTAAGGCATACCCTTTGCCAAACTCGTGTTTCATGAAGTGTATCTGCTTAAACGCCTTCGCCACAAAACTTGTATCAAAAAGTACTTGTGAGCAGAAGTCATTTAAAGCTTGCTGCAAAATTGAAATGGAATCCACAATAAACAGGACTGTACTTGAAGTTAATGATAATAACTCATTCTAGTATGTCCGATTTTGGGGTAGACATAGCTCACCCCTAGCTCATTATCAATTTCATTTTTTTTATTGACTGGTTTTATCGTCATTCTTCTTGACTGCCACAAATTGGTAGACGCTAGAGAGTTCGTCAAAAAAACTTCGTATGCGAACTAAAAACTTACCCTAATGGCAGAATTATGGCAAATTTATGGAAAGTCAAAAATTGGCTCCCATTATGGCTGATTTATGGCATCTCAATGGCATCTCAATGGCAAATGAATGGATTTTTGAAACCTCAATTCTCAACTAATTATCACTATTGAGAATTAGGGTTAAAACTGGCAGAATTATGGCATTTGAATGGCATTTGAATGGCAAATCAATGGAAAATGCGAGAATTTCAGCATTTTTAAATATCACAGTGATATTATGCTCTGAGAAAAGAATAATATGATTTTTTGACGCACAGTACGCCATAATTGGCGGAAAGTTTTTTTTGACAAATAGTGATGACAAGAGTGAATTTCAAATCACTTGAATCAACAAGAACTACTAAAAACTACGTTAGTACTACAAAAGGGAGTGTACAGTTCACTACTAGGACGCTGACAAATAAATACTCAAATCCAGATCAAAATTGCGCTGTTGCTTTAGTGGAGCAATTGCAGCATATTCCTAATGTACAGGCGGCATTTGACTCGGACGATATTTGGTTTTGTATCAGATGTAAGTTGATTTCGGTTAAATATAAACTTTTGTAAATAGCATAAATTCCTGCGAAAATTTGAAGTTTTGGAATGATGTCACTATAGAGACAAAAACCAAGTGAGACCAGAGAATTCAAAGTCTAATACTAGACAACACAACTTTATCAAAGTTAAATTCCATAATTATAAGGAGATTATCATGGCAAGAAAGTTATCAGGTATAGTTTTCATCGATGGGACAGATGATGAGAACTGGCCTTTCGATGATGAACATGTTTCAAGATCATTCCCTCTGAATGCAACCCTTGATATTGATCAGCCAGCAGTTGCATTAGATATTCCAGATGTAAGATGGGGAGGCGAGTGCCGTGTCGAAGTCCGAGTGACTGCTAGAGCTGTAGGTCGAGGAGAAATCCAAATTGAGGGGAATGCAAAATTATTTGAAGGTACCTCTGAAAATACATCAGACTTAGAAGACGAAAAGGTAGTTACTTTTCTTGTACCAAGGACTACAGGGAAAAACCCTAACGCTGCTAACCATAATATTCAACTGAGAAATGCTGGAGTTGGAGGAGGAGATCATGCTGAAATTGGCTTCTCACTTACAAACGCTGTACTCGAAGAGGATTAGTACGCAATAAGCAGGGCAGCCCCCTGGCTGTCTTAATAGTTATATCGTTTATTCCAAAAAAGCTGTTCTTGATCCAATACCTTTGGCAAAAGAGAGTATGAAGAGATAGGGCGCTCTGTAGTAGGGGGTAAATGAGCAATCGCACAGCGTAACTTTCTGTTCGATTGCTCATTTACCCCCGGGTATGATTCTTAACTCAATAACCCACAACCGATTACAACATGAAATCATTCTTTTATTCTTGCGTTTCAAAGTTCAATATGAGGAAAAAGTCAATTCTAACTCTATTGTTATCATTGCTGTTCTTGTGTGCTTTAGGAGTCTCGTCTGCTAAAGCAGTTTCGTCTGTCTTAGCAAACAAGACTGCTTTAGTAGGATCATCGGATAGTTTGCAGACTGTTACCAGTAATATTGTCAATAATTCAATTTTATGCGGTGGGACAACAAGTCCAGGAAATACTAATTGGAAAGTTTACGATCCCTATAGTATCTTTGTTGAGATTGATACATCGTCCTGCAATTTCACGAATTTACCACTATACACAACATCACTTGGCGGTCTAAGTGAGCATTACGTAACTACTGGTGCTACTTCTATATACCATGCAACCAAAACAGGATTTGTAATATACGTAAGAAGAGCATTTCCAGTTATACCGATAGACCCTGTATATGCGAATGACGCTGGCAGACAATGGGTGATTAATTGGGTTGGTATAAGAAGCTAAATATAACCCACTTTCCCGCCTTACCCACCGCAAAATAGACCTCTATCGCTCTCGCCAGTGCTAGAGCTATTTTCATGCATATCTTCTTGCATGCACTGCTGCTCATAAAATGACCGCGCCAAATCATCCGAAATAGCTAAAAGCTCCGTATAGTGCGACCAACTCAATTTGGGTAGCCGCCGAGATACCGATACCGTTGGCGAATGTAATATATAGTTGTATTTGAAAGTATTATGTAAGCTCAAACCTTCAATCTGCGGTTGCAGCTTTTAGTTGTAACACTTTTGTTTATGCGTTTGTAACACTTTCGCCAACAGTATCAGATACCCGCAAAATGGGACACGTTGTAAAGTTTTGTAACGCAGATAGATGTTTGGAAACCTTTGATTTGACGTTGTTTCAATACTGGATTGAGCGTGTCCTCTCTTGTGAAAACATTCCCTAAAAAGGTCATTAATGGGCAGTGTAAGGGACGAAAAGGCGTAAAAACTTGGTTTTAGCGTGCAAGATTTTTATTTGCCCTATATGCCTGGGGTTCTTCGCCAAGATTCCGCATGACGAACACAGCGTTTTGCTGATCATCAGCGTAAACTAACCCCCTTTTATGCAGAAGTTGCACAAAGTTTGATGGTATCCCCCGTTTCTGGGTCAGGTAGTTGGAGACAAAAGACCATTTGGTTTTATCTTCAACGGGTAGCTGAAACGGGGTTCGTGGTTCTAACTGGATAATCTCAGCAGCCACTGTTTTAGCTTTAGCGATCGCTGCTCGTTCTGCCCCAGCTTCCCCAAATCGCTCATGCAACCAGACAACCGCCTGCCGTAGATTGCAGTCATTAACGTGCATCACCAAATCAATTGCACCACCGCCACCTTTCTGTTCAGCAGGGGCGAAGTCGTAAAACTTGGGCCCATCTATATTAATGATGTGTCCGTGACCCTTCCATTTTCCTTGGCTATTGTGTAGCCCCAATTCCCAAGCCACATCAACAAGTGGCAAGTCGCGCAGTTGTTGGGTTTTCAATTCCAGCGATCGCACAATTTCTTCTAGCCGTTGTCGTTCCTTCTCGCTGGCCCTAGCCCGTTGCTCCGCCCGTTCTAGTCGCTCTTGCATGAAAGCGCGGTCAGCCAGTTGGTGGTTGATGGCGTGGAATTGGTCATCATTCTGAATCCGGGCAACGTAATTTGTAGCTGATTCAAAAGGTTCGGGTTCAAGTTTTTTATTCGACCAGACGGCAGTGAGTGGTTCACTATTAACCGCTTGGTAATATTCCTTTACTTTGGTGTGGGTTGCCTTACTGCCCTTAACCCCTCGTTCAATGCCCAAAGGAGCGAGTGCAGCAGCATAGCTATCTTGCAACTTGGATAACTTAATGCTGGCAGCACGACCATTACCCCCAAACATTTCTTTGTGGCTTAACTGCAAGGTTTTCTCGTTGATGGGTACGACATAGGCATGAATGTGGGGAGTAGCTTCATCCAAATGCAATTCTGCCCTGACGCACTTATCACCATAGTTGTTGACTAGCCAACTGCGAGAAGCCTTAACAAAGTCCAACATTCGGGGATTATCCCATTCCCCCGCATTTGATGGATTATCGGGGCGAAAATATTCTGGGGATGCTGAAAGAAAAATATCGCTACACAGCACGGCATCCTTGCGCGGTTTGTGTAAAGTTGTCTTGGCTATCTTGTTTTTCACCAAAACTTCAAGCGGTGAATCATCCTCCATGCCAATCAGCCGGATATTTTTTTTAGTGGTGTCGGCATTTGGGGTATCTTGTAAACGTGCGGTATGCTTCTCGCTGCCGCCAATGTTGCCGAAAGACTTGAGTTTTTCAACGCGCAGAATCGCTAAAGCCACCATTCTTTTTTCTCGGATTTTACAGTTGTGCCATCATCGGTGCAAACTCCCCGCAGGGGCGAACGTAACTTCTGCGTCTTGAGCGAAGCGAAAGATGGGCGCAGCCCACCCGCAGGGCGCAAAAGTGTAGTGAGTACACCACCAACATGGTACACCGAAGCGAAATTCTGCGGCAACAGCACCTACTCCCACTGCAAAGCGACCTCTTGGCACAAATATGGAGCAACTCAGCACAATTAACGTGCAAATTGGCACAATTTGGTCAGCTGAAATCAGCATTTAGGGTCATGAACCGAGGTGAATCACGAGTGCCAGGTTGTGCTAAATTGGTGCAATATCTGCACTATATAGTGCCAATCTGCTCTAAATCTGCACTAAGATCAGATCATCGTTTTAACCAGCTTTTTGCATGACTGACATTTACCTCAGCGTGGACGTTGGTGGGTCGCAAACTAAGATTATTTATCAAGTGGATGACCAGACTAAACCAAATTATGTTCTGCTGCCACCAGCGATAGAAGAGATTACTAAGGATAAACTTAATTTTTTCATGGAACGCTTGGGCTGGATTGGTAGCCCTTCACCAGATCAACAACTGTGGGTTGAGTGGAATAACAGAGTGGTGGTGTTGGGTGAGTTCGCGGCTAACTTTGATGCGCTTGACCGCATTAAGGAACTTAAATATGAGAATGCCTTGTGGAAGGTACTGGGGGCTGTTGGCTTAATTGTTGAACTCAGCTTAGTTAAGGTGACGGCGAAAAAACAAATTAACTTGGAGTTGGCGTTACTTCTGCCGTGGAATGAGTACAGCGATCGCCGGCGCTTTGAAGAACAGTTACGGGTAATGCTGGCGGATTTTACGGTACGCAAACAATATTTAAAGGTGAACTTAAAGCGTTTCTTGTGCCGTCCTGAAGGTGGGGGATTAGCAGCACTGCGAATCAAACAACAGGGGGTAGACTGGTTACGCACTTCCCAATTGGCGGTATTAATGTTCGGTCACAGGAACACGACAGCACTTTATTTTGACCGGGGGCAACTGAAGCTGGGGGATAGTCCACTGCTGGGCTTTGCCAATATGTTGGATATCGTGCTGGATATGACGAGTGGTTTAGACCGAGAGCGTTTAGCTTCGGCTATATTTGATGCACGCTACACGATTATTAATAAGGTCTACAACAAAAACCGTAATCACTCGGCACGCCCTGATTGGATAAGTTTTGACCAAATACAAGCCTTAGCAAGTGCCAAAGACACCAGTTTAAGAGAAAAAGAAATTTCTCATATTGTTGATGCAATTAGAATAGCAACAGCCCAATATTGGGATAAGCTCAATCGGTGGATGGACAAAATATTACCTAGACCGTTGAACGAGGTAATCATCGGTGGAGGTGCTGCTTACCATGTAGAAGTTGAGTTGGAGGCGTATTTCAATTGTGCATGGGAACTCGAAAAGAATTACAGTTATGATCCAGTGAGAACTGGTAAATACATCCCCAAAGACGACAAATTGCCAATGATACCGATGGTTTGGGGTAGCGGTTTTATAACTCAGGTGCAAGAAACTTTTAATTTAGATTCAGAGCAAACGTATAGGTATAGTACCTCAGCGCGTTTGGTGGACTGCTTTGGGATGTTTGATTATTTGTTGGGGATGGAGACAAGTCAATGAACCAAAGCAAAAAGAAACGCAAGTCTTTGAGTTTGCGGCTTCAACCTTATGAGGGTGATGTTTTAGCGGAAGTTGTCGATTACCTGAACTCGTTGCCCAAGGATGAGGCACAGCGTAAGGTGGCTGATATCTTGGTGGCTGCTTTCTTGCCAGTGGCGCGATATTCGAGCGGTAATTTTACGCCAGAGCAGATCCGTTTTGCTTGCTGGGAAGCGCAGGACTCATTGAATAAACACGGTAGTTATA
>NZ_JACJSI010000014.1 GCF_014698065.1 Nostoc flagelliforme FACHB-838
TTCTCACGCGTTACTCACCCGTCCGCCACTGTGTCCGAAGACACCGTTCGACTTGCATGTGTTAAGCATACCGCCAGCGTTCATCCTGAGCCAGGATCAAACTCTCCGTTTTGGAAAGCTCTATAGCTCATTAGCTGCTCTTTTTTAACTTCAGCTTAGTTATCTTTATTTTCTTGACGCAACACACTTGCTGTATAATTGCTTTCAAACTATAATATTTTCAAGGTTCGGTGTCCCTCTCAGCGTCGCTCTTTCTCGCTTCGCTTCCGGCACTTATTCAATATAGCGAACCTACTTCCTTGTGTCAACTATTTTTCCAAATTATTTTTGGACTGCTTCTGCATCACTATCAAAGCCTTGGATGGCAAGGGTTTTAAGCTATAGTATTGCTGGAAGTCTCTAAGGAAGCAATAAATTTGTGAGCAATTCTGCTGTTTTGCCTCCCTGGCTGGTTTTAGATCCTCTGTTGCGTAGCTGGTTATTGGAGGATATTGGTAGGGGCGATCGCACTACAAATTCGCTACTAGTAGAAGATGTGACGCTAGGTTCGGCTAAATGGGTAGCTAAAGCTTCTGGGATTGTTGCTGGATTACCAGTTGCTGCTAGAGTATTTCAGATTTTGAATGATAAAGTCAGCTTTGTGGCAGTTGCGGCTGAAGGTACATGGTGTGAGCCGGGACAGGTAGTAGCTGAAATTCATGGTTCACTGGATGCACTGCTGATGGGGGAACGGGTCGCGCTCAACTTGGCTATGCGGTTGAGTGGAATTTCTACCCTAACTAATATATATGTAGAGCAAATTGCTGATTTACCTGCTCAGTTGGTGGATACGCGTAAAACTACACCAGGGCTGAGATTGTTGGAAAAGTACGCGACTGCGTTGGGTGGGGCGATTAATCACCGCATGGGGTTGGATGATGCGGTGATGATTAAGGATAATCACATTGCGGCGGCTGGGGGAATTGGAGAAGCTGTTACCCGTATTCGTTCTCAGATACCTTATCCCTTGACAATAGAGGTAGAGACTGAAAGTTTAGAGCAGGTGAAAGAAGCTTTGCAGCACAAGGCTGACATTATTATGTTGGACAATATGCCTTTGGATATGATGCGTCAGGCGGTGCAGTTGATTCGCCAGCAGGATAGCCAGGTGAAAATTGAAGCTTCGGGGAATGTGACTTTGGAAACGATTCGCGGTGTAGCACAGGTGGGTGTTGACTATATTTCTAGCAGTGCGCCAATTACTCACTCGAAGTGGTTGGATTTGAGTATGAGGATTGTACTTTAAATATAATAAGGCCAATCATCCTTGTGCAAAGTCGATGTAATGTCGCATTTTGTAAGGATCAAAGCCTGAAAAAATGTCTTCAGTTAAGGCTAAAACCCTTTGTCAAAGCCAATTTTTTAATGAACCACAGAGGACAGTGAGAGAATAAATAAATGGTTAAGTGAACTATATTGGGACAAAAAGAATCATTATTAGCACAACTTTCACAGCTAATATACTTCTTGATAGAGAGCCTGATATTTCTCGGCGATAGCACCAGCTTTTTTTATTTGTAGTAATAGGTTATAGCTGAATGATTACACCGATCAAATAGTAAATTTTGGTTAGACTACGATGTGGAAGAATATTATATGTATGATCGTATGAGCGTAATGTATTTGACTTGACGGGCTGGCAGCGTCGTAACTAAAGATTAGAAGTAATTGATCAAATGCTTGGCTGAGTGAGTCCTAGCTTTTAGAGAATTGGTAAGCTGTTCCACATCTAAATTGCACAAATGCTAAATTAGATATATTCGAGTAAAAGCGTGCTATTATGCCCGCTAAAGTTTTTCTGACTCAATCCCAAAAAGACAATTTACAAAAAGCCTTAAAAGAAAGCGATCGCTCTCAACTGACACAGAAAATATTGATGCTACTCCTGATAAATGATGATAAAACTTACCAGGAAATAAGTGGATTTTGGGGTTGCTCATCTTGAAGTGTAGCATATTGATGCGTTCACGGTGATCCAGATAATTTAGAAAGTCTTAAAGATGATAGAGAGAAAGGAAACTATCATAAATAAATTAAATAATATATTGATTTATTCATGGGAACTATTGAAAAATAACCTAGTGAATTAGATTATGAATTTGGATACTGGATAACAGCGAGATTAGCCATATATTTAGAAGATAAAACAGGTATAAAGTTAACTTGCAAACAAGTCAGGAGGATACTACAGCGCTTCCCGCTATTATGCAGTACAGTTTTTTCCTTGCCCCTTTATTAGCATACTTTTCAGTTTTAATGATGTACCTCATAGCTGCCGGAGGTGCTGTAAAACAAAAAAAGTATGTTTACCTTTGGGCAAAATACAGTCTAGAGGACAAACAAGACCCAACAAAAATGGAGGCATTTAAAGAAAAGTTACAAGGCTATTTGTCAGCCTCAAAACTTTGCCCAGAGAAACTGCAAGTCTGGTTTTGGCACGAGAGTGGTTTTAGCCTTCGGGTAATTAGACGTAAAAATTGGAGTAAAAAAGGTTCGAGCAAGAAAGTAACAGCAAAACGCAGTAGTGGGCGTGTAAATGTAATGGGATGAGTAAGATTTCATGACCGTACTGAGGCTAAGTTAGAAGCTCGCCATGCTTTATTACAAGAACGGGAAATTAATGTAGACCAATTGTGAGCGAATTTAATTTATAAGTCTGAGAAAATAGCGATCGCCCTAAACAACAGATTTACTAACTCGCAGTCCCATGATCACTAAGTCTCGTTCAACGCTGTCAAGTTCGGCAATCTTAGGCAAATGTCCCCAGCGTTGAAAACCAAATGTTTCAAAGAGTTTTAAACTGGGCTGATTGTGGGCAAAAATGAAGCATACTAGGCTCTTTATACCTAAACTAGGACTTTCACTAATTGCTTGTGCTAAGAGTTGTCGTCCCAAACCGCACCGATGAAAGCTAGGGGCTATGTAAATACTAATTTCGGCAGTCTTATTATAGGCGGGTCGCCCATAAAAGGATTGGAAACTAAGCCATCCAGCAATTATTCCGTCTACTTCGATTACCCAAAGTGGGCGTTGTGAAGGCGATCGCCCCTTAAACCAAGCAAGGCGACTTTCCACGGATACTGGTTCTAAGTCAGCGGTTGCCATGCGGCTAGGAATTGCAGTGTTGTAAATTGCGACAATTGCAGGCAAGTCAATTTCAGTCGCATGGCGAATAGTCATTGCTACCGTCTCGGAAAAATCTTCAGAAAATATTCAAAAATAATACAGTGTTAAGAGTAGCAATTCTACGGCTTCTATCGTAATTCTCACAGATACTTTACCAGGTAGGGTACTTGTACCTCACTTACATACAATGGCTAACTCTACTAGCAAGTATGCAATGAGCCACTACAAAAAACATCACGGTTGCGATAAATAGAGGAATGTCCCTAAGCCTTGCCTATTTTATTTTTTATAGTAAATAAAGTTTATAACTCCTTAGTTGGAAATTCTAAGTTTTTATTTCTAAGGTCTCATTCCGTATTCATTCTAGAGGAATAGATAATTTTTTCATGTCAGGAAAAACAAACTATTTTATCTGAATATTTATATACTACTTTTGTCAGATTGAGAGAATTGCAATTTTTAACTCAGTGAACATAAATGCTTTAACAAAGTTTTTGTTTTAAACCAAAGAATAGAATTCTAAATCTTTTAACAGTAAGGCTTACAAACAAATTTATTGTTACTGTATACACATCTAATTGAAGATTATACATAACAAAAAATTTCATTTTGTAGTCATGTTTATAAAAGCTGGATGTAAGTTTGTATGAATGAGTACAAACTGTATATATAGCTAAAGATGGAGGTCATCATCGTATTTTTGTATTTAAAGTTAATATAAATATAACTTTACATGGATTATTTCTAAGCCTAAATATCATGTCTATTAATTGTTTAAATAAAAAATCAAGTGTAAAGCAAGATAGTAAAATTCCAAATATTGTTGAGATAGCGCTTTTTATAGACCAAATAAAAAATAATATTTGGCTATTTGGTATTCCATCTTGGCTTTTCGGAATAACCGATAGAAGCGTAGCTGCATTTGCTGATGGTTATTTATCTTTTATAGAAATATTTCAACTATTTACAGCTTCTTTCTTTTTTGTGAGTTGGCTATATCTTAAGCCGGAAGAAAGCTTTAATAGCAATGATTTAGAACCCAGGCAATATAAAGAATATCTTGATCGTACTCAGGCTAACAAGCTTCAATTAAAAAAGCTACACATGATTAGCCAGGAGTATATTTTACCATTCCCTTATATTTGCCAAATATATCATCTATTAAACTTAAAACATTTAGAAACAATTCATAAGTTTAGCCTTAATAATCTTAAAATTCTTAGTGTCAGCCAGTTCCAAACGACAAACGTCGGTGGTAAAATCACATTTCAAACGATATTAGATTCACCAGCTAATCCTCTAAGAATTTGGCGACAACCAACTGTGGAGGTGGATTTAATATTACATACTCCATACGCTGTTGAACTTAATATTCCAGTCTACAATAACAAAAGGATAATTGTTATATTTCATGCTTTCCCTTTAAATGACTCAGAACATCAGTTTTTTATAGATATTTATAGCGATCTAGAGTGGCCAAAGCCATTATTACAAATAATTTTGCATTTTGCTTCTTGTTTGACACTCTTTGAAGATTTGCCGTATCTAAGAGCTTTAACTGAGAAAAATATAGAGCGTTTATTCAATTTAAGTAGGACTTCAAATCACGAGAGTGCGTTGCTTTTTAGAAGGTTTGTTGAGCTATATGGTTCGAGTGGAGAAACAACTAAATTACTTGAGGGAAGGGAAGAGAGTTAGGAGACGCGATTAATTACGTTTGTACAGGAGTTAGGAGTCTAAAACTTCTAACTCCTACTTTTTTTATTTAGTTAAGCGCGTGCTAGTAAGGGAGCAGCAGCTAGTAAAGTTTTGGTATAAGGGTGCTGAGGATTGGCAAAAATCTTTTTTGTAAGATCGAGTTCGACAATTTTACCCCCATTCATCACGGCAATACGATCGCACAAAAATCTAGCTAACCAAAGGTCATGAGTGATGAATAGATAAGTTAACTCAAACTCTTCCTTTAATTGCAACATCAAATCCAGCACTTGTGACTGCACACTGGCATCTAACATACTTACGGGTTCATCGCAAATTAAAAGTTTAGGGTGAGTAATCAAAGCACGAGCGATCGCAACTCGTTGCTGTTGCCCTCCAGACAAATCTGATGGATAATGCTCATAATACACTTTTGGCGGTGTTAACCCAACTTTCTCTAGCATCCACAAAACTTGTTCTTTTGCCTTAACAGGATCGGCTAGATTATGGATAAATAAAGGATCGGCGATACTTTGCCCCACTGTCATCGCTGGATTGAGGCAAGCATGGGGATCTTGAAAAACCATTTGTATTTGTCGCCGTGAAGAACGAATTTCTTGGCGCGACAGTTTAGTTAAATCCTGTCCTAAAAACTCAACTTTGCCACTAGTGGGACGAATTAGTTGCAAAATTGTTCGTGATAGTGTGCTTTTACCACAACCTGATTCCCCAACTAAGCCCAGAATTTCTCCTGAATAAATATCTAGATTAATGCCATCTACTGCTTTAATTGTCTGGGCTTGTGTATTAAATAGTCGCTCGATAAAGTTAGGTTCTATGGTGTAGTGTTGCTTGAGTTCTGTAACACTCAAAATTGGGGATTGCTTATTAATAATCGGTAATTGCTTTTCTGAGTCATTGGCAATTATCAATTCTCCATTATCATTTACTGCTTGAATGTGTAAAGCTGCTTTTAAGAGCGATCGCGTGTATTCATGTTGAGGTTGCCTAAATACGGTTTCTGTAGCACCCATTTCGACCATCTTGCCGTTGTACATCACGCCAATGCGATCGCAATACTCAGCCACCATTGCTAAATCGTGAGAAATCAGCAACAATCCCATGTTTTCTTCACCGCACAGGCGAGTTAATTCTGTCAATATCTGCGCGGAAACGGTGACATCTAAACTGGTAGTGGGTTCATCGGCAACAATCAACTTGGGATTAAGGAGTAAAGCTAAGGCGATCGCTACCCGTTGTCGCATTCCACCGCTAAACTCATGAGGATACTGATTCCAACGACTGAGTGGAATATTTACCTTTGCCAAGGTAGTAAGTGCTTTTTCTTTAGCTTCCCGCGTTGATAATTCTGGTGAGTGCGCCTGAAGAGTTTCGATACAATGCTTACCAATGGTCATCAGCGGATCGAGGCGTGTCATGGGATCTTGAAAAATTAAGGCGATCGCCTCTCCCCGAAATTTTCGCAACTGGTTAGGCATCAAGTCAAACACCGACTGTCCTTGAAATGTCACCCCTCCCTCAATCCGACTGGAAGCTGGTAGTAAACGCATTACTGCCCGTCCAATAGTTGACTTACCACAACCCGACTCTCCCACCAACCCCATTCTTTCACCTGGTTGTAAGGTGAAAGATACATCATCAACCGCCCAGCTTGCTTCTTCTCCACTCCGTTGAGGATAGGCAACTCGCAGATTTTCGATACAGAATAAGGCTTCACTCATAGTTAGTTATCAGCCCTGAGCTACCAGTTTTTATAATTTCAAATTTAGGATAGTCTATCAAATTAAGTATTAGACCTGTTTTATAAAACTTACCTAAACCTAGCCAAACTTGATTTAGTGTACCCGTAGCGATCGCGATAAATCTTAAGTCTTAGCAATTGGAGACAGCTATCGATATTCTTGATAACCACTGCTAAAGTTGATACAGCACCCAACTATGATGTTATGAGTGCACAATTTAAATCTGTAGGAACCAGAATCAAAATTAAGTCAGAAAATCAGGATTTTCAAATTAATCTTATGGAGCAAAATCAGCCACAACAGCGCCGCGCCGCCGATCAAGTGTTTCAAGAATCCCTCGAACAGTTGGAGGATATCTTACAAGAAAGTTCAACCGAGGAAGAAGAGATGCCCGAACTGCATACTAGTACTTTTACTGAGGTCGAACTCGATCAAGACTTGACAGATATTGATTTAGAGGCTCTTGAGGACGCAGTTGCTGATATTGAAAAATATCTCGACGAAATAACAAAAACCAAATTGGGGTAAAAAGTTAAAATATATTACTGACAAATTAGTTGCCGTTGAGCTTCGTACAACATTAAAGCGGCTGCGATCGCTACATTCAAAGATTCCACCCCAGGACTCAAAGGAATTTTTACTTGCTGGTCTGCGATCGCTGCTAAATCTGCCGATAATCCAGCACCCTCATTTCCCAGTAAAATCAAACTGGGTTTTCGCCAATCTACTTCCCAATAAGTTAAAGTCGCGCTGGGTAAGGTCGCTACTACCTGCATTCCTGCCTGCTGACTTTGTTGGACTGTTACTTTTAAATCTTCGGTTACGGCCGTTGCTAGGCGAAACCATTGTCCTGCGGAAGCACGTAGAACTTTCGGACTGTCCAAATCTACACTATCTCCACTTACCCACAACCCCGATGCTCCGGCGGCGGCGGCAGTGCGGATCATTGTGCCCAGGTTGCCGGGATCTTGCACGGTTTCTAAAGCTAGCACTAAACCAGTCGATGGTAGTTGAGTTTGGTGTTCCTTTCGTTTTGCCGTTGCCACCACACCATCCGGTTGGACTGTAGTCGCGATCGCATCCAAGATTTCTCTACTGACAATTTCGGCGCGATCGCATCGACTACAAGCTTCATCCCACAGCGAAGGGTGGGCTGCTTGCCATTCTGGAATACAACACACTGTTTCTAGTGGGTAATTCACCGCACAAGCTTCTTCTAACAGGTGTGTTCCTTCCAGTAAAAATAATTGCTGTTTGTGCCGCTCCTTGGTGGAGTGGAGTTTGCGAATTTGCTTAACTAGAGAATTTTGTAAACTGGTTAACATCAAAAAGTTAGGATTTAGAAATCAAGAGTTAGGAGTTAATTTAGTTTTCTTTTAACTCCTAACTCTTAATTTTTAACTTAGATAATATGCGGAACCCGGGACTTGAACCCGGAAGCCTTGCGGCACTAGAACCTGAATCTAGCGCGTCTGCCAATTCCGCCAGTTCCGCTGGCACTTGTGCTTATCGACAATTTCCTATTATTGCGTTATGTTTTACCTTTGTCAAGTGAAAACATAACGCCTCGTTTAAGAGACTCAAATTGTAAACGAGTTTTTTAGGATATTAGGTCAAATCAAAATATTAACTGAACAGCACAGCATTAATTTTTAGAGAACACTTAAGTTTTTTTACTGAGTATTTAATTTTGCTTAAAACTACTACTTGTTCATTCTTTTTTATTAAAATTTTAAAAAGCTCAGAAAGCTTACTATCGCTTCCTTTCAGCCTTTATTCTTCATCCAAAAAGCAATTTTCTTATGCAAGACGTTGCCTTAAAACGTGGACATTTTGAATCTTTACTGTAGAATCAAAACCAACTTCAAACATATAAAATACGTATTACTTTTGGAGGTAGGCTTATCAATCCTTCTACCAGCTTACCAGATGCCAAATTTGCTCCAGAAGCAGACTCCTCAGTCTTGCAAATTTGGGGTGGGCATCCTTTGCGAGGTCATGTGAAAATTAGCGGGGCAAAAAATGCAGCACTGGTAATCATGGCTGGAGCCTTGCTGTGTCCGGGCGATTGTCGTATCCGCAATGTCCCCTTATTAGCGGATGTAGAGCGGATGGGTCAGGTGTTATCGGCTTTGGGTGTACAATTAACCCGGCAAGGTGACATTTTAGACATCAACGCCAGCGAGATTAAAACATCAAAAGCTCCCTACGAACTAGTTACCCAGCTGAGGGCGAGTTTTTTTGCCATTGGAGCTATTCTGGCAAGACTGGGAGTAGCACAGATGCCCTTACCAGGTGGTTGTGCTATTGGGGCAAGACCAGTTGACTTGCATGTTCGAGGACTGCAAGCAATGGGAGCGGAAGTACAAATTGAGCATGGCATTTGTAATGCTTATGTTCCTGGCAGCAGCCGGAGATTAAAAGGTGCGAAGATTTACTTAGACATCGCCAGTGTGGGAGCGACAGAAAACTTGATGATGGCGGCTACCCTGGCAGAGGGTGAAACGATCATCGAAAATGCTGCCAGAGAACCGGAAGTAGTTGATTTAGCTAACTTCTGTAACGCAATGGGAGCGAAGATTAAGGGCGCAGGGACTAGCAGGATTATTATCGAAGGAGTCCCCAAGTTGCATTCTGTTGACTACAGCATTATTCCCGATCGCATTGAGGCCGGGACGTTTTTGCTAGCAGCAGCGATTACCCGCTCAGAACTGATCCTCTCGCCAGTAGCTCCAGAACATCTCATACCAGTAATTGCCAAGCTGCGGGATATTGGAGTAACCATAATTGAGGACAAGCCTGAACACTTACATATTCTGCCAGCAGAAACCCTGAAGGCAACGGATATTGAAACTCAATACCATCCAGGTTTTCCCACAGATATGCAAGCGCCATTTATGGCTTTGCTGACGTTGGCAGAAGGCGACAGCGTGATTAACGAATCCGTCTTTGAAAATCGCTTGCGTCATGCCTCAGAGTTGAATCGCTTGGGGGCAGACATTCGTGTTAAAGGCAATGCTGCCTTCGTTCGGGGAGTACCGAAATTGTCTGGCGCACCAGTTTTAGGTACAGACTTACGAGCATCGGCAGCGTTAGTCATTGCTGGACTGGCGGCAGAAGGGAAAACCACAATTCAGGGTTTACAGCACCTTGATCGCGGCTATGATCGACTCGATGCGAAGTTGCAGCAATTGGGGGCTAAAATCCTCCGTGTGGGCGAAACATCAGCAGATGCAGAAATCGCTCCCAGCATCAGTAGTCTGTCAAGTTGAAATTGATCGGTTGAGACTGAGGCAGGGAGAATGGAGATAAGGGAGACAAAGTAAAATTTTCTCCCTCATCTGTACTATCTATGCCCTGCAATCTACTAAATTATCCTGATAGATAGAAGCTTTTAAGCTTTGTTCATATCTTTTTTTGATGAATATTCAAGAAAAATCTGTGTTGGCTGTTACAATATTGTTAAGAAAAGTTGCCCGTTGCATTTTGGGAACGCGCAATTGGGTTTTAACTCTCTTGAGAAGACAACGCAAAAAAAACATTTTTTAGACCAGCTGTGGGAGGCTGGTCTTTTTGTATTTAAAGTGCTTATACATTGGTTATCCAATAACTCACTATAAACACTAAGAGCAGCTATGGTTAGTAACTTGAAACCCTAGCTGACAATGCAAAAAAAGTGATATTTTTAAGTAATTTCCGCAATTACTCTGTTTCATTCGGTTAAATTCATTAGAGATTTTTGTTTTCCTGCTTCTACGACCTCTTATATCTATATGAAAATATTTATAGTGTTTTGAAATATTATACTCAGCAAAAATGCTGAGTTTTCTTTTTGAAGTCATACACAAAAAAAAAGACGCAAAGCATAAATTTGCGTCTTTTTTTTAAATTTAAAATTAAAATTTAAAAACTTAGAAACTGAATGTAGTTCTCAATGCGCCAATGACAACATCATCATTATTGTTATTGTGATCTGGGGATGTTAACCAGATAACTCCAGGAGTAATGGTGATATTGTCACTCAGCTTATACTGGTAGAACGCCTCAATATGATAGGATGTATCGGGATCGCTATCCAATCCTGCAATATTAGAACTTGTTAATCTCGGCTCCACACCAGCGATAATACCTGCTAAGTTCCCTTCTTTACCTAGGTCAGGGAAGCCGAGGGTGACAGCATAGTTCCAAATATCAACTTCTCCACGGTTTCCATTCAAGGTACGGCTGTTAGTATATCCAGCCCAACCACCTAAGACAATATTCTCAGTGATGCCAATGGATGCTTGAACGCCGTAAGAATTACTGGAAAATCGAGAATCTAACGTACCGTCGCCATCTAAATCTAAGGGTGCGAGATTTGCTGCATTGCTACCAGTTAGCAGTGGTTGGTTATAGGAATTGATGTAAGTTAAACCAATAGTAATGCGATCGCTTGGTTTAACCGTCAGCTGTGCCAGCGCACCGTAAGAACCATTAAACAAACCATTATTGGGCGTAGGGTCATTAGCTGTACCACTCAAATACCCTAGACTCAGTGCCAATTTGTCACTGAACTCGTGCGTTACTCCCAACCCCGCGCCGCCTATCTGATAATAAATTGGGTTGCGTGTACCAAAGGTGGACAAAGCACCAAAAGCACCATCACCGTCAAAGATGTTAACAGTAGTGGTAAGGTCGTCTGCTGCACCTGCGTTGGCAATAGCGATAACCTCTGTTCTTTCGCCCAAGGGAAATCTGTAGAACAACGCATCTATAGCAGCATCAGTGGTACCATCACCAGCAAAAAATAAGTTGCCCTCTGGTGTACCAATGTTAGGGCTGAGAATATTATTAGCCTGGATTCTGGTGAACAGCGTATCTTGTCCTGTAAAGCTGGTCACAAATTCTACCCGCGCCCGTACCCCTAAAGTTGTATTTTCATCTGTAATTTCCGCACCGTTAACTGTATTTCCTGACAACACATCGCTGATAACCGCGACAACTTGTCCTTGCAGTTTGGTTGTAGTTGAGAACTGATTCGCCTCCAATTCAGCACTGCGTGCTTCTACTGCATCCACACGGCCTCGGAGTGTCGCCAGTTCTGCTGAATAATCTTCTTGCAGCTTTTGTAATGTGGCTAAATCTTGTTTGCTAACTAAATCACCAGTGGCTGTAGCAATAAGTTCGTTAACCCGATCAAGACAAGCATTCAAACCAGCCGCAAACTCATACCGCGTTAATGCCCGATTACCGCGATAAGTACTATTTGGGTATCCTGCAATACAGCCATAGCGCTCAACTAGAGACTGCAATGCTTGAAATGCCCAGTCGGTGGGTTGTACATCGGAAAATTGAGACACAGAGGTAACTTGCGCCATTGGCTGATCTGGCGCTATATTTTCAACTTTTGTGTCTGGATTAGCTAAAACTTGCGGTTGATTTATTTCAGATGTGCTGGATGTTTCACCTGCAAATGTAGCAGTATTAAAAAATAGCATGACAGCACAGACTGCTGGACTAACTAGCAGATATTTCCAGAATTTTTGCATTTTTCTCCTCACACTGATCTCCAATTCACACCCAAATCACGTTAAAAAAAACGTGTATTTTATCAAAATATTTCTCAGCGATTTTATCAGAAGTAGGCAAACTTTTTAACAAAAAAAGTCAAGATATCCTAATTCTTTAGGGAAAACTAAATTGCAGAGGGCTGTACCGTCTGAAAAAGTTTTGTTGTTACTCATTACACAGCAAACCCAGAATGATATTATGTGTCTCAAATGAGAATGAGAATTATTATAGTCTAAAATATAGTATTACGTCTCATTGTCAATAGGAATTGTGGCAGAGACAAAGCAAGCATCCGTTTTGAGGAGAAAATACCGTGATGATGAATTACAGAGGATTTAGAACAGGTAGACAAAGAAGCGGCATCTTGTCCATAATCGCTCTGCTGATGTTGTCAATGATCGTTGGCTGTAGCCAATCGAATCAGAATCAGGGAATAACTTCCGAACAGTCACCGCAAGCACAGGAAGCTGGCTCTACCCCACCGGCGCAGTCGGAAAAAACTAAAGTAGTGACAACATTTTTACCGATATATTTGTTTACTAAGGCAGTAGCTGGGAATGTGGCAGATGTAGAAATTTTAGTGCCACCTGGTACGGAGGTACATGAATACCAAGCGACACCACAAAATGTTAAAGCGATCGCTACTGCAAATGTGTTAGTAAAAAATGGTTTAGGTTTGGAGGAATTTTTGGAAAATATTGTAAAAAATGTCCAAAATAGCAAATTAGCCGAAATTAATGCCAGTAAAGGTATTAAACCCTTAAATGAAATTTCACCTGTTGTGAAAACCGCGAAAGAGGAAAAAGGCCACAGTCACGACCATGCCCACGCCCAAGGTAATCCTCACGTTTGGTTAGATCCAGTTTTGGCAAAACAGCAGGTAACAAATATTCGGGATGGATTAATTGCTGCTGACCCCGCGAACAAAACTACTTATGAGGCGAATGCTGCGACTTATATTAAAGAATTAGAAAGTTTAAACAGCGAATTTCAACAGACTTTGCAGAAAACTCCTAGTTGTACCTTTATTACTTTTCATGATGCGTTTCCATATTTAGCTCAACGCTATAACCTCAAGCAAGTTGCTGTGGTACAAATTCCCGAAGACCAACTCTCACCCACGGATGTGCAAAATGCAGTCAGTGCTGTGAAAAAGTACAATGTTAAAGCTTTATTTAGTGAACCAGGAGTAGATAACAAACTCCTAACCAGCTTATCCAAAGATTTAAAATTAACTTTACGTACTTTAGATTCTCTGGAAACTGGCGAAACAAATCCACAGCATTATTTCAAGGCTATGAAAGCTAACTTACAAACTCTGGAAACGGCGTGTAAATAGATTTGTCGTTTGTCAGTTGTCTTTTGTCCTTTGCAAATGATCAATGACTAATGACTAATGACCAATTAATAATGACTAATGAATAATGACATTGCTATTTTAAAAGTAGAAGGATTAACTGTTTATCAAGGCAGCTATCTAGCTGTTCGAGACGTTTCTTTTGAATTGTTGCCAGGAACAGATACAGCCATTGTAGGCCCCAATGGTGCTGGCAAAAGTACCTTGGTAAAAGCGGTTTTGGATTTGATACCTCGAAGTGCTGGTACGATTGAAATATTGGGTCGTCCAATTGCCAGACTGGGGAATTTACGCCACACGTTGGGCTATATGCCACAAAATTTTATTTTTGACCGCAGCTTTCCCATTTCTGTCAGCGAATTGGTGGGACTGGGATGGACTAAAGAAGGCAAAAAAAAGGATTTATTTTTTTCCAAACTGTGGAGACAAGATCGCGAAAAATCGGCAGCAGTAGTAGAAGCTTTACGGCGAACTGATGCTTATCATTTACAGCATCAAGCTATTGGTACTCTAAGCGGTGGTCAACTCAAGCGGGTTTTATTGGCTTATTGTTTGGTAATGCCTCGCAAACTGCTAGTACTCGATGAAGCCTTTGCTGGTGTTGATGTGCAAGGTGCAGCAGATTTTTATGCTTTGCTAAATGAATTAAAGCGGGAAGAGGGTTGGACAGTATTGCAAGTTTCTCACGATATTGATATGGTAAATCGCCATTGTGATCGCGTGCTTTGCCTGAACCAAAGCATTGTTTGTACTGGTAAGCCAGAAATTGCCCTTTCACCGCAAAACCTGTTAGCAACCTACGGCCCAGGTTTCAGTCGCTACCAGCACCAACATTAATGCCCATAAATATGAATTTGTTCAATGATTGTCAGATAACTTGGTTAGCGATCGCCAATATTAATGACTTGGTAAGCTTATTAACATTCCCTTATATGCAGCGTGCGATCGCAGGTGCAGCCTTGATGGGAATACTTGGCGGGATGTTGGGCAGTTTTGTCACCTTGCGCCAGTTATCCTTTTTCAGCCACGCGGTTGGTCATGCAGCACTAGTAGGGGTGGCGTTAGGTGTGTTGCTACAGGTAAATCCTACTTGGATGCTATTACCTTTTACCTTAGTTTTTGGGGTTATTGTTCTTTACTTTATCGACAAAACCGACTTAGCAAGCGATAGCGTACTTAGCATAGTGCTATCTGGGGCATTAGCGATTGGTTTAATTCTCACGAGCCTAATCAAAGGATATCGCGGCAACTTGATGGCTGTGCTGTTTGGGGATATTTTAGCGATCGATACCACGGATTTGATTTTGACGGTGCTAGTACTTGTGGGAGGTAGCATATTTTTACTATCAACTCTGCGGCAGCAAATTTTATTGACTCTTAACCCCGATGTTGCCCAGGTTCAAGGGGTTCCCGTCCAATTGTACCGCTACGCCTTTGTGGTCTTGCTTTCACTTGCCGTTGCTGTAGCGATTAAAGCTGTCGGCGTTTTGCTGGTGAACGCCTTTTTAGTCATTCCCGCCTCCACCGCCAAACTGATGAGTCACCACTTTAGCCGCTTTCTAGTTATGTCGGTGATAGTTGGTTCCATCAGCAGCATTGCTGGCATCATTGTGTCAGGTATTTTTAACCTTGCTTCTGGCCCAAGTATTGTTCTTGTCCAGTTTCTACTATTTGTAGCCGTTTTCATCTGGTTTAAGTTGAGTTTGAAAGCTGCATAAATTATTTTTCTCCAACCCCTTGCTATATTCTTGTATCTTTGCTACATTGATTAATCGTGGCTCACAAAAGCCCCAGCCGGGATAGCTCAGTTGGTAGAGCAGAGGACTGAAAATCCTCGTGTCACCGGTTCAAGTCCGGTTCCTGGCATTACTTACAGCTAAAAACACCTCTGATATAAGGCATAAACTGACCTAAAGCTGCATAATCAAAAGGTTCGCCTGTAACTTGTTTTTAGCTGGGGTGGGAAATGTTATTAAAATGCGTTTCTACACCTTTGGCAAGTTTAATTTACTTATAATCAAAGAAATCCGTAAATTAGCTTTTCCTGAAGCTAAGAAGCGGGAGGTTGTCAAGTAGTTGAAATCTTGTTAGCTTTTATGCTTAAAATTGCACAAGAGGTTTATTTAGCATCTACACAAGAGCTAAAGTTGACCCTTTGCAGGATTCCCCCAAGCAATGCTGACTGAAATTTTGCCTTTCCGTTTTGAGTTAGACACGATCGCGATCGCAGGAGCGAGTTTGTGGTCATTGGCGCTATATCTAGGTTTTTCCAGAATCAATGAATGGGTAATCGAGCAACTCAATCGCTGGTTTAACTTTGCCGAGCGATCGCTTTATACCAGCCAATCCGAATTTGAAAAGACTCGTAAAGCCAGAGAATCCCAAAATGCTTTCTACGCCTCACTGTTCAGCATCGTGCCTTTTTTGGTAGTTGGCGCTTTATTTAACTGGGGTTTGAAAATTAGTTTAGGTGAAAGTTGGGGAATTAGTACAGGTATCTTAGCCTGTATGGGTGCCGGCATTTATGAACTTGGGCGCAGGGATGGAGAATCTTCGGATTAAGCTAGAGTCGAAGATGAGAGATGAGGAGATATTGCTTCCATCGCTCCTTCATCTCCCTACTTCCCAATTTCCTCGCAAACAATCTGTGCTATCTTCTGGGCTGCACCGCTTTCACCGCGAATCTTTCGGAGTTTGGCGCGGATATTATCCAATTTTTCTGGATTCGCCAAAAAGGTTAAAAC
The DNA here is from genome assembly GCF_014698065.1 of Nostoc flagelliforme FACHB-838. GTDB lineage: Bacteria > Cyanobacteriota > Cyanobacteriia > Cyanobacteriales > Nostocaceae > Nostoc > Nostoc flagelliforme_B. Next base: position 16,278 of record NZ_JACJSI010000014.1, read on the forward strand.
CATTTCCCCAATTTCTTGCGGTTGAATTTTGCCCATAAGTTCTGGCACTATCTCTTCTTGTGCCCAGATATTTGGCCATGCTAATAAACCTTTGCGTCTCACAAATCTCAGAAATGACCAATTAATCCCTTTAGCAAAGGGTGTACCGACTACTGGCAGGTTTGCTAACAACCCAGGCAAACCATCCCAAGAACGCATAGCATCAAGTTGCTGTGTTGGCAGCAAAACAATCATTGGCACTCCTAAAGCACCGATTTCGGCAGTGTTTGCCCCCACCGTAGTCAAACAGATACAGCACTGGGATAATAAGTGATATGCAGGATTTTCTTGCCACAATTCCACAGTTAAGCCCGTTGATGTTTTTAGCAATGCCTTGCCTTTAGCATCCTCTGGGACAATTAACGAAGCACCGCAAAAGCCAAAAATTTCAGCAATAGAGTTCTTTTGAAGATCGGCAAAACTAGCTAAAGTTTGTAAATCCAAAGTTGGGGCTACAGGAATCACAAATCTGGTTTGCGGTCTTTTATGGTAAATGTATTCGGCAATAGCTAAACATAATGGTACTCCTTGGGCTAATTTTGCCGCTTTTGAACCAGGGAGTAGACCAATCAATTCAGTTTTGAGTGATGGAGTAATAGGCACAGAGGAATTTGAATCTAGATTCTCCCCTGCTGCTTCTACCATCAAATCACCTACAACGGTAAATTTGTGAGCATATTTCTGAGGAACACGGGCCGCAACTTGGGATTTCATGATTCCGAAGCGATCAATCCAGTTATGCCAACGAGCTTCCCATTCGGCGTAAACAACTGTGCGATATCCTAATTTTTTGCCTATAATCACTGGGAAAATTTGATCGCCGCCCAAAAAAAGAACTACACCACGACTTCTCCAATCCCAATTATCAAATGTTTTACCCCAAAGCAAAAATTGCCAAAAATGCTCTGCTTCCTGTACTCTATCTACTTCTGGATAAGAAAGAGCGATCGCTGCTTCTTTACCGCTAGCATTTGAGCAAGGTGATAATACTACAGAAATCCTTACTACAGAAGAGTCATCCCCTAGTTGTTGCCGCAACGCTTTCACTACTGGACGTACCCAGGTTGTTACTTCACCTGGGCCATTTGATAGGATGAGAATATCTACTTGAGTCATTAGTTAATGGTCAGGAGTTAGGGGTCATTAGTCAAAAGGCAAATATTGTTACTTCTATCCCTTCACTACTATGCGTCTACTTAACTTGAACTATTCCAAATCACTGCTGTTGGCAGAAATTGTGTAATTTGGCTCATAGCTTACAGCTACATTGACAACTGAGCGAGGAGTAGTACTAATACCACGCACAAAAATATTTACACAGGTTTCGATATAGTCCTTACAGCTATAGCTACCTTGATTAAATTTTGCACTGCGGACTAGCATTCCAGATAACAGCATTCCTGTAAACATATCGACTGCTGCAAATGGATCAAGGTCTACTCTGACAGTGCCTTGCCTCTGGCTCGATTGCAGATAAGCTACCAGTTTTTCGCCTAAAGGCTTGGCAGCTTCTTGAATCACTTGTCTGGCTGCCTCTGGATGACGTTTGGCTTCTCCAATGAAAGTACGAATTAAGTCTTCCTGTGCCTCCAGCATACTATTGTAAAGATAGGCATACTGTCTTAAATCAATTTTTAGATCCTGCGTCCACACTTTGGGATGTGCCAGGGCTTCTGTCTGGAGGGCAAAAGCATTTTCGATTACTGCTCCCAAAAGCTGTTCTTTGCTAGCAAAGTGGCGAAATAAAGTCACCTCATTCACACCAGCAACACGAGCTATTTCACGGGTAGTCGCTCCTTGAACACCTAAACTTGCAAATACCTGCGAGGCGGCTTCTATCAAACGTGTACGCGTGAGAGTTGATGAACGGATGCTTTTATTCATTTATGCTGGCAAGTACTTACTTACATCATAGATTATGTAAAAAACTTGCGTTAGTGCAGCATCCCATAGGGAAGGAAAGGTGTCGCCATCATAGCAGTCAGCAGTAGGGCAGATGTACTGGAGATTTTTTTAATTGGAAGTCCCTAATGTTTTACTCATTTTAGTAACTGGAACAACTACCCCATTTCTTAAATAATGAGGTGCTTTCTGGATGACAGTAAATCCCAGTCGTAAATAAAACCCTTCGGCATAAAGGCTAGCAGTTGTAATTACCTTATCTATACCTTGATTAGTTGCTTCGTCGCAAAAATGTTGAACTAAAGCGCGGCCAATCCCTTTACCTTGATATTTAGGATGAACATACAGCCCTATGAGTTCATCAACAATAAAACTAGCAAAACCTATCACGAAATCTCCTTTGCTCGCAACCCAGAAAGTTTCCACTTTCATACTTTTTAAGATATTTGAACCATCAGGTTTATCGCGGTAATTACGCCAAGCTAAAAGTTCTTTTTCGGTGTAAAAAGTTGCAGGTAGAGCTTTGATAGCAGCAATATGAATTGCACTCAGCACCCAGGCATCTATTTCTTGGGCAGGTCTAAGAGATATTTCGTTAGCACTCATAGATTCAGGGTTGGCATTCAGATTATACTATTTTGAATTTTTGATTCTGTACTCCTACGGAGAAGTAAGCTACGCGTAGCGTCTTGCAGAGAAAAAGTTAGTGAATAGGCTTTTTGATGATTCATCTGTCGCAATCATTTTTAAAATTGATATCTGTATAAAACATTTTAGTCGCCTAAACGTAGCCCATCGTAAACATCGCAACACATCAACTAGTTGATATTAGCAGTTGTGCAATTCAGTCATGCAAAGACTTCGTAGATAGAGTCCCGTGAAATCTAATTGCGTCATATTTGGGAACAATACTATTCAATGGATAAAGAAGAAGCTTGTTTTATACAAGTAATTATTTATACTTTTGTTAACGAAAATACTATTCCAATTTCTCCTCCAACTTGCCCAACAGTATAACTGCTGAAATATAACATTGCCGTATGTTACATTTGAAAACTATAACAAGCTTTAATCAACGGTAAATTTATCGACAAACCGTATATTATGAGTAAAGCAATAAAATAACTGACTTCAAAGACAAATTTTGAAGTAATCAAGCAATATCTTGTGATATTTGGCTGATTTTGCCTTGTTCATTTAAACATCTTCTCAAAGCTTGCTCCCTTAGGGTATTTACCAAGCTGGAAGACATGAAAAAGTTAAAAGGAGTGAATGTGATTAACGCCATACAGATTAACGAAAACTTGACAACCACAGGACAAGTCATACCGAAACAGCTTGAGCAAGCTATCCAAGAAGGTTTCAAATCCGTGCTAAATTTGCGATCGCCTGATGAACTAGGATTTTCCAAGGATGAGCAAAAAGTAGCAGAAGCATTGGGGCTGTATTATCAAAATGTTCCACTCAAGGTGGATCTAAAAAATTTAAATGAAGAAGTTATTACCGAAATCCTCATCACACTAGAACAAATCCCTAAACCAGCAGTTGTACATTGTGCAGCCGGGATGCGCTCAACTGGAATTGCGCTGTTGAGTATCGCCATTCAGGAAGGATTAACACCAGAGGAAACCTTAGGAAGAGCCAGGAATCTTGGCTTTGGATTCTTTGAACACGCCGGCGTTAGTCCGCGATTGAAGCAATTATTTGTAGACTACGTTAACAAACATGCGAAAGTAGCTGTACCTGCTAGCTGATCTTAAGGTGTTAGTGATTTCTAATTGTTATGTCTTAATAGACTAGACGGTTGCTATACAAATCATTAAATTAAAAACTGCTCTTGTCTTCTCAGCAAGAGCAGTTTTAATAGCAAAGCCCAAAATAAAGATTTAGACATCTTCAAGTTCAAATTGAGCCACCGTAACGGCGTTCAAAGCGAAAGCTAAAACTAATGGCATTGGCGACTGAAACCAAAAGGTAAAAAGAACAGCTAAGATTGTACCAATTACTGCGGACATCGACCACAATCGCTCTTCAAAAGTCAGTCCATTTTCGGCTTTAATTAATCTAAGAGCATGAACTGGGATTGGCTCTGGCATTACCCCACCCGGAGGAAAAGCCCAGAAGTTGTTACGTCGCTCTACAAACAAATCTGTCCAGCCATTTTCTTGGCACCATGCCTCAATCCATTGAAGTGAGTAATGATTCATCATTGGGGTTCGGAGTTCAGTTTGTGGAAGTTGTTTACTTAATGAATATAATCTGTTCAAGATTCCTGAAAAACTAAAATAATTGCTATAAATTTAACGCTAATTATCCAACTCTTAAGCTTAGTTAAAAACTTGATACGCATATAATTGCGCTCGAACTTTACTTTCATTAATTTCAACATTAACAGTTTATCAGGGCTGTTTTCTTGAAAATACAACAAACTTTACTTGAAAAATCGAACATCAAGAATTGTAAATTAGTCAGTAAGTATTACTGCTCAATAAAACTCTTTATCTCCTGAAATTCAAATATAGAAACGAACAATTGTGAACAAATCAACAAATATCGCCAATAGGGAATTTTGGCTACAATACGCTACGCAAACTAGCCTTACACCCCATTATAGACATTAGTGTATCTGGTTAAACTATTCTTTTAGAGTTAAAAATTTTAAGTTTTATCTTTTTCAAAAGGGATAAGTTATGCTAAAGCCTGCTTAAAGCCATAAATAACTCCTACTTAATTATTTACATCAGCCTTTGGTAATAATTTTCCTCATCTAGCAATTTTAAATCCTTCGTAAACTTATTTCATTCTTCTCTAACGAGAGAGACCCTGCGAGACACTATGTCAACACGTTGGTGAAGCCTCTGCTAGAGAATCATCTCGTAGAAAAATGTGCCAAGAGAAGAAACGGAGAATTTCATAAATCATTGAGGATTGCTATATAACTTTAGTGCGATCGCTTCTATCTTATATTTATTGCCGTTCTCTGGAACACTGATTCAGTAATCGGAGAACAAAGTAAAAATTCTTCTTCAGTAGTATCATGCCAAACTAATTGTAATACCTCTTTGCTTTAATCAGAGCTATATTATAAAGTCCAAGTTTTTTTTTAAATTCAAGGGTTTTAAATTAGAAAATTCCGCCGCAGTAGCGCATACTCGCCGCGCTATCAGATGCATTTTTTAACATCTGTTATATTTTATAAAAGTTATAAATATCCTTTTTGATGCTATGCTGTGCATATCATTCTCTAAAACTTCTTGTATGGTTTTGTGTACCAGCTATATTCTATAAGTTATTTTATTCGTTACAAAATCGAGATATTCACTAAATAGATTTTTACATTTTCTCCATTTGAATTGTCACCTATTTATTCCTAAAAATACTTTTTCTCCCAAAGCTAAGTTTTAACAACATATCGATTCTTTTGATGTAATTTATGGCTTTTCGTGCCACACCTAGAAAAACTAGTATCTAATTTTTTCGATTTGCTTTGTAAAATTCTTATTTGAATCCCCGAAGACGATGTGATATTATTTTTATGCCGCCTAAATCAAGAAGCTCTGTGAAAATTTTCATGAACCACGATTGTAAATGTCTTTAGCAAATAATCTTATTGTACTTATAACTAATAATAAATATTCCTTATGAATCAATTTTTGTACTGGTTTTAGTAATCTTTCAATACAATTTTGAATATTATTTTATGGTTATAGCCAATAATTTGGCATTGATAAGTACTGAAGAAGCATATTTTTTGATAATTCCTTCATTCAATAAGTGTCAACTTTAAGCTAACTTCACTAAAAATTTAAATTCAATAAACAAATTCCCTCCGGAAAATCACACTTTTCTAGGAAAATAAGAGTGTCGGGGAACTTGAATACTTAGGTATAGTCAAAATAAAAATGTTTAGACAGTACTTTATTGATCGTAGTTTCAGAGTCTCAGGTAAATATGCTTAACAAAAGTTTGTCTAAATTCCTAACTCAGCCAGTTGTGGGTATGGCTTTGTTAACTGCTGTCAATGCCGCTGTGTCATCTGCCAGTTTAGCTCAGGGACAACCATTACCACCAACTACACAACCACCAACCACACAAACACAAATAGATACGAATTACTCATTAGGAGGCGGGGATCTCATTCGTGTAAATGTATTTGAAGTACCTGAGTACACAGGTGAATATCAAATTCCCCCAGGTGGAGCAATCAACTTACCTCTAATTGGTAGTGTATCAGTCCTCGGACTAACAGCTGAACAGGCATCTGACGAAATTGCTAGAAGATATGCTCGCTTCCTCAAACGTCCCTTGATCTCAGTCAATCTGTTATCACCTCGTCCCATTAATATTTTCGTTGCTGGAGAGGTGACACGTCCGGGAGCTTATACTCTGAATTTGAGCGGAGGAGCTGGGAACAATCCAGGCGTACAATACCCGACTGTATTAGCTGCATTAACAACAGCGCAGGGGGTAACTTTAGCTGCGGATGTGACTCAAGTTCAATTACGACGTAAAATAGGACGTTCTTCAGAGCAAACCGTCACCGTTAATTTGAAGGAACTCATTCAAACAGGCAGGTTATCACAGGATATTACCTTGCGGGATGGAGATACTATAGTTGTGCCAACTGCAACCAACTTCAACGTGGCAGAATCCCGCAACTTATTTGCAGCTAACTTTGCCGCCAGCCAAACCACACCCCGCACAGTAACAATTATTGGTGAAGTTAACCGTCCCGGTTCGTATCTTGTCACCCCAGGCAACACAGATAACCAGGAGGGCGCAAACACTACTGGCGCTGGCAGTCCCACAGGTCTACCAAATGTGACGCGGGTAATTCAATTAGCTGGGGGAATTACAGCACAGGCTGATGTTCGTAATCTCAGGCTACGCCGACCTACAAGAACTGGTTCAGAACAAGCTATAGATATTAATCTTTGGCAACTATTGCAGAGTGGTGATGCCAGTCAAGACATCATCGTACAAGACGGAGATACGATTGTTATTCCGACAGCGACTGAAATCAACCCGGCAGAAGCAACTCAATTAGCTACCACTACTTTATCTCCTACACGAATTCAAGTTGGTGTAGTAGGCGAAGTTAAAAACCCAGGGTTAACAGATGTTCAGCCAAATAGCTCATTAAATCAAGCTATACTCGCTGCTGGCGGATTTAATGATGCCAGAGCTAGTAGTGATGCTGTTGATTTGATTCGCCTTAACCCTAATGGATCTGTCACTAAACGTATAGTAAAAGTGGATTTCTCGGCTGGGATTAATGAGCAAACCAATCCCATACTCCGTAATAATGATGTTGTAGTAGTCAATCGATCTGGTTCAGCCAAGACTGGCGATACCGTAAATACTATAACTGGCCCTTTAGGTGTTATCTTTAATCTTCTGAACTTGTTCGGACTATAGTTTAAGATATAGATGCAAATTAGGGATGTTGGTTAATCTTCTTCGTCCCTTAGATTGCACTATCCTTGAATCAAAACTCAATAGTTAAGAGCTAATATAGCATTTCTTAGTCTACTGAAATGCGTGACTTAACTACCTTTGGATATTTTTAAAAACACTTTATTAAAAGCTTCTTCAAGTGTTTTCCCTAAAAAAGGATAAATTTGGGGATCGGTAGAACGTAGTATATTCTTGATTTTTGACTCTTCTATTTTCAATTGATAAGAAATCGCGAAAGTAAGGCAGTAAATAAATGAGATTTGTTCCTCTTGCTTGCCTTAATGCTTCAACCTCTTTACCTTTATAAATCAAACAATTATTCATGACAATATAAGCTCATGACCCAAGTTTATAAACTAACTTCTGGGAGATAACGGCATCAAATGTGAATCCATCTGTCACATTTTTATGTTTGTATTTTCTTACTACCTATCACGTCAAAACACAAACCGCAGGCAAGAGTAATTCTGCTTTAGGCGCATTTATATTGTTGTCTACGTCTCGCCTCGGCGCTCCCAAAGCCATCACAGCAATCACAAGCTAGCACTTATTTTCGTATCGACTTTGAACAAAAGGTGGTGACTATAAAGATCCTGGCATGGACTATTTATTATAAGCAACGCTATCGTGAACAAACAGTTAATAATCTCCATAAAAAGGCACAACAATTAAGTTTTAACTTTATTCGTCAGCCCCAAACAAATGCGGTTTCTTAAGAAAGCGTCAATTAGAATAGACATCACTTCCTTCAAGATTGTATTTTCTATGCGCCACTATTATACTTATTAAGTAATATTACTTATTGACAAACTGCGCAAACTCTAAACATATTACTGAAAATTTTTAATGTGGATTAAGAAGCTTTCGCAAACCTTATTATTAGGTATTCAGATTTATTATGATAATGAGAATATTTTAGAAACAAGGAACGATAGAAAGCATACTATAAATTGTTTTCTATGATTTAGTGATTATTATTATCATAAGAATTATTTAAGTAAATTAACTAATTGATGACAGATATACTATCTTGACCACAGATACCGCGTATACACAGTAGAATGATTTCGAATTGGAAATGACACCATTTGTACGGTTGTTTAGTACCCATTAATGAAGTAACTCTGGATACTGAGAATTCTTCTTCAGTACTTTTACCAGATATTTGCTATTTCTTGGAACACTAGCTAAAAAAGCAGTTCAGCTAGATTTACGCGAAAATTCGCAGGTGCAAACCTAGAAAACTGTGTATAAACTTACAAATGGCAGTTAAACGACTGTATCCAATGCTGAGTTACTAACTAAGGCTAGAGTTAGTGACTGTTGACGATTGAGTTTTTGCAACATACCCTATTTTTCCCTATGATGATTCATGGTTTCGGTTTTCTTAGTTTGAGCGCATCTCTTGTATTTCCTTGGGCATTAACAGGTCTGGTTCAAGGAAAGGCAATAACAGAGTCTTTATTTAAAGACGTTCGTCAGTCATCTACTGATCAGAAAATGCAACTACCTAGCCGCAAGCTGATCAGTCAGGTTTCAACCGCAACAACATACTATGTTAGTGCTACCGGAAACGACAGAAATAGCGGACGCACTACCTCATCAGCCTTTAAGACAATTCAAAGGGCAGCAGACCTTACTAAACCTGGTGACACGGTAAGGATTATGAACGGTGAATACAAGAATGAACCCGATCGTGGGAGTGTACTAAGTATTAAACGTTCTGGAACTGCCAAAGCATGGATTAAATTTCAAGCATATCCTGGGCATTCTCCAAAAATTAAGCACAATACATGGAATGGTATCTCTTTGGGAGATGGAGTTTCATATATTGAGATCGACGGGCTGGAGGTAATAGGGAACAATGCAAGTATAAGCCGTAGTTATGCATTAAGTCAGCAGTATAATACATCAAATCCACTTACAAACGGAAGCTGTATAAGTATTGACGGACGCCAACGTACTGTTCATCACATAAATATTCTGAACAACAAAGTGCATGACTGTCCAGGAGGAGGCATCTCAGTAATTGCGGCTGATTATGTGAAGGTGGATAATAACACTGTGTTTAATAACTGCTGGTATAGTCTCTATGGTAATAGCGGCATTTCGTTTTTTCTAAATGCGGATTATGACAATAACCGGGGATACAAGCACTTTATAACCAACAACAAGACCTATAACAATCGCCAGTACGTTCGCACTCTTTCATCCGGAAGAATCTCAGACGGTGGTGGCATTATTGTCGATACTTCAAAAAAGGGTAAAAATGGTGGATACAAGGGACGGACTTTAATTGCAAACAATATTAGCTACAACAATGGTGGTGGGGGTGTTATTGCTCATGAAAGTGAGCATATAGATATTGTCAACAACACGGTATATGGGAACGGGCAAAGCCCAGAGCTTTCAGAAGTGCAACTTGCTGCTGGTTATTCAAGGGATGTCAAAATTTACAATAACATTATCCATGGTTTTTCTGGTCAACAGGTGAACAAAAACACGAACAATACCAATGTTATTTATGACTACAATCTTTACCCCAAAGGTGCCGTGAGCGTTGTGAGGGGAATTCACGATGTTGTTGGAGACCCACAGTTCATAAATCCCTCAACTGGTGACTTTAGACTCAAATCAACGAGTGCGGCAATCAATAAGGGTTACTATTGGAAGGATCTGAAAACTGATCATGCCGGAAAGTCTCGTCCTGCTAATAAGTTTACTATTGGGGCATACCAATAGAAGTAACTGTAATATCATGTCCTGCTATCTGCCTATAGTTTCGTCAGACTGAAGTCTACCCTTACACAAAAAATAAGCCTGCCTTGGCAGGCTTATTTTTTGTAGCTAATTAAACAGGCATAATATATCCAGTTATGGTGTTCAGTTCACTTGTGAGACAAAATACTAATTTATACAGAGCTTTTGTCGGGAATACGTTTTTGTTGCTTAACTTCTTTTGTCAAATCTTGGTGAGTAAAGTATTCTTTAGCATGGTTGAAATAACTATTAGATTCATTTTTATCAATGATACCATTGACAACTAAACCTAAGACGTTGTGACTCGATCTCTCTAGCATTTCTCGAGCAGCAGCTGCACTGTTAGAATCAATTACCCCAGGTCGGGCTACTAACAAAATCCCATCAGTCATTTGGCTTAAAGTCAAAGCATCAGCTGCTAAAAGGAGGGGAGGAGCATCAATAATTACAAAATCATAGTTATATCGAGATGATAAATTTTCAATTAGTGATGCCATCCGTTTTGAGTCAAGCAAAGCAAGTGGGTTGGGAGGTCTAACTCCAGCGGTTAAAACATCAAGGTTGTCCATTACCTTAGATACAGTAATGTCAAATTCAGCCTGGCCTACAATAACTTCGCTCAAACCAACTGAATTTGTTAGTTGCCAGAAATCATGCTGCGAAGGAACTCGCATATCTGCATCAATTAGTAAAACTTGGCGTCCTAGTTGAGCGATCGCAGCAGCCAAATTAGCTGAAACTGTAGATTTGCCCTCTTTTGGAACTGCGCTAGTTACAACAATAGTTTTGAGTACTTTGTCTGAACTCAGAAATTTCAGATTAGCTTGAATCATCCGATACATTTCGCTCGTTAAAGAGTGAGGAGTATCTCGGACAGCAATTTGTTGAAGTGTTGAGTCTGCATTTGAATAACGGGAACGAACCTTTTTAACAGATAAAGGCACAATTCCCAACAAAGGATATCCCAATACATCTCTAACTTCTTTAAGTGTTTTAAGAGATCTATCTCTCATAGCTAGGAAGAGGACAGTTGTGGTGGCAAAAAATAAACCAAACATTACTCCTAGCACTAAAACAATTATTTTTTTGCCTCCTACTGGATCTTTAGGTACTAAAGCCGGAGCAATAATACGAGAACTAGCTGTGTTTGTATTCTCAACTAACTGTAATTCTTGAACCTTTTTCAATAGAGTTTGATAAGTAGATTCTGCAACTTCAACTTTCCGTTCTAACTCCCGCTGATTTTGTGCTAATTGGGGTATGAGTTTCACCCGCTGTTCGTAACTAGAACGAGAATTATATAGAGAAGAAAGTCTTTGAGTTAAACCAAAGCGCTGTATTTCTGATTGCAGAAAATTTTGTATCAGGCTTTGTCTGAGTTCTCCAATCTGCAGTAGACTCTGAGGAAGTTGTCTCTGATTGCCAACAGTCTGGCTAATTTGCTGTTGTAGGAGAGATTTTAAATTAGTTTTTTTTGCTTCTAGGTTAATAATTACGGGATTATCATCTAGAAAACGGCTACGCTCAACCGCTAACTGCCGTTCAGTGTCTTGAAGTTGTGCTAAAACTGCTTGTACTGGGGGTGACTGACTGAGCGCACTCACAGCGATCGCTTGCTGAGAATTTAGCTCTACTTTTTGGCGCAGTTCGTTTGTTTGAGCATTTACCTCATCTAGTTGAGCCTTAACAGTATTAATCTCATTGTCTAGATTTCCAATAGTCCCAACTGCTGACCTTGTTTCCTCCGATAAATCTGCAATCTGATTCTTTTGTTTAAATATACGTAGTGCTACTTCCGCATTATTAACAGCGGCTTGAGTTTTAGGAAGCTGCCTGGCCATAAACTGACGAGTTGCTCCTGCCTCAAGGCGATTTGTCAGAATATCATTTTCTAAATAAAAAGCCATAATTGTGTTGACCACAGCCGCTGCTTCTTCTGGATCAGGGCTGCTATAGCTAATTCGCAATACATCTGTCCCACCAACAATTTTTAGGTTCAGGGCTTTTTGTAGCGCTCGAACTTCCAAAAGCTCACCTTCGTTGTCTTTGAGTTGTAGCTTGTTTATTGTTTTCTGCAACAAAGTAGGGGAAGAGATAACTTCTATCTGACTACTTATAGGATTTTGAGTTGCTACTAAGGGTCTTAAATCTCCTGAGTCTCCTCCTTCGGAAGAACCAGGCGAAAGATTATTCCCTCCTACTTTGAAAGAAGGAATTCTGAATAACAGCTTTCCTTCTGCTTCATAGTCTGCCTTTATAAACTTTGTAGATATAGCACTCAGAAGAACTGTAGCCACAAATATAGTGATAGCAGGTACCCACCACCGTTTCAATATCAATAAGTAACGATTAAGGTCTAAATCAATAGATTCTCTAGATTCCATAGATTTTTCTGACATAAATCTTCCAAATTACAGGTCTTAAGCAACAAACTAAAAATTGACTCACTAGAGTAATCACAAACCAGTGCAATTGACAAGCAAGACTGGTATGATTTTACAATATGACAATAGTATAGACCATCTAAGTTACAAATTTACTTCCCATTTGGGCACATTTATGCAGCAGTCATTTATGACTTGCTATTGAGTGATAACTTTGGTAAATATTTATTTTGGGGAACCTATGGTTATATCTGACAAAACTGGTCTCAATAACTTTATATCTGCATCCTTACAACTTTCACTTTTGCAGTTGCTAGCTGTTTATACTCAGATTATTGATCATCTGAATTTAACACTGAACTATACAAATCAAGTAAAGAAAGCCAGTGATTTTTGATATCAAGAGGAAAAACACTTGTTCTCGCCTTAGCTCCTAGAGAAAGCCTCAAAGCCTCATTTTCAATTAAGGACTTCACAGCAGCTGATAACTCCTCAACATTACCTGGATTGACGATTAATCCATTTTCAGATTGAGTAACTATTTCAGGTATGCCTCCTACTGGTGTGACTACTACTGGTAACTCCCAAGCCATCGCTTCCAGCATTGATAATGGAAGACCTTCATTGTAAGAGGGCAATACAAAAACATCTGCTTCAGTTAAAAGAATATCGCGTTCATCTGATCCTATCCAGCCAGGCAACTTTATATAATCTTCTAGATTCAAGGTCGTAACTAAATTGCGTGCTTGTTCTATATCTCCATCTCCCGCCATAATCATACTTGATCTAGTTTTATATTCAGTAGGTAAAATAGAAAAGGCTTTTATCAAATCAAATGCTCCTTTACGTTGACCAATTCGCCCTAAAAAAAGTAAGTTTATTTTTGTAGAGACTGAACGTTGTGGAACTTCAGTAGGAATTTTTACTGGATTATAAAAAACTACAACCTTTTCGGGTTTAAGACCAAGGTTTTCGATGTAGAAGCTTTTCCAACTTTCGGATAATACAATTAAGCGTTGACACTTGCAAAATACCCAATTTACTAATTTTTTTATCCAATTAGGAAGCCCAGCATAGAAAAGATGAAACTGGCTACCGTGAGCGTGTAGAATTATAGGCTTATGAAATATCCAAGCTAAAAGTGCCAGAATCCCTTGTCGTAAAATATTGCCACGCTGTGAAATTTCACATTGAACAATATCAACTTCTTCTCTTGTTAACACCCACAAAAATTTACATATAGCTTTCAAAAATATTATCATTTTGATTGCTGTAGTTCCATCTTCGTAAGTAATAATATGACGTATATTTACTTCTGAAGGAGCATATTCTAAAAAAAGTTTCTCGTAATTGGAAATGCCACCCTGCTGGAGTAAGCTAGGGCCTAGCAGAATAATATTGATAGTTTTAGTTTGACGCATCTTCTAAACTTTTTCCATAATTTAGCTATCTTTGGTTAATCAACCAACGAAAGAAATAATTCAAGCCAAGTTTATTATTCTAATGTTTTTTCAATGTTCAAAATCAACACATAAAGTATTAGTTTTAAAGGCTTTGCTAAAAAATGTATTTATCTAAATCAGGAAACGTTTGTATTAATTTTAGTTTAGTGTAAATTACCACTATAAAAACAATGATTTCAGAAGTTTTTGCAATACCTATATTACAGTTCAGCATTTTCTATTTCATGATTTTACTCTAATTTCATCTCTTAATTCTGACTGAAAGAGATACTGCTACATAGAGCATCCAATTCAAACTATTAGATTCCAGCAAGGCAGATTCAGTAGTGCTGGCTAAAGCTATATATGTCATGTGTATAAGTGGCCAAACATCTAATGCTGTTTTACTACCACGCACGTAAGTAAATCCTTGCACATAACTGCGCCAAAATCCTAAAAAGAATAACCCTAACCCTATAAAACCCAAATCCATGCAAAGAGCCAGATAACCATTGTGGGGGTGGGTTACTGGCCATCCAACTATGCGCCAAATATAAGCAGATTCGCCATCCCATCCGTGCCAAAATCCGCTATAACCATAACCAAGCCAAGGATGTTTCCAAATCATATCAATCACTAATGGCCAGATGTCTGTTCGACCCGTAAGTGTCGAATCTTTTCCAATTAAACTGAACACGACATTGGCGTTATTAGAAAACCAAAAATATAAACTTTGGCTGATAGTTGCCATCATTATTAGAGCTGGTATCATAACCTGGTATGGCCAACGCCAAATTAAGAAAGCAAAAAATGCCAATATTAAAATTAATAAAGTAAGTAGAGAGGAAGTGGAAACGGAAAGAATTAAAAGTAGTATTGATAAGCTAAACCCCCCCCAGAAAAGCCAACTACGTCTTCGAGCTTGATAACCAAGGATAAAAAAAATTATACTACTTGTTACCATCCTAGCTCCCAGACCGTTTTTGTGGGCGAAAACTCCACGCCACTTTCCGCTTCCAATGTCGTTTTGTATCCCGTATTTAGGCAAGGCTATAGCAAAAATAAAACTTAAAACTATAATAATACCAAAGTTCAAAGCAAGTAAATTTAATTGCTGTTTTAAGGTGTACCTTGATGCAAAATACAGACCAAATAAACTGGAATTAATTAGGGTAAAACTATCTTTTAATGTTGATGATGGGGAAAAAGACCAAGCAACAGAAACAGCCGTCATTATAACCAAAGAATACAGCCAAATATCTTTAGCCATGACAATGAAATAAAAAGTTCTCTTCCAACGCAAAACTAGGAGAAATAAGGTAACTGCGTAGATTAAGAAAAAAAGTATCCGAATTAAGGAGCTATCGTATTCTACTATATCACTCTGTCCTGCTCCTCCTGAGAGAACAACATTTAGGATTGCCCCTGAATACATCAGCAAAGCTACAATCGTGAATACATTTTCCCCAAAAATTAGTAATTTTTTCATAAATTAACTAACTATGTATATTGATTTTTCTCTGATAAATTTCAGCTGTTTGAGCAGCAATATTTGACCAATTTAAATCTTGCTGGCAACGAGCCAGTGCAGCAGTTTGCATACGTTGTTGCAAATTGCGATCGCTTAACAAACTAATTATGGCATCAGCTAGCGCTCGAACATCGCAGGGTGGAACTAACAACCCATCTTCTTTATGGTGAACTATTTCACTCAATCCCCCAACCTCAGAAGCTACAACCAGCGTTCCCATTCCATAAGATAAGGCTGCTACACCACTTTGAGAAGACTCGATATATGGCAAAACTGTTACTGTGCTGCGTTGAAATAAATTACCTACTTCTTCAAGCGGGATAAAGTCATTGATAATCTCATAGCGTTTCTCATCATAACCATTAGGGAAATACTGCTTTATGTTTTCTCCCCTTCCAGCAATAATTAGCTTGACTTCAGGTATACACTCAGCAATTAAGGGCATAGCCTCAAGCAAATACTTCAATCCCTTGTAGGGGAAGATGCGTCCAAAAAATAGCAAGGTAAATGGCTCACGGGGTTGAATATCTTGACTACCCCGACGCTGATATAAACTACCAAGTTCCCCATGAGGTAAAACATTGATACGCTCTTGAGGTATGCGAAATTGCTCAATTAGAATCTTTTTTAGTTGATGACTATGGACAATCAACTGTTGGGAACGGTAAAAGCTAATACGTTTAGTGTACTCTGAACCGAAAGCATTCATTTTATCCCCTGGGTGAGGGAATATATCATGAATAGTCGTCACCAATGGTGGCATCTTGTTGAGCAACAAAGTCCAATCGTACCAAGGATCGTTAGTTTCTTGCACATGTAAAACATCTGGCTGTATGTCTTTGATAATATTCATCATATTGACCATAGACAATAGGTTGCCCGGGTCGCGCATCCGTGGTTTTTTAAAGCTAATTACACGGATATTTGAATCAAGAGCCTTGCTACAAATACGTGAAATTCTCTCTGGATGAATTAACGTTAAATCAACATACTTAACCAGACTGTTTGCTAATTCGATAGTGTAGTCTTCAAAGCAAAAATGTAATAAAGCAACTTTAATCATAATTATAAATTATATTTTTATTTAACTTACTTATCTAACCAATCTGCATACCTTACTATTAAAATTTTAGATGGAAAAAATTATTGCTCTCTTAAAAATTTTACCCACAAAAAACGGAACCCCCCAAACGCACGAATACCGAAATAAGTCATAGATAATCCATAAGCACAAGTTGCAATAATTAAAGTTAAAATGAAATTTAAACTAATTTTTTGCAATAGTAGGAATATAGGTAGCATCAAAAAGGTTATTATTAAGGGTCGCCGCATAATTCGCCATAAATCTAATGAAAATAGGCGACTATAGGTAAAGTAAATATACTGACTAAAACCAATAATATTCATTAGTAATGCCATTATAGCTGCACCTAGCAACTGATATTGTGAAACTAATGCCACGCCTAATAGGCTTCCTATTGAAGTAGTTATAACTACTTCACGTAGGTTGACTATCTCGAAACCATTGGCTACAAGTAGGTAGGACAATGAACGTGTGAATGGCAAGAAAATGAGTGAGACCGCAGTTAAACTGAGAGCTATATATGCTTCAGCAAAGCTAGTATCATAAATAAAAACTAGCAAATCTTTGCCAAAAAATAACAGCCCAAGAAGCAACGGTAATGCCATCATTAACAGTACTTCAATAATATTTTCAGTTATCTGTCTCTGTTTGTCCCGTCCTTGCTCTACCGCTTTTGAAAATCTTGGAAAGATTGCTAAAGTTACACTGTTAGCAATAATTAAAAAGGGTTGTAGTAATTGTGAGATTCCACCAAATAGACCCACTAGAAACTCATTTCCTAGCAATGAAAGAATCAAGATTTGAATTCTGCCACCGATCACAGCTATTCCTTCAATAGCAAAAAATGTTCGAGCATTTTTGATTGTATTCAATACAAAATCCCCATCAATTTGCCATTGTATTTTGACCAGGCGTATGATAAATATCCATTCTATTACAAGAATTAGTGTTTCTGAGAAAAGTAGGATTACCGCTAGATATTCAATTCCGTATTTCAGCTTCATCGCCCAAATCATTATTATTAGGCGTAAGATATAAACGGGGACTGTAGAAATTGCAATCAGATGCATCTTTTCTTTAGCTTGAAAAATTGCCTCCGTGATGTTAGAAAGGGCAAAAGGAATGATTGTTAAGCCCATGATGTAGCAAATAGTCGAGGTTTCAGCACTATAGGGAAGTAAAAAGACTACAATTACCAAAGCCCCATAGCTGAAGAAACTAAATATTAACTGAAGCCAAGTACCACTCATTAAATAAACTGGGGTTTTTTGTGGCTCACGGGCTAGTTCCCTAGTAAACAATGTTTTTAGACCCTGTGAAGCAATTCCCACAAATATAAAATAGTAGCTATATGCTAGCAAATACTGACCTAAAGCCTCAGCTCCTAGAGTACGAGCTATAGCAGCGGTTAATACAAAGGTTGAAATGCTTTGAACTAACCGATTAACTATCATTGAAAGGGAATTACTTAGAAATCTGTACTTTTCTAGCATTTTCAAATTATTAATTTAGTTTAATTCATTAATTTTGAATCATTAATACACATATATTTTATAACTAAATACACATATATTTTGTAACTTTACTTTTTGTGGTATATCGCTCATCATAAGTTTTTATATCTTAAGAATACATAGTGTTAATACAAGTAGGCGAAAAGAATACATTTTCACTATTTAGCTTTTATCAGGTTATCACTTATCACAAGATTTTCTTAAGTTTTAATTCCTGAATGCGAAAGTTTTGTATTTCTCTTAAGCAGGCAGTTAATTACTCAGCAAAGTAGAAAAGCCTTAGTGCATTAAATGAAAACAAAAAATACACTGCAATGAAAATTGCAATAATTATATTTACATTAATACAACATATAAAAAAATAAAAAAACTTTCGTTAAGCCTAATTGATTAAGCTGACTCAATGTTGGTTAACGTTTATATCTGTCTAATGAATTAGCATTCACCGTTCTAGATACGATACAATCAATGTTTTATTCTTTTAAAATCTAATAATCTGCTCATTATCTTGAGATCATAAATAAATAATAAAGACAGAAGGATGAACTATTTTTTTGTTTACGTAGATATTGAATAGTGATATTTACATTATATATCTACCAATACAAATCAAAGCTATATTTAGCAACCAAGACAATAGTATTAATCCTGGGCTTGTAATATCAACAACTGGTTGATACAAAAAACGCTTTTATTTGAAATACTTAAATATCTATTCCGGAGTTTCCGTAACATATTTATCCAGACTAACTTACTTTTGCTTATAACACTTCTTTATTATTTAGGCATAATTACTGATTAACAAAACTTACACGAACAGAATACAACAAAATGCATCAAAAGTTTAATTATTGTTACAAAAATTTATATAATTGAATATTTGTGGTTGAATTTGGGTCAGCTTCATAGGTATCTCTAGAGAATTACTTACAGTTTAATGAAAATAAATTTTAATAGCTGAAAGTATTTTCAACAATGTCTGACATCCATAAGTCTTGCCATATCAGCATCATAAATATTTTCACATCTTGAAAAAGAACCAATTATTTTGATAGATTTTTGTATCTAGATTAAATTTTAGACAGATCCAATCTTATCTACTGAAAACTCAGGGTTTAGGCTTTACATAATTTTTACATTTGAAGAAACATGGTAAAGATTTGGTAATAATTATTTTTTATTTCAAAAAATTCCCCTAAAAAAAGATAGAGTTTTTTAATAAAAATGTAGTATTTAAGCTATTTAGCTAAGTAAAAAACAAAAAAAAACTACTTTTTCACTAAAACTAAAGCTGCAAATTGAATTCTTGTCTATGGTTATAACTCAACTATACTGAGGATTTTTACTTTTATTGTATTTTCAGGTTTCAGTTAAAAATAAAACATTTTGTATAAATATAATAATGCTTATTATGTTAACTTAGAAGTCTATTGCCTAAAGCTTCAAATACAATTATTTGTGAAACTATATATAGTTTTTTAAGGGTATTGACAACTAGAAACCGCAATTATTTAGTGAGACTTGAACCCAGCTAATTTTTATTTTTTTAATCCTAGGTTTTTATATTGAAAAAGTTAGTGTGCAGTATTACATATAATTTTGTTACAAACACATAAATAATAAATTATAAAAATTGCGTTTCCTGATGGAGCTGATATGTAGAAAATGGAGATAAATAGCCAGACTTCAGAATATAAGCAAAATATTCCATTAAATACCTTAAATCACATGATCGCCACTCAAGTTATACAAGAATGGAATGATCCCCGTATAGATCATCATCAGGATCTGTGCATCCATAAAATGTTTGAGATGCAAGTAGAGCGATCGCCCCAAGCAATAGCTGTAGTATGTGAAAATACACAGCTTACTTATCAACAGTTAAACCAACAGGCAAATCAACTAGCGCACCACCTATGTACTTTAGGCGTTGGGCCTGAAGTACTTGTGGGCATTTGCCTAGAGCGCTCCTTGGAGATGATTGTAGGACTGCTGGGAATCCTCAAAGCTGGAGGCGCTTATGTGCCTTTAGATCCGGCATATCCCTCAGAACGTTTAGCTTTTATCTTGGAAGACACCCAAACACCAATATTGTTAACCCAAGAAAAATTTGTCAAGAATTTACCACCGCATCAGGCGCAAGTGGTTTGTCTAGACTTAGACTGGCAAGAAAATATTCAAAACAGTCAAAAAAATCCTGTAAATGAGACTACGGCTGATAACCTCATCTACGTAATTTATACATCTGGCTCTACAGGACAGCCCAAGGGTGTAATGATCCCTCACCGTGGGATCTGCAATCAACTCCACTGGAAGCAAACAACTTTTGGATTAACTAACGCAGACAAAGTTTTACTAACTATTTCCTTTAGCTTCGACCCCTCAGTATGGCAGATATTCTGGCCATTATGCTTTGGAGGGCAGTTATTCATAGCTCGTCCTGGTGGACATCAGGATACAGCCTACCTTGTGAAGGTAATTATTGAGCAGCAAATCACTGTCCTGGCCTTAGTACCTTCCATCCTCCGTGTCTTACTAGAAGAGAAGGGAATTGAGAATTGCCGATTCATTAGGCACATTACCTGCGGTGGTGAAGCTTTACCTGGCGAACTTATAGAACGTTTTTTTGCCCAACTGAATTTGAACAATGTTCTACATAACTGTTATGGCCCGACAGAAGCTTCCATTGATACTACTTTCTGGACTTGCCAGCGCGGTACTAATTACGACATTGCTCCCATTGGCCGTCCGATTACCAATGCAGAGATTCACATCCTTGATGAAAATTTGCAGCCTATGCCTGTTGGTGAATCAGGTGAACTGTACATTGGCGGTATTGGTCTAGCGCGAGGCTATTTTAACCGTCCAGAATTGACCAAAGAGAAGTTCATTGTCGACCCTTTTAGCTCTGAAAGAGGGGCACGTCTTTACAAAACTGGGGACTTAGCACGTTATTTGAGCGATGGTAATATCGAGTTTCTTGGTCGTATTGACCACCAAGTAAAAATACGTGGCTTCCGAATTGAATTAGGAGAAATTGAAGCTGTCCTTAGACAACACCCCTCTGTGAAAGAAGCTGTTGTTATCAGCAGAGAAGAAGTTCAGGGTGACAAACGTCTTATAGCTTATCTGACTTTAAACTTGGAACAGACAGTTAAAGTTGAGCAACTGCGTCGTTTAATACAGCAGAAACTACCTATTTACATGATGCCTTCAGCCTTTGTTATCTTGAAAGCTTTACCAATGACTCCTAACGGCAAGATAGATCGCCGTTCTCTACCAGAACCTGCTCAAACTAGACAACAAGCAGAAGAAACTTTTGTCCCTCCCAACGATGAGATAGAACTCAAACTGGCAAGTATTTGGGAAAAAGTGCTAGGTATCAAGCCTATTGGCATCAAGGATAACTTCTTTGATTTAGGAGGCAACTCGTTGTTATCCATACGCCTGTTTGCCCAAGTTCAAAAAGCCTTTAAAAAAGATATGCCCTTGGCTATTCTTTATCAAAATCCGACTATTGAACAACTAGCCATAATTATTCGCCAATTAGAGTTTTCACCATCTTTATCGTCTTTAGTACCAATTAAAGTTAATGGTTCTAAACCACCTTTATTTTTATGTCAAGGTTTTAGCTTATATCAATCTCTAGTTTCTTATTTAGATTCAGAGCAACCTGTTTATGCCCTAATATCAGAGGATGGACAAGGAATGCCAATTAGATTCAATGGGATAGAGGAATTAGCATCGCACTACATCAATGAAATAAGAACTCTCCAACCTGAAGGCCCTTATCTTTTGGGGGGTCATTCTTTTGGAGGAATTATCGCATTTGAAATGGCTCAACAATTGTCATCACAAGGTCAGCAAATAGCTTTACTAGCTTTGTTTGATTCTTATGTACCAAGTACAATTAAAAAAGCGTCTGTATCCAAGAGCCTATCATACAACTTGAATCAACTTTTAAAAATTGGGCCTGCCTATCTTCTAAGATATGCCATAGAACGGTTGTCAGAAAAATATGGTAATATCGCTCTGAAAAATAAATTTATTAGAATTAAAAAGCTCCAATATCTAGTTAGCCGAGCGGCATACTTTAAAATTGTAAAAGAATATGCAACAAAGTATATACCGCAACCTTACTTGGGTCGTATAACTCTTTTGATGGCTAGTGATAGACGTATTCAGGATGAGCCTAAACTAGGTTGGACTAAGTTGGCAGGTGGAGGATTGGAGATACATGAAATTCCTGGGGATCACATTAGTATTTTCCAAGAGCCTAGTATCCGGTTAATCGCTAAAAAATTAGAGCTTTCTATAGATGATCGCCTGAGTTAATATTAGAGAATTAAGTCTTAATTTCTCGTTTTTTGGCATTACTTTTTACTTACCTCTCTGCTACGGTCGGGGAGGCTTTGAAGCCCAATTTTACTTTTTCTCTGCTTGTATAAAAATACCATCTGTGGTCAAATTTAATTAATTCAATGCTTACGCAAAATTTGCAAATATAAGCTTAATTTATCGAACCGCCTTTTGCTGCGTCGGTTTACGCCAACGGGTAGCGTCTCGCAGAGAAGACATCAATAATCGCAGAGTGTGCGTAAGTCCGATAATTTTAGATTGCATATAAATTTTCCTAATCACATCAGGTACATCATAGTCACCTCCTCACTTGCAAAGAGCGCATGGAATCTGGATTCTTGTACCTTACTCAACTGAAAACCGCCATAACATAGTTTGATTTATTCTTGCCCAGTTATTTAGTGTTACAAATTGAACAGGGTTAATTCTTGTGGCATTAAAAGCTTGAATGACTTTTGTTATTAGACTTTAAGTTGGTAAGCAATTCACAATCTACTGATGCTATATAGACGATTTGGACGCACAGAATTACAGATGCCAGTGTTTTCCTGCGGTGGCATGAGATATCAGTTTAAATGGCAGGATGTTCCCAATAATGAAATTCCTGCTGATAACCAGGCGAATCTGGAAGCGACTATTAGAAGGGCGCTGGAAGTTGGGATTAATCATATTGAAACTGCTCGTGGTTATGGTACATCCGAAATGCAATTGGGGAGAATATTGCCTAAGTTTCCCCGCGAAAAGTTGATTGTTCAAACCAAAGTCAGCCCAACGGCAGATGCGAAAGAATTCCGTAACACATTTGAACAATCATTAAAAAATCTCCAGCTCGATTATGTTGACCTTTTAGGATTGCATGGTATCAATCATCCTGAATCATTAGATTACAGTATCCGTTCTGGTGGCTGTTTGGAAGTAGCACAGCAGTTGCAAACTGAAGGAAAAGTTAGATTTATTGGCTTTTCAACACACGGATCAACAGAGTCAATTGTGCAGACAATTAATACCAATAAATTTGATTACGTGAATTTGCATTGGTACTACATTAATCAATGGAATTGGGCGGCAATTGAAGCAGCTAAACGGCACGATATGGGGGTGTTTATCATTAGTCCATCTAATAAAGGAGGTTTGTTGTATGAACCTCCACAAAAATTAGTAAATCTTTGTGCCCCTTTGAGTCCGATGGTGTTTAATGATTTGTTTTGTCTGAGTCATCAAGAGGTACACACCCTGAGCTTGGGAGCAGCAAAACCACAAGATTTTGATGAACATCTGAAGACTTTAGAATTAATAGATCGGTCATCAGAAATTTTGCCACCAATTTTAGCAAGATTGGAATCAGAAGCGATCGCTACTTTGGGAGAAGATTGGGTAAAAACCTGGGAAACAAATCTACCAGCCTTTGAGGAAACCCCTGGTGAGGTAAATATTCGGGTGATTTTGTGGCTGTGGAATTTAGCGATCGCTTACGATTTGGTAGACTACGCTAAAATGCGCTACAACTTGCTTGGCAATGGCGGCCACTGGTTCCCCGGCAACAAAGCCGACCAGCTAGATAAATTAGACTTGCGGCAATGTCTTGCCCACAATCCCTACGCCGATAAAATACCAAAAATTTTGGCACAAGCCCATCGGATGCTGGCGGGTGAAGAAGTGCGACGTTTATCACAAGAGTAAGTATGAGGCTAGGGGGATAGTTCAGGTGGGAATTTGCACATAACGTTAATTTATAATTATTAATGCCCAACTGCCCTATTCCCAAGGTTTTAACAATCGCTACTCAGATTTTTTCTGATCTGCTGATTGAGTTGCCTTCGGGACGACTAGCACCTTGTCAACGCGATTACCATCCATATCCATCACCTCAATTCGCATACTTTGCCATTCAAAGTGATCTGCTGCGGCAGGAATACGGCCTAAATGGGTGATGACAAAACCGCCCAAAGTTTGATAGCTGCCACGTTCCTCTGACTCCCACTCTTCCATACCGAAAAGTTCCAAAAACTCTTCTACAGGCAACATCCCATCCAAAAGCCAGGAACCATCTTCGCGTTGCACAGCTTGTGGTTGATCCTGTCCATCTGTTGAAGGAACATCACCTACGATTTCACTCATGATGTCGTTAAGAGTGACTAATCCTTGAATCACGCCGTATTCATCGACTACCAACGCCATGTGAGTAATGGTTTGCTTGAACAATTCCAAAACTTTTAAGCCACGAGTGCTTTCTGGAACAAATACGGGCTGTCGCAATCCGATCGTTAAGTCCAGGGGTTCTCCTCGGAAACTCCTGGCTAATAAGTCGGTGACAGGAATAACACCCAGCACATTGTCAAGTCCTCCTTGACAAACTGGATACCGAGAATAGGCACTATCAACCATTTTTTGGCGATTTTCTTCGGCAGAGTCGTCTAAGTCTAGCCAAACAATATCAGGACGGGGTGTCATTAAATAGCTGACAGGGCGATCGCCTAAACGAAAGACTCGCTCTACCATATCCTGTTCAGCTTCCTCAAAGGTTCCCGCCTCAGTCCCTTGCTCAATTAAAATTTTAATTTCTTCTTCGGTGACTTGCGGCTCGGTAGAAGCTGTAATTCCTAGTAATCGCAGGATCAAATCTGTAGAAGCACTTAAAAGATATACCATTGGCGAAGCGATCGCCGATAAGGCACGCATTGGAATAGCGACAGTCGAGGCAATTCTTTCTGGGTTGTTTAATGCTAGACGCTTTGGTACTAATTCGCCAACAATGAGTGACAAATAGGTAATAATCAAAACCACTATTCCAAAAGATATTGGTTCACTATAAGGTGCTAACAAGGGTACAAGTCGCACATAGACTGCCAGTCGGTTGGCAATTGTTGCTCCTCCAAAAGCACCAGTTAGGATACCGATCAGAGAAATACCTACTTGAACGGTTGACAGGAAATGGTTTGGAGACTCAGCTAGCTTCAATGCAACCTTTGCCTTGGCATCTCCTTGATTGGCAAGCTGCTGTAGCCTAACTTTCCGCGCCGAGACAATTGCCATCTCAGACATGGAAAACACGCCATTGGCAATAATTAGCACCAAAATGATTAAAATTTCAAAAGTTATGGAGGACATGTTTAAAATTGCCGCTTATCAGAGCGAACGTAGCTCAATCCCTAGTATCTAGTATTAAAGGTGTTTAGATAAATGCTTTGACTATACACAAAGTAATAGTTATAGTTCTTAAGTTTATTAGTCGCTGTGTATTATTCTTCCACCGAAGGGATAAGAAAGCTGTTAACACTTTTAAAATGGTTGACATAAACTGCCTGAAAATTTTCTGACCCACAAAGACTCCCATAGTAGTACTTATGTCATTTTCTTCTATTGTGCGTGCCTTAGGCCGATCGTCGCTCACTACTGAATTTATTTCTAAGCTGAATCGACAACAAGAATTGCGGTTAAATGGTATTCCCCGGTTGCCCAAGACTTTGGTTGCTTCAGCATTAGCGCAGGCTCAGGGCAAGGATTTGTTCGTAGTTTGCGCCACTCTGGAGGAAGCTGGACGCGTTTACGCACAACTGGAGGCGATGGGATGGCAAACAGTACATTTTTACCCCACCTCTGAGGCTTCTCCCTACGAACCTTTTGACCCAGAAACTGAAATGAGTTGGGGGCAAATGCAGGTATTGGCGGATTTGGGAAGGTGGCATGAGGAATGGGGTATGGGGAATGAGGAAGAAAAACCCCCAAATTCTAATTCTCAATTACCCAAGATGGCCATTGTGGCTACTCAAGGAGCGCTGCAACCTCATTTGCCTCCACCAGAAGCTTTTGGGCGATTCTGTCTTACTCTGAAAAAGGGAATGGAATTAGACTTGAATGCCTTCAGTGAGAAGATAACTATTTTGGGGTACGAAAGAGTGCCTTTGGTGGAAACGGAAGGGCAATGGAGTCGGCGGGGCGATATTGTTGATGTGTTTCCGGTTTCCTCTGAGTTACCAGTCCGGTTGGAATGGTTTGGCGATGAAATCGAGCAAATGCGAGAATTTGACCCAGCAACTCAACGTTCAGCCCTCGACAAAGTTGACCAGTTAATTCTTACACCTACTAGCTTTACTCCCGTCGTGATGGCTGCACTGAAAAATAGTGCCCAGTTCCGAGTGCTGAGTGCTGAGTTAAATTCTGACTCAGAATTGAGCACTAATAACTCGTCTCTTTTGGAGGGTAGTCGTCGCTTTTTGGGGTTGGCTTTCGAGCAACCAGCGTCCCTGCTAAACTACTTAGCAGAAAATACCCTGATTGCCATTGATGAGCCAGAACAGTGTCATGCTCATAGCGATCGCTGGGTAGAAAATGCTGAGGAGCAATGGGGAATGGCGCATGGGGAAGAATCTACTCCTCTAAGATTGCCGAAAATCCACCGTTCGTTTGATGACTCTCTGCTTGATGTTGCCAAATTTAAAACATTATATTTGTCGGAATTGTCAGAGGAAAATAGTGGGATCAATCTTGCCTGCCGGCCTGTTCCAGCCACGCCGCACCAGTTTGCTAAACTAGCTGAAACCATCCGCCAAGAACGCGAGCGCAATTTTTCGATTTGGCTGCTTTCTGCTCAACCTTCGCGTTCCGTTTCCCTGTTGCAAGAACATGATTGTCCGGCTCAGTTTATCCCCAATCCCCGAGACTACCAAGCGATAGATAAGCTGCAAATTAACCATACTCCCATAGCCTTAAAATATTCTGGGCTTGCAGAACTAGAAGGTTTTATCCTGCCGACATACCGATTAGTAATCGTTACAGATCGGGAATTTTTTGGGCAGCATTCCTTGGCGACTCCCGGCTATATCCGCAAGCGTCACAAAGCTACTTCTAAACAAGTCGATCCCAATAAGCTACGTCCGGGCGATTATGTGGTTCATAGAAATCATGGTGTTGGCAAATTTGTCAAGCTGGAAAGTTTGACGATTAATAATGAAACCCGTGATTATTTGGTGGTGCAGTATGCTGATGGTTTATTAAGAGTCGCAGCCGATCAAGTAGGTGCTTTATCCCGGTTCCGCGCCGGAGGTGATAAAGCACCGGAACTCAACAGGATGACTGGTAAAGCTTGGGAAAATACCAAGAATAAAGTCCGCAAAGCGATTAAAAAATTGGCGGTGGACTTGTTGAAACTGTATGCAGCGCGATCGCAACAACAAGGTTTTAGCTTCCCAGGCGATATGCCTTGGCAGGAAGAACTAGAGGATTCTTTCCCCTATCAACCCACAACTGATCAACTCAAAGCCGTACAAGATGTGAAACGCGACATGGAAAGCGATCGCCCAATGGATCGCTTAGTTTGTGGGGATGTCGGTTTCGGGAAGACGGAAGTGGCGATTCGTGCTGTTTTTAAAGCAGTCACCGCCGGTAAACAAGTGGCACTCCTTGCGCCAACCACTATTTTAACACAGCAGCATTACCATACACTCAAAGAACGTTTTGCTCCCTACCCCGTAAATGTCGGTTTACTCAACCGCTTTCGGTCTGCTGAAGAACGCCGCGAGATTCAAAAGCGATTGGCAACGGGTGAATTAGATGTAGTGGTTGGTACGCACCAACTTTTAGGTAAGGGTGTATCATTCAAGGATTTAGGGCTGTTGGTGGTGGATGAAGAACAGCGATTTGGGGTGAATCAGAAAGAGAAAATTAAAAGCCTAAAAACTCAGGTTGATGTGCTGACTCTCTCCGCCACACCCATTCCCCGAACTTTGTATATGTCCTTGTCGGGAATTCGGGAAATGAGTTTGATTACTACACCACCCCCAACCAGACGCCCGATCAAAACCCATCTGTCACCAATAAATTCCGAAAGTATCCGCACTGCTATTCGTCAAGAATTAGACAGAGGTGGGCAGGTATTTTACGTAGTTCCACGGGTGGATGGAATTGAAGAGACAACAGCCAATTTACGAGAAGTTTTACCGGGAGCTAGGTTTGCGATCGCTCACGGTCAAATGGATGAAAGCGAGTTAGAATCAACCATGCTCACTTTCAGCAATGGCGATGCAGATATCCTCGTTTGTACGACAATTATTGAATCTGGCTTAGATATTCCGCGAGTCAACACCATTTTAATTGAAGATGCTCACCGCTTTGGTTTGGCACAACTGTATCAATTACGCGGTCGTGTGGGACGTGCAGGTATTCAAGCTCATGCTTGGTTATTTTATCCAAAGCAACGGCAATTATCTGATGCGGCTCGACAACGTTTACGAGCAATTCAGGAATTTACTCAACTAGGTTCTGGATATCAGCTAGCGATGCGTGACATGGAAATTAGAGGCGTGGGTAATTTGCTAGGTGCAGAACAATCCGGTCAAATGGATGCCATCGGTTTTGATTTATACATGGAAATGCTAGAAGAAGCAATTCGGGAAATCCGAGGACAAGAAATTCCACAAGTGGAGGATACCCAGATTGACCTTAACCTGACGGCGTTTATTCCGGCGGATTATATCACCGATTTGGATCAAAAGATGAGTGCTTACCGGGCAGTGGCCACAGCTAAATCTAAATCAGAATTAAAGCAGATTGCAGCCGAGTGGAGCGATCGCTATGGTACTTTACCAGTCTCTGCAAATCAACTTTTGCGAGTCATGGAACTCAAACAGCTAGCGAAAAAACTCGGATTTAGCCGGATTAAACCAGAAAACAAGCAGCACGTTGTTTTAGAAACACCGATGGAAGAACCCGCTTGGAATTTGTTAGCGGCGAATTTACCAGACAATCTCAAAACGCGCTTTGTCTATTCTCCTGGGAAAGTGACGGTACGCGGATTAGGAGTTTTTAAAGCAGATCAACAATTGCAGAATTTGATTGATGCTTTTGGGAGAATGCAAGGTGCGATTCCAGAGGCGGCTGTTGTTTGATCGGTAGAAAAAGATTAGTCATCAAGTGAAAACATATCTCAGACTTACTGAGAAGTAGTTTAGAGTAAAATAAGGTCTTCAAAGCATAGACAATGACGAGCAGTTGAAAAGAGTGGAAACATGGAAACTACAACTAAAAGGCAAGCGTTAATCAAGGCTATTCATGAACAAATAGAACTGGCTTATGACGATACATTACAAGAAATTTTATCACTGTTGGAAATCTGTAAACAGGAAGACGAATCCGACGAAAGAGACTTTGAAGAGGGATTAAAAGATATCGTAGAAAATGGTACTTTAACTTGGTCAGAACATCAGCAAAAAACTGCATGAGCTACCAAGTAGAAATTTCCAAAAGTGCATCTAAACAACTCAAAAAGTTACCCGTAGATATTCAAGAAAAGCTAGAGAGCAAAATTCAACAATTAGCTATTGATCCACGCCCTGATGGTGTCGGCAAATTAAAAAATGGTGAAAATCGTTATCGCATCAGAGTAGGCGATTATCGAATTTTGTATCATATTTACGATGATGTCTTAGTAGTAACCGTTGTCAAAGTAGGACATCGTAGAGAAGTTTATAAAGATGATTGACGCTTGAACAGGCAATAATTTAATACCCAGCCCTTTGAGTCTAGTGAACAAAATTAAAGGAAATACCAACCTAACTTCAACTCATGATAAAAACTGTCGAAGGCATTTATCAGGATGGAAAAATTCACCTCACCCAGTTACCGCCAGTTTGTACAGCAAGCTTATGGCAGCCAAGGCAGCAAGACAACAGTAGAATTGTGAATATTATTAGCTACCAAGCCGATGCTGATTTGAATCAAGCGATCGTTACGGGAGTTCTGCGACAAGAACGCTGGATTGACTTCCAAACAGCCAAGGCTGCTGGATTAAAAGGTGTAAAAGATTCTGAAGTATTGGCGATCGCAGTACAGCAGGAACGTATCCTCGTCAGCTATGATCTTAAAACAATGCCATCAGAGTTTGCCAAGTTCATCAGAAGCAATGATAGTGCAGGACTGATCATTGTTCCCCAAAAGCTACCAATTGAAGTCGCGATCAAGGAACTGCTGATGATTTGGGCGATAGACAGTGCAGAGGAATGGGTTGATCGGATTGGAATACGACCTATTCTCTAAACCTAAGTTAACAAGTGTATGAAAATCAGAGCAATCATTCATCCAGCAGAAGAAGGGGGCTATTGGGCAGAGGTTCCCGCGCTTCCCGGTTGTATTACCGAAGGAGACACCATAGAAGAGGTAATGGCTAATTTAAAAGATGCTATTGAAGGTTGGCTAGAAGTTGCTAACAGTCGTAATGCAATTGAGTCAACAGATCAAGTTGTTGAAATTGCTGTATGAAATCGATTTCTGGTAAGCAACTTTGTAAGATTGTGGAGCAAAAAGGTTGGGTTTTGCAAAGAATTACTGGCAGTCATTATATTTATGAAAACCCCGAAGTAGAAAAAATCCTGTCAATTCCTGTTCACCGCAATCAAGATTTGAAAGTTGGAACCTTGAAAGCCTTGATGAAAATAGCCCAGCTATCTGAAGAAGATTTACTTTAATTTCAAATTACTGCTCTGATTCATCTAGTAACTTACTTGGTTCACCGGGGTAGAAATCATAGTCTACAATCTCTACCAAACTGTAAGGACACTCTACTGGAAAAGTCCGCTTGGGCAAATCTGTTTCTCCAACAGCCAATTCGACGCCTTTAATGTAGGCTTTGCGAAGTGCTTCTTCAAGGTAGGGCTTTAGGCTAGGATTTTCTTCGAGCAGTTCAGCAATATCTAAGCGTTGAATACGAAGTGTTGCTAACCAGCTACGGCTACGATGCCCCGACTGGTACTGCCATTTTAGTAAATGTCCAATCAACACACTAAGACGGTTTCGTAGTTCTTGACGTTGCTGTTTACCCAAAGATTGAATCTCCTCAATCAGATTTTGCAGATCAATCTGACTCCACTGCTCATTGCGAAGTAAAGTTACTTGTTCCTGTGTCCAAGCGTAAAAATCAGTTTCGTAGAGGCTTGGTGAAAGCATTGGTATCTTTGGGTTTGTTTCAGGTACACCCATTAGGTTATTTCAACCTCAACGTCTTTGCTTTTATTGTAGAACTGTTTCAAATCGAGGTGAATAAAGGTGTTTGCACAACTAGGGTTTAAGATTTCGGTTGGAGTGATCGCACCCTAACAACCCCAACAGAGTGCAAGCAGAGATAATTTATAGTATGACTTTCGTAACGATTAACAATTATTAACAGCTATGACAGAGCTACTTTAACAAGCAGCCAAACTCAAAAACTTGTCTGCCAATGAACAAGATGCGTAGGCGTAGCCCGCCGTAGGCATCGCGGCGATAATTTTGGAAGAACTAGAAGATGAACGCCGTTGGGATGAAGCTTTTGCCCGTTCTCCAGATATGCTTGCCAAACTTGCAGCCGAGGCAATGGCTGAATACCGTGTAGGTAAAACCCAAGAGTTAGATTTAGATACTCTCAGTTGTAGCGACACAGTGCGATCGCTTACAGCAAATAGTTGAACTATTAAATTTAGAAGAGTGGATTGATGAAAACACTGAACCAGAAGAACCAGCAGATTGAGAAGCCATCCTTAGAATATTATTTAAACCTCCAGTACGCTGTAACAATTTACCCCGACCGAGAGGGTGGATATGTAGCTCAAATTAAAGATTTACCTGGATGTCTTACCCAAGGCGAAACCATTGAAGAGACAATGGCAAATCTCAATGAGGTGCGGGAATTATGGATTGAGACAGCTTATGAAGCCGACGATAATATTCCTTTACCAAGTAGTAATGATAGCTATAGCGGTAAACTACTAGTACGGATGCCGAAATCTTTACATCGACGTTTAGCTGAAACTTCTGAACGGGAGGGCGTTAGTCTCAACCAATATATTGTGTCTTTGCTGAGTGCGATCGCATAATTAACAGTAAAGCAATCTTAGTAAACTTCCATATTCTTTATAAATGGTCAAAAAACACTTCAGGTACTAATCTTAATTCCCCAGATTTAAAGCGAGAGATATCTATCCATAACGCTTTATGTTTATGGTGTTGTGATTCTGAGAAAATTAGACTTTCCAGTTGATAAAATTTGGAATCAGCAAAGTCACATTGATAAAGCTGAATGATTTCATGACCTTGCCTACCATTAAATGTAAACAGATTTTCTATACATCCTAGATATTTAATATTCGTTAATTCTGCCTGAATTTCCTCTTCAAACTCCCGTTCTAAGGCGGCGCGGCTAGTTTCGCCAAAGTCAACACCACCGCCTAAAGCCCGATAAAATGTTTCTTGTTTCACGGGATCGTAGCCTTCAGAAACAAATATGCGTTCTCCATCCCGAATTAGCCCCAAGGCTATTACCCGAATTTCGCCTGCTTTATTCATTTTTGTAACTAATTATCGTAAATAGACTGAGGACGACTTTCGCTATCCTCAATAGGCCAATCTGGATTTTCGCCACCGATGTATAATTCTTCAATGGTCACATATTCCTGACTTAGCTGTGTGAGGGCGTTGATTAAAATATCTAATGCGATCGCATCACTGGTTCCTAAGTCAAACCAACAACGCCCCCACTGACCCTCATATTCAAACTCACCAATATTGTGCATCAGTGCTAGCAGGCTTTTGTCATACCCTTGCTCATCATAATTCATGTAGCTGATATCGAGTCCAGTGTCCTGCACCTGAAGATTCTCTGCATTAAATGCACCTAATTTACCCAGATAAAACCAGGAATTGAAAACTTCTTCTACATACTGCTTTTCACGCGCAGAAGGATTTGTGCTGAATTTCAGCCAAATCCACATATCAAAAGGATTAATTTCGCGGAACTGAATCTCCATTGTGGTCTTGTATCTCAATTACTGTTCTGCAAATAAGCATATCAAAGTAGGGCATAGGGAATGGAGCATAGGAAATAGGAATAGAGAAAAAACTTAATCGCCAAATGCCCTGTTTGGCCAATTACCCAGGATTCTTAAGGCTAACAGCATTTTTGCGTTCACTCTCAATCTGTTTGACTAAATCGCCTGGGAGTTGGGATTTTTTAGTTAATGCTTTGTCAAAATTAGCGATCGCTTCTTGGATCATCTGCTGGCTTTTTTCTTTTTGCCCCAGTTCTTTCAGGATTTGGGCTTTGAGATAATAAATTTCTGGATTATCAGATGTGGTTTTGATCGCCTGGTTGACATACTCTAGTGCTTGTGGATACCGTTTTAAATCACGGTAAGCAAGAGCAATACCCCGATCCACTAGATACCGAGGAGCAGCATTTTGTTCTAATCGTCCAATTGCCTGATCTGGGCTGGCAAAAGGCAAATTAACCGCCAACAATAAATCCATATAACCCTTGATTAAGTTCAGTTCTGGATCGTTGGCAGAAATTGCTTCGGCTTTATCTAAATATTCATAAACTTGTCGCAGGCGACTAAAGGCTTGCGGTATACCGTTGACTGTACCCTGACGAGTGAGAACTACTGCACCCTCTAAAAAATGACCAACAGCAGTGTATAAATTACCACGCAATGGATCGCTAGAAATCAGTTTTTGTCCAGTTTCTAGAGTTTTTTGGCTGTAAGTGTCGAGTTTAGACCAATCTTTATTTCCGTATGCTAAAGATGCTTTCATGGCATAAGCTAGAGGTTCATCTGGTTCTTTAGATATTGCTTGTTCTAAATAACGCCCTGCTGCTGGATAGTTGCCCTGTTGGAACATCGCTTTAAAAGCTGCTTCTGTTTGGTCGCCAATTTGATGAGGTTCACGATCGCGAAACGGATCGCCAGCCAGTGAGGGATTTACCCACACATTAAGTGTGAACGCAACTGCAAAAGCAGTCTGAGCAAGGGTAGTGAGTTTAGCAGACACTACTAATCGAGGTGAAAAAAACCTTTTAATCATTTTTACCCTCAGAATAATTGCGGTTGAAATAGTTGTATGTGTTACTTAGAATGCACAAATGGTCAATTTTAACTTGCCTCTGCTTCAACCAAAATTTTTTTATATATTAGTAATCTTTCCATGTTTCCAGGCTTGGTCTAGCCATTGTTTAAGGCTTAGTCTGCCACAATGGAGAAAAAGTAAATGATTTTTGCTGCTAGATTAAGGTGTTAATCCAGGTAATGCGCTATAAATTTTTTCAGAATTTCCCAGATACTCTCAGTGTAGCTAATCAGTAATTTGCTGACTTTTTGGTAATCTTAACAAATGCTTTATCTCCGAAATGTAAATTATCACCCCACAGCTTGCCCAACAGCGATTCTCAAATCGATCAACTTGGAATTAGCACCCCAGCAGCTAGGTTTGATTATTGGCCCAAGTGGTTCGGGTAAAAGTACCCTGCTAGAAATTTTGTCGGGACTAGCCGAACCCACTACTGGCGCACTCTTCTGGCGGGAACAAGAACTTATAGCCGAACAGCTACAACAATTAGCCGGTTTAGTATTTCAGTTTCCAGAGCGGCACTTTTGTGGTAGTTCAATTTTAGAAGAATTGCGTTTAGGACATCCTGAGTTAGGGTCAGAACTAGTTAGACAGGCCCTAAGCGAAGTGGGATTAGAGCATTTATCGCTCTCTGCTGCTCCTCATGCTTTGAGTGGTGGTCAGCAACGACGTTTGGCTTTGGCAGTGCAATTGATTCGCCAGCCAAATTTACTCTTATTGGATGAACCCACTGCTGGTTTGGATTGGTCAATGCGTCGGCAACTGGTAAATTTATTAGCGAAACTGAAACAAGATTGGACACTGTTGGTAGTGACACATGATGCTGGGGATCTGTTAGCGATCGCAGATCGTTGCTGGACACTCAACCACGGTGAACTAGAATCAGTAGACCCAAAGACACTAGAAGCCAAAGTTAAAGAACCTCTACCAGTGGTGTAAGAAAAGAGCATAGGGACAAGGAGAATAACCATGTCCCATGAAAAATGAAAAATGAAAAATGAAAAATGAAAAATGACAAACCTATTGCCTGAGATTGCAGAAATCTGGCAGCAAACTCTCAATTGGCAACCAACCAGTCAACAGCAAGCCCAATTTCAAAAGCTTTATGAGTTAATCCTAGAAGGAAATCGCCAAATAAATTTAACTCGCATTACTGACCCCCAAGAGTTTTGGGAAAAACATCTCTGGGATTCTTTGCGAGGAATTGCACCCCTGTTATCAGCAAATTTCTCCTCTACTCGCCCTACTCTTATCGATATTGGTACAGGTGCGGGTTTTCCCGGTGTTCCAGCGACAATTACTGTACCTAATTGCACAACGACTCTTCTCGATTCCACTCGGAAAAAAATTTCTTTTATCGACAATATATTAACTGAACTTGTCCTTACTAATGCCAAAACTCTTGTTGGTAGGGCTGAAGAAATCGGTCATCACCCCCAGCATCGACTAGCTTACGATATTGCATTGATCCGTGCTGTAGGGCCAGCTTCTGTTTGTGCAGAATATACCCTACCACTGCTCAAACAGGGAGGTTTAGCCATAATTTATCGCGGTAATTGGATGGATGATGAAACAACTGCTTTGCAGAATGCTGTGAAGCAGTTGGGTGGCGCAATTGAATCAATTGAACAATTTACAACACCCCTGAGTCACAGCATCCGCCACTGTGTGTATTTGCGTAAGGTAGACACAACACCAGTTCAGTTTCCCCGTGCTATTGGTGTACCTGCCCAAAAACCGCTTTGAGGGGTGTTTCGAGGAAATATATAGCTATTTTCAGGTAAATAGACCACGCGCTAAGGGCACAGCAATGCTGTGCCCTTACGATAGATGTGGTTCAAATATATGAAAACTGCTGTAACCAAACAAAATTTTAGTCCTAATTCCTCAAAATATACCAAGTGCCATTACTTGGTCGCCATACTGCGAAGTCACTTTTAATAGAGAAATTATAAATGGCAGGGACAGGAATATCACCATTTACGCCCAATTCTCTAGTAACTAATTTACCTGTAGAACTGTTAATTATATACCAAGTACCATTACTTGGTCGCCATACTGCAAAATCAGCTCTAGTATCATCATCGTATTTACCAGGGGCAGCAACATCACCAGTTACGCCCAATTTTCTAATAACTACTTGACCCGTATAACTATTAATTACATACCAAGTACCATTACTGGGTCGCCATAGTGCAAAATCAGTTCTACTATCATAATCATAATCGCCAAGAATGGGAATATCGCCATTTACACCCCATTTTTTAGTAACAGTTTGACCTGTAGAACTATTAATTACATACCAAGTGCCATTACTGGGACGCCATACTGCAAAATCAGTTTTACCATCATTATCATAACTGCCGGGAACAGGAATATCGCCATCTATGCCCAATTGTTTAGTAACAGTTTGACCTGTAGAACTGTTAATTACATACCAAGTGCGATTACTTGGTCGCCATACTGCAATATCAGTTATCCTATCACCATCATAATCGCCGCTAACGGGAATATCGCCATTTACACCCCATTTTCTAGTAACTGTTTGACCTGTAGAACTTTTAATTACATACCAAGTACCATTACTTGGTCGCCATACTGCAATATCAGTTCTACCATCCTTATCATAATTGCCGGGAACGGGAACATCACCAGCTACACCCAATTTTTTAGTAGTAACTTGAGCTTGGGCTTTAAAATTTAAAATTCCAAGAAATAATGGAACAGTTAAAGGAAGCATAAATAATTTGCAACCAATCTTCATGAGAATATACTCCTTATAATCAAAATGACTCAAGAGTGTTTTTCTTCAAATTGCACATTTGAAGAAATGATTTTTAGCTTTATGCGTTGTCATGACAAAATCTTAAGTTTTAATGTTATATAGCTTTTGTTTTTCATAAGTAATTTAGCACGATAGATGTAACGCCACTTCTTACGATGGGGGGAGTTATGAGCATAGCCTTCCTGTTACAGAACTCTATGCAATGTAGTAGCTTTGCCTATCATAGGAATGAATCATATTTGATTTTTGAAATTATTTACGTGCTACGCGTTCGCGCAGCGTCTCGCAGAGAAACACGATAGGTGGGGAATATGGAATCACGCTTTTCGGGTTGAGGGCGAGCTTTTTCAGAAATCAACTCATAGCCCTATACAAGCGAATCATTCTGAAAAAATAAATGATGATGAGCTTATCATACGCAGAAAAATGGCAGCAGAATATTGTTTCTGTTGCCAGCTTTTAAGCGCCTATAACTCTAAAATTTTGTCTGGTTTCAGACAAATCTAGCTGCTGCTGCAAACCGCTTGTTAATCTCATCCCAATTAACTACGTTCCACCAAGCATCCAAATAATCGGCGCGGCGATTCTGGTAATTAAGATAATATGCATGTTCCCATACGTCATTACCCAAAATAGGATATTTACCTGCACTTAAGGGACTATCTTGATTAGCTGTAGTGGTCACTTCCAATTTGCCACCTTTGTTACGCACTAGCCAAACCCAACCACTACCAAAACGACCAGCACCAGCTTCGTTAAACTTTTTTTTGAAAGCTGCAAAAGAGCCAAAATTTTGATTAATCGCGGAGGCGATATTTCCTGTTGGTTCTCCTCCACCTTTCGGCTTCATAATTTGCCAGAACATTGAGTGGTTCACATGACCACCGCCATTATTGCGTACTGTATTACGAATATTTTGTGGTACATTATCAAGTCTCTGCAACAGTTCTTCAACACTTTTACCTTTGAGTTCTGGGTGTTTGGCTAACGCTGCATTCAGGTTTTTCACATAAGTTGCGTGGTGTTTATCGTGGTGAAATTGCATCGTTTTGGCATCAATGTGTGGTTCCAGTGCTTCGTAAGCGTAAGGTAAAGGCGGTAATTGGATAGCCCCTGTTGTATTTGGTGTTCTATTTGGTGTTGTAGCGGAAGTTGCAGTATTTTCTTGAGAAAGTTTCTCTGCCGATGCACAAGCATTTAATGCAAAAGCACCCGCACCTGCTGTTAGTAAGAACAAGAAATTGCGTCGATTAATAGTCATATAAGTTTTTGCAGCGAATCCATTAAGTCTCTATTGCAGTTTTTATTTTCTTAGATTCTGGCTACAAAAAATTGGTAATTGGCGATTATTTCTGGCAGTTTAAGAAACTCTTTATAAGATTCTGCCCCCAGTTTTGGGATCAAACACAAACAATTGATTTAAATCGAGTTCTAGAGAAAGGCGATCGCCTGGACGCGGACGCACATCCGCACCCACCTGAATATTCAATACCACCGCCGAACCAGGTAAGCCAGCACGAATCAAAGTTTCCCTTCCCAAAGGTTCCACCACCTTAACTTCCACAATCAACTGACTCTCATTTGCTTCTTGGCTGGTTGGCGGTAGCCTGCGGCAAGCCGTTCGCGTAGCGTCTCGTAGAGAAGCGTCTACGTTAATAAAAATATGCTCTGGACGAATCCCCAAATCATAACTATGTCCTTGACGCAACTGTAATTTTTCTTTTACAACTGCTGGAATTGTTAATAACTGTCCACTTACATCAAAAGCGTTATTTTCATAGATTGCAGGCAAAATATTCATTGGTGGACTGCCTAAAAAAGTTGCCACCATCTGATTACTAGGACTTGCATAAATAGTTTGGGGATCGCCAATTTGTTGAATCCGTCCGCGATTTAGCACGACAATTTTATCAGCCAGAGTCATCGCTTCGACTTGATCGTGGGTGACGTAAATTGTTGTAATGCCTAATTCTTGATGTAGCTGTTTCAATTCTGCCCTTGTATCATCGCGTAATTGGGCATCTAAATTAGATAAAGGTTCATCAAGTAAAAACACTTGGGGTTCACGAGCGATCGCTCTCCCTAATGCTACCCGTTGTTGCTGTCCCCCGGAAAGTTGTTTCGGCTTACGATCCAGCAAATGATCCAGAGAAAGCGATCGCGCCACATTCATCACGCGTTCTTGAATGATTTTCCGGTCAACCTTCCGCATTTGCAAGCCAAAGCCGATGTTTTCTGCCACACTCATGTGAGGATAGAGGGCGTAGTTTTGGAACACCATCGCTACATCCCGTTGTCTGGCTGGGATATTATTCACCAAGCGATCGCCAATATAGAGTTTGCCAGATGTAGCGGTTTCTAAACCCGCGATCGTTCGCAAAATTGTAGACTTACCACAACCCGATGGCCCAACTAAAACCCAAAACTCGCCATCAGGAATTTCAAAGGTAATATCCTCGATCGCGGTGACATTATTAAACCTACGCTTAATATCTTCTAGACGAACGTTTGCCATTATCAAATTTGATATTTTCAGTTTGGGATCTGCGGCACTTCCAACTCACTACTAGGAGGTTTTATCCACCCCTTCTGAGGAACTGTGAGGCTGCTTTGCAAGTGCAGAAACTTGATTGTCCTGCACAACTCCAATCAGAAATCTTAGAGCCTCATTCACAGCATCGGCATTAGGAAAAACCTCTGCAACATCAGGTTCTCAACGAATTGTTGTTTTCCCAAAGCTTTTTCGTTCCGGGCCGAACTTTCTGACTTTTAGACTTTTTAAGTCATACTCTGATCGCAGTTCGTCTTCCATTTCTGGCTTATCCTTCTTTGTATGCTTCTCCCTCGGATCGTGTTACTTCTCTTGCACTAATGAGACGAATCGAATTTCCTTTCTCTGTATACGACATGATTAGTAAACGTCCCCGATTTGACTCTCCAATAATAAGGTAACGCTCCTCATCATCAGAGTGGTCTGGATCATAGAAGTCAACATAGAGCGGATCGTCGAAAACAGTTTTGGCTTCTTCAGAGGAAACCTGATGTTTTAAAAAATTTATTGCTGCTTTGTTTTCGTTCCACTCAAACTTAATGAAATTATTAAATCTCTACCTTTTAAATACCTATAAATTCTGGTATTTCTTCATCACTTTGTGTTTCCAAACAAAGTTCAATTACTTCTTTGATATTAGCCATCAACTCATCAATTCTTTCTCCTTGACTGTAACAGGCTTTTAGCTGAGGGACTTCTCCAACATAGTAGCCATCTTCATCCCGTTCAATGATGACGTAAAATTCTCTGTTGGTGGGATTGATCATAATCTATTTGTACATAGGCTCAAAATCATTGTTCTGGATTCTTCGACCAAGCTGGGTGAGAAAGTAAAGAAGCAAAAACTCGTACTCCCCGAAGTTGATTAGAGAGGGGTAAGTGACCTCTAGGCGCACTCAAATCCCAGGTAAACTCGTTAGGGTATCGTGTCCAGTTATTACCTGCTTTCCAGCCAATTTTCGGCCAGAAGTTCTCCCAGTTTTTGCCCAAACTTAACCAGATTTCTCGCTGCACTGAAAAACCAAATTTACCTTCGGAGTGGACTAGCCAGAGGTTGTTAATGGTTTGCAAGTCAACAGCCGAGGTATTTTCTACCTCAGTAAAGTACAACCATTTTCGTTGTACAGCCGTTGGCCCTGATAGTTCACACATTTTTTCGATGGTGACGCGATCGGCTGCTTGGAAGTCTTGAACAGCTAGTAGCTGTTGCAAAGAATTATAGTTAATCCCGCACTCTGATTTTAGAGGTACAATTCCTTCAGGAAAAGAGGAGCGCAGAAATTCTTTGGCTTGAGGTACATCAGAGTTGTAGAGGACTTGGTAAGCTTTGCCATCGATCCAAGTCGCTGGGTTTTCGCGTCGTTTCAGTAAAAATTCCATCAACACGTCTAATCCCTCATTACCTAACTCAGCTAATTGTGGGATTATCTGTTGTTGGACTTTTTCAGACCCAGCGATTAACGGTCGTCGGAGGGAGTCGATGTCATTTGCAGGGCCTGATAAAATCATTG
The DNA here is from genome assembly GCF_014698065.1 of Nostoc flagelliforme FACHB-838. Classification (GTDB taxonomy): domain Bacteria; phylum Cyanobacteriota; class Cyanobacteriia; order Cyanobacteriales; family Nostocaceae; genus Nostoc; species Nostoc flagelliforme_B. Next base: position 57,465 of record NZ_JACJSI010000014.1, read on the forward strand.
GGTCTGTCATGCCATTCTCGTTTTAGCGGTCAGTGAAAGAGCGGTAAGCTATCTTGCTCCTCCAAGGTGAAGCACTGATAGCGAAAAGTAGTTTACTATTTTTAATCGTACAAAATTGCGATCGCTTCACTGAATCCCACACTTAATCCCCAAATAATGTACAAGGGAAATAGGGGGAGAATCTGTGCCTTATGGCTTGGTGAACAAAAGACATAGCAAAATATACAAGCCTGCCACATAAGGTTTTTTTGAATAGCAGCGTATCGATTAGGAGTGTGTGAAGTATGTACGAAAAGATTACCCCCCCCGCAGCCGGAGCAAAAATCACCTTTAAAAATGGTGAACCAATCGTACCGGACAATCCAATTATCCCCTTTATTCGTGGCGATGGTACAGGTATAGACATCTGGCCTGCTACCCAAAAGGTGCTAGATGCTGCGGTAGCTAAAGCATACAAGGGTCAGCGTCAAATTAGTTGGTTTAAGGTTTACGCCGGGGATGAAGCCTGCGATTTATACGGCACATACCAGTATTTACCTCAAGACACTCTGACGGCAATTGAAGAATATGGTGTAGCGATTAAAGGGCCTTTGACTACTCCCGTTGGGGGAGGAATTCGTTCTTTAAATGTAGCGCTGCGACAAATTTTTGACTTGTATGCCTGCGTGCGTCCTTGCCGTTACTATGCAGGTACGCCCTCACCGCACAAAAATCCCGAAAAGCTGGATGTAATTGTTTATCGGGAGAATACGGAAGATATTTATTTGGGCATTGAGTGGCGACAAGGTAGCGAAATCGGCGATCGCTTAATTAAAATTCTCAATGAAGAACTGATCCCCGCCACCCCAGAACACGGGAAAAAACGCATTCCTCTTGATTCTGGTATTGGCATCAAACCCATCAGCAAAACTGGCTCCCAGCGCCTAGTCAGACGTGCCATCAAACACGCGTTGCTATTGCCCAAAAACAAGCAACAAGTCACTTTGGTGCATAAGGGCAACATCATGAAGTACACCGAAGGCGCTTTCCGCGATTGGGGTTATGAAGTAGCAACCAGCGAATTTCGCCAAGAAACTGTCACCGAACGGGAATCTTGGATTTTGAGTAACAAGGAAAAAAATCCGAATATTTCCTTAGAAGAAAACGCCCGCGAGATTGATCCTGGGTTTGATAATCTCACCGATGAGAAGAAAGCGCAAATTGTCAAGGAAGTCGAAACTGTTCTTAACACAATTTGGGCAACCCACGGCGATGGCAAATGGAAAGAGAAAGTTTTGGTGAATGACCGAATTGCTGACAGTATTTTTCAACAAATCCAAACCAGACCGGATGAGTATTCGATTTTGGCGACAATGAACTTAAACGGCGATTATTTGTCTGATGCGGCTGCTGCCATTGTTGGTGGATTGGGAATGGGGCCAGGGGCAAATATTGGTGATTCTAGTGCCATATTTGAAGCTACCCACGGTACTGCACCCAAACACGCCGGATTGGATCGGATTAATCCTGGTTCGGTGATTTTGTCTGGTGTGATGATGCTGGAATTTATGGGTTGGCAAGAAGCCGCAGACCTAATTAAGAAGGGTTTAAGCGATGCGATCGCGAGTAGTCAAGTCACCTATGATTTAGCCCGTTTGCTAGAACCGCCAGTTAAACCATTAAAATGTTCTGAATTTGCTGAGGCAATTATTCAGCATTTTGGTTAATTCTATTAGGGTTAATTAGTCAATTGATCCCCCTAATTCCCCCTTAAAAAGGGGGACTTTGAGAGCTTTTGCCCCCCTTTTTAAGGGGGGTTAGGGGGATCAAAAGTCTGTAACGCAACTCTAAAAGACTTGTGTCTACACCGTAGCTTTGGCAAAGGGGGATTAGGGGGGTAATTCAACTTCTGTGTACACCGTAGCCTAGAAAGGTCAAAGTGTATTGCTTCCATTTGAAAACCGCTATAGTTTAACTTTTAGCTGTTATTTGTTCGTTGTCTAGGCTTTTTAAGCGAATGACCAAACAACTTTGAGAAAGCTCTAACAATTTCTATTTGCTAAGTCAGCATTTTTACTAAATCAACCATTTTAAAAAAGCGAAATGGCATTTTATTTGCAAAAAACCCCAAGATTCAGAAAGCGATCTGGGGTTTGAGAAAGCAAAAGCTTCTTTTACTTACGGAAAACACCGAAATGAGTAAGCAAACTGGGGTTTGAGAAAGCAAAAGCTTCTTTTACTTACGGAAAACACCGAAATGAGTAAGCAAACTAGGGTTTGAGAAAACAAAAGCTTCTTTTACTTGCAGAAAACACCAAAATGAGTAAGCAAACTGGGGTTTGAGTAAGTCAAAGCTTATTTTGAGAAAGTAATTGCAGATTTTGCTTATTGAATTTAGTCAAAATATGAAGTTTAGATAAAATTATTGAAAAAATTGCTGATAAATTTTGATCCGTCAGATTTTAAAGTAGTCAAAAAACAAAGTCCCCGGCTTTTCTAAAAAGTCGGAGATTTTTTTGGGGCAATTCCTTATAAAGTTTCCGTTATTCGGATTTAAAGCGACTCAATTACACTAATTGCTTTACCTGTGATTTTGCTAATTTATCAGGTGCGATCGCTCCATTCTCTGTAATGATCGCTGTAATCAACTCAGCCGGAGTCACATCAAAAGCTGGGTTATAAAAATCTACACCCGCAGGAGTGAGAATGGTATCACCAACTTGATAGATTTCTGTTGGTTCGCGTTCCTCAATGGGAATTTGGCTACCATCAGATAATTCAAAATCAACGGTAGAAAGGGGTGCAGCGACAAAGAAGGGGATATTATGTGCTTTAGCTGCGATCGCAACACTATATGTACCAATTTTGTTAGCAGTGTCGCCATTAGCAGCAATGCGATCGGCACCTACAACTACAGCATGAATCAAACCCTGTTTCATGCAATGGGCTGCCATATTATCAGTAATTAATGTAACTGGAATACCTTCTTGGACACATTCCCAAGTGGTGAGTTTTGCACCTTGCAAACGGGGACGGGTTTCGTCGGCAAATAAACGTTCTAAACGTCCTTGTCTCCATGCAGAACGCACCACACCCAAGGCTGTGCCATAACCAGCAGTAGCTAGCGCCCCAGCGTTACAGTGAGTAAGCAGCCTCAGCTTTTCTGGGGTAGACGGTAAAACAGCCAAACCATGATCACCGATCGCTTGACAGGTTTGCAAATCTTCAGCGTTGATTGCTTGAGCTGTTTGGAAAAGGGTTTGCTTAATCTCTTCTATTGTTCCTAGCGTTTCGTAGGCGGCTTTCATCATTCGGCTAATTGCCCAAAATAAATTTACCGCCGTTGGACGAGTAGAACGCAACAACTGGGCTACTTTATCTAAGTGTTGCAAAAATTCGTGGCGATCGCTTGTTTGAATTTCCCTTGCACCAAGATACATTCCATAAGCCGCAGCCACACCAATTGCTGGCGCACCTCGAACAATCATCGTTTTAATTGCCCGCGCCATATCTTCACTGCGGTGAATTTCCACGAATGTATATTCGTTTGGTAGGCGGGTTTGATCAATTAGTGACACTGAGTTGTTGTGCCAAATAACGGGATAAACCTGGTTTAAAGAAGGTGTCACGTCGCTTCGCTCCGAATTCAAAATTAAAAATTCAAAATTTAAAAGTCATAGGAAGATATTGGGTATTGAGGATTGGACATTCTCACCTCTTCGCCTACTTCTTCCTAATCTTGGGACTATTTGGGAAAGTAGGCAATAATCATAGCAACTTCAGGATGATTGCGAGCGATCGCCTCTGGTATTCGACCAAAAAGTGAAACGAGTTGAGTTTTCTGCTCAACAGACCCGTTTAACACTAGCAAATCGTTGGGTTTGAGTAAACGAGAAACTTGCTGCACAAAATTGCCTCGCACGTTTTGAATGGGTGTATCTTCTGGTAATTCGGCATTACTCAAATCGATAGGTACTCCCCGTGTTGTTACAACTTGTAAAAGTTGTACGGTTGCTTTGAGTTCCGTTGCCAGACTTTTGGCTAATTGAATACTGTCTTTAAAAGAACTAGCATAAGTTTGCTGGGTAGTGAAAGCTAGAAAAACTCGTGTTGTATGCTCAATTGGCAATGGGAATCGAGTTACCAAAACAGGTACTGCACTACGATGTACAATCTTGTCAATGACACCACCAAAGAGATTTTCCTGATAACTAGAGTAACCTTTCCAGCCGCAGACAATCACACTGGCCTGCTTCTCTTCTGCCACACGAGCAATTCCCTTATCAATTGATTCATCAATCCGACCAATGGGAGTAACATTCACGACCGCAGCATGGGCAATCATTTCTGCGGTTGACAGTAATTGGTTTTGTCTAGCTTTGTCCTGTGGAGGAATAGGGGAATTTTGCTCAAGTAAAATGTGGACTGGTAATAAAGTACCGGTTGCAGATTTTGTTAAAAGTATTGCCAACTTCAGTAGGTTATCTTCAGTGCTGGGGTTAGCTACTGGTATTAAAACGCGATCGCCTAGGCTTCCTCCCTGACGGATTGAACTACTAGCCTCTCCTGGCTTGATTTTTCTTCCCCACCGATCTGTTACCCAAGGAGAAGCAATGCAGGTAACTAAAATCATAGCGATTGTGCCATTCACTGTTAACTGATCGACCAACTCGATTTTGTAAGCAACGGTGATTGCAGCCAGAGTGGAAGCTGCCTGAGCTACTGATAGCCCAAACATCAACATGATATTGTCAAAGTTGAATCCAAATAACTTGCCCGAACCCCATGCAGGAATCAACTTAGCGATAATGGCAACAGTTACCATGACACCAGATACTAAGAGCGATCGCGGTTCTTGAATCAGAATCAGGGGATTAACCAACATTCCCACAGAAATCAAGAAAAAGGGTACAAACAGCGTATTCCCAATAAATTGAATTCGATTCATCAAAGGGCTAAGTTGCGGAATTAGCTGGGTAATAGCAACTCCAGCTAAAAAAGCGCCAATAATCGGCTCAATTTGGATTAATTCTGCCCCATAGGAAACCACAAACAGGGTAGCTAGAACAAAGGTAAACTCTGCCCCTTCATCATGTCCAAATCGTTGAAAAAACCAGCGACCGAGACGAGGTACACCCCATAGCGTCAGAAATGTGTAGATAATCAGTGAAGGAATCAGGAATAACCAAAACTGTAGGCTTAAACTGCCTTCATGCGCTCTCACTACCACCGCTAAAACCAAAAGTGCCAAAACATTGGTAATTAATGTGCCTCCGAGAGTGGTAGTCAATGTCTGAGAGCGCATAATTCCCAATTTACTAACAATCGGTAGTGCTAGTAGCGTATGAGAAGCAAAACAAGAAGCTACTAGGATGGCAGGTAATACACCATAGCCGATGGCCATCATCGCTACAGTACCTAATGCCATCGGCACACCAAAGGTAGCTAGTCCAAATATGACTGCTTTATCAGCGTTATATTTTAGGTCATCCAAGCTAGTTTCCAGTCCCGCCATGAACATGAGAAACAGCAAACCAACTGTGCCCAAAAGTACAATCGTGTTATCCCGTGCTAATAATCCTAGTCCATTGGGGCCGACTATGACCCCCGCCAAAATTAATCCCACAATACCTGGTAGTCGGATTCTCTCAAATAGCAGGGGTGCTATCAGCATAATCCCCAAAATCATCAGAAAAACTGGTACTGGGTCTTTAATAGGTGTAGATAATACCGAAGCTAGCAAAAAATTAGTCATACTCGACCCTAGAGTTGCGAAACATTTCTAACTCAATATTGGAAAATGCTGGCGACTTAACTTTATACCGCTTTTTCGTTGTCTGCAATCCACTTTGTAGGAGAAAGGGGCTAGTATACTGTGGCGCAAGTTGCCTAATTTTTTACTTGAATGCACCCTGATGATTTCATTTTAAAAACCAAAATTTGATTAACAAGAAATAATTCAGGAGTTCAGAATTCTGTGCGACTGGTCGATAGCGTAGCTCTTCGATCCTGCGAACATCTTGATTCTGTATTCTTCTTTAACTATTTCTACCTTTTTCGCTACTGCTAATAAGAAGTTTGTACTTGTTGATGTTTCCCATCTTTAGAAGCGGCTGACGCAATCTGCTTGAGTTGTACCTTCAGTCCGTTTTCCGGGCGTAAGGTAATTGAAGGCTGGGGCACGATTGGGTATCCTGGTACTAAATCTATTTGAAAGCTTTGAGCGATCGTCGCTAATAATAAAGCCGCTTCCATCTGAGCAAAACCTTTACCAATACAAATCCTTGGCCCATCACCGAAGGGAAAATATACTCCTTTGGGAAGTTGCTTTTCAAACTCCTGCGTCCATCTTTCTGGTTGAAAAGCTTCAGGATTTTCAAAATACTTTGGATGATGGTGCATTACCCATTGGCTGATCATGATTGCCATGCCTTGAGGAATTTCGTAATCACCAATCTGGGTATCTACTGCTGCTTCCCGTCCCATGAGAGGTACTGGAGGATATAACCGCATTGATTCTTTGATAATTTGCTGTGTATAAACTAACTGCCCAAGGTCTTCGAGTGTTGGTAACTTTCCTTGCAAAACTTGGTTTAGCTCTAATTCTAATTTTTCACGCACTTCGGGATTTTGCGCCAAGAGCAACCACGTCCAGGATAAAGTATTTGCAGTAGTTTCATGTCCTGCCAACATTAAGGTAGCGACTTCATCCCGCAGCAATTTATCATCCATCTGTTGACCTGTTTCTTCGTCTTTCGCTTCCATTAACATTGTCAACAAATCATTGGTTTTTTCTTTACTGTTGCGACGCTCTTGAATCAGTTTATAAATAGCTTCATCCATTTGGGCAATAGCATCACGATAACGGATGTTTTCAGGTCTGGGAAACCACTCCAACACCAGAAAATTCTGCCGCCGCTTACTTTCAAACCACTGCATTGCCACATCTAGCGCATTGGCAACAATTTTCGCTTCCCCTGCATCTACATCAGCGCTAAATATGCACTTCATAACTATTTGCAGCGTCAGGTGCATCATATCTTCATGAACATCATGAGTTTCACCATCGTGCCAAGTTTGAAGCATTTGGTTGGTGTACTCTACCATTATTTGGCTATATGTATTAATCCGTTTTTGGTGAAATACTGGTTGAGCAAGACGACGTTGCCAAAACCAGGATTCTCCTTCTGCACTTAACAGTCCTTCTCCTAATAAAGTTCTTAAAGCACGTAAGCCTCGGCTTTTAATAAAATCGTTGCGGTTTTTAAGAACTTCTTCTATATATTCAGGATTAGTCACTAAACAACTAGGCGTTAACCCTAACTGTAAGGGAACAATATCACCATAGTCACTACAACGGGTAAGAAATCCTAGTGGGTCTTGTCCAAGTTCAAATAAATGTCCAACTATTGAGTTAGCGGAAGATGCTGGTAACTCGAATACATCAGCAGCCATAGCAAAAAACCTCTAGGATGGTGTATATTCAATAACATTAATTCAACGTTAATATTGAATCGTCCTCCAATAGAGGGATTAGGTTAACTGCTAGATATTTCAGAGGGGTTTGTAGTATCTTCATGAAAATAACCCCAGAATTTGGGGTTATTTTCATAAAAATATTCTGATTTAAAACGAACTAGTAGTTCGCTTTCGTGACGAAAGCGGAGTAAAGGGTAAGAGGGAAAGGGTTTAATCCCTTTCCCCAGTCCTCACTTAGCATTTTTGGGTTGGCAGACTACTAGACGACAGCAGATACTTGCTGCTTAAAGAAAGCTTGTAACACTCTCTCTGCTATTTGATGGCTAGTTAAACCTAGTTCTGTCTTAGATTCATTGGGTTCAGCATGATCTACCAATACATCTGGTACACCGAATCGCTTGACAGGAACGAGAATATCTGCATCTAATAAAGCTTCGGCGATCGCACTACCAAAGCCACCCATCACACAGCCTTCTTCTAAGGTGACAACACGGCCAATTTTCTTCGCTAAAGGTAAAATCAACTCGGTATCCAAAGGCTTAACAAAACGGGCATTAATTACAGTTGCTTCAATGCCGTGTTCGCTGAGAATTTCCGCAGCTTGCATTCCTGGATAGACCATTGTGCCATAGCCGACGATTAACACGTCATCGCCTGTACGCAGAATTTCGCCTTTGCCGATTTCCAAAGGTTCCCAACCTTCTTCCATCAAGGGAACGCCATAGCCATTGCCACGAGGATAGCGCATAGCGATCGGGCCAGTATGATTAACGCCAGTTACGATCATGCGTTGCAGTTCTGCTTCGTCTTTGGGTGCCATAATTGCCATGTTGGGAATGCAACGCAGATAGGCAATATCATACATACCTTGGTGGGTAGGGCCATCAGCTCCAACAATTCCTGCCCTATCCAAGCAGAAAAATACTGGCAGGTTTTGAATGCAGACATCGTGAATTATCTGGTCGTAGGCGCGTTGCAAGAAGGTAGAATAAATAACAGCAACGGGGCGCATTCCTTCGGTTGCAAGTCCTGCGGCTAAGGTGATTGCGTGTTGTTCAGCAATGCCAACATCAACATATTGATTGGGTAGTTTTGCTTGAAGTTTATCTAAACCTGTGCCCGTTGCCATCGCCGCAGTAATCCCAACGATTTTCGGGTTTTGTTCGGCAAGTTTCACTAAAGTGTGAGAAAAGACTTTGGCATAAGCCGGGGGTTTGGGTTTGGTAGAAGGAATGGCTTTGCCAGTTGCTACGTTGAAGGGGCTTTGGGCGTGGTAGCCAACTTGATCTAGTTCGGCAATTTCATAACCTTTGCCTTTCACTGTTGCCACATGTACCAAAACTGGGCCTGGTATCTGATGTGCTTGTTGGAAGGTGGCAATCAATTCTTCAAGGTTATGCCCATCCACTGGCCCAATGTAGGTAAAGCCGAGTTCTTCAAAAACTGCGCCGACTTTGGGAACCGCCAAGCGCTTCATACCTTCTTTGATGCGTCCGAGTTCAGGAGAGAGGGATTCGCCAACGAAGGGAATTTGCTTAAACTGTTCTTCAAGATTATCTTTAATAAATTGCACCGGTTGGCTGAGGCGCATTTTGTTGAGATAGCGGGGAATCGCGCCGACGTTGCGAGATATAGACATATCGTTGTCGTTGAGAACAACCAACAGGTTGGTTTTGGGCATGTGTCCGGCATGGTTAATGGCTTCTAAAGCCATGCCCCCAGTCAGTGCTCCATCACCAATAACAGCAACGGCTTTAAATTTCTCCCCTTTCAAGTCTCGCGCTAAAGCCATTCCCAATGCTGCCGAAATACTTGTAGAAGCATGTCCAGCCCCAAAGTGGTCAAATTTGTTTTCACCGCGTTTGAGATAACCGGCAACTCCGTCCTTTTGTCTAAGGGTGTGAAAGCGATCGTAGCGTCCTGTAAGCAGTTTGTGGGGATAAGCCTGATGTCCTACATCCCAAATCACTTTATCCCGATCTAAGTCCAGTGTTTGGTAGAGTCCTAGTGTTAATTCGACAACACCCAACCCTGGGCCTAGGTGTCCACCATTAACTGCTACCGTTTGGAGATGCTTATCTCGAATCTGACGGGCAATCTGTTGCAGTTGGCGAACAGATAAACCGTGCAACTGATTAGGATGGGTGATTTCGCTCAGATGCATATTATAGGGTTTTCCTCTCTAACTTCAAGTTTTCGGTATTTTGATTTTCCCACGGTCGCGTTGTTTAAATAATCAGAGTCTTACATTGTTACTAAGTTGTAGTGGAAATTATAACTTCGTAATTGATAATGGTGGAAAAGATGTTAACCATTCACAATTTGTCAAATCAGGTTCCGATTAATTAAATATGTAGCACATTTGTCAATAAGTAATGCTACTTAACAATAAACTTTAGCCCGTATACAAAAGCAAGTTTTTTAGGAGAAACTTGCGGAAATTCCCTAAGCAGATTACTCAATTTCAGCCTCTAAAGTTTAGTACAAGAAAAGTTAAATATTTGATTTCTAACTATATATCTAACATAATTGATAATAAATATTTAACAATAGTTTCTTCTCTTCTTCGTTGATAGCAGCTAATTTCGCTATTTTATGTAGCGCCATAAGTATGTATTTAAAGTTACTTAGATATCAAGGAAGGCAGGAGGCAAGAGGAAAACTGCTCGATGTTCGCGGACTCACTAACAACAAGATTCCCGACTTCTATAAGAAATCGGGAATGTAAACTTTTGATTTTTACAAATCAAATAGGATTGCTATATATCTATGCTATGCTCTATTTACCAAAAGCATCCTTGATGTTATCAACAGTACGTTCAACAACATTCTTTGTGTTGTCTACTGCTTCTTTAGTCCGAGTCGCATCTTCGTCTGCTCTTCTTTGAATTGTAGCCGCATCTCTCTTTGCTTTGCGCTCAACAAAACTACCATTGTCTGTTGCTTGATCAACTTTACTGGCGTTGCTCTTGGCAGCTTCCTTAACTTTATCTTTTGTATCTTCGATGAAATTTTTGGCTCGTCCAGCATCTTTACTGGTTTTTTCTTGAACTTTATCGCCTGCGTCTGATGATGCAATCAAGGTTGCGCTAGGCGCAGCCATTGCTGAAGTGTTCGAGAAAAATGCACCTTGCCAAACGAAAGCGATCGCTAACATACAAAACAGCGTTGTAGCCATCCAGCGTTTTACTGTAGAAAGCTGTTTTGTAACATAATTCAGTTTCATAGAACACAATCTCATGTAACTTAGTATACTATTTCTACTTCATTTCGCTTATAAGCCATATCGATCCCTAGATAGAATTTCTTGCATCATTAGTATGAAATGAATTCACTATTTTGATAGATTGAGTTTTTAGCAGAAATTATTTTCCCTGATAATTAAGGAGCGAATTAAATAATTCATAAATTTTCAGCATGGGCGATCGCACTTAAAATTATCCCAAATTATTTATAGATTTTTAGGGGCGCAAGGCTTTGCGCCTCTACTCCCAGAGTCGGAAATATGAATATACCGTAAAATCGTGAAGCATCATTCGCCACAAGCAACCTGCACGACGCAATATATAAAAAATCGCATTTACTACTTCACGCTTTTTTGCACGATGAAAGCTTACGTTCTGCTAAACTAAAAAACATCTAATTTGCATAATCAAATTAAATATAGCTCTTGTGGGGTAGGCATCCTGCCCGTCTAGTATATGCAATTTAAATGTGGAACAGCTTATAACCATTGATTATATAAAATTCCATTCGATGAAATGGTATCCCGTCATTCACGAATAATCTAAGATTGCCAGATACCTCCAAGATAACTAACTTGACTTGTTGATATTCTGGTAAATATACAGCGAAGATATTGTATTGAAATCTACTTCTTCAGATTTATATTCATCCTCGTTAGTATTTTTAAACAGGGCTGTAAACGCACCAGCACCTAACCTATGTTGAGGGAACATCCGATAACAAGGCATCGTAGTTAAATGCGATTGGTATTTAGCAAAATAGCTAATTTTTATTGCCTGAAACTGTGGAAATCGTTCTAAAAACCATTCACAAACTTGCTCATTTTCTTCTGGCGAATATGTGCAAGTCATATAGGCAAGATAACCTTGTGGTGAAACAAGTTTAGCAGAGTTAGCTATAATGCGTTTTTGCCGATTTGCACTCTTATTAATAGCAGTTGGGTGAAAACATCCGGGAGCTTTTTCACCTTTAGCAAGTAAAGATTGTCCAGTACAAGGAGCATCTACTATTACTAGATTACTAGAGCCGGGAAACATTTCCGCAAATATACTCGAATCTCTATTAACCACTGCACTAGGGCTAATCTGGCAACGCTTCAAATTAGAAATTAGCATACCTAGACGTTTACCAATAACTTCATTACTGATGAGTAAGTCAGGTTGTAAAGCTTTCCAAGCGAAGATACTTTTACCTCCTGGTGCAGCACACATATCAAAAATTAAACTCACTGGCTGAGGAATTGCTAACAAAATAGTAGCTGCAAACACCGAAGAAAAATCTAAACAATAAAAATATCCTTGTTGATGTAACGGATGCTGACCGGGTTTTTGTCCTAGAGTTAAGCGGTCTATAAATTGTGGTTGCCAAGAGGTTAGTGTTTCTACTGCTAAAGGTGAAATCTCCGGTTTTTCTTGACACCAAAGAATACTGGGTAAAAAAGGCTGAGGATTGATTAAAGCCTCAATAAACTTTTCTTGTTCATCTACATTAGTGAACAAACGCCGCGAGACTTTAAGTAATAAATTAGAAGGTTTTTCCATTTGAATAAATATAATATCAATTGTCAATTATCTGTAACCTAACTTTCTTAATTACGAATTAGTACGTTGTATCAGAATTGAAATCAAACTGTTACACAAGAACAATGTAATTAAGGCTTTTGGCTTCATACTCAAAATATAATGACCGCCATTGGGATCGCAATGGCCAAGCTACCCCACTGCACCGGAGAAGGTCATGATCTTAGAAAACTTTCCGCAAAAATTACGCAAAGAAGCACACTTATGGAGGGATGAAGGATTAATTAGTTCTTCGCAATATGAGCAGATAGCAGAACGTTACAAATTTAAAAACCTGGAAGCTGCTGCACGCGATCGCAATAAGGCGATCGCCATCGCAATCGGCAGCATCCTTTTGTGCTTAGGCATAACTACCTTTGTAGCAGGAAACTGGCAGGGAGGATCGCGAGAAGTCAAAGTTATTCTAATGATGAGTTTGTTTTTTGCGATCGCAATTACTGGTTTTTACAGTTGGAGACAACCTGAAGGTAAAAAGGTAGAACGGAGTAAACGTTTACTGGGAGAGGGTTTGCTAATTTTAAGCGCCTTCATTTTCGGTGCAAATTTACTGTTGATGGCCCAGATGTTCAATATTACCGGTTCAGCTTCCCAACTTTTTCTCGCTTGGGGGTTGGGTGTTGTGGTGATGGCCTTCAGTTTGTGCTTAAATTCTTTAGGAATTCTATCAATTATCTTGGTGGAAATCGGCTATTGGACTGGGCTAGAAGACTTGTGGTACGCTTCAGGTGAGCTAACTTGGTCGCGTTTAGTGGTGCAGCATCTACCTTTGTTGGCATGGCTGGTGTTTGTACCCTTAGCCTACTTCTGTCGATCACGTTGGATTTTTGGTCTAGCAGCCTTTGTTTTTGCTAGTTCCCTACAAGCCAACCTTAATCCCCTACCACTGCTGAATTATGCTGATATAGCCCCTTGGGTGGCATCTTTTGCTTTTGCACTGCCACCTGCATTATTCTGGAGTTATGATGATCTGCTGTTTCCAAGCATAAATTACAGGTTGTTTCAATCTCTAGCCCGTAATTTAGCGTTGGTTAGCTTTGGCATTGTCTTTTATGTTCTATCTTTTCGTTGGGTCTGGGAATCTCCAAATTATGGTTATAATCAGCCAACGAATGTAACAAACTTATTCCAGTCTCTGCCGATCATCGATTTAGGGATTCTCAGCGGTTTGGCGGTATTGCAATGGTTGTTTCTACTGCGTCAAAGGAATAACCCTCCGCGCCGCGAAGTGATTTTCACGACTGCTGTCATTGGTACCTTTCTTGCCTTTATTGTCATAGTACCTTTTTGGCATCAAACTATCAGCCGCATTGATGAACTTGGTATTTTTATTTTCAATGTACTTCTTGCAACATTAGCCTGGGGACTAATTCAAGAAGGATTGAAATTAGGCAACAGAAATTCCTTTTGGGGCGGTATGTTGTTAGTGACACTGCAAATTATCAGTCGGGTGCAAGAGTACGATACTGATTTACTTTTTAAGTCCCTAGTCTTTGTTTTGTGTGGCTCTGCTTTAATTAGCGCTGGACTCTGGTTTGAACGCCGCTTACCTGGTGGTAGCTCTACAAGTAAAAAGTAGTGTAAATTCAGAATGGGCTAAACCTTGGCTATCCGCTAACAGAATTCAGAAATCTGAAATTTGGCTATTATCAAAATCTCTGTGCGTCGAAATTTTTCAAGTTTCTCTGCGTTAGTCCTAATCTCGTTACTTTTGACCTCTTCAAGACCTCTGCTTTTTAGGACTACGCTCATGACTAATAGTTCTTCTGAATCTAAAAATAAACCCTTGTCTCCCGAAGCTGAATTCTCCAGTAAGGTGACTTTTCGGGATTACTTGATTGCTAGTGAACAAAAATCGAATAAGTCCTTACCTTTTTGGCGGTTAATAGCTCCCCTGGCGCTGCAAACAGGGCTAATTATGGCAGTACCAGCCCAAGCGGTTTATACAGATGTTACAGGTAAAACAGTGATTTTACAAACCGTACCTGTAGACCCTAACAATGTGCTAAACGGTAATACCTTAGCGTTAGATTACAATATATCCCGTACCTCAAATTTGAGCAGACTACCTGGTTGGCAAACATTAGTCAGCAAAGGTCGTGGAAGTGGCAGAAGATTGCCTGAAGGAACTAACATCTACGTGACTTTGCAAGAGCAACTATCCACTGGTCGCGGTGTTCCTAGAGCTTGGAGACCATTACGAGTAAGTAGCGATCGCCCCACTACTCTTAGAGCCAATCAGGCAGCCTTAAAAGGTGTTTATCAAGATGGCTCTGTTAACTACGGCTTAGAAACATATTACATCCCAGAAAACCAACGGCAGCAGATTAGGAGCGACTTACAAACCCAACGCGCCCGTAGAGGACAAGTACCACCCATTGTAGTTAAGGCGAAAGTAGATCCTCAAGGTAAAGCAGTACCTGTTAGTATGTGGGTGCGCGATCGCAACTATCGCTTTTAAGCTGTTAAGTAAATAAACATTGCATATTTACACGCCAGATTTATCTCCAAAGTTCTGAGCGTCGGAAGTCCGCGCTCAGAATTTTCTGTTTCTCATTATTTGGTGAAAAAGAGAGACGTAGCCAATACTTTTCGGATAAACCCAATAATCTCTCTTTTGCTCTGGGAAAAGGTTAAAGGGCAAGGGGGAAAGGTAAATTTAAATCCTTTTCCTTTCCTTTTGCTCCTTTAAGCGAAAAATATTGGAGACGTAGCAATCCTACGTCTTTGCAAGGGTTATAGATAAGGCATATTTATTTTCTGGAGATGTCTCATATATCGCCTACATTTAGAATGAAATAGTCGGGGATTACAGCAGAGACTCAAAACATTATATTTAGAGTAAGATTATCAGCAAGTTTGAATTGCTTATAATATATGGTTTTCCGTGGATTGAATCGAAAAGCAAGGCTACTATTTACGAGATTTTTACTGCTAGCCTTCATAGCAGTAATTGTGGTGTGGCAACTCTCGCCAGCACAACCCCAGTTAGTACAGCAAGAAAGCAATTACGCAATACATATTCGACAAAATTTTAATCAATCTAATTTTTACCCCGTTACAGAAATTCCTTCTACAAACCTGTATAAACCTGTTGCCGACTGGGTAGGAAGGTTAATTTTACCCACAAAACAGCAATTACAAGATGGTTTGGATTGGGTATGGATGGAAGTACAATATGCGCCACCTACAGCACAACATTTGGTAGGGAATATTGTGCGTTTGGAGTGGAAAAAGAATCAAAAATTGCTTGGTTTAAATAAAGCAGTAACGCGAGATATAAATTTCACTTCAGAAGTGATTAAAAGTCAAAAGCAAGGAAACATTCATCCTTTTCGATTAAATGGAGTTCGTCAGGTAGGGTTTTTACGCTCTTTAGCTGGTGCAAATCCTGATGATAATGTAATTGTTGCTTTAGATTCAACAACAATAATTGATGCAAGTAAAGAAAAATCTATTTTGCAAATTGAACGCGAACCTGTTTTAGTATCTGGTAGATTTTATGGGTTAGTAAAAATAGTTAAACAGATTAAATCTAGCGACAAAAACATTTTATTTTCCAACGTAAAGCCGGATAGTGATTATTTTTGGGTACAGCATTATAATCCTAATTCGGACAAATTTGATGGTCTTAAAGAAACTGTTCGTATTCCCCAACAAGTAATAGATAAGCGAAATTTTGCTCCTTCAAGTTCGCAGCAAATCGAACAATCATCTGCGGGTGAAGATGGGTGGTATATTTATGGCGCTGCCGATGCAAAGGGCGTATTTACGGTAGTAGCACTTGCACCTCGTTCTCTGCTGCAAATTCAACCCCGTCAAATCATTACTGGTGAGGAATTAGGACTAAATTACATCCAAGAGGTAAATTGGCAAAATACCGAGAAAAATAAAGCTAAATTCAATACTGTATTGTTAAAACCTGTAGAAACACAAAATTCACTTAATCAATCTATATCAAAATGGCAAGAAGGCAATAAAGCTATTGTATTACACCTATTTGGTGGAATTGGCGGACGAAAAGCTGAACCACTGGGAGTACCTTATACTATTACTGGCCATTTTGCTTTTGGAATTGCAGAAGTTGTCCGCGACGAGTTTACTAAGGAATTGCGCTTCGAGACTAAATACCACCAAATTTATGCTCATAACCCCGATGGAATTATTGCCGGGACGCATACATGGGCTGATTATATGGGTAATTTGCAACGTGGTTGGCTGGCAACGCGTCCAGTATCAGATATTCTGATCAAATTTGACCCTGTAACGCAGGATTATGATTTTGATGGTGTTAAAGTTTCGCCTTTAGAGCAATTCCGGCAACAATTACAGATAACAATGGCACGTTATCGGGTTGGTGATGGAACTGGTGGCGCAATGGTATCACCTGCTACCTCATGTATCCAAGACTCAAGCCAAGCGCTTTATGCGGCGATACTGGCAATTAAAAACCAAGTTGCTACAACTCCTAAAATTCAAGCTTGGGTGCGCGCAAATCCTAATCACCCGCAAACATTACGCTTTCAGCAGCTAGTTGAATTAGGTAAATCTTTAGAACAACAATTAGCACCTTTAGGTATAGTTCGCGCTGATTGGCAAAGTCAAGCAGGGATACTCGCAGGTACGGGGATAGGAAAAACCACGAAACCATTTCAAGATGTTAGTATTTGGGCTGGTTTGACAACATGGCGAACAATTATGCCTAGACTTGCACATGACGACCTCGCCGCAATTTTTTTAAAACATGGTGCAGTTATGCAAGTGTTGCGAACTAATCAAGTAGGTGGCTGGCAACCCAATATTACACCCATTGCACCAACAGCACTTTTGGGGCAAATCAAGATTCCCTTTACCAATATTTCACCCCTTTCAATTCTTTTAAATCGGACTTTCGCATCCTTGGCAGTGCCGACGCTAAAAGATTGGTTAGTTAGTTTTGTATTGCTAATAATTTATAGTATTATCGCTCTACCTTATGGTTGGAAATTGGGATTTTTACAGGTAGAACTTTGGTCTGTAAGTTGGATTGATAAATGCTTGTTAATATTACGTTGCTTATTTTTACCTGCAATTCTTGAAGAACTTTTGTTTCGCGTTTTTTTGCTTCCTCATCCTAGCGAAATTACCAATTGGTTCCAATGGTCTTTGTGGGCAACAGTGAGTTTATTATTATTTGTTTTGTATCATCCATTGAATGCTAAAACATTTTTTAAAGCTGGAATTCCCACATTTTATAATTATGCTTTTCTTGTTTTAGCTGCCTTTTTGGGAATTGTATGTACTATTGCATATACCCTTACAGGCTCTTTGTTTGTAATAGTTTTAATTCACTGGGTTGTTGTAGTAGTTTGGTTAAC
This sequence comes from Nostoc flagelliforme FACHB-838, assembly GCF_014698065.1. Classification (GTDB taxonomy): domain Bacteria; phylum Cyanobacteriota; class Cyanobacteriia; order Cyanobacteriales; family Nostocaceae; genus Nostoc; species Nostoc flagelliforme_B. The sequence continues at coordinate 75,103 of NZ_JACJSI010000014.1, forward strand.
TGTTTTTGGAGGAATCACAAAATTAAATAATAATCAAAAAATTCATAACACTAAGGTTTAAGACGGCAGGAGGCAGGAGTCAAGAATGCTCGGTTAAGGCTAAAACTTAATGCCCGTATTTAGCACCACCGAATCTAGGACAACCTTCTCCAGCCGCCTTGTTGTTACAACCGTAGAACTTTTAATTAGCGATCGTACTACAACTAGTATTGAGCAACACACTGCTAAGGCACAATCAGCACTGGACAAGGGGAAAGGTTAATCACACGAGTGGTAACACTATCATCCGCTCCCTCTTCAGTCAAGCCTAGTCCTCGACAGCCCATAATAATTAAATCTGCCCCAATCTCATCAGCGACATCGCAGATAGTAAAAGCCGGTTTACCTTGCTTTTCCAAGATTTCAGCTTGAATTCCTTGCTCAGAAAATAACGATTGGGCATTTTCCAGCAGTTTCGCAACTACCTGTGGCGACACCATCGGATCTGCACTAGGCGCATCTGGAGACGGTTCTTCTACCACAGACAGCAGCACCAAGCGACTGCTGTACTTTTTGACTACGTTGGTAACTACGTCAGCAGCTTCACGCGTTTCCCGGCTTTGATCGATAGGAAATAATACCGTCTTAAATATATCTGTCACTTGGGTACCCCTGACTCCGGTAAAATCTTGATGGTTCTACTTTCAAAACAATAACAAAAAGGCAATCAGGAGAGTTTGGTGTGTCCAAAAAAAGTTTAGCAAGTTTATCTTCGGCTGATATTTCTGGGAAACGTGCCTTAGTGCGGGTTGATTTTAACGTGCCTGTGGACGATCAAGGCAACATTACCGACGATACTCGCATTCGCGCCGCTTTACCAACCATCAGAGATTTGACGCAGAAGGGTGCTAAGGTCATTCTCGCCAGCCATTTTGGGCGTCCTAAAGGTGTGGATGACAAATTACGCCTAACTCCCGTTGCCAAGCGTCTGTCGGAGTTACTAGGGCAAGAAGTCATTAAAACTGATGATTCCATTGGTGATGAAGTTGCAGCTAAAGTTGGCGCGTTGCAAAATGGTCAAGTGCTGTTACTAGAAAATGTCCGTTTTTACAAAGAAGAAGAAAAGAACGATCCAGAATTTGCGAAAAAATTAGCAGGTAACGCTGATTTTTATGTAAATGATGCTTTTGGTACTGCACACCGCGCCCATGCTTCTACTGAAGGTGTGACTAAATTCCTCAGTCCTTCTGTGGCTGGATATTTGGTTGAGAAGGAATTGCAATATTTGCAAAACGCCATTGAAAATCCCCAACGTCCTTTGGCAGCAATTATTGGCGGTTCCAAGGTTTCCAGCAAAATTGGTGTGATTGAAACACTGCTGGAGAAGTGCGACAAGCTGATCATTGGCGGTGGGATGATTTTCACCTTCTACAAAGCCCGTGGTTTGAATGTTGGTAAGTCTTTGGTAGAAGAAGACAAGCTGGAACTAGCGAAGTCTTTGGAAGCTAAGGCTAAAGAACGTGGTGTTGCTTTATTGCTTCCCACAGATGTGGTATTGGCAGATAACTTTGCCCCCGATGCCAATTCTCAAACCGTTAGCATTGAGAATATCCCCGATGGTTGGATGGGCTTGGATATTGGGCCAGACTCGGTGAAATTTTTCCAAGAAGCTCTTGCAGATACCAAAACGGTAATTTGGAACGGGCCAATGGGTGTGTTTGAGTTTGATAAGTTTGCGGTAGGTACGGAAGCGATCGCTCATACCCTAGCTGAAATTGGCAAAACTGGCACAACCACCATTATCGGCGGCGGTGACTCGGTAGCGGCTGTGGAAAAGGTTGGTTTAGCCGACCAAATGAGCCACATCTCTACCGGTGGCGGCGCTAGTTTGGAGTTACTTGAAGGTAAGGTGTTGCCTGGAATTGCAGCTTTAGATGATGCGTAAGTAGGGACTAGGGTCTGGGGACTGAAGAAGGGAATAGGGTACAGATTATTCCCTATCACCTTTCCCCAAGATCCAAGCCCCTACATAAGAAAAATATATGCAACCTAAATGGCTGGAATGGGCGCAAAAGTTACAAGCGATCGCTCAAAATGGTCTAACCTATGCTGAAGGTGTTTATGACATCGAACGCTATAAACAATTGCAGGCGATCGCCACAGAAATGATGGCGACTTACTCAAATGTAGAACACAACTATATTCTCGATTTATTTAGCCGCGAAGTCGGATATGCAACTCCTAAAGTTGATGTCCGGGCAGCTATTTTTCGTGACGATACTATATTGTTAGTCAAGGAAAGAATTGATGGCTGCTGGACTTTACCTGGTGGATGGGCTGATGTTGGTGAGTCGCCCAGTGAGGCAGTTGTCAAAGAAGTATATGAAGAATCTGGATATCAAGCACGCGCAATGAAACTCCTAGCAGTCTATGACAGAAACAAACAGGGACATCCATCATTACCGTTTTATGTCTACAAGCTCTTTTTTCACTGTGAACTTATTGGTGGTTCTCCATCATCGAGTATCGAAACTGAAGAAGTCGGTTTTTTTCCTGAAGGTGCGTTACCAAAACTTTCCCTAGGACGTGTGACACCAGCACAAATCACACGACTTTTCCAACATTATCGGAATCCAGATTTAGCGACGGATTTTGATTAGGAAGTTGTCTGGTAATAATATTATCAACCACTAAGGGACTTGCAAAAAATAAATTATCCCAAATTATTTATAGATTTGTAGGGGCGCAATGCCTTGCGCCCCTACGACGGGATATTTTTTTAACTGGAACTCCCTAAAGATTAGTTTTCCATTGAATTTCAGGTAAGGCTAACGGGAACTGATTGCTTTTTGACTGTGCCCAAACATCATTTAATATAAAATTTAGTGAGTTTGCTTGATTGCTAATTGGGGCAGACAAAATGTAATTGATCTTGATCTGACCTAATGGAAGTATAGTTTTGCTAAGATCCGTGCCATACATCGCTAAAAGGTCTAAATCATAAATGTTTCCAGAGTCATCAGAAATATTAAGGTCGTGGGTAGAAATATTAACAGATTGATCTGCGGTATTATTAGTAAGCAAAAGCGTAAACTTATTACTGCCACGCTCTAAGCCTGCTATTGTTGCTTGCAACTGAATATTTGAAGTAGTTGCTTCTACAGAAGGGGGCCGTGGAAATGATCTACTACCAAAAGGGGTATTAAGCTTAGGAGAACAAATAATTGTGGCTTCTTTACCTTTAACCACAATATTCTTACAATCACCGTCTGCTGATTTTTGAGAAACATCAAAACTAGGTTGATTACCATTTGCTATTTCAGCAGGACTTGATTTAGGGATTTCCCTTCCCGAAAGACTTGGCGAAGTAGTTACCTGCGGGTTTGTCTTATCTGGAGAACTTTGCATAACTTTGAGCGAGTCAGATACCCTACCCGTCCCCCAAATAGCAGTTAAGATACCTGCTACAGCTGTAAGAAAGGCGGTAACTCCCACCAATAATTTAGCTGTGTTGCCTGGTTTTAATGACATAAAAATATGCTGGTAAAGAAGCAGAAAGATAACCAATCCCGATCGGGAAACTGCACATTTATAAAAATGACTCTTTTTACTGGCTTGAAGCTGCGATCGCAGCGCCAATTAACTTCATAGTATTTATAGCAAATTCCTAGTTAACAAAAACATTCATCAAGTAAAATTTTTTAGATCGGTAAGGACAGCATCGCGTTTGCAGGATTTTTAATTATTCTGGGGAGTTGTCTCAGCAGTAGGTGTTGCTGTAGGTTCAGGTGTAGAGCTTTCTGTAGGAGTGGGCGTAGGAGTAGGGGTGGGAGTTGGTATAGGTGTGGATGTTTCCGTAGGTGTTGGTGTAGGCGATGGGGGAGGTGTGGGATTTTCTGCTGTAATGCTGAGTTGATAATCTAATGGTTTTGATGCTGTGGAAACCACGACAAACTCGTAAAATCCGTTTTCTGATAATTTAGTTGACAAACTACGCTGGGTAGAATCTTCTAACAAGCGAATTTTGCCAGAGGGTGAATAGACTGATAACAAAATTTGGGAATTTGCTTGTAGTTTCAAGTCCAGAGATTGGTTTTTAGCAAGTTCAGCAATGAATACTTTACCGCCACCAGGTTGGAGAGTACCGCTGACTGTTTTACCAGTAGCCCCCGGATCAAAAACAAGTTTCTGGAAAGTGCTACCGGCGAGGATAGCACTGAGTTGATCGCTAACAAATCCGTACCAAACTTGGCCAATGGGCTGACTCTGGAAATTTTTACCCTGTTGGTCCGGGAATACACTTAAGAAAGCTGCATCTCCTAAATCATATAAAGAACGACTACCAACGTTGATTTTGTTGACTTCCACTTTCCAGCGATCGCGTTCAGCAGTTGTGTAAGTACCCAGTTGGCGGCGTGCATTGGAACTCAATGGTGCTAGCTTTTCTAGCAATTCTAAGGCTGTTTTATCCCATTCTGCCCGCAAACCCTCATCTTCTGGGCCATCGCTGAGAGTGCGTCCCCGTAAACTGGGATTTCTATCCCAAAAAACTTGATTCACCAAGTTCACATAGAAGTTAGAGTTAATACCCAATTGTTGACGGCGATCGCTCAATCTTTCTTTACGCTGCCGTTCTGCTGGCGAATACTGCGCTAAAGGATCAGTCGGTTGTTCAGTGGTTGGAATGGGGCTAGTTGTAGGATTCGGTTCGACTTCCCCGACATTGCGGTTGTTATTTACTCCCCACAAAATTAATCCAACACTACCCGCTGCTAGTGCCGCCACAAGAAAGGTTTTTGTTGGTGTCCACCAAGAAGGAGGGGGGGGAGATGAAGGATATGTAGCTTTAGCTTCCCGCTGGCTGGGGGCTGGGGCCGATGGGGAGACGGCAACGGTGGCAGATGTGGGTTGTGGCGGGGTGGGATATTGAGTTGGGGGAAAGTTAGCTGGGGGCTGGTTAATAGCCTGGAGGACTTGACGGGCTGATTGATAGCGATCGCTTGGTCTAGCAGATAGCATTTTATCTAATACTTGCCCCAAAATTGGACTCAGGCTTACTTCCCGTCGCCACTGCCAAGTGAGATTGTAGGTATCAATTAATTCTTGTGGTTGTTTTCCTGTCAGTAAAACCAACATCGTTGCTGCTAAAGCATACAAGTCGCTATGGGGAGATACTAACCCAGTTTGCATCTGTTCTGCGGGAGCAAATCCTATTTTACCCAATAGGGTTGGTGATGGTGAAGATGCGACTACGCCGGGTTGGTAATATTCGGAAGCAACCGTTGCTGCTACTTGTTTGACACCGCCAAAATCAATTAACACTGGCAGTTTGTCAACGGTGCGAAGCATTAAGTTATCTGGAGAAATATCTCGATGAATTACTCCCAGAGAGTGTATGTATTCCAATACTGGCAAAATTTGCTGCAACAATTGGCGCACTTCTACTTCTGTAAAGCGCAAACCCTGTTTTATCCGAGTATCTAACAAAGAATTGTAAGTTTCCCCTTCGACATAATCTTGTACCAAAAACAGATATTCTTTGCCTCCTAAGTTCAGCCGCAGCAGTTCCCGGAAGCGGGGAATTTGGGGATGTTGTAGTTTATAAAGAACACTCGCCTCTCTCTCAAACAGTTCTTCAGCTTTTTGGACAACGTAAGCGGTTTGAACTTGGGGGGAAAATTCTTTTAAAACGCAAAGTTCGCGGAAACGGTTGATATCCTCAGCTAAATAAGTGCGTCCGAAGCCACCTTGGCCAATTTGACGCACAATCACATAGCGATCGCCTAAAGTTAGCCCCGGTTGGATAGTATAACTTATGGACGTATCCAACAACTTTTCACCGCACTGGAGACAAAAGCGACTACCTGGGGAATTTTCATGTCCCTTAGAACAATATAATTTTGTCATTTGTCATTTGTTATTAGTCATTAGTTACTCTTCCCCAGTCTCCAGTCCCCAGTCCCCTTATTTGCCAGATCGTACATTACTGACTTGATCAGCGGCGATCGCATACCAAATTTGGCCGAAAGTCTGTTGATTGAGTTTCTTACGCTGCTGATCGGGAAACAAACGATCAAATTTTTCATTTGTGTCTTTAGTCAGCTGATCAATTGTATACTTCCCAAACTCACCCGATCGCGCTTGTCGTCTCCATGTTTCGTAATCTTGTTCAGTATACTTACCCAACTTCCGACGAGATGCTGTACTGAGGTTAGCCTGTTCTAGTTTATTCAATAAATCGTTAGCGATACCAGACCATTCATTTCGTAAACCAGCATCTTCAGGTTTAGATGTCAGGCTACGCCCCTTTAATTCCGGTTTTTTTGTATAAAATAAATTATCTACGAAGGGAATAAAAAATCCTTCAGTAATTTCTAGCTCTTGACGACGATTAATAATTTTCTGGAGATCGCTATTTTTTCCTTTTTCCCTGTCAGGCTTACCGCCCGGCAATTGAGGAATTTGCGGTAACGAAATTGAGGGAATGGTGATTGAAGTTACACTCCGAATGACTGCATTTACTACTGCCCAAGCACCTGCGCCAGTTAAGACAACTAAAGCTGTCCCTCCTAAACTCATCACAAAAGGGCGAATCCAAACAGGGAAAGATATCGGTTTAGATATCGCTTGCGTTTTGCTCTGAAATCTACTCATAACGGCACTGGCGCGTTGTCTTCCTGGAGCAACTACCATCGTGTTGATCTTGCTAGTAATATAATTACCTGGGGATTTCGTCGCAGTTGCTGATGGTAAATCTCTGAGGATTTGCTCGGCTCGTTGATAGCGATCGCTCGGTTTATAAGCCAGCATCTTTTTTAACACTGCTTCCAATTGGGGACTAACTCGGATTTCCTTTCCCCAACCCCAAATTCCCTGATAGGTGTCGTATAATTTTTGCGGTTCTTGACCTGTGAGCAACACCAAGGCTGTCACAGCCAAAGAGTATAAATCACTACTAAAAAATGCTTTACCTTGCCGTAACTGTTCCTCTGGAGCGTAGCCCTTTTTACCCAGCAAGGTGTTATTTCCAACTAACTTAGTGCGCCAAAAACCTTCAGAAGCTGGCAATTGTTTGACACCACCAAAATCAATCAGCACTGGCAGATTATCAGAACGCCGCCAAATCAGATTATCGGGAGAGATATCACGGTGAACTACATCTCGTGAGTGGATGTAGGATAACACAGGTAAAATCTGTTGCAGGAGGGTGATGACTTCCTCTTCACTAAAGGTTTTTCCTTGAGTTTCACGCTGTTCTAATAATTGGTAGTAATTATCACCATCCACATAATCTTGCACTAGAAAGAAAAAATCTTTAGTGCCTATCTTCACTTGTAGCGAGGCGTGAAAACGCGGGATTTGTGGATGCTGGAGTTTTTTCAGAACATTTGCTTCTCGTTCAAATAACTCTTTAGCTTTTTGTAAATCTTGATGTTCTTGTACTTGGGGTGCAAATTCCTTCAGCACACAAGTTTGATGGGATTTACTTCTATCCTCCGCCAAATAGGTGCGTCCAAAGCCACCCTGCCCTAAATGACGGATAATTTGATAGCGATTATCCACCATCTGTCCCACAGCAAGAGGTAATGGTTCACCACAATGGGTACAAAAGCGGTTACTACCATTATTTGTGTGTTGTTTACTGCAATAGAGCTGCATGGTGCCCAAGGATAAATTAAGGTTTTATTGGATAACTACAACGCGTATACCCTTATTTTCGGATATCCTACGAATTACAAATTACGAATTACGAATTACGAATTATTTTAACGGTGTTGGTTTTACTTCAGGATAAACAACAAGCGTCATGAACCCGAAATCAAGACAGCAACAAGTAATTAAAGCATTTGAAGATTTTTTGTCTACCCCCCTAGAAACGCTACTGCAACGGCATCTCAACACTGAGACTTCGACAGCTTTGAGTTTATTTCACGATGTGGCGGCTAATGTACCAGCCTACAAAGCTTTTTTAGCAGAAAAGGAAATTAATCCCGCGACTATTCAAACTTTAGAGGAGTTTCAAAAACTACCAGCGATCGCTAAACAAAATTATATACTGCGCTATCCTTTGACTGACTTGTGCCGCAACGGGCAATTAGAAGGATGCGATATGATAGCTACTTCATCAGGTTCTAGTGGTAAACCGACATTTTGGCCTCGTTTTTTCACAGATGAACTCCAAATCGCCACACGTTTTGAACAGATTTTTCACGATAGTTTCTATACAGATACCAGACGTACTCTAGCAGTGATTTGTTTCACTTTGGGCACTTGGGTAGGTGGAATGTTTACCACTAATTGCTGTCGTTATCTTGCTAGCAAAGGTTATCCCATCACTGTAATTACCCCTGGTAACAATAAAGAAGAAATCTTACGAATTGTCCAAGAATTAGGTTCAGCTTTTGAACAAGTGGTGTTATTGGGATACCCGCCATTTTTAAAAGATGTTATTGATACTGGTATCGTTCGTGGTGTGGAGTGGCAGCAATATCAGATTAAATTAGTCATGGCGGGAGAAGTATTTAGTGAAGAATGGCGAAGTTTAGTTGGCGAACGAGTTGGTTCACAAAATCCTTGCTATGATTTTGCATCACTTTATGGCACTGCGGATGCAGGAGTTTTGGGCAATGAAACACCGTTAAGTATTTGCATTCGCCGTTTTTTAGCAGAAAATCCCGATGCAGCTAGAGCTTTATTTAGGGAATCACGTTTACCCACATTAGTACAATATGATCCTTGCAGTCGCTTTTTTGAAGTTCAAGATGGCGGATTGCTGTTTTCGGGAGACAACGGTATTCCCTTAGTACGTTATGACATCTTAGATACTGGCGGAATAATTAGTTATGATGCTATGCTGCAATTTTTAGCAGAATGGGGATTTAATCCGCTCGAAAATCTCCGTTCTGATACTCAACACTCGCCTAGAGGTATTCATCAGCTACCTTTTGTTTATGTGTTCGGGCGTTCTAACTTTACAGTTTCTTACTTTGGCGCAAATATCTATCCCGAAAATGTGGTGGTGGGATTAGAACAACCAGGAATTCAAGAATGGGTGACGGGTAAATTCGTGTTACAGGTGAAGGAAGATGCAGATAAAAATCGATTTTTATCTGTGGTTGTGGAACTAGGAGCAGGGATAGAAGGTAGTGAAGATCAAAAGCAAGCGATCACATCTTCTATTCTTTCACAACTGCTCCGCCTAAATAGCGAGTTTGCTAATTATGTTCCCGCAGAATATCAAACACCAGAAGTTACATTAGCACCTATGGGTGATTTTGAATATTTCCCCATTGGGGTGAAACATCGTTATACGCGTCAATAAAGTTTGGTTTCGCTTTCATCTCCGAAAAGCGTTTAATAATTAGCCAGATATGAGGGAACTCCAAAAAATAAATTATCCAATTTTTGGAATCACAACGACTTTTCCTCCCCCTGCTTCCTGCCCGCTGCCTTTCTTCGATAACAGCGCTATTGCCCGATTAGCGCTCAAATTGGATGGAAGTAAAAGGCAGCACCTAGTATAGCATAGGTTGCTAGCAGCAACATCCCCTCTAACCAGTTAGAGCGACCATCCAAACTAATTAAGTTGGCAATGACCACTGCAATGATCACTGCAACGACCTCAAACAAGTTAAAGTTTAAATCCATTGGTTGTCCAATTACCTGCCCAACTAGCACAAGGAGCGGCGCAACCAACAAAGCAACTAGTAGACTCGATCCCATTGCTACAGATACAGACAAATCCATATTGTTCTTAATCGCTACTCGCACAGCAGTTACATATTCGGCTGCACCTCCAACTAATGGTAATAAAATTACTCCGGTAAACAAAGGTGTCAATCCTAGTCCTTTTGTTGCTTCTTCAACCGCACCAACAAAAATCTCAGACACGAACGCTATACCAATCGTTGCCACAAGCAAAACACCAACCCAAAGGCTCAAGTTTGGTTTTGAATGTTTATCTTGCTCTGTGGCGGTCTCGTCTTCAGAAACACCTTCTAGTTCTACAACTCCAACATCGTAGAGGTAGCTGTGAGTCTTCAAGGAGAATAACAGCGTAAAACCATAAACTACAATTAAAATGACTGCTACAAAAATCGACAGATTAGTAATAGCGCTTTGCTCGACCACATTAGATGTAGTAATCACCATTGCAGGCAGTACAATTGCAGTTACTGCTAGTGTCATTGTCGAGCCATTGACTCGCGCTGCCATTGGTTGAAAAGTCTGCTCCTTATACCGTAATCCTCCCAGCAACATAGATAGCCCCATTACCAGCAGTAAATTACTGATAATTGTCCCAGTAATGCTGGCTTTAACAATATCTACCAAGCCTGCTTTGAGAGCTACCAGAGCAATAATTAGCTCAGTTGCATTACCAAAGACTGCATTTAACAAGCCTCCGATAGAAGGCCCTAAAACCACAGCAATTTCTTCTGTCGCCTGACTCAGCCAAACTGCTAACGGAATAATTGCAACTGCTGAAAGTCCAAATACTATTAATGCATCCCATTCTAACTTTTCTGCCACAATAGCAATAGGAACAAAAACTAGCAAACCAATTGAAATTAGATTTTTAGCTTGTATATTTTTGAGGGCGGTTGGCATAAGTATATAGCTCTAATAATGATAACTATCGTTTAATTGATTGAAATACAGCAGATTGCAACAGGCGTGAGGTACAAATTATCGTAAGGGCACAACATTGTTGTGCCCTTAACCGTGTACTTGATTTACCTAAAATACCCTGTAACTGCACAATAGAAGCAATTTTCCTTGTCTGTAAAACTTACTAAAGAACTTACAGTAGATAAATTTACTTTTCCTAAAGGATTTTATCTGCTGCGAAAAACTTTGCTAACTGGCTAAAGATGGATGAGGCTGGTAAATAAATTAATCCCTTTGACTGCTGTAATTGCTACTTATTACAATTAACGCTCTTCCATAACTCTTAGGAGAACGTTAGGGATTTTCAAGAAATAAATTATCCAAATAAACTAACCGCAGAGACAAGGCAGCGCGGTCTTGGGGGTTTCCCCCATGAGGGACTGCCGCGCAGAGAACGCAGAGAGAGGAGAAATAGAGAAAATTTTTGCGTGAGTTGTGGGATATTTTTTTATTTGGAAGTCTTTTAATTAACTCATCACGGCGATCGCAAAAACGATGCCTGCGGCGGGCTACGCCTACGCACTCTCATTCTTTGTACAATGTCTGTTTTATTGGGGGCGATCGCATTCCCTGGATTGCGGAAAGATCAGCTAGAGAGATTTGACTTAAGCTAGATGCCGCTTGGCTTTGGGTATAATTATTACCCAGGGAATCAAGCCGCAAAACCTGATGATACAAGCATTATAGACGTTGTGTGGGGGATGTGTCTGAGGAAACACCCAAAAAAATAATTGACCTTGTAAACCCAAAAACAAGGTGAATTCAGATGTCAGCTAAAAAATGTGGTGAAAGTGCAAATCAAAGAGCGATGTCTACGACGGCCTACGCCTACGCTTTTTTGCTAATTCTGCAAACAATGTTAATTGGCGTAAATGCTGAAAACCGCCTTCAGCAGGAGACTCACCAATTGAGGTTTTAATCTGGATGATTAACCAGTGTATCCCAGTCCTGAAACAAGCCAGCAGTTTGCAAGAAAAACAGAAAAAGAGCCTGTTACCCACACATCGCCATTCTGAGGATCAATAATATCACAAGCCCCTCTTTGCTTGCAGAGAAGGGCTGTAGCTATATCTAATTAGTCTAATAATAAAGACCTCCCCTTGGTTTTACTACGCAAAACCGTCTCTCTCCGACTCGGAGAGGGACAGACTTGAACTTTAGTTCTAGGCAGGGAGAGGTTAATCAAACTCACGTTCGTTCAAAACACAAGCTTATTCGTTTATTAGACATCGCTTTTCTGGAATAACCATTGAACTGGCTGTAGAAACTAATGGTAAAAAACCAAAGTCAAAGCCAGTAATTATGCAGGAGTTGGTAATAGCGATCAAGGTAGCACAGAAATTTGTAGAGGGGTAGTTAAGCAAACATGGTGAATAAAGTAGCATTGCTGATTGGAGTCAGTGAGTACGAACCAGATTTGAACCCTTTACCCGGATCTGTTAAAGATGTGGATGCGATGCAGCGAGTATTAGTCAACCCAGAAATGGGCGACTTTGCCGAGGCAGATATCACGGTGTTGAAAAATCCTCAACGCCAAGAGATGGAAAATGCCATTCATAGGTTGTATGCAGATCGTCACAGAGATGATCTGGTATTATTTTACTTTTCTGGTCATGGGATTAAAGATGAAAGGGGTAATCTTTACCTCTCAACCCGGATAACTCGTAAAGAGAATGGGAAACTAGTAAAGCCTTCGGCAGTGGCTGCTAGTTTTCTCCATGAGTGTATTAACGATTGTCGTTCCCAAAGACAGGTGATAATTTTGGACTGTTGCTTTAGCGGAGCGATCGCTCAAGGAATGACTGTCAGAGATGATGGTATTGTCAATGTGCAGGAACAGTTAGGAGGCAAAGGACGAGCAATTCTGACATCATCCACATCTACCCAGTATTCTTTTGCTCCAGAAGGATTTGAACTTTCAATATATACACGTTACCTAGTTGAGGGGATTGAAACTGGAGCTGCTGACCACGACGAAGACGGTTGGATTTCGGTAGGTGGATTGCATGATTATGCCAGTATTAAAGTACAAGAAGCAGCTCCAGCGATGACACCAAAGTTCTATCCTGTTGAGGAAGGCTACAAAATAAATCTGGCAAGAGCACCTGTTGGCGATTGCAAACTAATGTACCGAAGGAAAGTTGAAGAAATTGCTCGTAAGAAGCAAGGAAAAATTTCTGATATCAACCATAGAACTTTAAAAGAGTTGAGTCACAGCTTGAACTTGCCATCTGAAGAAGCTAATGCGATTGAGGCTGAGGTTTTGCAGCCTTACGTGATCCGCGAAGAAAAATTACAGCGTTATGAGCAGGCTTTATCCGAAGCAATTGAGCGGCAAAATCCACTTAGTGATGAAGATTGGATTGATCTGGGAGGTTTGCAACAAATTTTGAGGCTTAGAGATGAAGATGTTGCACCAATTAAAGAACTTTTTCAGGATAAAAATCAGGCAAGACAACCACCAGAAGACGAAAATTCTTCGAATAAGCAAACGTCTTCTAGCACACCTACCTCCCATCAGAAAACTCCATCCGAAAGTCTTTTTTCTCGTTGGAAATTGCTGGTATTTGGCTTAGTATCTGTATCTTTGGGGGTAGGGATAAACCAAATATGGTTAAATCAAGGCCAACTTCCAGAAACTCCATTTAGTTATTCAGTTCGTGACTCTAACGATCGGTTTACTGAAGTTAAAGATGCCGATGTCCCTTCTGGTACATTTAACTACGGCCTCAGTACAACTTGGGCACCAATTCGTGGCGCTGTAGACAATGAAATTCAAAAAGCCTTTCCTAATTTCAAACTAAAATATGTAGATTTTACTCTTGAAGAGACAGGTTCACTGACAAGTATCGAAAAGTTATTAGATAAATCAATTGCTTTTGCACAGTACTCTTATCCACTTACAGAGCAACAGCAGAAGAACTTTAAAGAAATTCCCATTGCGAACGATGGGGTAGCGATCGCAGTTAACCCAAAATTAAATGTTACTAGGTTGACCTTGGATCAGTTAAAGGGCATTTACACAGGTAAAATAACTAACTGGAATCAATTAGGGGGCCCTGACTTGGAGATTAAGCCTTTGTCTCGCAATGTGATCGGTGGTACTGTCAAGTTTTTTAAAGAAAAGGTTTTAGGCGATCCTGAATATTCATTTTCTCCTCAGCTTGTTAAAGCAGTACAAAGCACCACTCTAGGACTACGAGAAGTGTCTAGAGAAAAAGGCAGCATCTACTTTGCCTCAGCGTCAGAGATAATTGGTCAGTGTATGGTTAAGCCTTTGTGGTTAGGTAAAGACACAAATCATCTAATACCCCCCTATCAAAAATCAAGTGAAGAGAAAACTTCTGAATGTCCAGAAAATCCAAATAAATTTTATAAAGTTAATGTTAACGCTTTAAGCGACCAAAGTTATCCACTAACTCGCAAGTTATATATAGTTGTCAAGCTAGATGGTTCAATAGACCAAAAAGCAGGCGAAGCATACGCCAAGTTACTGCTAACCCCCAGGGGTCAAGACCTAATTGAAGAAGCTGGCTTTGGTAGAATTAGCAAATAGATTTAGTCTTTGAACTTTCACTAAGCTCAGGCGATCGTAATTAGAACGATGTTTATATAGCAATCCTAAATGAATTGTAAAAATCCAGAGACTAAGATCCCCGACTTCTTTGAGAAGTCGGGGATCTTATTGTTCACGACTGATTTAGGACTACTATATATTGATTTATTCCTCAATCAACTCAAAATTCACCCGTTCGTAAATATCACGCAAGGTAATTTTAAAATCGATAGAATCTAAGACTAAAACTGCATCTTCACCTTCATATTCCTTAAAAATCCATTGTCCTTCTGCTTGTTTAATAAATTGTTCCACAGCAAAACTATACTGGTCAATCATAATATATTCCTGAAAACCAGGAATTGAACGATAATATTTAAATTTATCTGTTTTGTCATAATTTTTAGTTGAATTTGATAAGATTTCAACAATTAATAAGGGATTAGTGATAATTGTTTTACCTGTTCCCTCATAAATAGGCTTACCTTTGATGACCATAACATCAGGATAAGTATAAAGGCAATAACGAGGTATTGATAATTTCACATCCCCTATGTAAATCTCATAATCTTGTCCTTGCAGAGTCAGGGGAAACCTTTTATAAAAATTACCTGCAATCTTATTGTGGTTAGTTGTTCCCCCTGTCATCTGTATAATTTCTCCATCTGTGTATTCATTTTTATATTCAGCTTTTTCTTCTAATTCCAAATATTCTTCTGGGGTGTAGTAACGCTTTTCTGTTTGTAAAACCATATTAATTAACTCATAAAATGGGGGAATGGTTCTGTTATCAATAGCGTAACGTACCCGAAAGATAGCGAAAATAAATATTTTTGTTATACAAATACAGTTACAGACAATGTAACAATAGCGATCGCAAGCCAATACTTTTAGCCATACCTACCAGTGAACGCCCCTACCAACATCTCTGCACAAACTCAGAATCGCAAAGCCGATCACATTCGGATTTGCTTAGAAGAAGATGTTCAGTCTCATCAAATCACTAATGGACTGGAACGTTATCGCTTTACCCATTCTTGCTTACCCGAACTCAACCACAACGATATTGATATCAGTACAACTTTCCTGGGGAAACACCTTGGCGCACCCCTGTTAATTTCTTCCATGACTGGCGGAACAGAACAAGCCGCAATGATTAACCAACGTTTGGCGCAAGTCGCGCAACACTACAAAATTGCGATGGGTGTCGGTTCCCAGCGAGTAGCAGTAGAAAAACCCCAAGTGGCTGATACTTTTGCTGTCCGCAAGTATGCCCCCGATGTTCTGCTATTTGCGAACTTGGGCGCTGTGCAACTTAACTATAAGTACGGCTTAGATGAATGTTTGCGCGTAGTTGATATCCTAGAGGCTGATGCCCTGATTTTACACATTAACCCTCTACAAGAGTGCATTCAACCCAAAGGTGATACTAATTTCCGGGGTTTGCTTGACAAGATATCTGAATTATGCATAGAACTACCAGTGCCAGTAATTGCGAAAGAAGTAGGTAACGGCATTTCAGCAGCGATCGCCAACAAACTCATTGCCGCCGGAGTAGCAGCAATTGATGTGGCGGGTGCGGGGGGTACTTCTTGGGCAAAAGTAGAAAGTGAACGAGCAGAAAATCCCCTGCAACGTCGCTTAGGGAGGACGTTTGCCGATTGGGGTTTACCGACGGCAGAGTGTATTACAACTATTAGAGCGATCGCTCCAGATGTGCCCTTAATTGCTTCGGGAGGCTTGCGTCATGGATTGGATATTGCAGCTGCGATCGCTTTGGGAGCAGATATAGCTGGTTTAGCAATGCCTTTCCTGCAAGCAGCAGCAATATCAGAGACAGCAGTTGCCGAACTTGCTGAAGTATTAATCGCCGAAATTACCACGGTATTATTCTGCACTGGCAACGCCACCTTGTCTGAGTTAAAGCACTCTGATAGTTTACAGCGCATAGAATAAGTAAATAGGTCATTTGTCATTTGTAAATGCCCAATTCCCAATAACTAATAACTAATGCGTAATTTTATCAAACAAACTTTTGCTAGTTTAGTTGGCACCTTACTAGGACTAATTATTTTCGGTGGTCTGGGAACTACTGGATTATTCTTGCTGATATTGGCTGCTGCCTCTTCTAAAGATACTGGGCCAAATGTGAAAGATAAGTCAGTGTTGGTTTTTGACTTGTCAATGAAAATTACTGATAGCGAACCTAGTTCAGGCCAACTGTTTCAAAACACATTATCAGGTGTAGATGACGATAGGATGGCACTCCGCAAAGTTGTGAAAACTTTGGAAAAGGCGCGGCGCGATCCGCGAATTGTTGGGATCTATTTAGATGCAACAAGCACAAGCCAAGCTGGTAACGTTGGCTATGCCTCTCTGAAAGAAATTCGGAAAGCCCTAGAGGAGTTTCGCGCTGCGGGGAAAAAGATTGTCGCTTATGGCAGTGATTGGAGTGAAAAGGAATATTACCTTAGTTCAGTAGCAGATTCCATTGTACTGAATCCTCTAGGAATGATGGAAATGAACGGTTTGAGTTCGCAACCGATGTTCTTAACGGGAGCATTGCAGAAATATGGCATTGGTATTCAAGTCGTGCGGGTGGGGAAATTTAAGGGCGCAGTTGAACCGTTTATCCTGACAAAGTTGAGTCCAGAAAACCGCGAACAAACTCAAAAATTGTTGGATGATGTTTGGGGAGAGTGGCGTACTACTGTAGGCGCAAGTCGGAAAATTGAACCTAACCAGTTGCAATCGATCGCAAATACTCAGGCGCTACTCGAAGCTACACAAGCCAAAACTAGCGGTTTAGTTGATCAAGTCCAATACCCCGATGAAGTGGTAACTGACCTGAAAAAGTTGACAGATAGCGATAAAGACGACAAAACATTCCGACAAATTAGCCTGAATAGCTACGCACAAGTTTCTGGCAAATCTTTGAGTGTAGAACGTAGCTCAAAAAATGAAATTGCCGTTGTTTATGCTGAGGGTGAAATTGTTAATGGTAAAGGTGATGATGGGCAAGTAGGAGGCGATCGCTTTGCCAAAATCTTCAACAAACTCCGACAAGATAAGGATGTAAAAGCTGTTGTATTACGGATTAATAGTCCCGGTGGTAGCGCTACTGCGTCTGAAGTCATGCAGCGAGAAGTGAAATTAACTCGCAAAACGAAACCAGTTGTAGTCTCAATGGGTGATGTCGCCGCTTCTGGTGGTTACTGGATTGCTAGCGACTCTAACCGCATTTTTGCCGAACCAAATACAATTACTGGTTCAATAGGTGTGTTTGGGGTGTTGTTCAATGGTGAAAAGCTGGCTAATGATAATGGCATCACCTGGGATTCCGTAAAAACTGGAACCTATGCTGATACTCAAACAGTTTCGCGTCCGAAATCGCCCCAAGAGTTGGCACTTTATCAACGCAGTGTTAACCGAATTTATAATATGTTTCTGAATAAAGTTTCTCAAGGTCGTAAACTCCCAGAACAAAAAGTGGCAGAGATTGCCCAAGGACGGGTTTGGTCTGGTGTAGCAGCGAAGGAAATTGGTTTGGTGGATGAAATTGGTGGTTTAAATAGTGCGATCGCTTATGCTGTCAAGCAGGCGAAACTAGGAGAAGACTGGGAAGTGCAAGAATATCCTCGCACAAGCAGCTTCGGAGAACGCTTTTTTGGGCGTGTAACTGAAGAGGTGCGGACTGCTTTAGGAATTGAGGAAGTGCAACTCAAACAATCTAACCCCCTTACCATTGAATTTCAGAAATTGCAACAAGAAGTAGAGATTCTGCAAAAGATGAACGATCCACAGGGAGTCTACGCCCGCTTGCCTTTCAACTTGAAGATTGAGTAGATGCTTTTTTGAGCATCAGTGGACAGCAATTCACCAATTACGCCGAAGCTAATGGGTTGGACTCAAACACGCTTCGGTTATAGGTTATAGGTGAAATTTTAAGGTATGTAAAGACTATGTAATGCTACGTCTTTACAAAGGTTATCGATAGGCAACTTATCTTATCCGAACCCTATTAAGTTGCCCTCGTTAGCCCGAAACCAGCTGACATTTGCTGCATAGATGTGTAAAGTAGTTGAGAGTAAATTAAAATCTCTAACTTTTGACAGAATTTTAGATTTGAAATTTTGCTAAAGCAGACCGATTAAACAGTGGCTTAACTCTAGAAAAATCTAAAATTCTTTATCCAAACTAGTTTATTCACATATTGAGCCACTTTAGATCCTAAAATACAAAATTGAGTAAAACATCCATCTATGGCTAGAAAAACACAACGTCTTTTGCTGCTAATTGTTTCCTGTAGTATAACTGGTGTAATTTTAGGAGGTACTGCTGGTTGGGCAGAAAGTAATCTCTGCTTGGGAGACAGCAAAGTTACAAGTGAGTGCCTAACCCAAGATCCAATCCAAAAAACTATCCAAGGTATGAGTACTGGATTGTTAGCTGGGGCTGGGGCCGCTTTTGGTGCAGTATGGCAATTACGGCATGAAGATTGAGCATTAACTACCACTAACCCGAAACTTCGGGTTAGATTAGGTTTCTGTACTAATTAGCCAGTGCCTCCACTTTGACGCTGTTGCAGAGGATAAAGTTGCTCTTACTCCTAATGGTCAAAAACGAATCCTTGAGCAGGTATTGCCTAAGCTTGTTCCCCAAAAATAGAATTCCTAGTCTAATTGCAGGGTAAGCATTTATCAAATCTCGTTTAAATCATGGCGAAAATAGCAGATTACCCAACAAAGTGAAGATTTTTTACAGCAGTTCAGAGTAAATACGGCTTCTATTGAACTTTCAGTTACTTTATGTTTAAAGGTAAATAGCTATTTTACAAGCGATCGCACAATCATGGACGACAGCAAGGCATTGTTTGACTACTGGCATGACCGAGTTCGGCTGAAAAACTCTGAGTTAATTGCGGCTCCTGGACACGTCAAAACCCAGGATCTACGCCATGATTGTACCTACTACGATGATCTTTGGCGTAGCCCTGAAGTTCAACAACTGGATGAACCAGAGCGTAGCAGAGTTATTGCGATTATTAAGTATGAATGTACAGCTAAAGTTCTACAGAATCGGGCTGGTCGTCTCCGCGATCGCGCTAATGAGCTTGAAGCAGCTTGTAATGAACAAGATCAACAAAAATCCAAGCTTCTGGGTTTGATCAGAGTATTACAAGAGAAACTGTTTGGTAAAGTTGAAGAAGAACCCAGAAGCCAGAATCCAGGAGTCAGAATCAATGAGTGGGGGATTCAGACCCGCCACTCATTGTAGACCGCTAAATGAACGCAAGTGCGTCTCTGAAAGAGAAGATTTAGCGGGGGTCTTAAACCCCTAGATTCATCCACCAGTCGTACAGAATTCATACTGAATTCTGACTCCTGACTCCTGAATTCTGTTTTGATAAAGAAATTAACAGATTAGAAGCACGGATTGCCTCGTTAAAAGCGGAAAATGAAGCCTTCCGATCTGAAGCTGAAAAGAGTAAAGCTCAGGTGGAATTGGTTAAAGAACTGGAGCAGCTTAAAAAGAAATACAATGAAGTTGAGAAGCGAAGACAGGAATTAGCTCAAAATAATAAGAGTTTAGGTGGAAGAGTTGCCCATAGCAAACGGTATAAGCAGCAAAGAGATGAAGCAAGAGCTTTAATTGAACAGCAGAAACAGCAAATTGCTACATTAGTTCAAGAGACTCAGCGTCTTCGTGAAGACAATGAAAGACTCGCTCAGAAATTAAAATAAGTGGATCGACAAAATGCTCTAAATTTGGGACGCTCGATAGGAATCATGAAACTTCAAGAGCTAAAAGCTAAAGTCTACGAATTAGCTGGAGTGAATAATACCAAACAACTCAAGGCAAAAAATCAGGAGATTAAGACGTTAGATATGCGTCTTAAAACCTCCTGGGAAAAAACTCTTGCTATTCTTCAAAAACCACAAGGCGAGTTTGAGAAGTGGT
Organism: Nostoc flagelliforme FACHB-838; assembly: GCF_014698065.1. Classification (GTDB taxonomy): domain Bacteria; phylum Cyanobacteriota; class Cyanobacteriia; order Cyanobacteriales; family Nostocaceae; genus Nostoc; species Nostoc flagelliforme_B. The sequence goes on from NZ_JACJSI010000014.1 coordinate 95,267, forward strand.
TAGAAAATCCGCCGGAAGAATACAAAGATATTTTTTCTGAAATTACAGAAGTCTCTCAAAAATATGAGCAAAAATCAGCACAGACAAAACAGTTAGTGCAAGAAGTATTATTAATAGCCAATAATCTTGAAGAACTAGCAGAGCAAGGTCAAGATGAGGCAAATAAAATCAAGCAAGAAATTGAAATAACTAGACGGATTTCAAAGCAAGCAAGACTAAACTAATTTAGACATTAGAGGACTGCTAAAAACTATAGCAGTCCTAAATCATTCGTGAAAATTATATCTCTCTTTCTTCTTTCCTTTGCGTCCTTGGCGGTTCGTTTCCTAATCTATATTTTTCACCACTCAAATAGGATTGCTATAGCTGCACTGAACGGAAGCATCAGTTAGTAGCTTATACTGTATGAGAATCGGGACTTTTCATGCAGCTAAGTGTTAGCTGCAACACACTGCATCGATATCTGGGTTGGGATGCAAAGAAATAAGCCTATGGGCGCATTTGCTTTCTTGGTAACTTATAGAGAATAATCACAAATAAAGCAGCTTTGACATCTTCGTGCGAGATAATAAATATAAAATATGGCGATCGCAATCGATTTTGGTACTAGCAACACAGTCATTGCTCGTTGGAACCCTGTAACCCAGCAGCCAGAAACCCTGACACTACCAGGTTTGTCAATTAAACAAAGTCTCAATCCGCCACTGATTCCCAGCTTGGTTTATGTTGAAGATGCAGCCCAAAATAAAGTCTTAGTCGGGCAACAAGTACGTGATCGCGGTCTTGACCTCAAAGGCGAAACGCGATTTTTCCGCAGCTTCAAGCGGGGTATTGGTGCAGATATCCAAGGTTTCTTACCCGAACTAGATGGGCAAATTGTCACCTTTGAGCAAGTAGGGCAATGGTTCCTTACCCAGGTGATTGAAAAACTAGCACCCCAGCAAGGGGGATTAGACTCTCTAATTTTAACCGTACCCGTAGACAGTTTTGAAGCTTATCGTCACTGGTTGGGCACAGTTTGTCAAGCCCTCCCTGTTGAACAGGTGCGGATGCTGGATGAACCCACAGCCGCAGCCTTGGGTTATGGTTTGGCAGATCAAGATATTCTCTTGGTGATTGACTTTGGTGGCGGTACTTTGGATTTGTCTCTTGTCCGGTTGGATCAAAGTGTGCAAGCAACCACAAAGCCACTAGGATTTCTCCTCAAGTGGGGTAATAAGTCCCTGGCTGAAGATTCAAGGCAGAAAGTCAAAACTGCTCGTGTCCTGGCAAAAGCTGGGCAAAATCTGGGCGGTACTGATATTGATAATTGGTTGGTAGATTACTTTGCCAAAACTCAAGAACTAGCGGTAAGTCCCTTGACAACGCGATTGGCAGAACGGGTGAAAATTCAGCTATCAACCCAAAACCAAGCTAGTGAAGTTTATTTTGATGATGAGACATTTGAAAGCTATGAATTGGAATTAAACCGCGACACTTTTGAAGATATTCTCAAAGAACACGCATTTTTTGAGTTACTAGATGAGTCGATGACAACACTGTTGCAGCAAGCAAGACGGCAAGGAATTGAACTTCCTGATATTAATGCAGTTTTGTTAGTTGGTGGCACAGTGCAATTACCAGCAGTGCAGACATGGATAAAACAGTATTTTGAGCCAGAAAAAATCCGTTGCGAACGTCCCTTTGAAGCGATCGCTCAAGGTGCATTACAGTTAGCTCAAGGCGTACAAATCAAAGACTTTCTCTACCATAGTTATGGTATCCGCTACTGGGATCGCCGCAATCAGCGTCACAAATGGCATTCTCTGATTAAAGCTGGACAAGCATACCCCATGAATCAGCCAGTGGAATTAGTCTTAGGCGCTTCAGTGGAAAATCAGCCCAGCATTGAACTAATTATGGGAGAATTAGGAGCAGATACGGGTAGTACTGAAGTTTATTTTGATGGCGATCGCTTAATTACTCGCCGTATGGAAAATACTGAAACCAGCGTCAAACCCCTTAACGATCAAGAAGGCGCAAGAACAATTGCCCAACTGACACCACCCGGATATCCTGGAAGCGATCGCATAAAAATTCTCTTTCAAGTTGATGATCAACGCTTTTTACGAATCACCGTTGAAGACTTGTTAACGAATGATACGCTGTTGGAAAATCAACTTGTGGCACAGTTGAGTTAGATATAATGCACATCATTAGTCGGAAAAAGCTGCGCGAATTTGGCCAAAATTATGCTGATTCCTGTGATGCAGTTAAAAACTGGTACAAGGCTGCCAATAAAGCTACATGGAATAATCTTGCCCAAGTGTAAGCAGTTTATCCTCAAGCATAAGCTGTTGGGAATTTCACTGTTTTTAATCTCAATTTCTGGTAATACAGGCAAAAAATCTTCTCCCTGAAGTAAGAGGATGTTTGAAAAGTCCTCTTGTTGGTATCAAAAAGTTTAGATCCTCCTAAATCCCTTGAAGATGTGTTTTTAGTCTAGCAGTGATGTAAAGTGCGTTACATTCGGCAATTATTACCTGTCTATAACATCCAGATAATAATTGCCGCAATGATTAATTTATCTTCACCATAATTCGTAATTGAAACTCTTAATTACGAATTATTTCCGCACCACTACTAAAGTTCCATTCCTAGCCCAGTTGTAAAGATTGCGAGCTTGCTTAACAGGTAAATTTACGCAACCGTGGCTGACTGGAGTGCCAAAACGATTATGCCAGTAAGCGCCGTGGATGGCGTAGCCTCTGTAGAAATACATCGTGTAAGGAACGTCAGGAATGTTGTAGCCTCTGCCTCGCATCCGGTGAGTGCGATACTTAGAATTAATCCGAAATCTACCTATGGGTGTAGGAGTCGATCGCTTACCTCCAGAAATGCGGTATGAATGAACAAGTTTATTACCTTCCCATGCACGTAAACGTTGTTCTGACAAGTCAATTTCAATCCAGCGAGGTTGGCTAATATTATTGACTGTGAGGCTGTTTTCATCGACTGAGGTGGCTGTTGCCGTAGTCGAGTTTGGTGTACCTGTTAACGGTGATGACCAAGAGAATAAAGTCATCACCATCAGCGCTACGCCTGTACAAAAAGTTCCTGAAGAACGAATCCCACCACGGCGAATCCAAGTTTGCATTATGCCTCATCTTCTAAACTACGCAAAAATCATGAAGTGAAGCAATTTTCTGGAAAACTACAAATTTCCAAAGTGACTTCTAACTTCTTGTCAAGGATTTACGCAATTCATCCGCTAAAGCTTCTCAAGATAAGTCCTAAGTTAATCCGCGTCCAATTTGTCCTTTGTCCTTGGTTAAATGATGATTCCTAACTTAATAACCAATGACCAATAACTAATTACCAAGGACAACCTTTAAAAAAAATCTGTCATTTAAATGCCTAAATGCAAAGTTTCCCCGTATTAAGATTTGCATTTGTAATTTCACACAGAAATTGTCAGAATTTACGCTTATTTTTTGGGCAAACCGTTGAATGCCCTCTTCTGTATTTTATTTCAATTTCAGTAATTCCGACTCCGAAGATTCCCAGCATAAAATCTTGCTGGAATCACTTAATTGTCTTGATTTGTTGTTATTTATGATTTTAACTAAATTGCCTTATGGCTGCTTCACCTACTATTTTTGGATAACTACTGGCGTGCCTACAGATGCCCACTGGAATAGCCATTTAGCATGTTTAGGTGCGAGATTCACGCAGCCGTGGCTGACTGGAGTACCAAACCTTTTATGCCAGTAAGCACCGTGAATACCGTAGTTGCCTTGGTAAAACATCGCATGAGGAACGTTAGGGACATCGTAGCCATTCCCGCGCATTCGCGTAGTTTTTAACTTGGATTGAATATTAAAAGTACCAACAAGAGTGGGAGTAGATTTTTTTCCAGAAGAAATAGCACTTCCATAAACCACTCTGTCACCTTCCCAAGCTATTAACCGTTGCTTTGAAAGATCAATTTGAATCCAGCGCTTATCTGATTTTTGTAATGTCTGGATTGTTTGTGCAATTACTTTATTTTTGGAATTCGCCCAAACTTCACTAGTTCCAGTAGTAGTAAAAACACTTACGGACAGTGCTGTACCAGTGAGAAGTATTTGTAAGCGACGCATCCAGTCAGGATTAATCAGTTTTTTCATTTTAGATACACTCGCACTCGAATCATGGGGTCTTGAGAAACTTATCAGTTTTCACTTTTATTTCTCTATCTATTACTTTAATAGACGTGAACTTTTAATGATTTGATTCTAAGTTAACTTAACTGTTGTATCAGCTTTCTTGCCCCAGATGCGATCGCTTCCCAATTTCCCTCTGTGACAAGCTTTTTGGGAAATAATTCCCCGCTCAAACCGACAGCGATCGCTCCGGCTTGCAAGAATTCTTTGGCATTTTCCAGAGTCACGCCGCCAGTAGGAATTAAGGGAATCTGACCTAGTGGCCCTTGCAAACTTTTGATATAATCAGCCCCTCCCACTGCTTGCACAGGAAACACTTTTACACAACTAGCGCCCTGACTCCAGGCGGTAACAATTTCTGTAGGAGTTAACGCTCCGGGTATAATAGGCACATTTTTTTCTTGTGCTGCTTGAATCATTGCCGGATCAACGTGGGGCGTGAAGAGAAATTGCGCCCCAGATGCGATCGCATCTTGCAACTGTTGCACATTGAATAGCGTACCAGTGCCAATGATACACGCTGGTAATTCCGAACGTAGTTGACTGATTAATTCCCCAGCACGATCGCTATTCCAGGTAATCTCAATTAACTGCATTCCCCCAGATGCTACAGCCAGTGCCATTTGCTTTCCCAATTCCATTTGAGGGGCGCGGATGACTGCGATCGCTCGCTGTTTTTGCAGCTGTGATAACCAAATTTGATTAGGCATTTTGACTGGGAATTAGGGATTGGGGGCTAAGGATTGGAACTAGAGAATAGTTTTCACTCTAGTAAATACCTAATTTTCAATACTAATACCCACTCCCCAATCCCAATGCCCTTAAAACTTGCTTATTGCATCAAGCTATGAGATATTACACATAAATACCATTAAATCTATCGAATTACCGTAGTTTGAAATTAGATACCTTAGCGTTTGGGTCTAAAGGAGTAATTAAAATGACAATTGCACAACAAAATACATCAGCATCCTTACCAACCACCATTCATGGTTCCGAAAGCGTCGATATAGCTCGCCTATGGAAGCTTGTGCGACTAGATGCAAATGGATTTTGGTTGCACACTAAGGCATATACAACGATTCTGGGCGTTATGCTGCTGACCTTGATAAGTCTGATTTTCTTAAGTATCCATTGGTATTACCGCAGACTGTTCCCATTTATTGGCACTGATCATAAAGATAAGCAATTAAAAATAAAAAGCTAGACATTAAGTTGCGTACTCCATCGTCTCAATCACCTGATTTTACTTCCTTTACATTACTTTAGAGACAGTCTCTAAAAACTCAGCTTAATTCTTCTAGTAGAGGAGAGAGCTTATTAAAAATGCATATACTGCAAGTACCAAGCAATAGTTTGATAAGCCCCTAGTTGAAGACCTACTAGGAGCTTTTTTTTTAATTGACTATCTACCTCAATTGGATTATGTATTAAAAAAGCTGGTAGCAACTAAACTATTCCTAATGGATATACATAATTAATTCTGATGGTAGATTGAGTTGGAGATGAAGATAGTTAATATGAATTTGTAAGTCAAAAACGTTTACCAACTTAACAACAATGAATATTCTTGCTTGGATTGTTTTAGGTCTAATTGCTGGTGCGATCGCAAAAGCAATCTACCCCGGTCATCAAGGTGGCGGAATTCTAGGAACCATAGTATTAGGAATCATAGGTGCTTTTGTTGGCGGTAGTTTAGGTGTATTCTTCAGTACAGGAACTTTATCTCTAGCAGCTCCTAGTCTGAGCATTCCAGGTATTGCTGTAGCAGTTCTTGGTGCAATTGTCGCAGTTTTCTTGTGGAACTTATTAACCAATCGCAGCGCTGTATAAAAATAAAATTGCGGACAATGAGCTAGGAAGATTTAGCAAATTGATTTAACTATTTTTAACTGTGAATTAAATTAAAAAAATAACGCCACCCTAATTATAGGTAGGCGTTATTTTTTTTGATTATTTTGCAATAAAATAATCAAAATTAGCACTAGTAATATTTAGAGGATATTACAGCTACAGCGCTGTTACGTTAGCTTTTAGCCATTTAGCCTGAGCAACAAAAACTAATGTAACAGAATAGTATACTCTAGCAAAATAAACCCTGTCCGCATAGTTGATTTATATATGTAATATAAATCACTATCCGTTTTTCAGATGAGATGCACCATACTCTGACATAAATTCATAGCAAAGTTATGTCTGATTTAAATAAATATAAATACGCTAAAATTTATAGGTTTTGTAAAATTTTTAGTAACTTGCACTGGTCGCTGTACACGAACCGACAATGTTTCGTTAAGCTGTAAGCGCTATGATTAAAGTTTATTGAACGTCTTATGCACTGGTTGTTATCTGGGCCGTTGAGTACGGAGGAATTGACGGTTAACATTGCAGGGTTGCCTGAATCGTTACAAGGCAAGAAGCTGGTGCAATTGTCAGATTTTCACTACGATGGTTTGCGGCTGTCGGAAGATATGCTAGGAAAAGCGATCGCAGTTACTAATGAAGCTGAACCAGATTTAATTTTATTAACTGGTGACTACGTAACTGACGATCCCACACCAATTCACCAGCTGGTACTTCGACTCAAACATCTGCAAAGTCGCAATGGTATCTATGCTGTTCTTGGCAATCACGATATATATTACAGACAGGCAAAAACAGAAGTTACAGCAGCCCTTACTAGCATTGGAATTCACGTCCTTTGGAACGAAATTGCTTATCCATTAGGAAAAGAATTGCCACTTGTTGGATTAGCGGATAGTTGGTCACAAGAATTCAACCCTGAACCCGTTATGAACCAGCTAAACCCCGACACACCCTGCATTGTTTTATCCCACAACCCAGATACTGCGGAAATATTACAAGCATGGCGAGTCGATTTACAATTATCTGGTCATACTCACGGTGGTCAAATAGTAATTCCCGGAATTGGCCCTGTGGTGTTGCTTTACAATAAGTTTGCAGAAAAAATACCCAGAAAAGTAAGGCGTTTAGTGCCATTTTTGGAAGCAAATGTTTCTGTAGTCAGCCATTGGGAATGGGCGCAGGGTTCCCATCGGATAGGAAAAAATCAGCTATATGTTAATCGTGGTTTGGGAACTTACCTCCCAGGACGTCTATTTTGCCGCCCAGAAGTTACTATAATTACGCTACAAGGTGAGTAAGTGATTATAGTAACTAATTTTATCTGGAGTAAATGACATAAATTATTGCATTTTATCAAGTTACATTTTTATTTTTGGTAAGCTGTAAGCGCTGGTATGAGGAGTATCGGTTGTCTTATGCATTGGTTGTTTACGGGACATTTAAGAGTAGATAAAATAACGGTTAAGATTGCAGAGCTTCCTGCATCTTTACAAGGTACGACGTTAGTACAATTGTCAGATTTTCACTACGATGGTCTACGGCTGTCGGAAGATATGCTAGAAAAAGCGATCGCAGTTACTAACGAAGCTGAACCGGATTTGATTTTATTAACTGGTGACTACGTAACTGACGATCCCACGCCAATTCACCAATTGGTGCATCGACTCAAACATCTGCAAAGTCGCTGTGGTATCTATGCCGTACTTGGGAACCACGATATCTATTACAGCCACTCAAAAGCAGAAGTTACACAGGCCTTAACTAGTATTGGGGTGCATGTGCTTTGGAATGAAATTGCCTATCCACTAGGAAAAGAATTACCACTCGTTGGACTAGCTGATTATTGGTCACAGGAATTTTACCCTGCACCAGTCATGAATCAACTAGACTCGGTTACACCGCGCATTGTTTTATCCCATAATCCAGATACAGCCAAGATATTGCAACAATGGCGCGTAGATTTGCAACTATCTGGTCATACCCACGGTGGTCATATCGTAATTCCAGGCATTGGCCCTCTAGTACTCTATTATAAAAAGTTACTCAAACAAATTCCCAAAAAATTGCGACGTTGGGTAACATTTTTCTTGGGAGACTGTTCTAAAGTAGTGCGATATTGGGAGTGGGCCCAAGGATTTCACAAGGTAGAAAAAAATCAACTGTATGTCAATCGTGGTTTAGGAACTTATAAACCAGGACGTTTATTTTGTCCGCCAGAAGTGACTGTAATTACCTTAATTAGTGATTAACAATTTTGAACTTTTGAATTCAAAGCAGAAACCGCCTGAAGCCGCGATGGATAAATGTCAGCAGCTTAGGACGGTTTCTTGAAGATTAGAGAATTCAGGATTAACTAACTCAAACTAAGGTGGACAGCATTGGCAATCGCTCTACTCAGAATTGCACATCCTTATATTCTAACTAGGCAGGAACTAGGCAGGCATTTTCTGATTATGCGTTCTAAAACCTCCAAAACAACTCATTGAACTTAAGGCAAAATACACATTCAATGGATGCCACAACCAAAGGAGCGATGTCTACGACGGGCTATGCCTACGCGAGAACATTAGAGCAGGAGGTACAGGCTCTAACTTGAAAGTTTTTGTTTAACTTTTAACCTGTTTGTACCTTGCTCTTAATCTAGCATTGTGTTTGGTAAGCGACAAGACACATTTACTAAAGTTGAATACCATTAATTTCTCGAAACAATTCAGAAATATTCCTTAAAAAATCTCCCACTTGTTATGTATTAGTGTAAACACCAACATTATCAAGTGGGGGCTGAAAGTTCAGAATCGTTATTGACCAGAACCGTCTGTACTACTATCACCCGTGGTAGAAGAACCGCTATTAGATGGAGTATTTGACTGGTTTACTCCTTCAGGTGGAGTAGTTTTAGAGCTACCACTTGTTGTACTTGGAGCGACGGTATTAGTAGAACTATCGTTCTGCGAAGTCGGAGTATTAGTAGTTGGACTCGTCGCCGGACTTTGTGCTGCTTTAGGGGTTGGCTGGGTTACAGAAGGTGCTTTTTCTGCCGCAGGCTGCTGGGGTGGAATAGTAATGTTAATATCCGGTTGGCGAGGTGCAGACGGAGGTGTAACTTGCTGTTGGGGAACAGGAACAGCAACAGGTACAGGTACTTCCCTAGTTCTTTCGATTATCGTTGGTGGTTGAGGAGATGCACTGGGAGTTGGATTACTCTTACTCGGTACAGGAACCACGACTGGCACAGCATTGTTAACCGCTGCGTTATTCTGCTGGTTGAAGTACCAAACACCACCTATAACCAAACCAAGCAAGGAAGTAATGATAATACCCAACAATAAACCACCACTAGCATTGTTTTCATCACGCTGGGCTAAATCTGCTTGATTGCTACGCTCAACATTCCGACCTTGTACGTAACCGTTAGTGTAAGAGTTGGGATTAGCTGTATTGTTCTTAACGGTTTCAGTGGTTTGTGTCAAATTGGTCTGAGTATTGCCATTAATATCAGTGTAAGATTCTTGCCTAACTTCACTGTTTTTAATTTCGCGTTCATTGGGAATAGACATTGATTTCACTCCTCAAATTAGGATATTGACAAACTAAAGCTTTCTAAAAACAAGAGGTTTTAATGAACTGAAAATATATGTTGCTGATAAATATTGAGTTTTATTTGCTACTCAACTGTTGGTAATCTCAGAATAACTTCTCCTCTCAAACAAGTGGCTCTATCTCCAGGGAGTTAATACTTAATCTTTAGAGAGTTAATACTTAATCAAGAGAAAGAGTATCCCAAAGATGGATGTTATTAAACTGTCAATTAATGGATTGATCAAAAAATTTAGTAATTTACTGAAATCATCTAAATTTTCAATAAATCAAGAATAGATTATGCTTATAGGTCATTTATAAAAGAATGACAGCCTTAGCGATGGGGAATAGGGTAATAGTTTTATCCCCACTGCCACTAGTCAACATCTTCCCATCTGGGTTAAAGGCAACGGAAAAAACTACATTTTCAGATACTGAAAAAGTACAGAGTTCATTGCCTGTATCCAACTGCCATAGCTTGATCGTTTTGTCTTTACTACCGCTAGCTATGATCTTGCCATTGGGGTTAAAAGCGACAGAACAAACACGATCAGAATGCTCAGTTAGGGTACAGATTTCCTGACCGCTTTCCAAATGCCATAACTTAATGGTCTTGTCACAACTACCACTGGCTAAAGTCTTGCCATTTGGGTTGAAAGCAACAAAATTTATCCCTCCAAACCAATCGGAATGCCAGGGCGATCGCATCTAAATATTGACGAGCCTGAATCAGAGTATAAATTACCAAAACCCCAATCAAATAAGGCTTTCAATAAATTAAATATTCATTTGCGTGGTAATGATAATCATTGTATAGGGGAATTAGAGGCAGCCAACGACTGCTCTTCATTGAACATAGTATTCTAACAGTTGCTCCAAAGAAGAATTCTAAGATTTCCCACCAACACGCCATTCATCACTCCAATCGCCTACATAAGCAGGGCTTTCGGCAATACAATAGAGAATAGATTGGGCAGGCGATGGATTATGCCCCATAAGAGCGATCGCTCTTTGAAGAAAAACTTTTTGGTTTACTATTTTTTAGTTAATGTGTCAGTTTAATTATTGTCCACTCAGTAAATACAACAAGCTTTAGGATAAAATTACGTTGTTAGTGGGTGCAATTATCCAAATATCCTTATTTTAGATAATATTGCTATTGTCTAAAATCAGAAATACGAGGATTAGAGAGCGCACTGAAATTTGGTTGTTCACTAATCGTAAGATTTTTAAAGGGTACTACCATGCAAAATATCCTAAAACGCACATTCCTACCTGGCTTGATGGCTGCTACTTTAGCTGGTACTAGCTTAATCCCGGTTCAACCTGCTTCTGCTGATGACCGAGTTCTTAATAATGCTGCCATTGGAGCTGGAGCAGGTGTATTAAGTGGGGTTTTAACAAATTGTGGTTCGGTATTAGACAACGCTTTTAAAGGTGCTGCTGCTGGTGCTGCTGTTAATGCTGCCAATGGTGCAAGAAGCACCAGAGCCAGAGGAAGAAACGGACGTTTACCTGTTCAAGATATCGCTGTAGGTGCTGGTGCTGGTGTATTGGCAGGTGCAATTTCTGGTGGTTGTGGAACTACCTGGAAAAATGGTGTCAATGGTGCTGCTGCTGGTGCTGCTGTTAATTTATTAGATAAAAGACCCGGAAGAAGATAATTTGTCATTGATAACTCGCAATTTAGTCACCCAGCACGAATTATCAATAAAAACATTCAGGCGCAGAGCGAACATAGTGCCTTGCGGTACTCTTTAAAAGATTGGGGACACGACCCGCTTAAATAGCCAAAGTTGCGTATGCTGTCTGTAATGTGGTGTACTTAGCCCTGTTGTCGGATAACAATTCCTTTGTCGTGTTATCAAATTAATGTCGTTAAAGTTTTAAATTGATAAAATTTGCATCCTAGCTATGTTGTAGCACTTTAGATTCCTTGGAACAACGGCAGACAAAAAAGACTTATATAGTGTGCGTATAATGGGCTAATCTTTGATACAGCCTAACTTAGCAGGGTGCATCTTAGAGCGACAGTAATGTATTAACAACGACAAATAATGTGTTATTCGACACCAGTTGAGATAGTGAATATGGTTACTTATAAAAAGAAAACTCAAAAGCTCTTCCTTAAACGCTGTCAAATAGGTCGCTTCAACTCCTCCAGATACTTCAACATAGCACTTGCGGCATCTTCCAAGTTTTCGTTTTTCCGTAACCTACTGAATATGATCACCTACGGTGAGGATACTGTTGGCGAATCTACTATATGTTTGTAAATACAAGTATTACTTAAGCTTAAACCTTCAATCTGTTATTGCGTCTTTTAATTGTAATACTTTTGTTTATGCCTTTGTAACACTTTTGCCAACAGTATCAGGGTCTATGCGCTAGAAATACTATTTGTGCAACAAATCTATTCATGAACGCGGTTAAATCTCATATCAATCTCTGTAAATTGAGTATGTTTTATGCTTGAATCCAAACTGATACTGAACCACCTAGACAACGAAATTCACCCCAGCCCCATTCATTGGTATATACAGCTTCTTTGATATGTTCAGTTAAATCAATAAACTTAGTATTGGGTTTACCAACTTCCATCCATTTAACACCTTCTGAAGCATCACTCATAATTACAGCCATTCCTTGAGGATGATCTTCATCACCTAAGCGTGTCCAACCAATAGTATTCCAATGGTCTAAATAGTTGTATTGCGGCCCGTAAGCATAATGTTTACGTGCATAAAGTAACTTATCAATAATCCAACGGTGGGACGGCATAAAAATATTGTAACGATTGCCGTCTTTCCCCCAGTCTTCATACTCTGCACCGTAGTAGTCAGCATGAAAAACACAAGGATAGCCTTCTTGTCGTAACAAAATAATGGCGTAAGCTAAGGGTTTAAACCAAGGTTCAACGACAGATTCCAAAGCTTGTAACGGCTGAGAATCATGATTTTCGACAAATGTCACAGCATGGGTAGGACTTTGTTGCATCATTGTGCCATCTAAAATCCGACGCATATCATAATTGCCTCCAGATTTGCTGGCTTGATGAAAGTTGTAATGTAGTGGTACGTCAAAAACTGACATCTTGCCACCAACAGCATCAACATACCAAAGCAGAGTATTAATATCGTTATACCAATACTCTCCTACCATAAATAAATCTTTACCAGCATGGCGTTCTAGTTCATCTATCCATTGCGGAAAGAACCAAGAGGAAATATGTTTAATAGCATCGATCCGGAAACCATCTACTTTTGTTGTATCAAGATACCACTTACCCCAATAAGTAGTTTCACCCCGCACCCACTCATTTTGAAAATCGATATCGCAACCCATCAAATAGGCAAAGTTGCCTTTTTCTAAGGCTACGTAGTCGTCAAAGTTTTTACCTTCTAATAAATAGAGTGTGCTGCGATCGCCACTGTTATATTCGTTATAATCAACAGCATCAAAATGCCACCAATGCCATTCAAAGTTAGAATATTTGCCTTGCCGTCCAGGGAAATTATAATGAGTGTATGTCTTAATCTCTTGTAACCCACCTTTAGGATTGAGCCGATCGTCTTGAGGAAAAGGCGTTGCTTTTGGTGTTTCTAGTGCATCACCCCCCATCTTATGATTTAGTACCGCATCTGCATAAACTTGCAGACCATGCGTTTGCAGAGATTTAACCGCATCAAGATACTGCTTACGTGTACCGTATTTCGTCCGAATCGAGCCTTTTTGCTCAAACTCACCTAAATCAAATAAGTCGTAAACACCATATCCCACATCATACGACCCAGCAAAACCCTTGTAGGCTGGTGGTAGCCACATTGCTGTGAAACCTGCATCTGCTAATTCTGGTGCTGAAGCCTCAACTTTACTCCACAAGTTCCCATCATTAGGGATGTACCAGTGGAAATATTGCATCATTGTGCCATTAATCTTTGCCATATCTCGTTATGCCTGTAAATATCACCTTTAATCTAAGCTACAGTCGAGATTGATGGCAATTCGCAATTTCTCATGCGATTTAGTTTCGAAAGTCTGGAAGAAATACTTAAGAAAATGGGGAGCAAGGAATAGGGGCAAGAAATAAGTATATATTCTTCCATTTATACCCAAAATACTAACTTTAGGGGATTATCTGACATACTCGGCATCACCGTGCCAAATTAGAAGTTGAAACTCCGTTGTCTGAAGCAACTGACCGACATTAAGTATTGCGACTTGACTAAGGAGATATTTTGCACATGACATCTGTGTTTCAACGAATGCTACACACAATTCCTAAGCGTTATCAACAAGGAATGAGTTGTAACCCTTTTCAATAACGCTTTTATGAGATTTTTGAAATTCTATCGCTACATATTTACCACTACCCTTTTGAGTGAAGACTCTGGCATAAAAATTCGACAAAGTATAGCACTTTAGGAAGTAAGTAACGATTACTTGGAAATATGGCATAAATTCCGACATCATTATCATCTTCTTACTCAGAAAGAATACGAATTAGTTGCCCAGATTGCAACGCCTGCTCTGCCAAAAATGCTGACACACGAGCAATTCCCAAGCCTGCCAGTACAGCCTCGTACAGCGCTATCCCACTATTAACCGTAAAATTTCCACCTACGCTAATTTCTCTGAGTTCAACTAAATCGCGAAAACGCCATTGATTCAAGGTGGTTTTGTATGCATTCAATGCGAGGCAGTTGTGAGTAGCCAAATCATCGGGAGTCTTCGGTGTTCCATAGCGAGCAAGATAAGCCGGAGCCGCGCAAATAATGCGGCAATCGGAAACTAACCGACGTGTGATTAGTGAAGAATAAGCGAGTTCACTAATGCGAATTGCGACATCGATATTTTCACCCACCACATCAACCACATCGTTGAAAAATATGGTCAATTGGATGTGGCATTCAACAATGCCGGTGACGTACTCTCAAAGTCACTTCACGAGATCACCGTTGAGGAGTGGGACTGGGTTCAGAATACGAATCTACGGGGCGTTTTCCTGGCTATGAAATACCAAATTCCTCACATGCTGAAGCGGGGTGGAAACATTGTGATTACTGCCTCTCAGCATACTGTGGCAACTCGACCAGGTTTTGCTGCCTATACATCTGCTAAACGGGCACTGCTGGGTTTAGCTCAAGCGGCAGCACTTGATTATGGTCAGCAAGGAATTCGGGTCAACGTGCTTTCGCCTGGAATCACGGATACACCTCTGTTTCAGCAGACAACAGGAGGGTCAAAGGAGAAGATAGAAGCCGCACGGCAGTTAGTGGATGCACTCAAGCGGATCGCAACAGCGGAGGAGATTGCCGAAGCTGCACTGTTCCTCGCGTCAAACGATTGCCCCTACATTACTGGCGTTTCTCTCTTAGCAGATGGCGGCATGATGTCTGGGTTGTAGAAGTGTTTGAACACCCAAAATTATTTTGAACTTTATAACAGCAGAAATCATGCGACGAGCGCTCCTAACCTCAGCAATTGCAACTTTAACAACAGTAGTTTTAGGAATTATTACTAACAAAGCACACGCTCAATCAAGTGATCGCTATACTCGCGGCATCAAAACGCTCAAACGGATTGGTGGTACTGATTATGCTTGTGCCCTACGTCCACTTCAAGCCTTCTTTCCAGACTTAGCCCAGATTAGTGTGGAATATCCCTTTGGCGATATTATGTCTCGCCCTGGACTCGATTTGAAACAGCGAGAGATTGTCAATGTTGCGGCATTGACTGCGCTCGGCTCGGTTCGTCCAACACTGAAATTTCATATTCATGGAATGCTGAATGTGGGTTGTACGCCTCAAGAAGTGGTAGAGACGATTCTTCACGCGGTGGTTTATGCCGGTTTTCCAGCCGCGCAAGATGGAATAACAATCGCCCGCGAAGTCTTCAAAGAGCGAAAGCTTGAATTTAAGCCTGTTTCGTCTCGACCGCAGGGCGATCGCTATCAACTCGGCATTCAAAATTTACAGCAAACAGAAGGCGATAGAGTCAAAACGATTGCAACTCAGTTTGCAAACCTTGCACCAGATTTACCACGGTTAATTATCGAATTTGCGCGTGGTGAAATTTGGAATCGGCGTGGACTCAGCCTCAAATCACGCGAGTTCGCCACTCTAGTGATGGTGACGGCTCTAGGAAATCAGAGTGATTCGGTTGAGACCCACGTCGAAGGTGCATTGCGAGCAGGTGCAACTGAGACTGAAATTAAAGAGTTACTGCTGCAAATGACAGTATATGCTGGGTATCCTAAAACATTAACTGCCGTTACTGCCGCGCAGCAGATATTTGTAAACCTCAAGCAACGGGGAATTGTTGCTATCAGTCCGCAACCTAATCTAGAAAGTCGGCGACAAGCAGAAACCAATGAAGCGCGTTATCGCCGGGGTTTAGAAGCCTTAAACCAAATTAGCAAGGCATCGGGTGAAGCAGTGGTGAAAAGCTTTGAAGATATTGCTCCCGACCTCGGACGCTATATTTTGGAATTTTCTTATGGCGAAGTGTTTTCTCGCCCGAATCTGGATCTTAAAATCCGCGAACTTGCGACTGTTTCTGCGTTGACTGGATTGAATACAACTGCCTCAGAATTACCGCTAAAGGTGCATATCAATGGAGCATTAAACGTTGGTGCCAATTGTCAAGAGATTGTTGAAGCAATCATCCAGATGATTCCCTATGTCGGCTTTGTCAAAGTGCAGCAAGCAATGGCTTTGGCAGAGGCAGTATTTCAAGAACGAAATGTTTAAGCAAATTAAAATGTTTAGTTATGATCAGCAAGAAAAGTTTCACCTTGACAATCACTTGCAGCGCGATCGCATATAGTACTTGTTGCCACAAGTTCTCCCAATGGTTGCAATAATCATCTACGTCACAGAAAATTTGTACGATATCGAGGCAAGATACAATGGTAGACATAGCCGAAACCCTAATTTTGTTAGATATTTTTAGTCTCGGCGTTTTTTTATGACTTTTTTCTCGATTCTCAATCAATCTTAGCGATCGCTATATCCCTGCCCAGTTTATCAAATTCCTATTTAGCAAGCTTTTTGCCTTTTTCCAACCGTCGAACTCAGCGTTCGCTCTACGACCAACGCAGGCAAACTCTTTGGTGCAGTCTTTGTTTTTTTATTTCGGTGACAAAATTGAAATCTTGGGGGAAAATGCCGGAATGCATCTGATGATCAAAATCAATACTAAACTCAGTGATCATGAAATAGTCCAGCTTGCTGCTCTTGCTAGCGTAAGTATTGGGGCGGCGTATCCTCAATATTTAAAACATAGCCCTGGTGGCGAATTTATCTTAGGATATGTTGAGCCCAATGAGCAGAAAATTCAAGAGGGAGTACGTCGACTAGCTCAGGTAATACTAATTTAAATGGAACTATGTTGCTGCTCTTGATAAGCTAATCGGCATTTAAGTTGCATGAAGGTAGGGCTGAAGCCTTTACTACAAGCAAATCATTCTGGAAAAATGAATGACGATTAGCTTACTAAGTTTACTATGGGATAATGTGAAAGAGGTAATTGAGCCTGATGCCAATAGTTACATAATATTTGATGATAGCGTTTTAGATAAAAGATATTCTGAAGAAATAGAAATAGTCAGAAGACAAATAGTGGTAATGAGCATGGTGTCCTTAAAGGCATTGGTGTAGTTAACTGCATGTATGTCAACCCTACACTTCAAAGATTTTAGGTCATAGATTATCGAGTTTTTAATCCTGATGTCGATGGCAAAACCAAGATAGACCATGTGAAAGACATGCTCCAAAGTCTTGTGTATCATCAGCTTTTACCATTTGATACTGTTTTGATGGATACATGGTATGCGGTACACAGTTTAATGCTATATATTGATAGCTTAGACTCTAAATATTTTTTATTAGTTACACATGTTTCAACGAATTTTGATTTGCACAGACTTTTCCGACGGTTTACATCGTCTAAGACATTTTGTTTCCAGCCTTGCGCTTGCGGGGATGAAGCAAATAGTTTTTCTGCACGCTGTTCCATTATGGGAAAGAGGCATTATTCCACAAGTTGATAGTGAAAAAATAGAACAAGCTCAAACTCGGTTCGCAGAAGCTATTGGCGAAAGCCCCACTGATGTAGAAGTAAAAATAGAAGTTCAATCGGGAAAGCCTGTTGATATCATCCTTAAAGTTGCCCAAACCTATGGGTCTCAATTAATTATCCTAGGTTCTCAAAGTCGCAGCTTATTCACGGAAAAATTCGTGGGTAGTACGATGGCTAACTTATCTCGTCGAACATCTATTCCCCTACTGGTACTGCGTCCTCAGTTGATCTATGCTTATACTTCTGAGGAATTAACACTCCGTTGTCAGCACCTTTTCCGTTCTTTGCTACTTCCCTACAACGGTACTTAAGCGGCAGATTATTTGGTGCAAGAAGTAAAGCAATTGGCTCAACAACAATCTGGTAGATATCTGCAACAATGCAAGCTTTGCTGGGTTTTAGAAGATAGTGGTCGTCGAGAAATACCAAGGAAAATCTTACCACAGCAGGCTGAACAAACTCTATCTCAGATTAAAGCTGATTTGGAGGGGGTAAATTTACAAGTGGAGATAGAAGTTCGAGAAGGACACTCTGTTACCGAGATTTTAGAGGCGGCTGCAATGGGTGATATTAGCGCGATCGCAGTGTCTTCAGGAACAATAGGTAAACTCCAAGAATGGTTGGTTTCTAGTTTTGCAGCTGAGTTATTGCGTTTTAGCTGGTATCCCATACTCTTTTTTCCAAACGAACGTGGACAGTAAGCATCATCCTGTTAAAAAATTTACCCAATGGTACATTACTTGGTGCGCTACAAACTAGCCTGCAAGCTGAAAGTACCTCGACCATGCAGTGTAAACCAAGATCCAGAAGCAATTAAGACATTCAAAAAAACATTCCACTAGCATTGTTAGCGTTACAACAATTATTTGGTAAAGGCAAACGGCTGCGTTATCTGTTTCTCAAATCTCAAATTAAGGGTCAGGTATTCCACACCCTTGCAGAATTTCGCGTCGGCGCAGCCCGCCGTAGGCATCGCCTAAACGAGCTTTTCAGTACAATCACATCGGAATCTGTTATATCTTTAACTTCTTATGACTTTCTTCTCGAAGCTCTTTTCTATGCAGCTTCAATGTAAATTGATATTAACCCTTTTTTTAATTTCAGCGAGTGCGTTCCTTTGGAAAAAAGAGTATGGTATACCAGCTAAAACACAATAACTCAGCTGCAAATAACCAGAAGTGCACCATTGAAGGAGCGGTCAAAACTTTCAAGACACAATTTTAATATAAACTTTTTTCGGAGATATCTATTGGTTTTTTTCATCCATTGCGGACATAGCCTCGTCCGTCAACCGCTTTTATCATAAGCAATTAGCCGGATATGATATGTTATGTTGTTCGAGGTTTGATTAGCTAAGACCGCAAAGAAGTAAGGTTTTTTGAGTCTTCGCCTTCCTTAATCTGCATACCCCAGGTTTAATAAAACGGATATAAAAAAGCGTGTGGCTAGTGCCACCGCACCAAAACTGCTGCCTAGACAAAGAAAATTTTTAATGGATTGATTTGTGTTCAACCAAAGCAAGAGTGCAGCAGCAATTGCGAAAATAGTCGAAATGGCTGTCCAAAGCCACATCATCGCATACCCATCTTGAAAAAAAGTTCCGGTTAAACCCAATAAAGAAGGCAAATAGGCGAAATTCCAACTAAAGGAGAACAAGCAGAGATTGAAAATTCCCACGCTACTGCTAATGCTGACAAAAATTTTGGTTAAACGATTAAATCTTTGCCAAAGCAACAGAGCAGTGGCAAGAACCGTTCCAACACCTGCAACCAGCGCTCCTCCATTCACAGCCCAATTCCAGGTATCGTCTGTAAATCCATAGGGAGTCACAATGTCGTACTGCACACGACCCAGTAAACCCCAAACAAAGTGATACATTCCAAATCCACAGACAAGGCTTGTAAAGGCTTTGCTGAATTTACCTGGATAAAACCAAACTAAGAAAGCAGCACTAAGACCTGCGGCAAGTGATAGCCCCGTACTGATCCACATCAAACGAAGTTCACCCATTTGCATAAGGGTGTTGATGCCCCAATATTTTTGCTTAACTGCCTGTAGTTGTTGAGGGCTTAATCCCAGACCTGTAATCTGGTACATTCTTGAAAGTATAGGCGCATAGTTTTGCCCTGTCTCCTGACAGCTAACTGATTGTTTGTCATACCAAGCACGACAATTGCTAAGGTCATATTTATAATCACTACCTTTTGTTAGGCTAAGGTCTAGTAAACGATTTTGAATTTTTGCATGACACTGAAATTGCTGCTCTGTCTCTGTGCAGGTAAAGGTTCGATTAGGCAAGTGAATGATAGAGCTATTTGGGGTTTTAATCGATATGCCAGCAAAAGGTGTTAAATTAGGTACACTTGGAGCGTTGACCATTAACAGCGATAGAAAAGCAACGACTAGTACAATCCATAAGCTGATTGCAAATCTTGATAGGAATAATACAGCTCGACGCATTGCCCAAAACTTCCTAATAATGTTTATCTGGCTGAATCGACACTCCTCACAATCTAGATGTTCCAATTAACTAAATCATTATGGATCAATTTATATAATCTTAAAAAGCAATCTAGTAACGTAAAGAAATCTAAATTTTAGTATTCCCTATACAATGCTAAAAACTATAAATCCTTAAGAGAAAAATTAAATATTGAGTGTATGAACAGGATGTAGAGATATTTTAAATTCTCTTGACCACAGAGCGTTCGCGCTCTTATTTACTAATCTGGAACTGAATGCTTTACTATAGCGGCTTTGAAAGAGATGTCGTATTGCTAATAAATCCTGACATCTTTTCAGATACGTGACAGCATTCCTCTCTCTGGCTGCTGCCGACAACACCCTCAAGTCCTATACTGACAAGTATTTCTGCTACTGAAGAAGGTAGCGATGCCCCTGAAGTTGACTGAATTCCCGAAGAGCGGCATAAGAGGATTACTCATCTGCGTAAGCGCCGTATGTCTATTTCTTTTTGACTTACGCTTTTTGAGAAGCTGTTAACCTACGTGGGTGGCCGCCGAGATACCTGCAAAGTGGGACACGTTGTAAATAAATATTGCAGAGAAACTCTTGTTGATTTACGCGCCTTGCCCAAAAATGATAGAGGACGAATAAAAATTTTGCTACTCAAAACCAAGCTATTCAACACAATCAAATTCAATCAATCTTATGCTTGCCTCTGCTCAATCAAGGTAAGCTAGTGGGCGTGTTGTATTTAGAAAACAAGTTGGCGGCTGGAGTTTTTACACCACAAAGATCGCAAGTCTTGAATCTGTTATCATCCCAAGCAGCGATCGCCATTGAAAATGCCAGGTTCTACTCCAAGCTACGGAAGAGCGAAAGTAGAATGAAACAGTTTCTAGAAGCTGTCCCAGTAAGAATAGGAGTACGGTTTGGTTGCGATGCTAGAAGAAGCGCCAGATATCCTTGTCATTGGACAAGCTGGGAATGGTGAGGAGGCACTCGCTGTCTTTCGTCAAAAACAGCCAGATGCAACTTTGATGGACTTGCGAATGCCCCA
>NZ_JACJSI010000140.1 GCF_014698065.1 Nostoc flagelliforme FACHB-838
TTATGAACGACTACCAGAAACCTCTGAGACTTTTATTTACATTGCGATGATCCGGATTATGGTCAGGCGACTGGCATAATTTTTAACTCGCTTCGACTTTTAAAACATCCTCTAAGTTTGTTTACTCTATTGATGAGTAATATGATTCTAAACTTGTTTTTATCCTGCATCATCTTTTGGTTTATCCGTTTTTTGAGAAAGTTGTAAAATAAAATATGGCAATTAAAAAGCATAATATACAACTAAATTTTACTGAAGTTGATACTGCTACCTTAGAGAAAGTAAAGCGTAGACTGTCTCCCCTTCTGTTTATTTTTCTGGGCTTTTTACTGACGGGAGTAGGAATATTAATCTGGTATTTTCTCTCTTCACACTCAGAAACTAACACGCTGCGAGTAAGCGGTCGGATTGAAGGCTATGAAACTGATATTGGAGCGAAAGTCGCAGGTCGAATAGAGTCCGTAGCGGTGCGAGAAGGCGATGCAGTCCGTAAAGATCAAGTGATTGTGAAGTTAGATGACGCAGAAATTCAAGCACAACTTCAGGGTGCAGATGCCCGTTTAGATTCTATCCGCAAACAAGAAGAACAGGCGCGTTTGCAAATCAAGATATTAGAAAGTCAGATTATGGAAAATCAGCTTTCTTTACAACAGGCGCGAGGAGATGCTAAAGGTCAGATTTTTCAAGCTGAGTCATCGGTTGCTTCAGTTCAGGCGCAACTAAATCAAGCGATTGCTCAAGTAGAGCAAGCCAAATCGGAATTGAAATTCGCGCAAATAAATCGCGATCGCTACACTAAATTGGTTGCCCAAGGAGCGGTTGCCCAGCAACAATTTGATCAAGCCAAAACAAGCTTTGAAACTGCCCTTGCTACCCTCAAATCACATCAAGCATCGGTAGATTCTTATCGGAAATTAGTCAATTCTGCCCAAGGACAATTAACCCAAGCCCAAAGCACAGGCTTAAATCCTTCTATCCGTAACGCTCAACTAACTGGGTTACGCACCCAATTGGCACAGACGCACTTAAAATTAGCCGCAGCTCAAGCTGATGTCGCCAATGCCAAAGCTTCCCAGCAAGAAACTAAAGCCCAGATTGCTTACCTAAATGTGAAAAGCCCAATTGAAGGCGTAGTCATCAGCCGGAGTGTAGAACCAGGAGCAGTTGTTACCACTGGCAAAACCCTGCTCACAGTGATTGATCCCAAAACAGTTTATTTACGTGGTTTTATCCCCCAAGGCGAGATTGGAAAACTGCGAGTTGGTCAGTCAGCGAAGATATTTCTGGATTCAGCACCTAAAGAACCCTTAAGTGCTAAAATTGCTGCCGTTGACACCCAAGCATCTTTTACCCCTGAAAATATTTATTTCCAGCAAGACCGGGTTAAACAAGTTTTTGGCGTTAAAATAACCATCGACAACCCCAATGGATTCGCCAAGCCAGGAATGCCGGCGGATGCTGAGATTAGCATCACAACAGAAGTAAAAAAATGACCGAATAAAGGCAGAGGGCAAGAGGCAGGAGGTTATAGAAAATAATTCTTCTCTCTGCCAAGAGGGTTTCAGAGCAAGTAAATTTATTTATGAACAAAGATAAAAATATTTTTTCCGAGATATGTAGTGCTTTTGAAAAGGTGTCCTTATTACTATACCTTTGCCATACTCCAATCCCCCAATCCAAAATTCTATGACTACCATCGCGTCATCTGCTGATCTGGGTGATTCACTAAGTCATCCCCAAATTAGTGCAGAAGTAATTCAGGTAAAAGGTTTATCCAAACGTTATGGAAAATTAGTCGCGGTTAAGGGAATAGATTTTGCCGTCCAGCAAGGAGAAATCTTTGGTTTAATTGGCCCTGATGGTGCGGGAAAAACCACGACCTTCCATATTTTGGGTGGGGTAATGGAAGCATCTGCTGGCAATGTCCAGATTTTAAAAAAACCACCCCGCGATGCTCGTCTAGCAATCGGTTATCTGACACAGCAATTCTCACTGTATCTCGACTTGAGCATTGATGAAAATCTGCATTACAGTGCGGGACTGCGTGAAGTTCCCGAAAAGCTTTTCTGGCAGCGTCGCCATAAATATCTGCGATTAATGAGTTTGGATAAATTTGGCGATCGTTTGGCTGGTCGTCTCTCTGGTGGGATGAAACAGAAATTAGCTCTGTGTTGTGCTTTGATTTCCCAACCTGAAATTCTCTTATTGGATGAGCCAACGGCAGGAGTTGATCCTGTATCGCGCCGGGAGTTCTGGGATGTCCTCGCCGCCATTGCATCGGAGGGAGTGACAGTGGTTGTGGCAACACCTTATTTGGATGAAGCCCAAAGGTGTGATCGCATCGCCTTAATGTATGAGGGAGAAATTCAGCAAATTGGTACGCTTTCCCAGTTGCGGGAGACTTTAGGTTTAAAACGTTTGGAAGTTCGGACTAATCACATTGAAGCAGCTGAACAAGTATTGCACGAGGCGATAAGCGACAAACAAACATCAATTGTCGATGTGCAAACCTTCGGCGATCGGCTGGATGTGCTAGTTAAAGATGCAGCGATCGCTTCAACAGCAGTTCAGAGAATTTTCAATCAGCAGCGACTACAACTTGACAGCATACAAACTGCTGATGCCACTCTAGAAAACGTTTTTGTTAGCCGCCTGCGTGCAGCTGGTAATGACCCAGAATTTATTCCTTTTCCCCGAACTAAAATTGAGGTGAAAAGACAAAAGGCTGAGTTACCACTTACTCATAACTCAGCACTCCGCACTCATTACTCACCCATTGCTATTGGTGCAAATAAACTGAGAAAAGTTTTTGGGAACTTCCAGGCGGTTAAAGGTGTAGATCTGGAAGTCCGCTATGGTGAAATTTACGGTTTACTCGGAGCAAATGGTGCAGGAAAGACGACGACAATCAAGATTCTCTGTGGCTTATTAGAACCAACATCAGGGAAAATTTCCTTAGCTGGACAAACTCAGAATCTCCGTAGCAGAGACGTGCGTCAACACATTGGTTACATGAGCCAAAAATTTACCCTCTACAATGATTTAACTATTATCCAGAATCTGGAATTTTACTGTGGGGTTTATGGTGTACCAACTCGTTGGCGTCGCACCAAAATAGATTGGGTACTTGCAACTTGTGGCTTAGTCGGAAAAGAAAATCTGCTTACAGGACAACTACCAGGAGGATGGAAGCAACGAGTCGCTTTTGGTGCTTCTGTGATGCATGAACCGAAAATTTTATTTCTAGATGAACCGACATCAGGAGTAGACCCCTTAGCACGTCGTCAGTTTTGGCGGTTGATTAATGAGTTCGCCAGATCAGGTACAGCAGTGCTGGTGACTACCCATTATTTAGAAGAAGCAGAACAATGCAACTGCATGGGGTTTATGGTGGCGGGTGAAGTGGTAGCGCAAGGTTCACCTAGTGAGATTAAAGCTTCTCAACCTGGTCAGATCATAGAAATAGTGACTGATAAAACTCAAAATAGTTTGAATTTACTTAAAACTCAATTAGCACCGTGGCGAGTTTCAATTTTTGGTGATCGCTTACACCTTGTTCTTGA
Organism: Nostoc flagelliforme FACHB-838; assembly: GCF_014698065.1. Taxonomy (GTDB): domain Bacteria; phylum Cyanobacteriota; class Cyanobacteriia; order Cyanobacteriales; family Nostocaceae; genus Nostoc; species Nostoc flagelliforme_B. Next base: position 3,564 of record NZ_JACJSI010000140.1, read on the forward strand.
TCATCCTGACATAGAAATCCCTCATATCCGCTCACTTTTACAAGCAGAGGGGATAAACTTTCACTCTCTACGACTTATTCCCTTTTCCCTTGAAGATTCATTTATTGGTATTGTGCAACGTGCCGAAGAAGGGTCGAAGTAGCCATTCGCTGCTGGTTGTCGTCTGCTGCGCGTGTGAACCACCAGCCAGTGTCAGTTTGCCCTACTTCGCCCAGTTTTACGTCGTTGTGGTAAATGCCGTCGTCCAGGATTTCGTAACCGTATTTCTCCCATTCGTTGAAAATCTGCGCCATGACTTCGTTACCAGTGGTAGAAGAGGACAAGGAGCAGGGTGCGGGGTGCAGGGGGGCAATTTCTTCTCCCTTGCTCCCTGCCCCCTGCCCCCCTGCTTCTTCTTGCACTGGCAGTGTGCCATCTTTGTAGTGAGTGCAGATGAAGCGATCGCAACGCATTAAAGTGTTGGCACGGAATACTTCTTTGTCGTTGACCATGACTACCCAGCGTTGCGTTAGGTGGTCGTCGTCATGGCTGATGCTGGCTACCAGTTTGTCATCAGCATAATATTCGTGATGGTCAAACGAGATTTCGACTATTCTGAGGGGTTCGGGAGCTACAACTTGGGCTTGGTCAGCGATGTAGCTGTTGAGTTCGGCTTGGGCGAGGGCTTGTTCGTCGGGAGCAGCGAGAGTGAGTTTCTGAATCTTGCTTGCCTGATAGTTAACAATGGCACAAATCCAGTCATCCTTACACCGTTTGTCACTTACTTCGACTGTGCAGGCGATTTCGCTGTAGATTTGCTTGAGTCGGGCAATCGATTTCAGTTGCAGCTGTTGATGGCTGTAGATTTGGTATGTCATGATTAATAAGTTCCTAGCGGGACAGAAAGCGCTCTAGATTCGCAGTCCGGGCGCTTTCTTTGTATTTACACTGTATCCTCTTACTAGACATTTTGTCAAGTGTCACTCTACAATTTACATAGGATCTACGAAATGATTGAATAGAGAGGATTGTTCATGTCTATAGATGTGCAAATAGAACGGGTTATACGGGTTGATGCCCCTGGCATCGGAGCAAGAATTAAAGAAGCCAGAGAGCGAGATCCACGATCGGTAGAAGAATTGGCAAAAGCGGCCGATATGACTCGTGCTAATTGGTATCGGATTGAACGTGAAGAAAATGATGTTTTACCAGAACCAACCCTTCGCAAAATTGAAGAAGTTTTAGGGGTGGATTTTGGAGTGCGTTTTGATGATTAATCCTACCAGTGTCATTCCCTTTACTCTGTCTTCAGTTTTTATTGACGAGTTATTAGTAAAGGCACTGCGCTTGGTGCAATCGCAGTTAAGTCCCACACTCAAAACCTATTTGCAATCGGCTCTAAGCAAATGCCACTGAACCAGAAAGAGGTGGAAAAATGAATAAACCACCCCGTAAGCACAACAAAGCCACCTCTGCTTCATCCAGTGATGACACGCCACCAGATAACCAAGACCTTGAAGAAAACCCAGCTACAGCAACAATTACAGTTACTGCTGTTGAAGTAACAGAGTTGACAGAAGAAGAACAGCGTGATCGCCCGCACTTGGAGAAGAAAGTGGAGCGGGCGTTTTTTGAAGCAGGCAAGGCTTTAATAGAATTACGCGATCGCAGATTATATCGCTCCACGTACAAAACCTTTGATGAATACTGTTTAGACAGGTTTGGCTACAATCGTTCCCGTTCTTACCAGCTAGTTGATGCGGCAGTTGTTGTGGACAACTTGCAAAAATGTCCACAAATTGTGGACATTTTGCCGACAGCAGAGGGACAAGTTCGACCCATGACAAAGCTTGAACCCCAGGAACAGCAAGAAGTGTGGCTAACGGCAGTAGAACTTGCTGGCGGAAAAGTGCTAACTGGTAGAATCGTGAAAGATGTTGTGCAGCGCATCATGGAAAGGACGAAAGTACCTAATACCTACCAAATCGGCGAAGTCTGCCAAATTCTTGTCAAAGACAACCCGGAACTCAGAGGCAAGGGTGGCTGTTGGGGGATTGTTAACGTAGTGAATGACTTTAGTTGCAGCGTGAGAATGTGGGATAGCGAGTACGCCGTTGGCTTGCAGCACCTGAAGTCCTTCAACTACCTGCCTGCCGAGTGTCAGCAGATGCAGGTGATTTGCGATCGCATCAGTCGGGTGTATTCCGATTTGCTGGAGGAGACAGTCAAAAGCCTGTTGCAGTTGTTGGGGAAGGTGAATCGGCCTTATCTTACTGCTGTGGAAGAGAAATTATTGACGCTTCTGGAGTCGGAGTATGGGAGAATACCCTGAACAATTTTGGCAATTTGGCATCCAATGGCTTTGGGTTGCAGTTTCAATGGAGATATCACCACAATGGGACAGCGAAGAAGTTGTACGAGGGATAAGGCAAAACTTTCCGCAACTAGTGTCCCATGCTACGCCAGTTGTCAAACCAGTGCTGTAGAAACGCTCTACATAAATTGATACAGCGCTCAATAGAGTTCAGTTAAGGCTCTGCAACTGGTTAGAAATGAACAAAACCAAATAGAACCTCAGAAGATGAAAAATGTAGATAGCTGGATTGCTGTATAGTTTGGATTATGCCAGATTATAGTCTTAAGAGTTGCTCTATGATCGCTCTACCTGGTATTGCTATCCAAAACAAAATATACGAAAGTTCCAGTTCTCTAGTGTATCGGGGCATCAGAGACGATGGAGTACGGATCGTCGTAAAAATGCTAAAGCTTGATTATCCCTCACCTCAAGAACTAACCCGCTACAGACAGGAATATAAAATTACCCGTTCCCTGAATCTGGAAGGAGTTGTCAAGGCATATAGCCAGCAAGACTATCAAAGGACTCTAGTGATTCTCTTAGAAGATTTTGGGGGAGAGTCCCTAGAGCAATGGATGCACAAGCGCCCAGATATATTCTGCCCCATGCCTTTATCCACTTTTCTAGGTTTGGCGATCGCTCTGAGCGACATTCTGGGCAGAATCCATGCAGCCAATATCATTCATAAAGATATCAACCCTGGAAACATAGTCTTTAATCTGAATACTGGCGTTGTCAAAATTATTGACTTTGGGATTGCCACCCAATTTAACCGCACGAATCCGACTTTTAAAAGTCCTCATGTATTAGAAGGGACACTCGCATACTTATCTCCAGAGCAAACCGGGCGGATGAACCGTTTGCTCGATTACCGCACTGATCTTTACTCCCTTGGTGTGACGTTCTACCAACTGCTAACTGGACATCTGCCATTTGAAACAACGGAAATCCTTGAGCTAGTCCATTGTCATATTGCTAAACAGCCACTTCCACCTCATGAAATAAATACAATGATTCCCAAGCTAGTTTCAGATATAATTCTGAAACTAATGGCAAAAAATGCAGAAGATCGCTATCAGAGTGCCTGGGGAATTAAAGCGGATTTAGAAATCTGTGTTCAACAATTAGAAGAAATTGGTCAGATTGATAGCATTCAACTTGGTTTGCAAGATGTTTGCGATCAATTTCAAATTCCCCAAAAATTGTATGGGCGGGATAGAGAAGTTGCAATGTTATTGGCAGCGTTCAATCGCGTCGCTTCTTTACCAAATAATTCAGAAACGACTTCACAAAGGGAACAAACGGGCAACCCAAAATTTCAAGTCGAAATAATGTTGGTATCTGGCTATGCTGGCATTGGAAAATCTGCGTTAGTGCAAGAAATCTATAAACCAATTATCCAGAAGCGTGGCTATTTCATCTCTGGTAAATTTGATCAATTCGGGCGCAATATTCCCTACAGTCCGATCGCAGATGCTTTGCAAAAGTTGGTACAGATAATGAAGTAAATCCAACACACCCATTAGCATTAATGCTAGAGAGACTGCGAAAACAAGGTGCAGTGCTTCAGGAAATTATCCTAACACCATTAACTCTCAAGCCGTTGGGTCAGTTGATTGCCGAGACGCTGCATCGGAATGCAAATACCGTTCGTCCGTTAGCTAAGTTGGTATTGCGTAAAACCCAGGGCAATCCCTTCTTTGTCAGTGAATTTTTGAGAATGTTGCATAGCGAAAATTTATTGACCTTTGACCCCCCTCAATCCCCCTTAGTAAAGGGGGGTGGCAGTGGAACATAGCTCAGATCCAAGCTCAAGATATCACTGATAATGTTGTAGAGTTGATGCTTTACAAGTTGAAGAAGCTACCAGAGAATACACAGCAAGTTCTCCGGTTAGCTGCTTGCATCGGTACTGAATTTAATTTAGATACTCTATCGATTGTTTGTGAAAAACCACATGAAACGGTTTTTCAAGATTTACTAACAGCCATACAATTTGGATTAATTCAACCACTATCTCAATTAGATGAAAACTTGTTAATTCAAGAGTATAAGTTTTTGCACGATCGTGTGCAGCAAGCCTCATACACCTTAATCGATGATTCGAAAAAACAAATTGTTCACTTACAAATTGGTCGCAATCTCTTCGAAAAAACTTTGCCGGAGCGACTATTAGACCGACTGTTTGAAATTGTCAATCATCTTAATCATGGAATTGAGCTTGTAACAGATAAAGCCGAACGCAATGAAGTTGCTAGATTAAATTTAATCGCAGGTCAGAAAGCAAAAGGGGCAATCGCTTATAGCATGGCAAAAACCTATTTAGACGCAGGCAGAGCATGGTTAGGAGTATCTAGCTGGCAAACCAACTATGACCTGACTTTGGAATTATATGTGGAGAAAATAAAAGCTGCGTTCTTGAATAGTGAGTTTGAGCAGGTGAATTATTGGGCAGAAACCGTTCTACAACAAGCCAATTCTATTTTTGATACCGTGAAGGTTTATGAAGTCAAAATTCAAACTGAAATCGCACAGAACCAGCGATTGAAAGCAGTCAATACCGGATTGCAAGTTTTGCAGCAACTAGGGATTAGTTTTTCCGAAGAGCCAACTCAGTTTGATATTCAGAGAGAATTAGACGCGATCACATCCTACATTAGGGAAACACCCATTGAGGACTTAGTTCATTTGCCGGAAATGACCAATCCGGACAAATTGGCGGCGATGCGAATCTTATCAAGTATCACGATTGCGGCCCATAATGCCACTCCTGATTTGATGCCCCTGCTTGTATCTAAACAAGTCAGCTTATCAATTCAATACGGCAATGCATTTGTATCTCCCTTTGCATATGCTACCTATGGCTTCATTCTTTGTAAAGAGGTCGGAGACATTGAGGCTGGCTACGAGTTTGGACAGCTTGCTTTAAAGCTGTTGTCACAGTCGAAAACCCATTCAGAAAGAGCTGGAACATTGTTGTTCATAAATCATTTCATCAACCACTGGAAAGAACATACTAGAGAATCACTGGAGCTATTACTAGAAGCTTATCAAAGTGGATTGGAAACTGGGAATTTAGAGGCTGCTGCCTATTGCGCTTATACTTACTGCTTTCAACTTTATGTTAGCGGAAAGGAACTTGTGGAGGTTGAACGCAAAACGGCGACCTATAGTGAAGCAATCCGTCAAATCAAACAGGAAGCACCACTCATTTGGTCCCAAATATTTCATCAGGCTGTTTTAAACTTAATGGGATGCTCAATAAATCCAACCCGTCTCATTGGCGAATCCTACAATGAAGAAAATAGCTCGCCACAAACTGAAGCAGCAAACAGTGGAATTGCAGCCACTGTATATTTTCACAAATTTGTCCTATGTTATCTATTTTCTGAATATGCTCAGGCAGTTGAAAACTTAGTCTTAGCAGAAAGTTATTTGTTCCTCGGTACAGGGTCACTCGGTGAGCCTCCGTACTACTTCTATGACTCTCTAGTAAGACTCGCAATATATCCCCGAAGCAGCACTCAAGCAAAGGAGGAAATCCTTGGAAAAGTTGCCCTTAGTCAGGAAAAAATGAAACGATGGGCACATTATGCGCCTATGAATTGTTTGCATAAATATCACTTGGTTGAGGCAGAAAAAGCACAAGTTTTGGGTAAGTTGCTGGAGGCAGAAAAATTTTACGAACAAGCGATTCAAGGAGCTAGAGAAAACGAATACATCCAGGAAGAGGCGTTAGCATACGAATTGGCTGCCAAGCATTATTTAGCGCGAGGTCTGGAAAAGTTTGCCCAGTTCTACATGAAAGAAGCTCACTACTGTTATGAACGCTGGGGAGCAATGGCAAAGGTTAAAGATTTAGAAACTCGTTATCCTCAACTATTTTCTCAGTCGTCTAACGTAGTTTCTACACCAGTTCGTACCACGACTGAAACCTCCTCAAATACCCCACATACTGCTCTCGATTTAGCGACAGTGATGAAAGCAGCTCAAGCAATTTCAAGTGAGATTGAACTGGAGCAGTTGCTCAGTTCGTTAATGCAGATCCTCATTGAGAACGCAGGTGCCCAAACCGGATGTTTGCTTTTAGAGAACGCAGGCGAATGGAGAATCGACGCTGCTTGTGAACTAGTTGAAGGTGAAAGTGTTTGCACTGCCCGAGTGCTGCAATCGACTCCAATCGCAAATCGTTTACCTGAATCAATCATTCATTATGTGATTCGGACTTATGAGTCGGTCATTCTCAATGATGCTACTCGTGAAGGTAATTTTATCAATGATCCCTATATTCAACACCACCAGACTCAATCAGTCTTTTGTTTACCACTGCTCAATCAAAGCAAGCTTATCGGTGTGTTGTATCTAGAAAATCAGTTGGCAACTGGGGCATTTACACCGGAGCAATCGCAACTTCTAAATCTACTTTCTACGCAGGCAGCGATTGCGATCGAAAATGCCAAACTCTACTCAAAGCTCCGTGCTAGTGAAAGTCGAATGGCTCAATTTCTAGAAGCTGTGCCAGTGGGAATTAGCATTGTTGATGCAGTTGGCCGCGTTCATTACGTTAATCAACGGGGTGTTGAGCTAATGGGTAAAGGAATTGATCCTACCGCGACACCGGATCAAATTTCAGAAGTTTATCAATGCTACGTGATGGGAACAGACCAAATTTACCCAACACAAAGACTACCAGTCGTTCGAGCATTGAGTGGCGAACGTACTACTGTTGATGATCTAGAAATTCACCAAAACAATAAGACTATTCCCGTTGAGGTTTGGGGCACTCCAGTCTTTGATGAACAGGGCAATGTAGCTTATGCGATCGCAGCCTTTCAAGATATCACCGAGCGTAAGCAAGCAGAAAAACTGTTAGCCGATTACCACCAAACATTGGAACAACGAGTAACTGAGCGGACTCTGCTCCTTTCTCAGGAGATTGAAGAGCGTCAACGAGTTGGAAACGCCCTGCGCCAGAGTGAAGAGCAACGCAGACTGACAATGGACTTTACCTACATCGGTAGTTGGAACTGGAATATCGTTGAGAATACAACACATTGGAACAATAACCACGCTCGATTGCTGGGGTTAGTACCCGGTGAAGTTGAGAGCAGCTATCAGGCATGGCGCGATCGCGTTCATCCAGAAGATATTCATCGGGTCGAGCAAGCTGTTACAGCAGCTCTAGCAACTCATACCGATTTTGAAGCGGAATATCGAGTGATCTACCCGAATGGTAATATTCACTGGTTAGTTGGCAGAGGTCGAGGCATTTATAACGCAGTCGGACAGCCTGTGCGAATGCTGGGTGTGATTCTTGATATTAGCGATCAGAAACGCGCCGAAGAAGCCTCAATTCTGGAAGAACGCAACCGCATGGCACGCGAAATTCACGATACACTAGCACAGTCGTTTACGGGTGTTATCATTCACGCTAGAACTGCTGCGAATAAGATAACAGTAGACCCTCAAAAAGCTCAGGCTCACCTAGCTCAAGTCCAGAACTTAGCTCAAACTGGGCTCTCAGAGGCACGCCGCTCTGTAGAGGCGTTACGCCGTCCCTACTTGTTAGAAAATAGTGATTTACTCAGCGCTTTCAAACATCTGACAAGTCAGCTAGAATCATCCACTGGTATAACAATTATGTGTGAAGCCATCGGCATCCCCTATCTGCTACCCTCTGAGGTGGAGAATAATTTACTTAGAATTGGGCAGGAAGCATTGACTAATGCTCTTAAGTATGCACAAGCAACTGAAATTCGTGTTGAACTAATCTACCAGTCCACGCAGTGCATATTACGAATTAAGGACGATGGGCAGGGATTTGCAATTGATCGAGATTCTAGTCACAATGGCTTTGGTTTATTAGGTATGGTAGAACGTGCCGATCTGATTAGGGCAAAGATCCAGATCCAGAGCGCTCTTGGACAAGGAACAGAAATTGCGGTGTCCGTGAATCAGCAGGAAAAACTGTCATGAGTCAACTTAACGCCATTCGTGTTCTGGTTGTAGATGACCACCCCGTTGTACGTCAGGGTTTGGTTGCGATGCTGGAAGAAGCGCCAGATATCCTTGTTGTTGGACAAGCTGGGAATGGTCAGGAGGCAATCGCTGTCTTTCGTCAAAAACAGCCAGATGCGACTTTGATGGACTTGCGAATGCCCCAGATGGATGGAGTCGCTGCGATTACTGCCATTTGTACTGAGTTTCCTGCTGCCCGGATTATCGTATTGACAACTTATGAGGGCGATGAAGACATTTATCAGGGATTGCGGGCAGGGGCTAAAGGGTATTTACTCAAGGATGCGGAGCCAGAAGAATTGCTCTTTGCGATTCACGCCGTTCACAAAGGACACAAGCACATTCCACCCCGCGTCGGTGCCAAACTTTTAGAGCGCATGGCAAGTCCAGAATTGAGTGATCGCGAGTTAGAGGTGCTTCAACTCATTACAACGGGCAAGAGTACCCAAGCCATTAGCAAAGCTCTATATATTACTGAACGCACTGTCAATTTTCATATCAATCATATTTTAAGTAAGCTGGGTGTGGAGGATCGCACTCAGGCTGTGATCGTTGCATTAAGGCGGGGTATTGTTAGCTTGTAGCGTCATACCTGTCAAATTTGTCAGTTTATCAGCTGTCAAATTTATCAGATGATCAACTGAAGTTTTTCTCAGCGACAAAATCGAGTCAACCCTCTAAATTGAGTTTATACAACAGATAACAGAGCGACATCGGTTTACCCAATTGTGAAAAAAGTTTCATTCATAGCAATCATCTGTCTTTACCTGCTGCACTCCTTTCCTTAGAGGTGCTTTCATGAGTCTTGGTGATTATAATCGGTTGCTTGTGCCGATTTCAGAACAAGATCATATTCAGGGATTAGTGAGTACTTCAGTGACACTCGTCCAATATGGTGACTACCAGTGTTCCACTTGTGGCGAAACTCACCAATTAATTAAAGCAATCCAGCAACAGGCTAATGACTTATGTTTTGTATTTCGCCACTTTCCACAGCCGCAAATACATCCTTATGCTCAACGTGCAGCTGAAGCAGCTGAAGCGGCAGCCAGCCAAGGTCAGTTTTGGCAAATGCACGACATTTTGTTCACCTATCAACAAGCGTTAGGAAACGGCGATCTTGTGGAGTATGCCAATAATCTAGGACTCGATATTCCCCAATTTCTGCAAGATATATCCTCTCAAGTACACATAGCGCGTATTAATCAAGATATACAAAGTGGATTACACAGTGGAGTAACAGCTGCCCCAGCTTTGTTTATTAATGGAATTCGATATAGCAATCGCTGGAACATTGAGCAGTTGATGGCAGCTATTGTCACAGCAAGGCATTAATGTTCTTGGCGTTTAAAAAAGAGAGGGTAAGCAGTTATGCAAAGAAGAACCAGTTTTGAAAGTAAGGGTCTAAAGTGTTCCGTCACCTTTTACACTCCGGATCAAGTCACATCCGGTGAGCGCTGTCCGGCCATTGTAATGGCTCATGGAATTGGCTTGACCAAAGAAATGGGATTACCGCAGTTTGCCGAGAAATTCGCTCAAGCTGGGTTTGTAGTTTCGCTGTTCGATTATCGCTATCAGGGTGCTAGTGAAGGAGAACCTCGCGGACAAATGCTTCCTACAGAGCAACATGAAGACTTTCGTAATGCTATTACCTGGACTCAACTACAAAGCGAAGTTGATCCTGAGCGCATAGGTTTGTGGGGCTTTTCTTATAGCGGCGGTCACGCGCTGCATCTGGCTGCATTCGATCCCCGCGTGAAAGTGATCGTAGCACAGATGCCTACGGTGAATGCATTTCTCATCTCCCGCCGTGTGGCTTCCCCACTTCAACTGGAAGAACTCACAAAGATGGTTTCACTTGATCGGGTAAAACGGTATCAAACCAAAGAGGTGAGTTACCTCCCTTTAGTTGCTCCACCTGGTGAACCCAGCTTCCTTGCGACACCCGACGCATTCACTTGGGTTGAATCGAACAAAAGCGCAAGTGAAGGAAGATGGGAGAATCGGATAACCTTTGAATCGATTGAACACTGCCTCTATTACGAACCGATTCCTCACCTCGAAGCAATCTTTCCCACCCCGCTATGCCTGATTACGGGTGAGAAAGACTTTCTTTCACCTGCCGACATAACCGCCGATGTCCATGCGCGTGCGATGGAGCCGAAGTCTCTGACAATCTTAAAGGGCGGACACTTTGACGGTTTCCAAGGCGAAGGCTTTGAGATTGCCAGTACAGTTGCGTTGAACTGGTTCGAGAAATATTTGAAGCAGGTTTGAAAGTTCTTTTTGGCTGTAAATCATTGAGTTTAGCTACGAATAGTCAAACAAAAGTATTCGTGATAAATATGACAAAAACCATTTTGATTACAGGAGCCTCCTCTGGACTGGGTAAAGCCACTGCACGCTTTTTCACCCACGAAGGTTGGAACGTTGTGGCTACAATGCGGCGGCCGGAGGAAGAACGAGAACTTGTCCAGCTCCCCAACGTACTTGTCACATGGTTGGACGTTCAAGATCGCATCAGCATTACTACAGCAATCGAGGCTGCGATCGCTCGATTTGGGAAAATAGACGCTTTGGTCAATAATGCTGGCTTTGGACTCTTCGGGTTGTTCGAGGCGACACCACGCGAAAAGGTAGTGGAGCAATTCAACATCAACGTCTTCGGGGCCATGGATGTTATGCGTGCGATTTTGCCCCATTTTCGGCAAAACAAAGGCGGCTTGCTCCTCAATATAAGTTCGGGAGCTGGCGTATTCACGCTGCCGATGCTTTCGCTATATTGCGCCAGCAAGTTTGCACTCGAAGGTTTCATCGAAGCACTTTCCTACGAACTGGCTTCGCAGAATATTGTCGTGAAGCTTATCGAACCTGGTGGCATAGCGAACACCAAGTTCGAGCAGCGTAGCGGTGCCGAGGCTGTACATAATGCCACGATTCCTGACTACGATCACTTCGTCACGTATACCAACGCTGTTTTTGAGGGTCTTCGAGAAGTGCGCCAAGCCACAGAGGAAGACGTTGCGAAGGTAATTTACCAGGCGGCAACTGACGGCACGGATTGTTTGCGCTACGTAGCAACGGAAGACATTAAACCGATGGTGAAGGCGCGGCGGGAAACCTCTGAGGACGAATATATTGCCTTCATGCGAACTCGCTTTGGTGTAAAAGTGCAACCTGGATATACTGTCTAATAATTCTCATGCAACGGACTGCCGGAAGTTGTTGTCATAGTGCAAAGGTTATTTGCAACCGCTCAAGCAAACCATCCCCTAATCTTTAATCCCACAACAGGAGCTTAATAATGACCACGTTATCTGGAAAAGTCGCACTCGTTACAGGTGGAACATCAGGGATTGGTAAGGCAGCGGCGATCGCACTGGCTCAAGCAGGAGCAAACGTCATTGTTGCAGGTCGTCGGCAAGCTGAAGGCGAAGAAACCATTCGCCAAATTCAAGTGATCGGTGGGGATGGCTTTTTTGTCGCGACAGATGTTTCTAAAGAAGCCGATGTGCAAGCTCTGATTGAGAAAACGATGGCACGCTACGGACGGCTCGACATTGCCTTCAACAATGCTGGAGTGGATCCAATACGGTTCGGTTAAGAATATTTGTAGGTTGAGTTGAACGAAGTGAAACCCAACAAACCCCGCAAAATGTTGGGTTTCGTTCCTCAACCCAACCTACACATTTTTATTTTTTGGGCTTAACCGAACCGTATTGATTGTTGATGCTTTAATGTGTCCTTACCGTATTGGTGAGCGGGTCAGGGTTAAAAAGTTACTACGGTCTGTGACACAAGGAATGTTATTGATGTGGGACAGAGGGTTACATTC
>NZ_JACJSI010000141.1 GCF_014698065.1 Nostoc flagelliforme FACHB-838
CTTTGGGTTTTTCTAAACTTCAATCTATTATTTATAACCTCACCAGTTCAATTTTTATTTTCCTGACTCACCCTGATTTCTACTTTTCCTCTGCCTAGAGTGACAAATGAGGGTTAACCAATCTCCTAAAGTAACTGACCAACGCTCAATAGAAGTATTACGATCGCCTGTTGTTGGTTCAACAAATTCTGGCCCGCCCCAAACCCTAGATTGGCGGATAGCGTAGGCTGTAGCATCTTCGTCTGCTTGGGGTTCACAGTCTTCAGAAGTTGGTAAATCTAAGGAAATCAGGTCTTCTTCTGGTTTGACAATTTCCTCAACTGTCAGTCGATCCTCGACAATTACCGCTTCTGTGGGAATCTCTTCTTCAAATAAAGTGCTGGCAAACCGAGCTAGGCGATCGCCTCCTGTCTCGACTGCATCCACTGATATTGTTAAACCAAGAGCGCGATCGCTGCGGTCGCGATCATCCATTGTGGCACTAGTACCAACAACGCAGAGTTTACCTTTGGGAATACTCAGTCTTTCTTTGAGTCGGCGAATCAAACAGGCGACATCTGCACCTTGAGCGCCATCGTAAGTATGCAGTTCATCAAGGACAAGATATTGCAGGGTGTCCGATTGATTGAAACGCCAAAGATGCTGGTCTTGCGGTCGTAGTAGCAGGAAATCCAGCATTTTGTAGTTAGTCAGCAGGATGTCAGGCGGGTTTTCTAGTTGGGCTTCATGGTTGGTAATGCCGTGGTCTTTGCCCATGCTGGTTGTGCCAGAGTCTTGCGAGGTGGGATCGCCAGGGTCGTAGCGTCCGGTGTAAGTACCGACGCGGACACCTGCTTTTTTCAGTGCTGGGTCGTCCCAAATAGATTTGGCGAAACGCCGTTCTTGGTCGGCAGCTAAGGCATTCATCGGATAGAGGACAATTGCTTTAATCCCAAGCTGTCCGGCTTGTTTGGCTCGCAGACAGTGGTCGAGTAAGGGGTAGAGGAAGCACTCAGTTTTACCGGAACCAGTGCCAGTAGTGACGAGGGTGGGTTCTGGCTTATGATTTTTGCTACTTAAACGTCTCCAGGCAACAGCTTGATGGCGAAAGGGAAGGAAGGGAACGTTGAGGTCAAAAGGAGGGGTATAAGGTTGAGGTGCTAACCGGAAAGGGCGGCGCAACTGTACCCACGGGCCTTTAAACAGTCCTCGTTCTGGGTCTTGAAGAAATTGTTCAAAAGCACGGCTGACAGAGCGATCGCGAAAATCAAAGGTGGATTGCAGGTAATAAAGCACCTGGCGGCGGATGTTTTCGGCAATATGGGCTGGTAGCATGATTAAACTCCGCCTCCATAGCGTTTCTGCAAGACTTCGTAAGCTTGGGCATAGTCGGCTTCGCGGTCAACTTTGGTAAAAGGCGGATAGAAGGTTTTGGTAACTGTTTCTAAACCATCCTTGATTTGCCAACTTACGGTAAGGGGCGAAGTTTCGTTCCAATCTTTACGAGCTTCGCGGACTTCTTTACCCCCAGGGGCTTTACGGTTAGTGCTGGGGAGGCGTTGACCTTTTGCATCGTATTCATCGCCGAGTTCGTATTGCCGCATGACGGGGAACTGTACGCGGTAGATGGTGGTGAGTTCTTCAAGAGATAAGCTGAGGGCGAGGGCTACCAGTACATCAATTTCGAGGAGGGCTTGGCGACGGGAGTAGTCGCTGCGGAGGGGTGAATGCCATGACCATTGATGAGGGTCGAGTTCGTGCCAGGGAGACTCGAAGGAGCCTAGCATTGGGTTTTCTACTGCCCAACTGTCTTGGGTGATTTCGGTGAGGGTGACGGATGACCAGAGATCGGCGTAGGCACGGGTGAGGGCGTTGAGGCGTAAGCCTCGGTGCATGATGGGGGTGATGTGGGGGTTTTGGATTTGTGGAAGCATTTGCATATCTGCTTCTCGAATGTTTGTCCGTCCTGACACACGAAGATGGAAATCAGCTATTAAGGAAACGCAGGTTGATCCAAAAGCCACTAAATCAATAGAGTGTTCAAATGCAATAGAAGAAACTGAATTAATGTGTGTGGCTCCAGAAGGAATAATGGCATTTATAAATGATCGCTCAGTATTGAGACTTGCCATAATTCTATTAACAAATCGATAGTATTCGGTTACAGAATTATTTTTAAATTTTGGAATATGCGATGTAAAATTTATTAGCTTATTTTCTTTATCTCCGGGACGATAAACTGAACTAGGTAAGTAGTTTTTTGGTAAAATTGTTAAATCAACATCTTCATAGTGGTTGTTATGAGTACAACGAGAACGAGGATTTTTATTGAATGGTGTTCCTACATAAAAATGAGGCCCACAAATAACCCATTCACGCAACCTGTTAGGTTGAAAAGTTGGATTATCTTGCCGAGTTAAAACTCCATCTCGCTTGGAATGAGTTTCATTGAACATCATTGTGGGATAGTAATTTCCCGTTAAACTAGGTAACCATTTAGGAATTTGGTTAATCTTCCGAATTACCTCAATTAATTGACGAGCATGAGGTTGAGGTAAACGAGACTCAAGGATTGGTGTATCAGCATTTTCTATTAGAGTATGAAATATTTCTAAGGTTTCTTCAGTAACTTGAATAACTCGATCACAGTGTCCCTGAGTAACCCAACAATCGTCATTTGTTTTTAATCCAGGAATTGGTTCTTCAGGTCTGTTATGAGCATAACAAGCCTTGATAGTTATAGGAGAATAAAGGTTAACTATCTGAACAAAGTTAATCTCCGTTGGTATACTTTTAAAGATATTAAGACTAAATTCCCTTTGGTCACTTACATCTTTAAATAACAACATTTTGTTTTTAAAATGATAGTGACTCACTAAGCGAGGATAATATTCAGATCGCAAACATCCACAATCTGGGTCATTATAAGGGCTTTCTTGATGTATTAAACCCCCAAGCCTTTTTCATCAAGCAAGCTCCAACTAATAATTATAAAATTTTTATAAAGATTAGTTTTTGCTCCTTTTAAAGCTTTATAGAGACGATGGCAATTTAAAAAAGCTATGTTACCGAAGCTAAACCGTTGAGCATTTATGTAAATTTCGCGTAGAACAAGATTATTAAGGAGATTTAATCGTTCGCAATTTAACGTATCACTTTGAGCTTCTCGTATACCCAGCATCGGCTCAAAATCATATAGTAATGCACCATCTGACCATTCAACCTTCATCCAAGGCGGATTTCCTAAAATTACATCAAATCCTTTCGACTGACTTGCATCACACCCCAACACCTCAGAAAACGCCAACTCCCAATGCTGAAACCTCTCCTGTTCTGCAACTTCCCGACTCACGCGATACCAAGAAACCGCCGCACACAGCAAATCTGTATCTAAATCAGTCTGTGCAGTGGCTTTGAGCAAATTCGCCCCATCAAAATTCCAGCGAAAGGCTTTAATACTTAAATCTCCTGACCGCGCTAACAATATCTGTGCTGCTTCTAAATAGTCTTCTCGCCTTGGCAATGCCTCCACTTCATCCATCGACCAGAAAAATAACGCACACCAAGAGTCCATTAACAATTTCAACCGTTGAAAACTGCCAGAGGTAGATTCTAGTTTTGCCTTCACCTCTTCCTGTAACGCCAAACTGGGGCCGGGTTCTGTTGCTGGGGATTGCGGCCACACACTACCAGGACAAGCTGTTTTCTCTAATGCTGCTAACCGTTCTTTGGCATATTGCTGTTCGTGTTGGTCAATTAAATCGCTAACAGCCAGGGCTAAGTTTACCTCTATTTCTGTCCATCTGCTTTTGACCTCTTTTTTGTGCCAGTCCTTAGCTTGCTGCACTTGTTGGGGGTGAAACTGCTTGACCAAAGCATCCCCAGCAGTCGGAACCATATCAGGGTCAAACACTAGGTAGTGATAAACTTCGTTTTTGGCTCGCTGTTTTCCTGGCTGGAGTTGACGGGGTTCCACTGCCTCATTACCGCTTTTGAGATGCGCTCCTGCCAACAATTGCGCCTTTGTCCATACTGCGCGGCGTGCGCCAATTAAACTGTTACCCGCTCGCAGTCGTAAGCCAAACCAAGGCCTTGCTCCCCTTACCCATTCTTCTCTGCCATCTTCATGAATCAACTTTGCCCGGTGCATAGAGTTGAGCCACAGGGACAGCGCCCCCAATTCTACCGCCGTGGGATTGAGGTCTACGCCGTAAAGATTGCGTGTAGTGATGTAGTGTCTAACGCGACGCAATTCATCAGGAAAATCCGCAGGTTCAATCGATTGATTCAGTTGTTTCTGCTTCAATTCCAAGTATTTTTGCGCCAGTTGGTTTGCTGCTTCATTCAAGAAAGCACCGCTTCCCATAGCTGGTTCACAGACTGTTAATTGCAGAATTTTGTCGGCATCTTTTGGGATATAGTCTTGCAGCAATGGTCGCAAAGTTTCTTCAACTAAGCATTTAGTTAACACTTCCGACGTGTAATAAGAAGCACTCTGCTCTCTATCCAATCCCGACAAGTGCAAAATAAATGAGCCTTTAGCATAAATCCGGGGTTTGCCATCATTGAGGCGTTCTACCTCATCTTTCTTAAATTCCTCTAATCGGTCTTTAGGGACAAACCAAGTTTGGGTTTTGGACTTGCTAAATTCATCTTGAGCGCGTTTAACTTGGAGAAAATCTTGCTCGGCAAACATCCCTTTGTAAGACAACAGCCCTTCGTATACAGCACCTAACTGGTTAATCCCCAAGTCTGCATAGTTTACCCGTCCGGTAGTTTTGGTTTTTTCGTCATAGCTGAGAGACAGCAGACGGATAACCTTTTGCAAACAACGGTTGGAAAGTTGTGCCCGACTCAACAATGGGGTAGCTTTCGGGTCAAAAAGTGTGGCGGTTAAAGGTGGTAACTCAAAAGTCCGTTGTTGTTGGGCAAGTTGCAATTGCAACTGGCCGGGGTTTTCTTCCTGTTGCAGAGGGTGAAATCCTTCGTGGACTAAGGTGAAGAGTCTATTTAAATGTGTTTGAAAGTAAGTTCCTTCGCCAGACTGTTCAGAAAGTGGGACTAACTCTAAATCGCGCAATGCTTCCAAGCTGTAGCCCAAACGGTAAGCATCATCATTGATTGGTAAAACACCCAATTCCGCCCCATGCGCCTCGGCGTAGAAGCAGAATATCAGGCGATACACAAAGGTCAAAGCTTCATGACGCAGTTGCTCGGCGGTGACAGTAGTTGAACCATCAGGTAAAGCTTCCTCTGGGCGCAGGTTAATCATACCTAAACTGCGACGACGGCGATCGCTCACCCATTCATTTGCTAGTAACTCAATTGCTTCTCGTACTGCCACCTGGAGGTTTTCTGTCACCCCGTGAGCCAGCTTGTGGCTTTGTTCTCCCAAGGTGTCATGCAATAATTCCACAGACTCACTATCTGGAGCCAGCGTCTCCCGTGATAAGAAAGTAGCGATTTGCTCAAAGGTGGCTTTCTCGTTCCGACCAAAAGCTTCATCTAAATCAAATGCCAACCAGCGTCCGTTAGCATAAGTTTTGCGGTCAATTAACAGTATCCGGCTTCCTGCCAGAATCATCACCCAACGCGGTGCTTCTTCAGTTTTAAAAATCTCACCAATTGCCCGACCCCAATCACCTTGTACCAGTTTGTGGTTAGAATCAACCAATTGTTCTAGTAATGGCTTTCCTTCTAGGGGGTCTTCACTGGCTGCACCATCTGGTAAACTGCCATCGGGAATGCAAAACACACTCTCGCAGACAACTAACCAAGGTTGTTCAAATCTCTGTAAAAGTCCCAAAATCGGAACGTAGACATCGCCACTTTCCACAGGCAAATCCATCGCTTCCAAATCGCTGTAGCCAATTGCCTGTAATAAGTAGGAATGCCAACCTTGGATTTCTACACCAGCATTGCGTCGCTGATTCCAGTCAAATTCTTCAATAGCTTGGGCTTTGGCTTTAAAGTATCGCTGTCCTAACTTCTGCAATTGCCGGGGTGATGCTGCTGCGCCTGCTTCCTTCCACGAAGAAGTAAACTTCTGTGCGTCTTTGGAAAACGTGGTATAGAGGTAGTGAGATGAATAGTATTCACCAACATTGTGAATCGCAAAATCTAAAACCATTATTTCACTCCTTCGATAACCAAAACTAACCGAGTAATGGGCGATTCCCCTGGTAGTAAGTGCATATCGCGCCAATGTTGCTGACGGTCTTTGAGATATTTGTCCATTTCGTCGCGCTCTCGTTGCAAGCGTTTAGCCGAGGCACTGTTGGGGTCAATTTCTCCAAGGTGCTGGTCAATAATTTCTCGCCGTTTCTGACTCCACTGTTGCAGCCGTTGTTCTTCTTGTTGCAGTAAAGGTTTCACCTTTTCCTGACGCTGTTTTTCGAGCGATCGCAAATGTTCTAAACTAGCTTCTACTGCCGCAGGAATTAACAGTTCAGCCGCAGCAACTCGCGCTGGGGTTTGTGTATTTGCCAGTCGTTCAAATCCCGCAGCAGCCAAAGTATTCTGTAGAGGAGCCATTTCACAGCGACCACCAGGGCGGATGCGGATAGAATGGGAATCCACAACCAACGGTGTACCTGCTTTTGATGGCACTTGTCCAATAAAACAAAATGCTAATTCCCCTTCTTCCAGTTCTCTGGAAGTGATAATAGGGGCTTCTCCCCGTGCAAACTGCATCAGCAAGCGTTCTACTAGCCACTGCATAATCGGGTGAGTCTCACTACACAGCAGTTCTTTAGACCAGTAACCGGAAGTATTGCGGGCAGCCGTAATTGCCAGCTTCACCCGTTCCACATCGTCCGTCAGCCGAAACTGGTCGCCTTCCTGCCATGCCTCTTGAGGAATTGCCGTTCCACCAAAAATGATCTCATTTTTCTGTGAAGGCGTACCCAAACGACGCTTCAAATCAGGAGGGGCTGTAAGTGTAAGCATCCGTCCCTCAATTTCCAGGGGTAAATACTCCTGATTGGATTCCTGTAATAGTCGGTAAGCTGCAAGTAAGAAATCAAAATCTTTGTAAAAACGAATACGGCTGTTATTGTTAGCCACTACAGAGTCCACTTTTTCAGAGGAAACATCACTCCCCCTGCCCCCTGCCTCTTCCCCGCCCAGCAACAACGCCACTAAATCATCATCATCCTTGAGATTACCTGCGGAAATGATTAATTCTAAGTCGTTGGCTTCTGTGGATGTAGTTGCACTCTGCCCCACTCGCTTGTCTAATACAGTACTATCTGCTTTCAACAAGCCCTGTTGGGCAATGTACTCTTCTTCCTTTTGCGGATCATAAAGCTGAAGCAAACTTTCTCCAGACCTAGTACTGCGGTTAATTTCTTGTACTTTGCCTATCAGCCGTTCAAAAATAGCTGAGTCTCCCTTTAACAGACCGTTTTTCGTCTCAACCATCAAATACCGAAGAATTGACGTTTGGGTTTGTCCAATGCGATCAACTCGTCCATTGCGTTGAATCAGCGTAATAATCGACCAGGGCAAATCGTAGTGAATAACGTGATGGCATTGGTGATGCAGGTTAATCCCCTCAGATGCTACATCGGTGGCAATCATCATCCGCACAGGTGAAGATTTTGTCCCAAAAGCTTCTACTGCTGCCATTAAATGCACATCTGGAAAAGCCCCACTAATGGAAGCGATCGCCTGATGCGGTTGGTCTTCAAATTTTTCGCTGTGTTGAAGATTAAATGCTTAAGCGATCGCAGCAGTTAACGCCTTCTGAGTTTCTACATACTCGGTAAAAATCAGAACACGCGGACAACGCTCTTGCCCATTCCAGCCAATTTCTTGCAGTTGTTTAAGCAACAGTTGAAAACGGGAGGAATCAATTAATACAAGTTTTCTCAGGGCAGTTTCTAGCTCTTTTAAATAAGGTATTTCTGGACTTTGAGGGTTTTCAGCTTGCAGTTTTTTCAGTCGTTTGGAAACAGTACTAGCGCAAGATTCTGGGCTAGAAAGAAACTGTTTGTAGAGTCCATATTGAATTAAACGCTGATTTCTCCACTCTGAATACTCCTCCTTTTGGCTCTGGATTGCTTGTCGCAGTTCGCCCAAAATCCTGTACCCAGTTTCTTCTGCACTTGTCGCCTCCGCCGTGGTTTCCTGAAGGGGTACAACAAATCGTTCAGTAAGTTGCAGCCCAGCTTGATGACGCACATCTTCTTTAAAGCGCATCAAGTAGAAGCCACGAATATCATCTGCATCATACTCTTGATAACGCGGGTCAGGGATTGCTGATGGATCTAGTAAGGAAATTAAACGCCCAAAAGTTTCTCTTTTGCCATTATGAGGTGTTGCTGTCGTCAGCAACATACTATCTGTGCGCCTTGACAGCAACCGCGCTAACCTATGGGCTTGATGATTCTCAGGAACACTAGCTCCAGCAACGTTGTGGGCTTCATCAATCACCACCACATCCCAGCGAGTATCTTCCAAGAAATGGCGATAGCGTCCAACATCCTTGAGTGTGTCAATGCTGATAATGACTCGATGATAAACCTCAAAGGGGTTCTTATTAGTGGGAATCTGTAACCTTAATTTAGCAATGCCTTGAGAGTCTAACCTTACCAAAGGAATACTGAAACGGTTCCAAAGCTCTGCTTGAAACTGTGTCAGCATGGATTTTTTGGTTAACACTAAAATCCGATTTGCCCGTCCCCGACGGATTAACTCTGTCAGGATCATGCCAACCTGTATAGTCTTGCCCAATCCAACAGCGTCCGCCAGGAGTAATCTGGGGCGTAATTGTTCTAGCGATCGCTTGACTGCGATAATCTGAAAAGGCATTGGATCAAATGCACCTAACCCCTCCAGATCAGCCTCTTCCCCCGCCGCAGGCATCTGCCGCAATTGCGCTTCAAGGAAAAGTTTGGAGCGACGAAAACCATTTGAATTATCGGCAATTAACCTAGTTTTGCGTGGATCTACTGACTCAATTCTATCTAGTTGAGTCAAGAAAATCGCCTGATATCCTCTAACCAATTCATCAACTCCAACCACTTGCACTGCATGTTGTGTACCCGCATCGTTAGAGGCATTTATACGCTGTACAAGCCATTCAGCATCACGACATAACACCCTCATTCCGGGAGCTAAGGGAAGAGTATTAGGCATTAATAATAGATAATATATGTAATAGGTTATACCTTTAATAACCCACTGGTAGCTGGCAGTCAATTGTTAGATTTACAGAGAGTCTAATGGGCAAAGCAACAAACTGCATCAACTGGATCAAGTTTGCGGCGTTAGCGTTCGCGGAGCTTCTCTATGAGAGGCTCGCTTTCCTCTTATCTACTCATAGTTTGTAAACTGTAGTAGCCCAAAACTATGCTGTTTGTTTACTGCTGTAGCTATTATATGAGTGATAAAGGTAAAAAAGAAACGAAAATGTATATTTATGTTGCAGATGTCGTATTCGTTGTTTGGAATAACGAGAGAGGTCAGCTTCTAAAGCGATTGCGCGGGAAAAAATCGCGACAGAAACTAGCTGATGAAATTGCCGCCAGAGGAGGGGAATGCTCTCATCAGAACATCAAAAAATTAGAGTATGGTGAGTCTGAAAGTGTCTCCGTTAAAGTATTAGAGGCTATTTGTGCAGCATTGGATATTTCTCTAAGCGACTTCCTTAGCACTCTTGAAGTGACTAATTAAAGTTTTCGAGATTATATTGATTTTTGGATACTATAGTAGCTAATATATTTTATGAAATTAAAAAGGCGATCGCCCTCCGTCCAAAGATTGCGATCGCCTTTTGTTCAACCCCGTTAATGAGGTGACTCATGATGATTGTACAAGATGACTTTAGCAACTCAGCCTCGGCTGAATCAGAGTTTGAAGAATATATTGACCAGTTTGCCGACCCAGTAGCACCAGAAATTGAAATTGACTCAGTAGCAGATGACTTGGGTGAACTGTATCGAGTCTGGAATGGTTCTCAACTACTTGGCACTTTCTACCAAAATCTAGAGGGGAAATGGGTAGCACAACCCTGTAATAGGGATGATAGGCCATGTTGTGATAGTCCTTTAGCAGCGCAAATAATCATCATCGCTGTTAATGGTTTACTGGTAGCCGACGCAGCATAACACACAAAGCATTTATCCCATCACTTGGAGACGTGATTCAGTTCACGTCTCTTTCTTATGTAGAGGAATAATTGGGTTGAACAATTTAAGTTTTACTACAGCAAAAATTTATGCGATCGCATTTTTGATATTTAGTAATCAAGCTGACTCTAACTCTTCTGTGCTCATTGTCGAATTTCACCTTCAGCTTTACCAAAGTTAATTTTCGTTCCTCTAATAGGAGTTACGCTACGCCCTGGTTCTGCATCTTTAACCGTACCAGCGAAGGTTAGCGGAAGTTGCCGAAGGAATAACCCAACCTTATCAAGCCACGAATCACTTTTGCGATCGCAGTCAGTAATTTAACCTCGATATTTGAGCAAGAGCAACGCCTAACGGCATAAAGCCACGAATCACTATCTCAATCTCTGATTGTTGTTCGATGAAAGCTTGAGACTGAGCAACGCCTAACGGCATAAAGCCATGAATCACATCTCATTATCCAAAATAAATAACCCCTCTCTAACCTGAGCAACGCCTAACGGCATAAAGCCACGAATCACGTGAAGAAACAGTTCGATTTGAACTTAAACTCTACTGAGCAACGCCTAACGGCATAAAGCTACGAATCACAGCAAAGTTCAAAACCCTTATACCAATTTTGTATGAAGTTGCATAGAATCAAAGAGCTATAAAATATGCTTGGCAAGCATTCCAGCTTTCTAAGGTTTCATGCAGCTTCACAATAATTTGGTATTAACTGAGGAAGCTTTATTGACAATCTTACAAGTACCTTCCAGATCGAGAAACCAAAAACACAAAACTTACCAAAGTTTCCCTTACTTTCAGCCCCTCAAACCCAGTGCCGATAAGCTTTCCCAAAAATGGCAAGCACTTTTTTTCTTATCTCAATTACCATATCCCTTACCGTGTAAACCTTCCCGCCATTCTTTGATCCTAAATTCCCTTTCCCATAAGTGATACTTGTCAAATTGGAGATTGAATTATCGTCCACGCCAAATTAGGAGGTGGTGAGCTTGGCATTTCCTCAATCCGATACCTCAAAAATCGGGTATTTCCTGACCCCACATGGTCAACCCAATAAGGTAAAGTAAATCTGCCTCGATTATCTCTAATCGCCCACTTTCTCACCCCCTCTAGATAATCTTCCGAGACAAGTTTGATCGTTTTTATCAACTGGTCACTTTCTCCCAAAAATAAACAACCAAACCGCCTTACTAGCTCAGGATGGTCAAACGCTAACTGTATCCTGTCCCTTAAACTTGGTTGTATCTTTTCCTCGTCAGAACGAACCCAAATCAAACACTTCACATTAGACAAGATTTCTTGATAACAGGGAATAACATTCTCTGGATGGCTAAAATCAACATTCTTAAACCGTCTCATTTGACGCAAAATTCGCGATTTTTTGGGGCTAGATAACATCGCGATCGCCAATTCTACCCCACAGTGGCGATAGACATTCGTTTCCCCTACCAAAGACAACAACATCCCATACACTGTCGCTGGAGGAGGGACAGGATAGGTTTTTCCCATTTCCCTTGCATGGGACTCCCGAAAAGTCGTAAATGGAACATCCAAATAGAGAGTTAATGGTGCAATCATTTTGATTCTTTTAAACCCAAATCTCTTTTAATGACTGTTTTCAAAGCTTCAATCAGTTCATTTCGATTACGATAAATATGCGCGTTCTTCAAAGGGGAGTTATCAAAATTATCTAATTGCTGTAACTCCTTAACAATTGTTCCCCCAATCCACAACTTACTAGGGTCAATCTGTCTGCATTCCACTTCATCTATAAACTCTTGTGTAAATTTTGCTTCCTTACTCTTAGGATCGCAATATTCAAAGCAATAGGAAATATATGGAGCAAAATGATTTGTCCATTCAAATACAAAACTATCGGGACAGAAAGGATAATTAAAAATATTACTACTCCCTCCTACCTTGGGCAGGTTCATAATCCCATCTATCACAGGCAAAAGCCGCGAAAAATCTTTGAGATGAGTGGCATCAATTCCAAAATAATATTGATATCGAGTTGCATGATATTCTGTAAAATGAAGCGATGTGCTATCCTTTTCTCTGCCACTTTTTGCCCCTAACTTGACTGCACCATCATAAGGCGTTAGGGAAACAGCCATATTCATCCCTAAAGCACCCATTCGCTGATTAGGGGTACTGGCTTTTGTTCGTTTGTTTTTTCTCTTTGGTGGTGAAGTCTCCTCTTCGGTTTCAGCAGACTCTAATAAAGCAAACCCAAAAATATCATCATCATAAAATTGTTCTGGATCGAATTCTTCACTTGTTAACCGATTAATATTCTCGTCCTCATCCCAAACTCGATTAACTAAATAACCTTGCTTTTGAAGATAAAAACGTAACGCCCAACGAATTGCACTTGAACCTACAAAAGAATGAATTTTACCATTCCAATAGCCTTTTTGTAGAATAGTCTTATTTCCTCGTCTAATGTCATGATTTAAGGACGCTAAACCATAACGAGTGAGGACTGTTCCGTAAAGATAATAATTTGGGATATTATTGTCATTCTTATTCTGACTCATCATTCACTTCTTCTAGGTTTTGATTGTTTGGAAATGAACTATCATCCATGTCTGTGGGTTTATCTTTGGGTTTATAACTGGCGATCGCTAACAATGACCAAATTCTTAGTTCTTGCCAAGGTGTTTTTTTAATTAGTAGTGAAATTTCTTCTTGATGCTCATTAAAATACTTATTTAATCCCCCTCTTACTAAAAAGTCGGACAAATATTCCTTGAATGACAAGTCATCATAACAATAGTTTAGCTCTGCCCTTAATCGTTCAAGTTTCTTCTTAATTGGAGGATTTTTTCCTGACTCTGCTTTGGCATACATTTTAGCAAAGTTGCCCTTCATAGCTTGTTGAAATACCTTAATAAAAATAAGATACTGCTTGTCTTCTTCACTATTCTCTGCCATTATTATGAATCCTTCTCGATTGGAAAATAACTGGTTAAATAAATATCCTTTTGAATCTTCTATTACCAATTTTTCCCAAAAATTAGACCACCAATGGATTCCTTTCACTAAATTATCAGCAATCAGGGAGCGAATCAGATTCACGTCAATAAAAATTTGCTTAGGTTTAATCTTCTGATAATTGGGTTGAAAGTACTTTTGCACCTGTTGATAAGTGATTAAAGTATTCTTATCA
Organism: Nostoc flagelliforme FACHB-838; assembly: GCF_014698065.1. Lineage (GTDB taxonomy): Bacteria > Cyanobacteriota > Cyanobacteriia > Cyanobacteriales > Nostocaceae > Nostoc > Nostoc flagelliforme_B. Next base: position 13,291 of record NZ_JACJSI010000141.1, read on the forward strand.
ATTTTAATTTCTTCTATACTCATCAATGTCCTTTGACGAGAAGCTTGATTCATTTTTTCATATAACCAAACTTGACAAGCTTGATAGTAGCCGCCTTCAGTGTGAATATCGTCTAAGCTGTAATAAAGTAATCCTGCTTCACCAAGACTACTAACATGAAGCTGTTTAATTTCTAATTGCTGTAATCGCCATCTTCTTTGAGAAGCATCTTCAAAATCCTTGATTTCTGGAATCACCACCAGGTAGCGATGGGGTTTCTTTTTCTTCAAGTCTTCTGATGGAATATGAAGTAAGCAATAATGGCAAACAACTGGTACAAATAATAATACTAATGCGTATTCAGGTTTCTCTTCCAGTTTTGTAGTATTTTGCGTCCGAGCATGGCGAACAATTCCCCCTAAATACAACCAGCTGGTTATTTGAACATAATCATGTCTGAGTTGTTGGGTATCTGCTTCGCATAACTTCTCTGCAAAGGTTTGATGTGCGTACCAAGTTAGGGATTTGTATTGATACTCGACTTTTTTTTCTTCAACCTTTAGTTCAGTGTTACCTATCTCCCCCGCTTTATAAAACTTATTAAGACGCAGGAAAACAGCACATATTCCCTCATGAATATGGATTTTTTGACTTAAATCTATTGCATCACTGTCTAATCCTGCTAAATGAATTAAACCTGTATCATCTAGTTGAAAAGACTCCTTAATTAACCAGGATAGGGCGACAAAATCACTTCCTTGCCAGAATAATTCAATAGTATCAGCAGTCAAAGACCATGATATATGTCCTCCGCGTTGACGAGATGAGGGATATTGCTTTGCTAATCGCTTTAAAGTCATGTAAAGTCCCGTCATTCCGACGCGGTGCATGATTGTCGTATCCGCAGCATCAAGAGATAGGGAAATTTTGGGTTGGGTAGCAACCATGATTAGGTTTCCTCCTCTGACTTGCTGCGAGTCGCTGGGACAATTATTCCACACATCATTTTTCGTTTCCCACTAATTCCCTGTTCTTGCAAGGTTAAGGAATCTTCTGGGTTGAGTTCGCTAATTTTTACGCCAAATCCTCTAACTTTAAACTGTTTTCCTTTTTGATTGATGGTTAATTGTCTTTTTTGAGGTGTTCCATCTTGCCGGTAATTATCACTAATCTGGAATAGACACTTTTTGAAGAAATTAACGGTTTGTATTCGGGAATATCTAGTTGATAAGAATTTTGGCCTATGTGAAAAGCTTGACCTGCTAAATAAGGATAAATTAAAGGAATCTGTTGATGATGAATCCGAATTTTGAGGCGAGATTGAGCAGTGAGTTCAAGCAAATTGTTCCTTGTCGGTATTCCTGCGATCGGATGAATCCCAATAGACTCTATAACTCGTGAAGGATAGGACAAATCCTGGACAATGCGCTATAGATAACATAACCATTATCAAGAGGAATCGGTGAGCCTCTCAGCTTAAACGTTAAGTCTATATATTCCTCACTTTGAATTAATATGACTGTCATAGATGGAAATTTTGAGATATCAGAGTTTGTTTAATACATCAACATCCTCGCAAAATTGTCCTCATTGTCATCGCCGACTACTTTGGCTAGAGTGGCAATCCAGTTTAGGCTATTGTTCGCAATATTCTCACTGGTTAGGAGGATCTTCTAATACTCCAGTAGTTACTCAAAACAGATGGATAGCCAAAAGTTCCTATCCCATACCAGCATGAACTGCTTCTGCTCTATTATAAAAAAATTCGGTGCTTTTCTGCTTTCTATGCTTGATCGGACTCACGGCAAGCTTATCCTTCCAATTTGGACTAGCGGCAAAGTTATGGTTCCAAACTGTCAATTTCATCCAAAATTAGCTGACGCAAGAATGAGGCTTATAATCTTGTTGGCGGCAAAGTTATGGTTCCAGTAGCGGCAAACTTATGGGTAAAGTCACACTACGCATCAGTTGAGTCCATTCCAATTCGCCGGAGAAAACAGTCAAAAATCTGTTGCATTCGTTGGGTAAATTGAATCGTCCCTATCTTACTGTTGTGGAAGAGAAATTGTTGACGCTTCTAGAGTCGGAGTATGGGAAAATACCCTGAACAATTTTGGCAATTTGGCATCCAATGTCTTTGGGTTGCAGTTTCAATGGAGATATCAACACAACGGGACAGTCAAGAAGTTGTACGAGGGATAGGGCAAAACTTTCCGCTTCTGGTGTCCCGTGCTACGCCAGTTGTCAAACGAGTGCTGTAGAAACGCTCTACATAAATTGATACAGCGCTCAACAGAGTTCAGTTAAGGCTCTACAACTGGGTAGAAATGAACAAAACCAAATAGAACCTCAAAAATGAAAAATGTAAGTAGCTGGATTGCTGTATAGTTTGGGTTATGCCAGATTATCTTCTCAAGAGTTGCTCTATGATCACTCTGCCTGGTAT
>NZ_JACJSI010000142.1 GCF_014698065.1 Nostoc flagelliforme FACHB-838
ACTAGGGCTAAGTTTCCGTCCAAGAAGCCAGTACATAAGGGGGCAGGAGTTAAATTGGAAACACTTACTTTTTCTGTAATCAATACTGCTTAGAGCTTAACCGAACCGTATTGATATCACTCCTATTTGATTGCGCGAAAATCAGTGAGCTAAATCTCCCCGGTTTCTTTAAAAACTCGGGGAGCTAACATTTAACGAATTATCCTACATTCAAAAGTTTAATACCTTTACGTCTACACGCAGAATACTTTCAGTTGGGGGTTAAATCTCCGACTGAAAATGTCTTTAATTTGGAATTGCTAATTACGACTATTAGCGTATATAGGCTAAATTGTTGCAAAAATTTTAAGTCTTAATAATTGTTAATTTGATACTTTATTTACTAAAAGCTTCCAATTGCCTAAATACAAAAGTCGTTGCCACCAAATATTTGCTATAGGCCAAGTCAACTCACAAACAGTGCCTTGTGTAGTGTGAGGAAATCTTCGAAACTTGCCTCTTAATTGTCGAGCTAACTCTTGAGCCTGTTCTGTTCCTTGTCCGCCACGTTGATAGTTTTTAGATATATTTGCAAATCCATTATCAATTATTTGCAGACAATACTCTTTTGACGATCGCGTACAAATTACATCAAGACGAGTAGCTCCTTGGGAATGTTTGCCGACATTACATAAAGCTTCCTGCAAGAAAAGGTATAAGCCTCGCTTTTGATTTGCATTTAAGTTGCATTCTTGTAATGGTTCAAAATTAGGAGGAATAAAACTTTGGATTGTCATAAATCCTTGAAAGTTTCTTCTTAAGGTAATGTCGTAGACATAATAAAGCATCTCAGCAATGGGAGTTTGCAAATCGAGAACTTCATTTCCATCTAAATAAACACTATCATTACGACTAAGCATTTCTTGACTGAGATATTCCGGAATAGTCCGTAACTCTCGATTTAGTTGTTGAAGTTGCGATCGCAATTCTTCAAGCTCTATTTCTTCTTCCCCTAGACTCCTTAATATTACAGCTAGACTTTGCAAAGGCCCATTATGAATTGCTTCAAAAGAGCGCTTCAGAGTTAAACTGCGCTGTTCGAGTAGCGCTCTTAAATCTCGGTCAAAAAAAAATGTCGTTAGTCCTGCACTTGTAAGAGCTAATAGAGTTGGTACTAAAGGAATCCACCAACCTAAAACAAGACCAAAATAACAAATCCCAACAAGGGCGATACTGGTTAAACCAAGACTTAACAATGTCTTTGCCGGAGATTGAAGGATTAAACCAACAATTATGCCGAGTAAACCCCAAGCTAAAATCCATAAATATTCCCAAATTTCTGACCATACTTTTAACAGTGGCCTTCTGTCTAAAACATGACTAATTATTTGACTCGTGGTGTGAGCATGAACTTCGACACCATAAATCCATTGGTATTGATCGGAAGACTGATCGATATCTAAAGCCGTGCTATAAAGTGTATTTTTGACTGCGGAGGTGATAAAGCTATCTTTAACGCTGGGAGCAGTCATGCCAATAATAACCACGCGATCACGAATCCAATTAGGATCGATTTTATGATTGAGGACATCTCTAAGAGATACGGTACGAAAAGGTTGAGGATGAGAGCGAAAGTTCAGTAGCATTTGAAAGCCATTGGCATCAGTTCCTACATATCCGCCAGAATTGGGGAGAAACCGGACTAACCGACTCGAACCGAACTTGATGGGGTCTTTAGAACGACTACCATGAGTAAATTTTATTCCTTGTTCGCGCAAATAGAATTGTGCTAAACGCAGAGATAAAGAGTATTTCAGTTCTCCGGTGTGAGTTTTACTGGCGATTAAGCTACGTCGCAGCTTTCCATCTGGGTCTACTATTATATCTGCAAAGCCGATTCGTTCAGGAGCTAACCCAGGCGGTGGTTTAACATTAAAAGATTGTTTTTGATTTAATGCTACTTCAACTCCGATGAGATTTGGATTTTCCCTCCAGACAGATGCAAGCTCGGCATCAGCCAAATTACCTTTATCTCTAAATAGGTCGAGACCGATGACTCTCGGTTTGTAGCTATTTAAAATGCTCAACATTTTGGCGATTTCTTTATCTGGTATGGGAAACCTGCCTACATAGTTAATATCGTCTTCATCAATACCTACAATTACCACCCGCGAATCGACGGCTTCATTAGGCCGCAAACGCAGCAATTGATCGAAAGCAAGCCACTCTTGTGATTGTAATAATCCTATTGAGCGAACAAGTATAATTAATCCGACAACTGAAAATCCTGGCAGTACTACTTCTCGCCAAAGTTTCAGTTCTTTATGAACCTTTTTCCATAAATTGTTTTTAGTTGAAAGTGCGAATTTCATCAGTTGATTAATCCAATTTTTCTAGCTGCGATTTCAATTTGAATTCTTAATTCTTTACCAGGTTCGTCATATACGCCTAAAGAATCTTGCAGTCTAATCCAGTAGTTGCGTATAGTGCGATCGCTTAAGTTCATTTTTTGTGCGATCGCTTTATCTGTTAATCCTTCTTCATATTTCAGCGTCAATACCTCAATCCATTTTCGGTCAAATTCTGGACGCGATCGCAATTCTGAAGATAAATAAATAGAGCCGCGCAATGACAAGTCAACAAACTTTAACATTTCGCGGATTGGCAAAGATTTATCCATAGCCGCAAAGCCACCTTCATAAGCATTGATTATCGGTTTGAAACGCACTAACGGTTTAACATTGGTACTCAGCACCACTAAATTAGGGGCGAGAGTGCTTGACATCAAAGTTTTGATCAGTTGTATCCCAACCTCAACCTGAGCTAGAGCTTGAGGCTTTTCTGGCAGACATAAATCAACAATTAGCAAGTCTGGGTGGTAGCGTTCAAATTGCTGATATGCAGTTTGGGCATCCTGAGCTGCGAAGATTTCTACTTCTGGGTATTTCTCTTTGAGCGCTGGAATTGTACCTTGAAGAATTGCTTCATGGTCGTCAACGACTAAAAATTTTTGCAAAGTTTGCTTTGGCTCTTGGTTCATAACTGGTTTACTTTTTAATATATTTGTTCAACCTACCAAAACTACGGGAGGTCTAACTTTTTGTGGCTAGAAATTAACTTGCCATTTAAGTAAAACTTATCGTTAAAGACTAGGATACAAATAATTAACTGGCTGCGTGTTGCAGTTTGAGGAATTTAATTTTCCAAAATAGGAAAATCAGCACCTTATGAAGGAAGATGATAACTTGTCAAGCTTGATGATGTAGTATGGCCAATGGTTGGGAGGAGTCTATAAGTTTTGTGAAAACTAAATTAAGGTATTATCAAAACTGGGAATCGCTACTATTATTTGGCTCTGGAGCAATAACTGTAACAGGATGCTGGGCGATTGCAACTTTTGCCATGATTAACCCTGCCCATGCCCAAATTGTTCCTGATAATACACTTGAAGTCAATTCCAGCGTCGCCCCAAGATGCACAGCTTGTACGATTGAAGGCGGAACAGTTCGAGGAACCAACCTCTTCCACAGCTTTAGCGAGTTTTCCGTACTGACAGGTGGAGAAGCATTTTTTAACAATGCCATATCGATTCAGAACATTTTTACTCGCATTACAGGAACATCAATCTCCAACATCGATGGTTTGATGCGGGCAAATGGAACAGCGAATCTATTTTTCATAAATCCGAATGGCATTATTTTTGGAAAAAATGCCCGTCTGGATATTGGAGGCTCGTTTGTAGCTTCTACAGCTAGTAGTATATTGTTTGCCGATGGTACAGTTTTTAATACTAAGCCTGATACCTTTACTACTCCCTTGCTGACCGTCAGCGTGCCGATTGGTTTACAATTTAACGGTACAGCAGGTGATATTGTTGTGCAAGCAGGCAATCAACCTCCCGCTTTAGAGAACCAATTTACTGAAGTCGGCGATGCGGGTCAGCTGCTTGATACTGCCCAGAGTGTTAACAGCCCAAATTCTGGAGCAACCTATAATGCAATCTCCGGCAATTTAGATAATGAAAATGATGTGGATCTGTACCAACTTTTTCTACCTGGAGGACAACCGGTTACAGCAAGTACGGTCGGTGGGACTGATGTAGATACCCAGTTGTTCTTGTTTGATAGCAATGGCTTGGGTATGTTTACTAATGATGACAGTGTTGGACGGCAATCTACTATCCCCTGGCAACCTTTCAGTTTCACTCCAGGAACCTCTGGCATCTATTATCTAGGTATCTCCAGCTACGATAATAAACCACGCAGTTCGCAAGGTAACATTTTTCCAGCTTGGACTGAGCTGATAGCACCAGGCAGAGGATTACCTCTTAGGGAGTGGGATGTGAATTCTGGCACAGACAGTGGTGCTTATACGATCGCCTTCAATCCTCAACCCTATACCTCAATTCCTCTAAGTCAAAGTCTGCAAGTTCAACCAGGGAGAACCTTAGCACTATTAGGCGGTAATGTCAGGCTTGAAGGGGGAAAACTGCAAGCACCAGGAGGACGAGTAGAACTGGCTGGAGTGGAGGGTTTGGGAGTAGTGGGACTGACGCAGCAAGGGCAGGAATTGCGATTGAGCGTTCCCCAAGGGCTGTTAAAAGCAGACGTATCTCTCACGGATAATAGTAGCGTGAATGTAAGTGCAGGCGGTGGTGGAAGCATCGCCATCAATGCTCAAAATATAAACCTTTTACAAGGAAGTATTCTTTCGGGAGGGATTAACTCAGGTTTAGGCTCAGTAGGTACTCAAGCAGGAGATATTACCTTCAATGCCACAAAAGCGATCGCCATTATTAATAGCAACATTGCGACCACAGTGCAAGCTTTGGCAGTAGGCAATGCAGGCAACATTGCAATGAAAGCAGATTCCATCAGTATAGCTGGGAGAGAGAGTAGTATCCTTAGCTACACAAGCTTTGCAAATCAGCCTGTAGTAGGCAATGCGGGAGAAATTATGATGTCAGCAAACTCCATTAGCATGGATGATGCAGCTTACATGGATACCAGTACTTATGGTCAAGGAAATGCCGGGGATGTGACTTTGAATGTTAGAGATCGGCTCTCCCTAGCTGGTGCCGATCTAGGCGGGTCTTATGGCAGTTCGATTCTAAGCAAGGCGGAGGGGTCAGCAGTCGGTGATGCGGGCGACATTACGATTACAACAGGCTCCATGACCATGAACGATGGGGCTTTACTAGGTAGTAGTGTTACTGGTATTGGAGGGGAAGGAAATAGTGGAAACATAACCCTGACTGTCACCGATCAACTCTCTCTCGCTGCCGGAAATGCATCATTCGGTAGCATTATTTCCAACTTTGTAGGTGGGTTTTCTGTAGGTGATGTAGGAGATATTACTATAACAGCAGGTTCCATTATTTTGGACGAGTCAAGTATAGATAATAGAACCACTGGCACAGGCAATGGAGGGAATGTGAACCTAAAAGCCCGCTCCATTGCTTTCAACAATGGGTCTTCAATCGAAAGTAGTACTTACGGTGACGGAAATGCAGGGAATCTGAACCTAACCATTACTGATACACTCTCCCTTGCAGGACGCGATCGTTATGGAAAAGCCAGTAGTATCGAGGCTACTGTTAACGAGGGAGCAGAGGGAAATGGAGGTAAGATCGCGATAAAAGCGGATTCTTTGTCCTTAATGGATGGCGCTCAGTTGGCTTCTGATAGCCAGGGACTAGGAGTAGCAGGCGATATCGAAGTGCAAGCTCGCTCTATTACCTTAGACACTGCTGCACAAATAAATGCTGAAACAGCATCTGGTCGGGGCGGAAATATCATCCTATCAAATTTGGATTTATTGGTGTTACGAAAAGGCAGCTTCATCTCCACTACATCTGGTACTTTTCAGGGCGACGATCTTAATTTATCAGATTTAGATTTATTGCTGCGTCCTCGGAGTTTCATCTCCACTACACCTGGTACTGCACAATTTGGAGGGGATGGCGGCAATATTACCATTGACGCAGACTTTATTGTTGCTGTCCCTAAGGAAAATAGTGACATCAGAGCCAATGCTTTCAGCGATCGGGGTGGCAATATCCGCATTACCAGCCAAGGTCTGTTCGGCATTGAGCCTCGTTCAAAGGATACTCAACTTAGTGACATCACTGCCAGTTCTCAATTGGGCGTGGATGGTCTAGTGCAACTCAACACACCTGATGTTAAACCCTCTCAAGGCTTAACTACTCTGCCTACAAACATCATCGATACTTCACAGTTGATTGCCAATAGTTGCATTGCCCGAAGTAAACGACCAGAAGGAAAATTTATCATCACCGGGAACGGGGGCTTGCCAGTAATGCCAGATGACCCCTCAATTGCACCCTATCAAACTTATCAGATACCTACTGTCACAAGCGCAAGTATCTCAACGCCACAAGAGAACACAGCGACTAACAATAAGCATGAACTAGTTACACCAGCATCACTGATTGAAGCTCAAGGATGGATCTATGGCACTAATGGTGAGATAATTCTCACTGCGTCTGCACCGGCTGTTGCTCCTGGCGGTTCTTGGCCACAGATACCTACTTGTTCGGGTTCATAATTTAGTGCTACTAATTTACAAAAATTGCTTTCCACAATTGGAAAAACAATTTCCCGATTGAACGATGTGTGCAAAATTAATTTCATCTATTCTATAAAGAGTCCGAGAAAAGCATACCTAGTAAACCGATTTTGCATTCAATTTATCTATTTCTAATCTTGTTACAAGAAGAGAAATACAATTTTTAAGCTGAATTTTCTATTTCTTAACGAATTTCTTTCCAAATTTGTTTATTTAAAATATTCAAAAATTAGGAAATAGTTTTAAGTTTAAATATGTCAATTTCTACTAGATACTCTTATATCTTGGGCGACGGTTAAACTACAATCCAAATTTATAGGTAATTTCAAAATGAAAGCTCAACAAAAATCTGGCTCTTTACTAACCTGTAAACCTTCTCATAACCAAGTCAATAATATACATACTCAATTAGAAAAATTATTAGATTATTCTAATATAAATAAGTCTGCAAACTCTCAATTCCAAAATTATTTGTTTGATCTGCATCAAAAATATCAGTCTTTAAAAGAAGGTCTACTTGCAGACTACATACCAGAACTCAAAAAAGCAAACCCAGAGTGGTTTGGTATTTCTATAGTTACTACAGATGGTCAAATTTATCAGATAGGAGACTACCAACAGACATTTACTATCCAATCCATCTCCAAACCGTTTGTTTACGGTATGGCATTAGAGAATTATGGACGGGAAGTTGTGTTGAATAAAGTGGGAGTAGAACCAACAGGTCAAGCTTTTAACTCAATTGATCTAGATCAAAAAAACAATCGTCCTTATAATCCGATGGTAAATGCAGGCGCGATCGCTACGACTAATTTACTTACGGTTGAGGGTGCTAGTGAAAGACTTGAACAAATACTGAAAATGTTCAGTCGCTACACCGGACGGGAACATAATGTAGATTGGTCTGTATTTTTGTCAGAAAAAGCAACTGGGAGTAAAAATAAAGCACTTGCTTACTTAATGCATAATTCTGGCATGATTAGTGACAATATTGAAGAAACTTTAGATTTATATTTTCAGCAATGTTCCATTTCAGTTAGCTGTCATGATTTGGCAATGATGGGAGCAACTATAGCAAATAAAGGAGTCAATCCAATCACAGGAGAACAGGCACTAAACAAGTATTACGTGCAAGATGTACTTAGCGTGATGCATAGCTGTGGAATGTACGATTTTGCAGGAGAATGGGCTTATCGGGTTGGACTTCCTGCCAAAAGTGGGGTCAGTGGAGGTCTAGTTATGGCCATACCTGGAAAGTGTGGAATTGGTATTTTCTCACCCCTGCTTGATGCCAAAGGCAATAGTGTACGTGCAATCAAAGTTTGTGAACAGCTTACTAGAGACTTAGGACTACATTTGTATAATGCTGTAGAACCTATTCGTAATTTTGCATTTTAAATGTAGCAGTCTTGTTGATATGCTTATTACTAGCTTTGCATCTACTGTTAATCCTTATAGCTCTTGATCAAAACCCCCAATTTATTTTGGTTTATAAATTAGTTTATTAATTTTTAAAAATTAATTTTCCAAAATTGGAAAGTAGTTTTCCTTAAAAAACATCGTATTCATAGCAAGAGCAAAAGTATTCTAATTATATCAGTCAGGGCTTATTCCACATAATCAAAGTTATGTCAATGCCTAAGCACTATGCTAGTTATACTTTACAAAGTAATCGCTTATGAAAGGTTTGAAAAATAAGTTTTGGCAATGGGGACTTCTGTTAGCAAGCAGTTGCTGCCTACTCAATGTCGGTTTCGCGCAAGCAGTTCCAGAAGTCCTAGTACCCAGGGCAAACGCATCTAAATATTGACGAGTCTGAATCAGGATAAAATACACTAAGACTCAAACTACATAAGGCTTTGAGGAAATTAATTTTCACTAAGTGTGAAAATTATAATCATTACGAGATGGAGTTAGAGGCAGCCGACGGCTACCTGAATTTTCACCCTAAATATTAGACCTGAATCCTTACGTAAAAGAGTACAAGCAATTCAATGAACAGCGTAGTATTGGCAGGGCAAAAATGAATTATAAACCGATTCAAGTTGATAGCAAACCGTACTTAGAATACCTTGAAAAACATAAACGTGCCTTTGACATTTACGAAGACCTTTATCCCCTAAAGCTTTTTGAAGATTTCGTACAAGTAGAGGGGAGACAAGGAGGTTTATTTCGCTGCGGTTGTAATGTAACTAAAGATGAATTGTCTCCGGCTCGGTTCGCTCTTTTATTTCCTACACAAGACGATTTGCAATTGCTTTACAATCCCCAACAGCAACTCGAAGCAGCCTTGGACTTCTTTCGTAAAGTGGAAGGTCGAGCAGAAGTCAAGGTGAATTACCATCTGCTTGAAAAGTTTTTTGGCAAGAATCCAGATTTTCGAGGAATTTATTCTATTGCTGTGGGTATAGATGCACAGACAGAAATTAGTGAATCCCGCTTAAAACTTTTTATTTACCTGCATGATGCTCCCAACAAAATAGAATCGGCCATTGCTGTGTGTGGTGATAGCCCAAAATTGCGAGCATTCTTAGTCAACAATGATTTATTAGTAGGTTTTGACTTTTATTTAGATGGCCGCAGTGAAATCGAAGTTTATCCAACTATTTATCAAGAAGACTTGGAACGGGCTGATATCCAAAGCAGAATTTTACCGCTTTTACCTCCGCGTGCTTTACCGTTACTAAAACAATGCAAAATCTTGCAAGTAGGAATTAGTCCGGCTAATAAAAGCAATATTCTCTACTTCGATTTCATCCGCGATCCCAATACTTTTTTCGATAATCTTGGTAATGAGATGGCAAAAAAAGTTCATGCCTATTACCGTCATCAACCTTTCAGATATCTACTTGTTGGTGTTTCTGAGGAAGACTTATACGCTCCATCAATTGAAAAAGTAAAGTTGTACTACTTCACAATACCTTAGAGGCTGTTTGAAAAGTTTTGAGTGGTCAAATTTTATGCCAATCACCTCACCATGATCCGGATCATACGCAAAAAACGAATAATCTTGAAGTTGGCATTACAAAGTGTAGAAGTCAGTATCAGGAAGACTCAAAGCCTGATGTATTACTAACTATGTTTTATAAATCAATGCTTATAGAGTAAAAATCTCTAGCAAATTAAGGAGATGAGCCGATTGCAAATTCGTGAAGATGACTTGACAGGTAAAAATATTGCTGACCTTCTGAGGGAACATCTCGAAAATATGCATGAGATTACCCTACCCGAAAGCGTTCATGCTCTTGATATAGAAGCATTACGTTCGCCTGATATTACTTTTTGGACGGCTTGGGATGGCGAAGAACTGCTTGGATGCGGGGCATTGAAAAAACTCTCTTCAACAAGTGGTGAAATCAAATCAATGCGTACAGCCTTGGCTTACCGTCGTCAGGGTGTCGCCTCAAAAATTCTGGAACACATTATTAAAGAAGCCCAAAGGCGTGGTTACGATTGCTTGAATTTAGAAACAGGGGCAATTCCAGAATTCACTCCAGCACGAGCTTTGTATACACGGTATAGGTTTGAGTACCGAGGGACAGCCCTTTAAACGCGAACAAATGAACTATTTTTTCATTTAAACGATTTAAATTGTGGATTGCGAGAAAAAATAGAGATTTTTTGCAATTCTTTAGGCGATAGCGAAGCTTGCGCTATAGGCGATCAGCTGGGGGAGGCTTGCGCCGAAGCGATCGCCTGTTACTGAATCGGTGTTCTAGGGGTTGGAGTGGCTCATGAAGCAGAGCGAAGGCAACGTCGGCGCAACATAAAACCAAATCCAATTAAGCCAATAGCAACTAGCGTCCCTACTCCGGTTTCCGGTTCTGGAACAACCTTAATAGTGCCAGTAACTAAAGCCTGTCCTCTTATGGGATCGTTTGGATTTGGACTGATTGTGTCGTTCTCAAAAAAGTCTAGTATGCCAGTAGCACCTCTAAATATACCCTCACCGCCAGTGATAATCAAAGAACCAGAGCCAGACCCTCTAAGGTTTACAAAGTCAATTAAAGCGGTGGCAGTAGCGGTTCCAGATACCTTGTTAGCACCGCTACCACTGAATTCAATAAAGCCTTCTGGGAAGCCCTCTAAGCCGATTGCTGTTGGATCGGTGTTAAAGGTGAACAAGCCAGTAGAGAAGTCAGTTAGGGCGTAAACTAAACCGTTATATTCGGTGAGTCCGTATGGTGCATCAGTACTTACAGCCCGTTCAATTGCCCGTGAAAACTTCTCGTTAATCGGCTCAACAGCGATCGTTACGTCGTAGTTACCACTAAATGGGAACAGAGTCTGTGCGAGCGCCTTTTCATTGCCCGATCCAAAACTCAGTAAAGTCAAAGCTGCTGGAACAACCCATGCAGCGTAAGAGCGAAGTACCGTTAGCATTGTTTGATATTACCTATGTTCAAGGGAATGCTTATGTAAAAAATATTACTTTCTTGATTGCCGAAACAGTATACAGCACATTAGATTGCAGCGACAATGAAAAAATTGTTGCTCCGCTTGATGTATCTTTAGAAACTATATTAAATGGACTGCGCCATTTCAAAATTAAGTTCAATTCCAACTCCTGCCGTGCGCGTTGGTGAACTGGAGCATCCCACCAAAAGCTGTATTAACGGCTGTTGTCAACCCATAGCGATAATGTAAATCCTGCTAGCTGGCGATGTAATCTTTGCAATCATGAAACCCTTTCCACTGCTTGAAACTTGCAGCAAGTTCCCCCAACACATAGCACTAAAGGGACTGCTGAATCCAGAATAGAATGAAGTACAAACAGAAGATTTAGCTCAGTTGGCTTGTGGAGTAAACAATTGATGACTTGGAAAACGGGACTCATCTTTATAGTAATGGCAACTTTAGTAGTGGGGCTTGTGGGTTGGCTAACTTCAATTGGAATATTACCAATTAGTCCAGTGATTAACTACAGCGATGCTGGACTCAGATTTATTCGAGTTTGGATATTATTAGCGGTCGCAATTGGACTTATTGTTCCAACGATTGCATTGATTGTTTGGTTTAAATATCCTGAAATTCGTAAAATTTTTGGCTTCTATTTGTTAGTTATTACAATCCAAATTATCACTGAACAAATAGTTAGTAGCGTTTGGTTGCCAAGTTTAGTGGTGATTATTGGTACACTTTACACTGCATTTCGAGTTTGGCAACTTTGGCATGAGCAGCAATTTATCAAAAACATTGATTTGTCTCAAATGAAGCTGAGGATAATTAGTAGTGTATTGTGGCTGCTGCTTCTGTTTTGGTCAAGTAATTTAATCATACTGCTGACTCTCTCCTGGCCAAGTATTTTGTAGTTTTGCAGGAACAAAGGAGATTTTTGACCCACAAGCGAACGCCCAATTAATCGCAGATTCTGCTGGCTACTAAGGGACAAGTCCGACCATTAACAAAGCGAGAACCTCAATAGCAGCAAGAAATATGGCTTGCCGCAGTAGAGGAAGCTGACGGCACTTTCCCACCAGCTAGAACTATTAGCACCCCCAAAAATACCAAGAGAATTGGGATGCTCAGCAGGATTTTTTGAACAAACTGACGGCAGTTGTCAAGACGATCCCATTGTCATTGATTTTAAAGGTGATTTTGATATAAGGGAAAAAATTGTTGATGGTATTTATTAGATACCAATGTTTACACTCGTTGGAGTTTAGACTCAATAATTTAACTTGAAGAAACAAATAAAATCTGGTGATAGAGTAGAAACTACATCAACAGCAGTAAGGGAAATCAAAAAAAAATGAAGATTTTAGAGCAAACTGAAGATGTTCTAACGCTTCAAAACCCAGCTAGAGATTTTTGGTTTGGTATGATTTTTCTTCTCTTTGGCAGCCCACCTGCTATAGTATTGTTTGCTATAGGACTCCTATTTGATTTTTGAACAAGACTAAGAAATAATGCGGAGAGGGATACAAGTCTAATAGTAAACAATGATAAGCCAGTATTTACAAGCTGCTACACTTGCGGGAGAAGTGTCGCGGCAACATTCAACAGAGGGAACTGCACTTAATGCGATCGCGCTCACTACAAGATTTTATAGATATGCGTCCAGATGCGCGTGAAGTAAGGAAAGCATTGGCGGTCAAGCTGGTTTATCAAGGTTACTTGTATGATGAAATCCAAACAATTTTAGACGTATCGCGAGGGTCAATCACAGGCTGGATCTTGCCTACGACTCAGAAGGGATTGATGGACTACGACTCAGCTACAAAGGAAGGAAAAGCTATCTCAACAGCGAACAAAGAGAAGAAGTTTTGAGTTGGCTACAAACAAAGGAATACTGGGAGATTGGCGAGTTAGAGTATAAGTTAGCTTTTGAGTACGATGTGGTTTACGAGTCAAAACAAAGTTACTATAACCTATTTGAGGAAGCAGGGATAAGTTGGAAGAAAACAACAAAGCACAATCCTAAAGCCAATCCTGATGCTGTCGCAGAAAAAAAAAAGAGATTGAAACATTGTTGGCAAAACACCGCTTTGAAATTGAAACAGGAAAGCTT
This sequence comes from Nostoc flagelliforme FACHB-838, assembly GCF_014698065.1. GTDB lineage: Bacteria > Cyanobacteriota > Cyanobacteriia > Cyanobacteriales > Nostocaceae > Nostoc > Nostoc flagelliforme_B. Next base: position 13,079 of record NZ_JACJSI010000142.1, read on the forward strand.
AGAGTACTCTTAATTGATGAATGTCATTTGATGTGGGGAGACTTAAATGGTTATGTATGGGAGAAAACTGACCAAGAAATAAGCGTTCGAGTGGTAAATGAACGAGATAAACAAACTTACTATGGGGCGGTTGACTATATCAGCGGAAAATTACTGCTTAAAGCCTACGATAAAGGAAACTTAGACTCGACCATTGATTACCTGCGATATCTGCTAGCGGAGTGTGCTAACCAACGGTTACTGATTTTTTGGGATGGTGCTACTTACCATCGCTCTCAAGATGTTCGAGCTTTCTTGGACTCCATAAATCAAGGTTTGTCCACTGAAGAATGGAAAATACATTGTGTCCGCTTTGCTCCTAATTGCCCAGAGCAAAATCCTATAGAGGATATTTGGTTGCAAGCCAAAACTTGGGTTAGACGTTTCTGCGCTTTAATTCCAACATTCTCTCATTTAAAGTGGATGTTTGAGTGGTTTATCCGACACACTACCTTTGATTTCCCTACGCTTCAAATGTACGGAGCTTATTCAAAAATCAAATAGGATTCCTATATGAATGCTATGTCAGGTGGGTGGTGGGGATTCCTGTACTTGCTTGTAGTAACGGGTGCATTTTGTTTAGCCTTGCAACAGATATGGGCAAGTGACGTAGTTAAAGTTTGTAGCTTCAACAAAGCTCTCAGCAAGGTAACTGTCAAATACCACGGCTTACAAACTAAAATCAAGGATTTTCCGCTCCAAGATGTCCGAAGAGTTGAGGTAAGACACAGAACAGGCTTTGCCTATGGTTGTGCGTTTGAAGGTCATCAACTTTGGCTCGTTACAAGGAACTTCAATAGAAATATTTCTTTATCAGAGGAAGGTAATAACAAGGCTTCGTTAGAGGCACTCGCTAATCGAGTTCGAGAATTCTTAATCTGAAGCAATTTATTAGTGTAGGTTGTTGCTAAATTAAAAATTTGAGGACGCTTTGATTTTAAGAGGATGTTTGAAAAGTTCTTGATATGTGATTTTAGGGGAGCAAGTTGCTTAAACATCAAACGAATCATAGCAACATAAATAAAAACCTTTGAAGTTTGGAGACTTTCAAGAGATAAATTACTCAGCAAAAATCATAAGTTGATAGCTAAAAAATAATGATAATTATTCTGAGCTGGCTTTACCCTTGAATTCAAAGCCGCCACAGGAGTAACTGTGCATTGTTAATTTTCGTATGCTGCTTGATTGTTAGTCGTTTTCCCCCTATCCTCACAAAAGGTAGTAATGGTAAAGTAAATTTCCAATACTGGCAATACTTCGGGGTGATTTATGAACAAAGGCGAACTCGTGGATGCTGTAGCAGCGAAGACTAACATCACAAAAAAGCAAGCTGATCAAGTGATCAGTGCTTTTTTAGAAGTCGTTACCGAGGCTGTAGCTAATGGGGAGAAGATAACGCTTGTTGGGTTTGGGTCATTCGAGCGACGCGAACGTTCAGAGCGTGAAGGGCGTAATCCCAAAACCAATGAGCCAATGACGATTCCGGCAACCATTGTTCCTGCGTTTTCTGCTGGGAAGTTGTTTAAAGAAAAAGTAGCACCATAGATGAATAGCTTTACCACTAGCAGTCCAATCACTGCAAAGCCGTAGCTCTTGCTCTTATAAAGACAGGGATGGCAACGGTAGGGGGAACGTGAGTGTTGGATTGCAGATGTAAAAAAGCACGATCACTGCACCAACACCTACCTTCTTGATGCCTGTTGTCGGAGGTCTCCTCTCGGAGAAGGACTGTAGGTAGGGCAACGTGCTTCTAATTAATGCCGGGGCAATTCTTACCCATTTTCGACTCCTCTCGGAGAAGGGCTGTAGGTAGGGCAACGTGCTTCACTAGACTTGTCCGAAAACTCCAAAGCCAGACTATTCAAAGCTTTGGGGCAAAACTTTGATATATTCGTAAAAACGGAGGCATAAGGCTTTGAGATAGTTAGTAATAGTTTAGAGACATAAAAATTAACTCCTGATTTTTGAGATTTTGCGATTATTGCTAATAGTTAAGTAAGGAGAATCAAGCTACCAATTCTTAATCTAACTAATCCGCAAACTGTTAAAATAATCTGCTCGTAAGTGTCATTTTTTAGGCGAAACCTTTGTGAAGCAATCCGAAATATTTTAAGTAATCTGATCAAATGTTCAATGAATATTCGATTACTAGATAAAGCTTTATTCTCATCCTTTTGCTGCTGAGTTAGTTCTCGTTTTGGTTTCCTTTTGTGAGGAGTAGTGATATTTCAATACGGTTCGGTTAAGCTCTAAGCAGTATTGATTACAGAAAAAGTAAGTGTTTCCAATTTAACTCCTGCCCCCTTATGTACTGGCTTCTTGGACGGAAACTTAGCCCTAGT